>CAJUIP010000004.1:0-130901 GCA_910586315.1 uncultured Lachnospiraceae bacterium | reverse complement strand
CTCGAATCCGCTTTGCGGCTTCTCTCTCACGGGCTTCGCCCTATGGTAAAACTCCGGCAAAAAGCTGCTTTCGAGCAAGCACAACGTTGCTTTCCTTAAGCTTTTCTCCGAGGGCTGCCCCGCAGTGCGCGCTCGAATCCGCTTTGCGGCTTCTCTCTCACGGGCTTCGCCCTATGGTAAAACTCCAACAAAAAGCTGCTTACGTGCAAGCACGACGCAGCTTTCCGCTGGAGTTTTTCCGCACTGCTCATTGCTTTCGTGGACATTATACCACACCCCTTCTTTTTATCCCTTAAAAATCAATTAAATTTTCATTACCCAGATCATAATTTTCTGCGGCGGAATTCACGCATTTTCCTCACTCCCTGCCTATTTACTTCCTGAGTTTTCCATGTTATGATGTTGAAGGTAAAAGGTATCCCCTATGACGCCGGATTGCTTCGTACCTAATGCTACATATGAGGGAGGTATTATGAACGTACTGAAAAAATTTGCCGCCTATTATAAACCTTACAAAAGGGTATTCTTTCTGGACCTGCTTTGCGCCACCTTCATCAGCGCTGTGGATCTGGCTTTTCCGCAGATTTTAAGGCGGGCCGCCAACGACTGGTTCACCAGGGACCAGGAGGCCATTCTTCATTCCCTTGGCCTTCTTCTTTGCGGTCTTCTCATTCTTTACATTTTACAGACAGCCTGTAAATATTATGTTACCTATCAGGGGCATGTGATGGGAACCTGGATTGAGAGAGATATGAGAAAGGAGCTCTTTGACCATTACGAAAAGCTCTCCTTTTCTTACTATGACAAAAATAATACGGGACAAATGATGAGTAAGCTGGTTTCCGACCTGTTTGAAATTTCAGAATTTGCCCACCACGGACCGGAAAATGTGTTTATTTCTTCCATTAAAATCATTGGATCTTTTGTTTTCCTCTTCTTAATCAACGGAAAGCTGGCCCTTCTTTTAGGCGTTGTGGTAATTCTCATGGTTGTCTTCTGTTTCATGCAGAACGCCAGCATGCAGGAGACCTTTATGGATAACCGGAGAAAAATCGGTGATATCAATGCCAGGCTCCAGGATACCTTATCGGGAATCCGCGTGGTGCAGTCCTTCGCCAATGAGGACATCGAACGGAAAAAGTTCCATTACAGCAATGAAAATTTCGTTCGCTCCCGTGACAGAAACTACCGTGCCATGGGTAAATTCCACTCTGGAACCCTGTTTTTCCAAGGCCTCATGTACATGACGGTTCTGGTGGCCGGAGGCTACCTGATTGCGGCTGGGGAAATGGCGCCGGCGGATTTGGCCATGTATGCTCTCTACATTGGAATTTTCATCAGCCCCATTCAGATTCTGGTGGAATTTACGGAAATGCTCCAGAAGGGCCTTACAGGCTTTAAACGCTTTCTGGACGTTGTGGAAACAGAGCCTGAAATCGTGGATGCGCCGGATGCCGTGGATTTAAAAGACGTAAAGGGAGACATCGCTTACAAAAATGTAAGCTTCTATTACAACAGCGGAGAGCCAGTACTCACGGATGTTTCCTTTACCATTCCTCATGGAAGGTCCGTCGCCCTGGTAGGGCCCTCCGGCGGCGGAAAAACCACGATCTGCTCTCTCCTGCCCCGTTTTTATGATGTGTCAGAGGGGGCCGTCACCATTGATGGAAAGGACATCCGTCATGTTACCTTAAAATCGCTCCGCAGCTCCATTGGTCTGGTGCAGCAGGATGTATATCTGTTTGGTGGAACCATCCGCGAAAATATCGCCTACGGAAAACCGGAAGCAACGGATGAAGAAATCATAGAGGCCGCCAAAAAGGCCAATATTCATGACTTTATCATGGAACTTCCTGACGGCTATGACACCTTCGTGGGAGAACGCGGCGCCAGACTTTCCGGCGGCCAGAAACAGCGAATCTCCATCGCCAGGGTATTCCTTAAAAATCCCCCAATTCTGATTCTCGATGAGGCCACCAGCGCTCTCGATAACGAAAGCGAACGCCATATCCAGAAAAGCCTGGAAGAGCTTTCCAAAAACCGCACCACTGTCACCATCGCCCACCGCCTCTCCACCATCCGCAATGCGGATGAAATCATTGTCATCAATGAACAGAATATCTCCGAGCGCGGTACTCACAGTGATCTTCTGGCAAAGGGCGGCCTGTACGCAAAATATTACGAAATGCAGTTTGAGGGACTGGAATAAATTCCCTTTCCTGTGACACAGCCAAAAAGGACCTGTCAGGCAATCCGCCAAAACAGGTCCCTTTTTTTATAATTTCCCCGGCGAAAGCTTTCTCCGTCCAGGCAGTTACGATTCTGTTACCGTATTTCCCAGCAGTCTGATTACCATCAGCGCCCCGATCATCAGAATAATTCCAACAGCAAGAGAAATCCATGCCGTCTGCACAAAGCCGGCCACAATGTAAGTGACAAAGGAAATCAATGCCGCAGTCGCCGCATAGGGAAGCTGGGTCATTACATGATTCACATGCTCGCACTGAGCGCCTGCCGACGCCATGATTGTCGTGTCGGAAATAGGGGAGCAATGGTCTCCGCACACAGCGCCTGCCATGCAGGCAGAGATAGAAATAATCATGAGCTGCGGGTTGCTGTTTTCAAATACAGCCACAACGATGGGAATTAAGATACCAAAGGTTCCCCAGGAGGTCCCGGTGGCGAAGGCCAAAAGACAGCCCACCACAAAGATAATAGCTGGAAGGAAATTTAAAAATCCTTTTGCACTGGAAGCCACCAGGGACGCCACATACACATCGGCCCCCAGGCTGTCGGTCATGGCCTTTAAGGTCCATGCAAAAGTAAGAATCAGGATAGCCGGAACCATGGCCTTAAAACCCTCCGGAATACACGCCATACAGTCGCTGAAGCTTAATACCCTGCGGATCTGGTAGAGGCCGATGGTAATGATCAGCCCGAAAAAGCTTCCCAGAGTCAGTCCTAAGGAGGCATCGCTCTCAGAAAATGCCGTCACGAAATCAGTTCCTGAAAAGAATCCGCCTGTATACAACATGCCAATCACGCAGCAGATAATCAGGGAAACAATGGGGATTAAAAGATCCATCACCTTACCGCGGACCGCCACATGCTCGTCTTTGGCATAATCATAGGGGCGGCCCGGCGTGGTATAGAGATCGCCCTTCACCGCGTTTTTCTCATGAGTCTTCATGGAGCCAAATTCCACCCTCATGACCACCATGCCAACCATCATCACAATGGTTAAAAGGGCATAGAAGTTATACGGAATCGCGCGAATAAAAATAGAGAATCCGTCTTCTCCCTCCACAAACCCGGTTACGGCAGCCGCCCAGGAGGAAATCGGAGCGATGATGCAGACAGGAGCCGCCGTTGCATCAATCAGGTAGGCCAGCTTCGCACGGGATACGTTGAACTTATCCGTTACCGGACGCATGACGCTTCCCACGGTCAGGCAGTTGAAATAATCGTCAATGAAAATAAGAACTCCCAAGAGCACCGTCGCAAGCTGCGCTCCGACACGGCTGTGAATTTTGCCGGCGGCAAACTGACCGAAGGCCGCCGAACCGCCTGCCTTATTCATCAGGCTCACCATGGCTCCCAGGATCACCAAAAACACCAGTATCCCCACATTGTAGCTGTCGGACAGGACTCCTATGATACCATCCTCAAAAATGTGGACAATGGTCATCTCAAAATTCAGGCCGGAATACAGAATTCCTCCCATTAAAATTCCCACAAACAGGGAGCTGTATACCTCCTTGGTGAGTAACGCCAGTCCAATGGCCACAATCGGAGGCACCAGGGCCCAGAAGGTGGAATACACCGCCGGCACATACTCTGCTTCTTCCTCTGCCCCAAATGCTGTCATGGCAAACGCCATCACAAACATTAGTGCCAGGCTTATAAGAAGAAGCCCCTTTCGTTTTCTGTTGCACATGTTCTCCTACTTCCTTTCCGTTTTTTCAATTTCTGTTTTTCAAACAAAAACACCACAAACGACAGTCCCTGACGGAAAACGCGTTTGTGGTGTAAATTCAAAAAAACACGGCAAGTAAGCCAACAACACAAGATAGCGCTCCACGTTTCGTGACAGTACAGCGCATATTCTGCGCTGTCCCAGAATCCCTGTCCCGGACCGGACAAAAATCCTTCGGCGGTCTCCCCTTTCCTGCATCCCGGCGGTCCAGCCTATGGGCTGCAGTACTCTTGAATTCCGCGCCTCTATCCTATCAATTCTCTGCTTCGTTTGCAGAAACCTTTTTGTTTATGTGCTATTGTATCACACCTCGCTGAAAAAAGGAAGTGTAAAATTTCTCATTTTGCAAAAAAAATAGTAATAGTTCAGTTTTGCATCTGCCTTATGAAAATCTGGGACGAAAAAAATATGTAAAATCTTACCCTCTTACGCAAGAAACAAAATCGTAAAATACTTTAAATGATTTTAAATGTTCTGTTACCGCGATTCTTCCGGCGATTCCCTTAAAATAATCTTCCGTCGCTACATTTTTGGGGTTATTTTTAGAATATCTGATTCTCTTATATCGCAACAATTCATGAAGGTAATGAAAATGATATTTTGCAATCGTCTCCTCGTTGTCCTCTGGTGGTATCATACCTTCTGGATCACTTGTTTCGATATTATAATGCTTATAATATTGATAAAAATCGGATGTTTTATCAACCGCTTCTATTGGATATAATCCCCGGCGCCCCAATAACCATGTTTCAAAACAACGGTTGCAGACGAATATCATTATATCAAAATTTATTTTTTCAGCCTCGTAATGATTATTAATCTGCTCATTTACCAGCTGTTTTCTGTCTTCAGCCTCCAACTCCTCTGCATCTAAAATTATTACTAATTTATCAATTTTGCCTGGATTCAATAAAATGGTATCTATTGTGTCAAAGAGGGCTTTCGTAACTAACTGGGTAACCCCCTGTCCGCTCTGCAGAACATAATTATTTTCTTGTACCTCTTGTATATCCGCAACGCGTTTACATTTAAAGTTCATATATTCAAGCCATGAAGGCAGTACTTTTAGAAAAGACTTTTCATCTTCCAATAAAAAGTAGAAATTCATTATATCTTTCCCTCAAATTCCCATCTGTTTATCAAATTGAAATAGGCATCATGCTGACTATTCCCTATTCCATAGTCTAAACTGCCACTATTTTTTACGATACAGTTATCTCTGTCGATAATTCTCCATTTCTCCATATCAATACCATTAATAATTTTAGGATGATGACTGGTTATAATAAATTGGAGATCATTTCGTTCTGATAACATCAATTCAGAAAGTAAATCAATACAATTCACCCCCAAACCATTTTCAAATTCATCAATTAGCACCAGAGAATCTTTTGACATTGTAAACAATTCTACAATATAATATATAGTTTTTAACATTCCATTTGAAATATCATGCTGCAATAATTTTTTACCATATACTTGAATAGATACCAAATACATTTCTCTTATGCTGTCTTCCTCTACGTCTATGTCCTCAATTTCAATAAATAATTCCTTCACAGCCTCGAAAATCTTAATATATAATTCGGGATAATATCGTTTTGCAATATACAATTTTAACGCTACCGGAAGATGACTAAATGCTTTAAACTCTACGCTCTTTTCATTTTTAATTGTATCTGTCACTTTTGACTTTAAGCGGCTGAAGCTTTCACTCCGAATTCCCCCTCTAACTGCCAATTCGATTTCAACAGAATATAATTTACGAATCCCGGAAAGCAAAATTTCAAAATTTACATCTTCTGAATACTGCAAAATTAAACTTTCATCTTTTTTAGGCTGCGGAACTTTATCATATCCAACTACGTGTACTTTCTCATTCTTTCTTTCAAAAATAATCTTTCCATTACACAAAAGTTTTTCAAATGTAAATTCGCATCTGCTCTCTTCATTGATAATTAACTTATCTTTGCTTATCTCGTTAATTTCGTAAAACCATTCATATTCATCACTATCAATTAAAATCCCCATCCCGACACGATAAGGACGCAAAATCACATCTTTATCCACTGCAAGGTTCAACGAATATTCCACCGCATTAAGAACTTGCGTTTTTCCCACGCCAGACAATCCAACTAACAAGGTAATATCTTTATTAAAGTTTATCCTTTCAATTTTAAGACCTGTTTTCAAATTTTCAAATTCAATCCACCGAATTTTCACGTACTCTGTCCTTTCATTCATGCCGCATTCCTCCATTATATCATATACAGATAATGGAGAAAAAATACCATTTGTCCTCATTTACTCACGATTCTGCCCCAGACATGGCCCTGCGCGCAGATAGCATTCCCTCCGGTATTCGTTCATCGGCAAGACAAATTTCCGGCTGCGTAGTTCGGCTGCGCTGAGGCTTTTTGACCTGTCTTTGATTTTAGCATACCATCAATGATTTTGCCACAAAAAAGTATAGAATCTGACAGAGAGAAGGGCTTTCCTATGAACCCCCAAATTGCTTCTTGCGTGAAAGTATATCTCATTGTTATTCGATCTTATCTGCTCCAACACACATATTCAGGGGACGCCATGACAGACGCCCCCTGTTCCAAGATTTCTTTTTCTTAAGAACTTCTCTTTTCTTCAGAACTTTCTTTTTCTTTCAGAATTTCCTGATCTTTAAAACTTTCCTTCATCCGCAGCCTGCTCGATCGAATCCGCAAGTGCCGGTTTTTTTGCATTTGGGGAGGGTAGTCGTCTTACCAAAGTCTTGCGTTTACCTTCGCAGGCAAGCTGTTACGATACCAGACCGAACCAAAGCAAAAGTGCTTCTGCACTTTGTTGCTGTGCATGTTAACTCCTAACCACCAAAGATGCAAGTTCTTTCCCCTACTAATATCATACTCATAACCGAGGTCGTATATTATTGCCATAGAATCCACCTAAAGGGTTTTCCCACCTCCTCACCCCCCCTAAACGCTTACTCCAAAATCTCGTTATAGACATAACCTGTAAACTCGTAAAACAGCTTAGGACTGATGTAGTAATCATACTGTTTGCTGCCCTCTTTCATAAATGCAACACCAATCGGTAAAATTCCCTTAATCATAGCCTGCCTCACAAATTGCTGGTCTTTCTTCATAATCCTGGCTGCCTCGGTAACTGGTATCCCTTCACCGGAAAATCGAATCTCTGTCCTCATAATAAAACTCCTTTCAATGAAATTTGATACCAGTCATACTCAATATAGTCTATTACCTTTGAGGCTCACAATCTCCAGCAATAAATAGGCATCTGCACTAAGATATTCAGGAAACAAATACTCAGCACAGATGCCTCATAACATCTTTTAGAGAAAATACCTTGTTTTAAGGGATACCCCTGGAACATGGCTAAAACATATTTATTTTGCCTTTTTAAAAGCTGCCTTACATAGCATACCCCCTTGGAATCAGGCTGAAACAAATTGGCTTTTGATTTACCATAGCATCTCGGCTAAAATATCTGCTTACAGCCAGCCAAGATGCATTATCTCAAATTTACATTACACGTCTTATCCACGTATACCCGGTACACTTACCTGAATCTTGAGCCTCTTTTAACGCTGCACCAAAAACTTGAATGGCTTCATATGTATCAAATATCTCCATATAATCCTCCATAACCTTAAAACCCAAAACAGTGCGATCAACGATACCCCTGGCTGAGCTTACATAATCCAGTTTAAAATTATCCTGCCTAGCTACCAAAGACACCCGCTCCATATAATTACCGCCGTTCTTGTTGAACATACTGCTGATGTCCTTACCTATCTCTGGCTCAGAATGAGCCGGATCGCCAGTTAAATGATAAGTTCCGTCTGGACACTTATTCACTTATATAATAACCTGGTTCTTCCCCAGTACCCCTGAGTATGTACCAAGTGCCTTCTTCATACTATCAATATACTCTTGTAATCCTTTCAGCAACTCGTCGTCCTCAACACCTGAGAGGTTGGCTGACTTTGTGCAGGTGGCCAGCAACTGACCCAGGCGCATGTCTGGATAAAGTTCCCAAGCCTCCTTTATTTTCTTTAGTATTGGTTCAATACGCTCTGGTCTTCTCAATCGTATACTCCTTTAACAGCAGTTAATGAATTCGCCTCGTAAGATGGTTTCACAAAATCAACAAATTCCTTTGCAACATGAATACCATCATAGATCTCCACGATATTATCGTATAATTTAAACGCCAATATTGCCAACTCAAAGACCTTGTTGGCATCTCCAAACAATTCTATATCAAAAACAATCGCCAGTTTTTCAAATTCCGCTTTTTCACAATCAGACAAACGCACAAAGTCTTCCAAAAGCAACGAGGAAAATGATGGATTTTTACAACTGGTCTTCTTTGAAATTGTACACTCGCAAGTTCCCTTTCGCCTCCTTATTATAAAATATATAGGATATTTAACAATAGGCTCTTTAGGAACTTTGAGCATATAGTTATGGACAGACAGGCTCTCAAGGAATGCCTTCTCTCTCATAAACCCGTCTAAATCAGGTTCCCATATACCTGGCTCGCCTAGATATTCGTTAAACATACCTGCTTGACGCTCATCCATTGTCTTGGCAAACTCCTCAATATTAGTGATAGTCGGCAGGTGCTTGTACAACTGACCATCTCTTTCAAGCAGGTATTCTGCACCTTGAATGAAAATCCCCAGGTTCTTACTCCAGTCAAGCCGAAACTCCTCAAAAAGTCCACTCACATACAGTTTTCCATCAATAACTGACTCAGAAAACCCATTTCCAAGATAAGCCTCAACTTCCTCATCCTTATACCTGTAATTCTCAATTACAACTCTTTTTCTAGTCTCATCTTCAAAAGGAAGATAATGCCAATCTTCACTATAAATATTTACATAACAATAAATCAAGACATCCATAGACAAACTTGCCAATCTGCTCCAAATGTCGTCCCCATACCCCTTAAACTGCGTGTAGATACCTCGACGGCTATTTGCAATAACTGTAAGAGCATACTGAGTCCCGCCACATAAAGCAGTCATATTAGTTCTTCCAAATGGAGTAACAACACTGTACCAGTCATCTTTAACAAATTCAGCCTTGTCAATTTCACGAATGAACTTTACCGAATCAGCATCTCTGAATGGTGGGCCTGTCTTCTTCTCTCCTGCGTAGCCTTGGACTAAACGATAAAAGTCCTTGTCGCTATATCTGTGAATAGGAGCTTCACATAAAACAGAATTCATATAATCTTTTTCAGTATAAAACAACTTCAATCTAATCACTTGAACCTCCGATCTCTGTCTGCCGATTTCATTTTCGCCTCTCCGTCATACTCGCCAAATGCATGGTCGAAAAATTTTTTACACTTGCCAAACAACTCATGGAATATTCTGATTGCCTGGTTTGCATCGTAAAACTCAACCTCTTTTTTATCTGGCCTAACTGCCATCCCAAAATGCACCCATTTATAGTAGGATGTGGCTCGGCAATTTCCTTCCGTATTAAATACAAGTGCAAACCACTCGTCTGCCTCTACATCAACTGACTCTTGTCTCATACCATTCGTAAAACAATAATGTAGACAATAGCCACTTGAAACAAAAGTGAACAACTCATATGCATCTGGTATCTTTAAAGAATTTGTTTCTATAAAGGTATAATCATTACCCTTTCTCGCACACACATACATGGGGACATAGCGGTATGGTATGACGTCGTAAAAATCAGAGTTATGATTAATTGCCATAATACCCTGCTCATATTTTAAATATTGATGATTGTGATACCCATCTGTAAATCGCTCCAAAAAGTCATGGAAGTATAACATCTCCTCAAGTTGAAAGAATATCTTATCCTTTACAATAGTCTTATAACGCTCGTAAGCTATCTGCTCTTTTTCCCTTGTAAGCTGATGAAATCGATCCGTATAGAGTTCCCAATTACAACTTCCTGGCACAATCTTGCCATATTGCCTTCCCATAAACAGACTAACATTTTCGTCTATAAGCCATTTAACCTCCTCGTCTGGCATATAGGCCAAATCATCAATAGAAGTCACATAAGTCACATAGGAACCAAAACTAACATCTTTATCCAACTCAAACTCTTTTTTCAAAGACTCAAGAACTTCTTTTCTTGTATCCATAGCCACCTCCTAAATCACATGAGCCGCCGTCTTTGCCAAAGCGTTCTCAACCATTTTATGGCTGATATTGAGATACCGCTGTGTGATCTGAACACTTGAATGCTGAAGCAGGATTCGCACCAACTCAATATTCATCTCGTTATCCAGATACACTCTCGTTGCAAAGAATTTTCTAAAGCTGTGGCTCCCAAACTGACGCAATGGCAACCCCATTTTCATAAATACCTTATTCAAATGACGCTCCACCTGTCGCTCTGAAATATCAAACAGTCTGGCGTCGCGGCTGATACCCCTGGCCACTGCATACTCCTGAACGAAAGTATACACCTCAACTGGCACTGTAAACTCACGTGCTTTGTCTGTCTTTTGCTCCCGAAAGTCTAATCGCCACCTGCCTCCGTCTTTAATGAATGAGGACATCTTAAGCTGAAGCGTATCTCCCAGCCGCAAACCAAGGGATGCCTGAAGCACTAAAATAGCTGCTATCCTCTCATTGGGTTTTACCAACTTATCATTTAGCATAAAGCCATGACGGAGCAACTCAATACTTACCTTGTATTGTTCCTCGGTTAAAGCAACGCATTTCTTATTCATAGAACCAACTCACCTCCTCCCACCATCAGGTTCACTGGAAGTCGTATAAAACGGGCAAAATGTTCGTATCAGAAGCCTCGTTCCCATACCCCTCTCCGGAAAGCCCGTAAATACGGCAAAGGTCGATTATTGTATATTATTCGACTCCGCAAACCGGAAAAACATGACCGCACAGAAGCCCCTGTGTGGCCTGATTCAGAACCCCCTTGAATATTTCCCCATTAACCGCCCAAAGCACAAACGTGAGCCTTTCAGAGCGTTCCGACCCAATTATGGGGTTTTTCGACATCCAGTGGTGTGTGATGATAACTCTGATTCAGGGAAAAGTGAATAATCAGTTATAACCAAAAATACCCGCAGAAATTTAGTGCTAATGCTGCAAACACCAGTACCTTCCATAGAAAAGGGCGGCATCCCCAGCCATAAAGGGAATGCCGCCAAAAACGCATCCTATTATATTATAGAAGAAACACTTTTGATACCCCCGGCCTTATCCCGCTGGGGAAATACCATCTCTGCCTAATCGCCAGTCTTATACTTTTCCAGTGCCTTAATCAAATCCGCCGGGTTCAATTTGTTGAACTGACGCTTGAATCCCTCAAGGGTAAATAGTTCCAACAATTCACTAGCGGCCTTTTGTGACTCCTCTGTTGACCTGCTTTCAGACTTGAGTTTTTTAGCAGGTGGAAGATTCTCATATTTTCTTACCCCCGAAACTAGCATATCCATAAGTTCATCTGATACCCCCAAAGCAAACGGCCTCTTGGATGCCTTTTTGTCTGGTATTGAATCAGAACCTCGGATGCCTGATGCTGGCTTAAGCTGCCTTGGCTCGATACCCCCAAAGGCTTTGCAAAATTCCAGCTTTTTAAGGTTTACAGATGCAGACTTAACCTTCCTTACCTTGCCTTCTGGTTTTATATAAATATCTCTAACCAGTGGGTCTCGTATTGTTTGCAATACATATATCAGCTTATCCATGTCCACTTCTGATACCAGCGACTCAATAGCCTTTCGATCTAATGACTTTAAAAGCTGGATTTCTTTGCTGCAGTCTCCCATCTCATAAACAGAATCCGTAGAATCATTGGGTAAAAGGTTGTATTGAAAAATAATAGGGAAACTCGCTGAAAGGTCGGAATCTTCTATCTCAAAAGCCTCCAGTATATCTGAAATTCTATCCAGCTTCTTGACGTCACCATTAATAAATGCTGAATTCAACTCATCTGGAGTTATACCAAACAATGAGAGAAGATAGCGACTAACCAACGAAATCTGGCTTCTGAGAGTTTCCTCCGTCTTAACCTTTCCAGAATTAACTCGATTCCACTTTTCTAACATCTCACTGTTAGATAGTCTGAAGTTCTCCATAATAAACTTCTCAACTTTGGAGCCAGCACAGCAACCGCCTTCTATAAATGCAACCAGCGGTCTCAAGACAGAACTGGACTCCTTGGATAAGCCTCCTGCGGAGTCTGTCTCTTCCAAAAACTTCAACGTCTTAAAAAATGTAGATGCCATCTCCTATATCCTCCTGGTCAAATATAATGACGATAATAAACATTGCCGCTATTTTCGCTTTTTTCACGTCCCCCAAAATACCCCCAAATACCAGCATTTTTCAAAGACACATGGCAAGAAACGATGATAAAAGGTTCCATTTTTCATCAGAATATACACTCAAATACGTAGTACCCCTGATTGGATTAAACATTCTTACACTTGCCAAGGAGCAACTGATACTCCCTGATGATGCGGTGATACATAGTAAATCAAGGGGTACAATGAGACTCTGGTAGAATACCATTTATTAGCAGTTTAAACAGCAAATCAAGGAAAATATCCAGTTTTTCAACTGGATACCTCCTCTGAACTCGTACCAAAAATCTCCGACTCAGATAGAAATGTTACAACAGCGCTCCTATTTCTCTGATGACGTCCAATAGAACTGAGGAGTGGGTCTTGGAGATGCATAGCAATATCATTTACACTGGAGCCAAAAATCTCAACGTTTTTGTAATAACCATCTTCCATATCGTTATATAAAGACGTTAAATCCTCACTGGGGAAATCCTTAGTAATATTGACAATAGTATAGAAGCCATTATAGCTGGTACGATGGATCTCGGTTGACCTATGTGCCTGACTTAGCTTCGTTCTAACAGAATTAAAGACTTTAGCAGCCTCTGCACCAGTCTTCCTCGTTTTTGATTCATCCTTTGGCAATAGATTTAATCCAAAAAACCAATCAAAAAACTCACCATCGGGTTTACCATAATCATTAACGGACATTGCCTCAATAACCTTGACTACTTCTGGTGTCAGCTGTCCTCTGGCTTCCAGTGGAATATTAAGACTAATAGCAATGGATTTAAAAGACTCCTCCATTGTAGAAATCGGGTCAGATTTATTCCACGATGAGCCTTTAGTTCCTTCTTCGGAAAGTATCTTGTGATAGATTTCAGCAGTCTCTTCATCGTAGGAATATATCTTTCCATACATGAAAAGCTCATAGGCACAAATGATAGGCACTTTCCCCGCCTCCTCTTTAGCCACACAAGCACATAAACATCGGAAGGCGGCAGCTTGTACCCTTTTTACCAACTCCTTGAGAAGTTCCTTCTGATATCTGGTATATAAAAGCACAGTAGTATCATTACTGGCTCCATTAGTGATAACGGCTATTCTTAACCTTTTCACCAACCCTGTAATAGATGATACCTCTATGATATCACTGAACCCTTCTTTCATCTTCTCGTCGTAATACTCCTTAAACTCAGATAGTTCCTCGGAAGTCTTATCGAAAACAATACAAAGATAAGAGTTAGGGTTATGACTCAAATCCTTCAGAAGTTTCTCCCTGATAAAATATTCCACCTCGCTCTCTGGAATCATACCAGAAGCTGAAGTTTTAATATACCCTCTCTTGACAAGTTCAGACAAACGTTGCGGAGAAACTCCTACCTTCTTTGCAAACTCACGTAAACTGTAATACTTTTCTTGCATATTGTACCTCCTAAAATTCGACTAAAGGAAACTAAGGCCAAACTCTTAACGGTTTTCTTTTTACCCTCCAATGAGGCGCAATAAAAACGAAAAGAGTTGCAGTGCCATCCTGCATTTTCATAGAATATAATTTCAGATTAGCAAGGCGATGCTGAATACTTGCAATAAATAATTTCAGCGATTCCCTGCTCCTCCACATATGAACAATTTATAAAGTCAGATTAGAAATCCAAACCAGCATCTTCGCAAAATGAATCATAAGAGAAGCTATGCACCTTTTATCAATCGCAATACTAAACTTCAGAATGACAGTGCTGATCACAATATCCACAAAATGATTAGTCAGAGGTTCTATGCGATGTCAAGTCTGTACAATTTAAATGAACAGAGATACGCTGTAATCTTGATGATACATACTATAAACCTTAAGAAGCAAAGCACACACCTGCATAACCGCAGTACGCATATGGAGAGGTACGGCTGTACCCCTATCAGCAGCAAAAGAAAGACTCATAATCGCAATGCGTCACACAGAATCAACTGAATGAAATACAATAGTAAAATCAATATTCCTATAACCATCTCAGATAATATCTCCACTCTTTAAGCTATTATGGACATCATCTTACAGCATAAAAAAGGGACTCTGCATATCCAGTGCAAAGTCCCAAAATATCAGTACCCCCTATTGCGGTAGGATACCCCTGCTATAATCAGCCATAAGCCTAAGCAGAAAATACCCAATGTCTTTAACCATATGGGATGACAATACTCTAGCCTGATCTCCCCGACATACCCATCGGGCTCAACATAGATAAACTGGCTGATTCCCATTTTCACATCAAAGGTTCTATCAGAGCCTGAAGCCCGATAGCCTCTGTAATACAACTTGGGAAAATACAACTCCTCCTCTCCATCCGACTGCATAACCACGATACCCCTGCTCTCGGTGAAAGCCTTACCATTTGCTTGACGCATGGAGTCAAAAACCTCCCAGTCAAAAGATTCATGCAGATAATCACCCATAGCAACGCTGCCTAGCGTTGGGATATCCTCCTCTTCGAGTAAACCAGACCTACTAACGTAAATACAGCTTGTAACTGCCGTAACTATGCAGGACATTACTATGAACCAACGTAAATCCTCATGACGAAACGCTATGATAAGATAAACCAAAACTATAATACCCAGATAACGAACTGGAACCTGGAATAGTATGTATAGCCCTGAATAGATGAAAATAGGCTCGTAACTGGCTATAACACAGACCGCACAAAGGATTAGACCAATTACCTCGCGTTTACTCAGCTTTCTTGACAAAAGACATTTAACTGACCATAGAAATGGCAGTACCCCAAGAAGCCTTATCCCCGGCTGACCAAAGCCTGAAAACCCAACAATCAGGTCATCACTGTAATTGTGCGTTGCAATCGCAAAGGCAATATTCTTTGTCCTGGTTAGAACATCTGAATGGTACAAAATATTGACTATAAAGTAGGAACATAACAAGCAACATAAGACGGCAAATCTGAAATACTGACGTATCATTCTTGAATCGAAATATACGATGAAAAGTACGCAACATGCTATGAACATGACAACTGCCGCATTCAGACTGGTATCAAAAATCAGGCAGAACAGCAAGGCTGGCTTTATAAAGCCCTTCCTGTCTCTGAAGAAGTCCACGCAGTATGCAAGGAAAAAGAAGCCAATCCCAAAACCTATCTTAAATGCCTGGAGCGACTGATTGTAAAAGATACGCTCTACCGCAAATTGGGAGAGGATGAAAACAAAGGCTATCTGAGCATATTTATCGGAGAATCGCTTGGTGAAGCTTTGTACCCCTAACCATATGACGATGTAACATATAAAGCTGTAAGCATAACCAAACCCGATGACACCCAATGGCAGGAAAATGCTGAATGGCAACAATGTCAACTGGCCATAGAAAAATGGTGTGCTGTAACCAACTCCCTGAAAGTCATTGTAATAAAACCAAGGGTACTTACCGTCTTTGAAGCAATCCAGCATCTGAAGCAAACGATTGTAGTGAAAGTATGTATCGCTTGATACAAAACGTCCCGATCTGATGCACATCATCAGCAGGAGCATAATAACTGACAGCATTAGAAATGTAATATCCCAAGTCCTATCTTTCTTCATAATGAATACCTCCGATCCTTTATAAGTTTTGTTAAATAGGATAGGTGGAAATCATCGATATGTGTCAAAAACTCATTTAAATTGCCGTTCTGAAATAACAAACAGCAACTGACGGATACCCCTGGGTACTCAAAAAGGACATCCATCGGATGTCCTCGCCTCAGTTGCTATCTTCGTATTTAATCTGCACCTCTCCATGCTCCCTCTCAATATGTTCCAGGTGCTGAATCAATACATATTCTATATAATTAGTCATTGATCTGTGGTCTGCCGTAGCCAAAGTACCTATCTTATCAAACACTTCATCGGATAAACGCAAAGTGAACACACGTTTATTTGTAGCCATACCTATATCCTCCATTTTGTATATGGAACTATGTTAGCCCAAACTCAGGGGATTTTATACATTCATTTGACTGTCAAGTGACATCATTTTACTTTATCAGACCAGCTTTTGCCTCCTTCAAGCGGTATTTCGCCATATTGAGCCTCAATCTCTGCCAAGTGCTTCAATAACACATATTCTATGTAGTTAGTGATAGAACGATGCTCCCTGGTAGCCAAAAAGCCTATCTTGTCAAATACCTCATCTGGCATACGCAAGGTGAATGGTTTCTTATTTGTTGCCATATCTCCCCTCCGATTAGGGATATGCCTCCAAAATACAACCCCCTTAAGAGGATACCCCTGGATATAGATAAATCGTACAACATGTCTTAGAAATAATATACAGTCACTTGACAGCTAAGTGACATCACTTTATAGTATAATTGTATCTAGTTTACTCACTCCACATTAAAACGAGGTGAAAATGTATGAAATGGTTAAAAGATGTATGGAAAATCTTATGGGAGTATGAGGATACCCCTCCAGGGAGCCTGAATCAGACTGATAAACGCTATCTCTGGTATGGCTCGTTTATGACTTGCCTTACTGTATTGGCTTTGAGTACCCTGGGGGATTTGGCTGGCACTCTCATAGCCAATCACCGTATTCAGCAACAGACTGACGAAATTATAAACACTGTTATCGCTTACATGTCTACTGCAACCAACGATGAATATGATGAACTTGCAGAGCAACTTCGAAAAGACTTGATTATCATCAGGCACAACAATGACATCAAGGAGCTTCTCCAATATATTCCCAACACTGCCGACCATTGCCCAACCTGCATGAAAGACTACCCATCTCAGGCTTACCTTATAGGCTCCAATACTGGCATGCTCTACTCCCTGGACTTATATGAAAAGGGAGATACCCCTGAAGATGGGTTTACCGGGGTTTCCACAAATTTTGGATATGACGAGGTAAGCCAGACAAATATACAGGTTGTGAGGGCATATAGCGATAACCTCGTAACTGCCAAGCTAACTTGCGGCAAGGGAATCGTCAGCCTTCACAGAATGAAGCGGTTATTTTGTGATAATTGTATAAACAATATTCTTGACGCTACGAAAAACCAACTGATAGATGAATTTTTCCTTTTTGATTCAGAAACTAAAGCTTTTCATCCGGTGGATAGCGGAACAACGGTTCAAATCGGGAAATATGTGTTAGAAATAGAATATGAGGAAAATACATATGAAATAAAAATTCGTTAGATAGGATACCCCTTACCCCTGGCTTAGTAAGGGCTACTCCTGGGTACGGCAACAGAGTCTATATCAATTAGGACGATACCTTATTGTGTGAAATTCCTTCTCCATTGTTGAATGTTCATACACAAAAAATCTCCGCAACATCTAATATCTGATTGCGGAGATTTTAACTAATACCTTATAATCCTACGTCTGCCATATTTCTCTGGACTATGAAAAGCGGCATCGCCAGATACATGCATTAATAGCCGCCTCCTTACTTCTTTAAACTCATCTCCAGCCAAACCAAGGCGGTTTAAAAAATTACGCCAACCATAGCGGTTATTATCCATCTTACTCTTTATCGGCACAGATCGCTGCATAGTCTTAGCCTTTTGAGATACCGCTAAGCAAAATACAATATATGCTCTAACAACTTCCATATTTAAGGTAGAATTGAAAAGTCTGAACTCAATACCCAGCCGATTATATAAAGACTCTATGTTTAACATTCTGTATCTGCCACAGTATTCTTCGTTCCACTGGTCAAACAACTCATTCAATGTACGTGCCTTATGACGATTAATCTTAGAAACTAAATCTTTATTAACATTCTGGCAATATATTTCCTGTCTGGTATCGTCAATCTGAAAAGCCTCTTTCATAATATCCTCTTTTTGCATAAACATATTAATCAGATTACGCAAAGAGCGTACTGTATGACCATCTTCACTGACATGTATATGAATCCCGCAAACCTCAGACGGTTCAGCCCCCGCATCACGGAGAGCTTTCAGTACCCCTCCCAATAAGTCCAAATCGTCATACTCCAAAATGGGGGAATTCAACTCAACACTGTAATAGCTGTCTGCACCAACAACTGATCCATCTTCTGTGCGTCTTTTGGGAACTATAGAGATATCATTGACTATCTTCCACTTTCTGCCTTTTGCGTCAATCATATCTTGGCTGTTTAATTCACGGCATATTGCCTCTTTTGCCATATATCTCGTTATAAAAGAAAACTCAATCTCTATCCCAAACTTTTGAGCCTTCATATCCTGCAAATATTTTTCAGATGCCACAATAACCACCTCCGACTGGTGTGTTATTGTAGCTCTTTTCATCAAGATTTCAAAGTGGCTAATTTTCACAAAGAATTGTGTGCCGGATTAGGTAGATTAACCAATTAACCCCTGTTTCTCCAGATGTCCCGGACTTTAATTAAAAGTGTGCCGGATTGAATAGTTTGACCTCTATTCCCGGAAGTAACTATCTCAACCCTTTCCTGGTGTGTTTTAATGGCCTTTAAACCGGCTTCTCATTCTGTTCTATCTTAGTTGTGTGCCGGAACAATAACAGCATACCCCTGGTTATCTTGCGTAACAGAGCATTACTCCTGAATGTGGTAACAAACCCTATATAAATTGGGGGAATACCTCATCGTATGACAGTTAAACCTGGGAAACCTAGCCCTCCTCCTTCAGAGCCGCCTCCACTTTCTCATCCAATACCCGCCGATACCTGGGATATGAACATGCACATGTCACGAAATCTCGAAGGTCATCTCCGCTGACTCCGGCAAACGCATCACCTCCATGATTAAAGAACAGAGCACAAAGCTGCCCAGCATTGAGCGATTGAGCAAATGCCAAAGCTGTATCGACTGAACGGATGGAAACCTTCTGTGCTTTGGCTGCCTCCTCCTTCGTATATCCTTTGATAATTAAAGCCAGAATATCTAGCCTCTGATCTCCGGTTGCTATATACTCCTGTGGCTGACTCCCGTTATATCTTTGAATAATCCGTTTACCATATGCTTTCTCGGCAAACTCAAATGCCATGCCGCTATACAGCAGACACTCAAACAAATCTGACTGAACCAGTACCCAGCCGTCCTCACTTGTAGTATAAGCACCTTCAACCACCATGCCGTCATAACTCCGAAAATCCGCCTTCACAACTTCTGATAACATATTCACCATTTTTGAACCGCCTCTCTATAATATATAAAAATTTTTTACCCCTTGGATTAGGAGCCAACCGACGCTTATGAAAGTGAAATAAGATGTGATTTTTCAAATTCATCTCCAAGGGCAAATTCCCAATATCCTGGACAGTACCCCTGGGGAACCTATGGTTCATGAGTACCTGATACCTGTTTTCCATTCTCCAGGGCAGTACCAATATCCAGGAATACATGCCCCAAATCATATAGTTTAGAAAATGTGAAAAATCACCGAAAAAACTTAAAACAGGCTCTCTGCCCAAAAGCAGAGAGCCAATCTCAAATGTAATTGTTTTCATATGCGAAAAAAACTAATATCACCGCAACTATTGTATAAGATGCTTCTAATGTAAGTCTGCTTCAACCATTTATAACTGAACTCCTCAACTTGCCCTGTCTTCGTTATCCAGGCTGTCATCTAACTCGCTGAACAAATCCTTAACCAGCTTATCAAACGATACCTCTTTATTGTTAATCAGGCAAATCACGATCTCCTTCACATCTTTAGCTACCACACAGACTCTCGTGCGGAGCTGGTCGTTTTTAAAGATAATGAAAATAATAAAAGCGACGATACCCCATCTGATATAAGGGCCTGTCAGCAATGCAAGACAAACCAATAAACTGATAAGAATCAAGCCGACTTTCATATCAATACCTCCCTTCCTGATTCGATTATTTCACGGATACCCCTGACTCCTTAGCCGCTTAAGAATACAATGCTGTCTCCGTAGAACTTATTGGCTCCTTGAAGTCTTTACCTCTCCTTCTCGGAGCCTGTCCCACCCAAAGTATCTGATGTTTAAGCCTTCTAAACTGATGTCCCATAACACCAAACTCCTGATAATACTCGCTGCCTCTGCAGGTAAGTCACTGAGTCTGCTGCTTCTCAAATCAATTCTCTCGCTCCTCCTTGCCAAAATCGTCACCCAAGTCCCTGAACAAATCCTCAACCAGCTTATTTGACGATACTTCCTCATTGTTAAGCAAACAAGTAACCATCTCCCTCACATCTTGAGCTACTAGGATAATCCTCGTGCGGAGCTGGACATTTCCATAAATAGTTAAAGCAATAAGAACTGCGATACCCCACTTCATGCAAGTACCGATTATATTGGCCATGAATCGCCGGTTACGCCGTTTTTCATATTTATCTAAGCGATGTCCAATATCCTTCTTGACAGCTTTTTTCACCTCTATCTCAACTGCATCTTTGATAAAGGGTACAGCCTCCTGCTGTAATTCTGTCACCTTGTACCTTTGCTCCGATACTGCTATATCTATATTGCTGAAATTCTCGTCTTGCATAGTAACTGGCACTGCTAAGTGCCTGGACTCTGATTCCAGTGAAAGAGCCTCAAACTCAATGTCCATACCATCAAGTACCCCTGGGGATGATTGAGAATTGCCTGGATACTCTGGTTGTTCTGCCCTCGGCTTTCTCGGCGTTTGCTGGCCGACCTCCGATACCCCTGAATCATTTGTGGATGATACCCCTGGGGGCTGCTCCCTTGCTAGATTTGCTCTCATAATACCATCTTGCCTCCTAATAACATAAACTTGGCTGCTTTCTTAGCCTCTGGCCGCCAGTCTCCAGTACCCCTGGCATAAAGCCTCTTTTGTGGTCTTTACCAAATCGTCTTGCTGCTTAGTGCCTGCACCTTTAACTCCTATATCTGGAATAGTACCCGGCACAATATAAACACTCCGGCAACTAAAAGTACCAGCAAGCCTCCTGTCAGTCCCCACTCAATGATAGCGTATGTCTCCTGCTTCTTCTGCTCTGATATCAGCTTAGGGTCATCATCTTCTAACACGAAATTCTTCATATTGATTGTCTCTTTGTCCATCTGGCTTACCCCTTCCTTTGAGAATCTTTAAGTGATTTTTATAACTAGAGATGTCAAACTTGACCGCTCTGAACTAGCTGTCTGAATGTAGAAACTAAACCTCGGTAATCTGCAATATCTTTATCTAGAGAACGAGGGGTATCACAGTTATCGAAGTAAGCTGTAACCTGAGTACCCCTGGGGATGCCGAAATAAGTCACTGTCTTGGTAGGATGGCTGCCATCTTCAGGGATACCAAATTTCATCGCTATCTCGTTATGCCAACTGGCTCTTGAATCAATGCCGTACCCCGCAATCAGCGTAAGACTCTCATCAATGATGTCAAATGAGGATACATCGGTTCTGGTGCTTTTCAGATACTCTCGAATCAGCTTCACCAAATCCTGCCTGATGGAATGTTTGTACCCAATATACTGTTTGGAGGCCAACTTGTACCAGCAAGCAGGGGCTCCTTCCATATCAATGGTACATCTCGCCCTATCAGCATTATCCCAAATCGCCTTCACGGTTAAACGCTTACCTTGGTAGTCATAAAAGCTAAAAGTACGCAGTACACGAAGTACCTTGAATTGTGGTTTTACCATGATAAAATCTCCTTAGCTAAAAGCAATCTTGTATAAAATCTCGCCCTTTATCTTTTGTACTTCTCGAAATACTCTTTCACCTGATTAGGATGATATCGTCTGGAGCCTCCTGGGGTAACTAAATATGCAGTTAAAGTGCCATTGTTATCCCATCTCTTAACTGTGGCGGCACTGACTCCAATGGCTTTTGCGAAATCATATGATGTCAACAAATCAACTCCTGATTCCATGAAAGTTCTCCTCCTTTCAATCATCGTTCTAATCGTAGTAATCCATATTGGCTCGTATATGATTTAGGATAGAAACTCGTTATTTTTTGTCTGTCTGATACCCCTGGTTGTAAAACTCTTGGATTTTCTCCTTTGAGTAGTACCGTCTGCCTCCTGGGGATACCCAGGCTGCTGAGATGTCGCCCCTGGACTCCAGAACATATACCCTCTGCTTTGATATCCCTAACATATCTGCCACCTCATTGACAGATATCATGGTAAAATCTCTATTTTCGCATTGGTAACAACTCTCAAATAAGGCTTTTACAGACTCCTCGGAATAGAACCTATTCCTGCGGCTTTTGGTGCCGGGGAATACCCAGGTTGGCTTTAAAATGCCCTTCTTGTCCCAGGAATAAATAGTTGTTATGTTTACCGCGAACATCTCGGCAACCTGACTCACCGATAAATTCATAACTAATACCTCCTAAAAGAATTCAGTACCCCTGGGGATTAAATACTGCTAAATTACCAGAAATGTTACAAACTCCTATACCTCTTTAATCAACTTGAGATACCTGAATGACTTCATTTGCTTATTGATAGGTCTAAACCCCACCTTGAGCTTCTGATTTTTCTCTCACAACTCAAAGGCTCAAACTCAACTATATAAATCAGTAGCTATTCTCCAATACAGAACTTGAATCGCCCTTAATCCTTAAGAGTAATGCTCTTACAACGGAATCAGTTCGGCTATTAGGATATAGCTCAACTGATTCCTTTTTTCTGTCTGCTTATTTGTCTCATTCTCCGTTGTCATCTCGTGTAAAATATTGACTTATTGATGGTAACTCCTCCAAAAGAGTGCTGCATTTAATTTCAACTGCCTATAGTCCCAAATACTCAAACCTTCAATATAGTCACTGCTTACCTCTAACTGAATGATTTCTTTGCCATATTCACATAACAACCTGTGAGATACTCGCAAGCGGGCGTCTGATTCAACACATTTTTCAAAAACTGATACCCCTCCAAATAGGCTACTGGCTCTGTTGAGGATACAACTTACATGGAAGAACTCTCCTATGGGCTGTTTTATCTGAATATCACGCTCCATCAGATACCTGGCAATATAGCTTTCCACCTGTTCTTGATTTGAAAAGTCACAACTAACGTTCTTACATATAACACGTTTTATGCTGTCTCCAAAATCACAAGTTGAATCGTTATTGTCAAAAGCAAATATGGCAATGTCAGAGCCATCTTTCAACTCATAATGAAAAGCGTGAAATGGCAATGCCCAAATGAACATCAAAATCACCTCCTGACCGTGACAGATACTCAAATCCACCTGAATCAAACAAAAACAAATAGTAACACTCGTAATAAAATATCTCTTGCCCGAAATCAGTCAGAAAGAAATCTTAATAACTAAAGCTGTCTTCATCACTGGATTCTGTAATACCCCTGTAAAACCACTGTCTCTCAAGTTCCCGCCGCTGTTCACGGCGAACACGTCTGTATCGTTCTTCAAAAGGCTCCTTCACACCATCATCAAGCTGCCTTGGCATTTCCCCAAACAAATCTCTGGTAGTAACTGGCTGACTAACCTCCGGCTTTCTTTCCTCATGGCTGATGGGGGACGTCTCCTGAACCCTTGAACCAAATTTAGGTTTTGGGCGTATCCTCTTCTTTTTCTCCGGGGCCTGATAAGATGGCATAGCTGTCTCTCTGGTTTTAAGAAGCTCATGGTACTTGGAATAAAGAAATCCCGCCTTCCAGAACAATGTAATATCGTGTATGGATACCCCTGGGAACAAATTCCGGTGCATGTGATACATGCTCTCCAAATCTTCACGACTCAGGCTTTGAAATGACCTGTTAATGGTACTTTGAGAACACCTTAATTTCTGCTCAATCTCTTTCTTGGTATAACCTGCCAATATCATGCCAAGGACTTTCATTCTGATTATCTTAGCGTTATCCTGCCTCTCCTTATTCAGTTTCATTAACTCTTCTGCTTTGTATATCATGTTTGGCTTCCTCGTAAAGTTTTGATACCCCTGGAGTATAACCTCTCCACGTTTTCTTCCTGGTAGTAACGTCTGCCTGTGGGAGATACCCAATCTGGCTTTAAGATACCTTTAGCTTCCCAACTTCTGACTGTATGGGGTGTTACCTGAAACCTATTTGCCACCTCGCTAACCGACAACATAAAATCACCTCCAATCCATACTTCCTCCTGCCAAAGTTTAAACAGAGATCAATGATTTAGTTACGAATCTTACTTTACTTACCAATCTCACTCCTGTAATCTTAAGAGCACCTCTTAGAAGCAACTCGCAGAATAGTAACGGCTTTTCGTACCCCTGGACATGATAAAAAATACCACGTAAAATCTGTATGAATTGGATCGGCACCTCAACGCTTGACAAACCGCCTCATGCTGTTTATAGATACCCAAGCCTTACCTCCAGACATAAATACAGGAGCCTCCAAATAAACTTGGAAGCTCCCGCTAAGACTATATAAACTTTACGTGTGACAAAAACCCTGACTTCTTATTATCCTCTGACACGAACCCACGCATGTTAAAGTTACCCTTTTTTACATCAACTGCTTGAAAAAAACTTTTTAAACATTTTTCATTTTACCTATTGACATTTCTTAGCTGGACTTCTAAATTGGATTCCTCTCATACCTTATTTGAAAGCCTTGATTTCATTACAAGTCTGTATCGCCTTTTTTACGTTGCCTTCATAATAAACAGAAATTATCCACCAGAAGGCTCTTAGTAATTTTTTTCTGTCTCGCTTATCCACCACCTTATCTGCCTCTAACAACTCAATTTTGGCAATATCTGCTGTGAGGGCATCAAGATCAAAATCATAGAGTTCTTTGAGCATTAAGGCCAAAGCCCGCTGGGATGCCGCCTTTTCAATTTCATATAGTTTTTTGGAGAGAGCTTCTTTGTCACAATCAACATTCTCCCCAACCAGGAAAAGAATCTCGTCCAACAAAGGGTGAGGTACATACGGAAATACGCTACTCAACATACTCAATCACACCCATTTAAAACACGAAACATCTGTGCCGTTCTTTCTGGCGTAAAACCCGGCGGCGTTCCATCAGCAAAATTAGGAAATGCAAATACCCCTGGAAACCCCTCGTTTTCATAATACGTAAGAGCATGCTCACACTCCACATAATTCCAGCATTCTTTCAATACACGAAACGTCAATGGCTTATTGGATTTCACGTCTCGCATAAGCGGTATCAGTATTACAAAACGCTCTGGATACTTCCTTTTGACTTTGCTTAGTCTCACCTGCTTAACCTCCTTTTCTATTATAGTTGTGCTATGTTAACTCTCGTCTAAAGGTGTGTCAAGTTCTCTTAAGAAGAACTTTTTCATCTGAAGAAAAAGTTGAAGCGTCTGATATATTTAGGGAATTTAGGCACAAAAATGCCAGCCTTCCCAGTGGAAAGCTGGCTTCTTGGATACCCCTGATGGCGGTCTTTAATACCCATCTGTAAACAACTCAGCGACACTACATAAAATGCTGTCCATTCTATACAACATCAAATCATCCTGGAGTTTATGCTCCTTTAGAATAGCCCTATTTAGTACCCCTGAGCTGCCAGTTATCTGATGAGCTTTTTCAATCATAGAAATGAAATACTGATAGAGTAATCTGACAGGGTTATTCTTATCTTCCAGGATTGCCTTGTATGTGTAAATGTCCATCTCACCCAGTAATGTTGAGAGCAGTTCTGGAGTCCCCTTCTCAAATACCTGGCCTGCAGAGCAAGAGATTTTATTATAGTCATAAGGCAGAACCTCTGCCAATTTCACATCAATCTCCGTACCTACCCGCACTTCTAAATCCTCCAAAGGCAGATGCAGAATCACTCTGGCTGCTTCATAATTTGACTCTGACAACTCCCTTGTCAGCACAGAATGGAGCCAACGCTTTACATCCAAAAGCCCGCAGTTATATCGGTACAAATTTGCACCTGAAACCTCATCGTCATAATACCCCTCATAAACAGAATCCGCACTGATCAACTTTTTTATATTCTCCGTGTAATCCAAAACCATATGCCTCCTTTCAATTATCTGAAGCTGCAAACCACCAGGCATCTGGATACCCCAAGTGGCTGTCTTGCTCGACAAAAACCTCTGTCCCTGAACATAAAGATACAGTTTAGATAGCTGAAATTAGGCTGTATATTGCCGAAAAACAGGAACAAATCAATATATTATAGTCTTGAAAAACAGTTGGAAAACTCTATCGGAGGATACCCCATCTGGCCATTAAACCACTGGTCAGCCAGGGTCGTAAAAGGCCGAAAAGGTCGGGTTTTTTAACCCCAAAACAATAGTCCGGAAAAACCAGACAGCCAGTACCCCAGCCCAATACGGAATTGCCTCCGTGACGCATCGTGCGCCCCGTGGTAGGGACGTAAGGAGCATAGCCGACCCCAGTACCATAGTGGGGGTTTTACCCCGTAAAACGGCAAATACAAAGCCAACCCCAATAAGCCGGAAATATACGACACCGAGCAATTTTTTACGACTTCAGACTGAATACAAAAAGACCGCCAATCACATAAGACTGACGGTCTTCACAGCTTATTTCTGCCTTACTATTTTGAAAGAATCAACTCCTGGGATTATGGCAAGACTGCCCCTTTCTGGCGGCAACCACTTCCCATGCAACTGCAACTGGTCGTCCACATATTCCACCTGGAACCTGGCTCCTTGAGGTTTTGGACTGAAATCATCAGCGATGGGAGCAGTCAACTCCAGAACAGTACCCCTGGGATATTGACTGCGATATAATGCAACCTTGTCTGACATATTAAGAGCCTCCATTATACTTGGGTAATATCTCTGGCGGTATAAGCACAAGCACCTCATCCATTACCCTTACGGGCTTTAAATACTCCTCGATATAAGGAATATCCGACTCACGAATACTGGTGAAATCAGGGCCTTCACATCTCACAACAAGGAGATTTCCAACTAGCAAATCCAGAACCTCTCCTTCATTATCCAGCCATGCCCTATTTGCCGGAAACCCCAGCAGCTTCCCCTCATCATGGCAGATTATGTCTATCTCATCGGTTAAAGAAACCACCTGAATACTGCCGTTAGCCTTACCAAAGTTTACATACTTTTGCTTTGCTGATAACGTATTTTCAATTTCTCCAAGATACCCCTGGTAAGGTAAGCGAAGATCCTCGTCAACTCGCAGAAAATACGCTTTTATCTTATTATGCTCCAATCTCCTCAACCTCCCCTGACTCAACACCGCCGTCTTCCAACTCCTGGCCTTCGGCTATACCTGATTCTTCCAGAACCTCTGTATTGGGAGGCTCTGTATAGACTGGCTCCGCTGGGGCTGAAGCCTCTGGAATCGTCTCCATATCCGCCGGATTGGTTTCATCTTCAGGTTCAGGGATACCCAAATCATCCTCTGCACTCAAGCCTTCATACAGCGGAATGCCGTCAGCAAAAGGCTTTTTCACCTCCTCGGCATTCAGCTTGAAATACTTGCAGAATGCCAGAAACATGACTCTCAGACGCATTTGTGTCAGCTTGCATTTTACATTCCCGCTGCCGCTGGCCTCCTCATATGCCGGATATAAACTGCTGGCAAAGTCATTGATAAATGACCTAAATGCCTTAGTCTCAATCTGCTGCTCCAAGGCAATCTTCGCAATGACAACAACTATCGGCACATTGTTCTTCTTGAGAAATTTATTCCTCGTTTCAAAGGAATTGTTTAAAAACTGAATCGTCTCGGTCAGCATATCACGCTTATCGGCGTTATAGATACCCCTGATGGACTCGGCATACGATAAGCAGAAAGCGGCGGAAATCGTCTTGTAATCCAGCCCCTCATGACGATTATCCAACAGTAATGCCGCCTGGATCAACATCAGCAAGTCTTCTTCCCGCTTCGCCTGGGCTTCTGTAATACTGATTGCCTGAGTAAAGAAAGAGCCGCCTAACAGATCTGTAAAGAACTTGATTAAATCAGTACCCATTCTGGACTTCGCCTTCTGGATTGGAGACAGATTCACACCAGAATTGATATTGAAAAATAAAGTCTCTGCCTCCTCCATTGTATAGTCTTCCAGGCACTGAATGCTGAATCGAAACTGGGCAATAGCGTCTTGCAGTTCCTTGGGCAGCTCTATATATTTCTTCCCTGCAAGTTCATAGTCTTCGCCCTCATATCGGATGGTTGGCGTTGCACTATGCAACGCCCAACCATTCTCCTCGTCCATAAAACTGAACACGTTGGTGAGCCTCTGCTGGCCATCCTCGATGTTATAGACAAAGACATCCTTGCCCCTTTCATCGACACCAACTCGATCCTTCAGCAGAACTATCGGCAGGATATAGCTGTCTGCCAGCATACTGTGAATCAGGCTGCTTTTTGTAAAAGCACTCCAGACACCTGCATGACGCTGAAAGGGCAAATCACATCTCAACGTTTTCTCAGGGCTGTCCCACCATTTTTTCAGTTTGACGACAGACATCGGCAGGTTACTCCTGTTCATATGACTCCTCCTCGTCACAGGCATCCATATCACCAAGGTCATCGCTGTCTGGCTCATCCGCTTTTGGCTCACCGATTAACTCCGGGCTGATCGCAGGGGCACTCATGCTCAAATTAGTAAAGTTAGGAGTCCTGGAAAACTCAAAACAATTCGTATTTGGTAGGCCGTACTCCACGACATATGGCTTGGTTTCACCGTTATCGAAAACAGGGGCATTATCTAAGCATGCCTCCTGGTAATCCAGTTCGCTGAAATCAAAGTACCCGTCTTTTAACAGACTCTTCTGGATTTCCTTTACCTGTTCAGGCTTGAGATTTCCAACAAGCAAACCGTAAAATGGCTCGCCAAAAGCATTGACTCTACTACCCTTATACCGAATCCGGAGAGCTGTCGGCTTACCGTCAATACCCCTGTATTCTTCAAGCAACCGTTTATCTTCTCCATTGAAATGGAAGCTGATCTCACAACACAGCACAACATCTCCCACTCTCACCAACTTCCCTCTAGGGCTTATAATACGCATCATATAAAATGACCTCCTTTTACCGTGCCAACCAGCACTTTTATTTTCGTGACCATTAATCACTCTGTAGTCGCTAAAAATCAAGTCATTTTTTAAAGTTAGTCAGGTATGCACAAAAAAGCATTGGGTAAATCATATAGTTTGCTGCAAGGTAGGCGAAAAAAAAGCCACCGACACTTTTTAGGCCAGTGGCTTTAAGGGTTTTTATAAATAATAAGAAAAGGTTGACGGAGAACCAATTAATAACAACTGCGGCTCCAGGTTTTCAGGGCAATATCATAAAAAATTAGTACCCCTGGATTGAATTTATGTACTCACTCAACTCAACTCTGTCAGCACCTTGAGCAACACACCAGTCCTCCTCCAACTCGCCAATAACAACCTTATATGCAATACACTTTTTGTAAGACTCCCCAGTACGCATGCCTGTATCTGCATCTGACCAACGCTTACAATAATCCGCTAAAGCGTCTTGGGATACCCCCTCCAGATCGAGGATGTAGTACCTGTCCATTTCAGACAAACCTGGAAACTTGCTGTCCAAATCACTGTAAAAGGCATTGGCCTCCTCCTCTGATACAAAGCTCTCAAATGTACTGGCGTCTTCTGGATTGCTTTCTAAAGCCTTGATACCATTTGTTTCGACTGACTCAGATATAGGAGCCTCGCGGGTTTCCTCTACTGCTTTGAGGTAATCCTCATTCTTCACTTCTATATACTCCCCCTCCACGCTGTATTTATCAGGGTTTTCTTTCTGTATGGCCTTGAAAACATCAGAATCGTTTTTCACCAGTGTCGTATCCTTATCGTCGCTTAACTCACGGAACAAGTCCTCTGGCTGGGTTTCCTGCTTATTGGTATAAGAACTGGATGTCTCTGTCGGCGTTTCTGGCGTCTTGGCAGGACTCTCGACAACAACCGCTGCTGTTGTCGTCTCTGGAGCTGGTGCCTCCTTCTTGCTACAGCCTGAAAGGGCTAAAAGACTAACACCTACTATCAATGCAAAATACCTCTTTCTCATAATCATTTTCCTTTCTTGGATGGTAAGGGGTATGCCCTGTACGTGTGAACACACCCCTGGCTTCTCAATGCCTGCCTGTCGCTGTTGTGGAATTGGTTAACTGGAAGTCTGCTTGTGTGATATGTACCCCTGCTAAGATGATATTACCGCTTGCCAGGGCATCTGATTTATTGTCGGAACCTGGGCCGGGGATGTAAACCCCTCCGCCTGATTTTGTGTATACCCCTGCATCAAACCAAAGTGTCAGGCGGAACTGGCCGTTCTGGATGGCGTTGCCTTCCATTGCATTACCAATATCCATCTTGTCCTGAGCAATGATATCCTTGAAGGTACCCTGTGGTGTCATGAACCGGCGCATAACAATGGTTCGTACCTCCTCATCATACCAGTGGGAACTGCTGCCAAGCTGTACCTGGTCTCGACCTATGGTCTGTGCCTGGGACTTGTTTTCGCTGGAATTGTCATGCTCGATTGACTTGATAACGGCTTGCTTCATCTCACTGGCCTCAAATAGAGCATCGGCCTCTGCCTCGCTGCAGGCGTAATCCTGAGCAAGCTGCTTGATGAAATCCTTGTACCCCTGAGCTGTTTTGTCAATGTCACCATGCTTGAATACCAGAGGATAGGAGCCTTCCTCCTTGCTGTTGCTGGCTCGTGTGGTGAAACCGCCGACTGTGGCGGAGAAATTATTATATTGCTTGGTACCGATTGTCATTTCAAAATCTGCTTGGTAGTTTCTTGGGCTGAGCATAGCACCTGCCCACTGCGTGTACTCCTCAAGTAATTTACTGCGGTTGTTCGCCATATCGCCCCAGGCGGCCTTGACATCGTTACCCCTCGTTACTTCTGTATAAGACTGATCGCTCGGCTCGATGATGTCTAAAGCATACCCGTAGAGGTTGATGGTCATTTTCGTGTCTGCCTTGACAGTGAAGTCACCTCCGGCTGTTAGGGCTACCTTGTTTGTTCCCAGGGAAGCGGCTCCGCCAACGGCGGTATCGGTATAGACAGTACCCCTGGCATCTGAGTCGGCGCTTTCTAATCGGTACAGCAGGAGCATAGGACTGCGGCTCTTTCGCTTCTCCTCACCCATTGTAACGACTGGCTTATACTCATGGGTTAAGTCTGGAGTTGATACCTCGTCAACCAGCATGGGAACCTCTGGATAATACCCCAATTCAACTTTGGTTGTAATCAGTGAGGCTGCTCGATACTGCTCATCATCTGGAACCCGATTACCTCCATTCTGGTCTGTCGTCGGCCTGATATCAAAGGAATCCATTTTAGGTGTAACATAAGCTGTCGGCATGTTCATTGTACGATACTTGTGAGCCAGAGAGATTATGTCCCATGAATAGGAGGAATACCCCTCATTGGCTACCTGGAAAGCACCTAAAGCATTACCAGCATGGTCTGCATTGTAACTCTTGGTATGACTGTGAGAGGAACCTCCACTCGTCCAATGATGCTCCTCTGACTCGGAGGTTGTATAATGTCTTGTTGTATCTCCTGTTTCCTGCCAGACAGCACTCCAACTCAAGCTGTCCTTGATGGCACATAATGCCGAAAAGCTATCTCTCTTTTTGGATGGGTCGATAACATTCTTTGGCATTAAGCCCTCATACATTCCCAAGATGTCATCCAGATAAGTCTTGGATACCTCCTGGTCAACCAGCAGTGAATAAATGCGATTGTCATTCTTGAAGTGACGTCTCAGCAGATTGAAACCATAATCTACTGTATAATTTGAGATGTTGGAAGTGTCTAATGTGATACCCCCAAGAGCCTCTCTCCGATGAAACCAATTGTCTCCGTATTTGCTGTTGTTCTTTAAAAATAAAGGTTTGCCAGCATTGTCCATTGCTACAGATGGCCCCGATCCAGTACCCTCTGTGTAGGTAACGGTGTAATACTGCTGCGGATCGTAATCTATCGTACCCCCATGACAGAGAGTACCAAGCGTCTTGCTGGGATTCGTTGTATCTTGGTTTGTACCTAGAGTCATCCAACTGTGAGAACCATCTCCCTGGCGGAGCTTTTCAGCAACTGAATCGAATACATGATTAATCTCATAATCCAGCAGATAAAAATCAGCCAAGTCCATATCCGCATAACTCTCTGGTTCATCTGGAGTTTCGTCTGGAACTAGCGGCGGGGTAACTGGGTCTCCTTTTGGCCTGTCTGATGTATTCAGAACAATCATGCCGAAACAGCCATAAAAAAGAATACCTGAATCATCACTTTGGGAGCCTTCTGCTTTGATGTCGCCTTCATCTAATACCTTTGTCTGGAACATTGTGCCTGGACTGCACCAATGCTTCTGCGGGGCGCCGGATGGATTCTTCAGGTTAGCCATATTCCTGCCAGGGCCGAATGTCTCAAATGGCCCTTTTTTAATATCGCTACCCCCGGCTGAATATCCATACTTTACTGTATGCCTGTGAGTAATGCCGCAGGGAATGAACTGACTGAATTGGTGGGTTGTGGTGGCTATCGGCTCGATTACAACAACTGGGTACGTCATTAAGTCCTCTGGCTCGTCAATGTACTTTCCAAAAGGAAAGTCTCGTACCCCTGGCCCTTTTCCCTTGGAACTAACATACTCTTTTGCCTTGGCACTTATCGTTGACAAATCAGACTTTATCTGAGCCATTGTCTTTGCGTCTGCTGGATACTCCAAACAGGAACTGGAGAATACCTGATCCCACCAGCCAATGTAATGATTCAACTGCTCCACTACTTCTGGCTTGCTCAAATAGAAAATCTGCTCCGCATTGTTGGCGTCTGTAATTACCTCGGCAAAGTTAGCTGCCTCACTACTGAAACTCTCCATAGCCGCAAGCAAACTATCCAACTTGCCAGCAGAATCACCAAAGGTGGCGTTAAGTATCTGTACATAAGAAGCCCCATTCATAATACAGCCTGGAGATACCCCAAAGCCTCTCTCGTCCATGTTTTTAATGGAACTTACTGGTACAATCCTATCTGAGCCAATATCAATATATCTCCCGGCATTTGAATCCCACATCCTCATGTAAGGAATATCAGCGGCTACCACATATACGGCTTTATGGGCTTCTGCCAGTCTGTCGGCTTTCTCGGCAGATAAGCCATTCCAACCAAAACTTGGTCTGCTGCCAGAAACCAACTCGCCTAGAGTTGCAATGTATACTCGAAAGGCTTGGCTGCAATTCGCTTCATTGACTGTATATGGCTTGCCGGTGCCGCCCTTATTGCCTGATGGGGGAGCTAAACCACCACCTCCTCCACCTCCGATTGCACCTGCATAAGATGTGGCACAAGTACCCAAAGAGAGACTGACTGCCAGGGCAATACTGGCTAAACGCTTTAAACTACATCTCAATATGATCTCCTCCTTTCAAGAAGAATAAAGTTAACGAGTATATCTGTATGTAAATCGTCTTGAAAGGAAAATTTTTCAGAGATTGAAAGTGAACGTTTTATTCAATCTTGAGTTAAAAACAAAATATGGATACCCCTGATGTTAGAATCAACCTTTTTCACTGAACTTGTATTTTATGCGAATTGTCTCTGGTTTGTCTGTTGCAAACTTTCTGTGATAATTAGGAGATAAACCCAAAAGAATGTAACTGACTGGGAGAACTGTAAGGATTCTTGAGAAAATAGCACAGAAAAAGCCCTAGACTCATTTCTGAATCTAGGGCTTGTCCATTCTGTATTTGGGCTTGTCCACATTCTGATAATTAATTCTGCCAAAGAATGAAAACACCAATAGCTTGCTTTGCCTGGGTTGCAAGGCTCTGCGCGTCCCAAACAGTTGTATTTGCCTTCACCTGGGAACCTGTGATTGGGAGCTGAATTGCATCATCCAGTCTGGCTTTGGAGTTAGTGCCAATCATCCGAGCTACCCCCTCCATTGTACTCGTGCTGCCTGTGTAGGTGTTGCTCCAGCCAAAGGGAACTCCTATAAAGGAGATGTCACCTGTGTAACCCTGTGGTACGGCTACAGCGTAGATATGAGCGTAATTATATAGACTAGAGTCAATTCCATCCCAAACTCCGGACTCTGGGGCTACTCTATAGTCTGCAACCTCCCTATCGTAAATGGCATACTCAGTGGGGATGCCATCCACATTCAAGGTATATTTATACCTCGGTGCTGTGTACCCCATGAATACTCTTTCAAGATTCTCACCTACCAGAATGTTGTGTGCCTGATGTTGCTCATCATTGGTAGTACTCCGCATATTGGATACATCTGTACCAGCAACACCAACCAGTTTCTGTACGCCCCATGCATTCTTGTCTGTGTAATGATGGCTCTCTGCAACGTAGTAGATGTCACAACCAGGGCTTAACGTCTTGGCACTCTGAATGAGTCCATCAAGGTCTCCACCAACATTAGCACCCAAGGCTCTTACCTCCGCCTCGGAGAGATGCCAATATCCCAGGGTGCCTTCTACTGTTACACCATTGGCATCTATTGTTGTAAATGGATACTTTGTGCCTGGGTCTGCGATAACTGGAGCTGCATATGCCGAAAATGACATTGCCATCGTCATGGCGGTAACTGCCGCTAAAGCCTTTAAACTCTTTCTCATATAATTCGTCTCCTTTCAAGAGTCCACGTTATTGAACCCAAACACCATCGGCGTTGACTGTGTAGCCGTCTGGTGTGGTGGTGCTGGTGAGCATATAACCATCTGCGCCCAGGTAGTACCAAAGACTGTCTGACTGGTGCCACTGGTTTGTCAGGTAAGTGCCGTCTGCATTCTGAACTCTCCAACCTCTGGCATCAGATACCCAGGTCTGCTGGGATTGTAGCTGGGATGTGGCAGGAGAACCTGTAACATAAAATACAAGTTCGTCATTATAGTTCACATAGTGACCTGCGGCTGCTGCCTCCATTACACTTGACATATCAACATAGTAAGCCGTATGGTCTGCATTCCAGACTCTGGGGTCTTTTGACTGGGACTTGTCCTTTGTGTAAGGATTAAGTGTCAAAGTTACGGCGTCTGGACAGTTTGCTGGAAGAAGGATGGCGTAAATTCTGGTGGTTGTCCGACCTGATGTCGAATTAGCACTAGTGCCAGAATCCGTCATGCACTTCAGACTGCAGGCAGGATAGGCTTGTCCATTTGCAGTTACTGTAAAAGTAGCATCAAAATCTGAAATGCCGGGAATGCCTGTCAGGACATAATTGGAAACTGCTCCAGTAACTTTGAGTTCATAAGGATGCCCTTTAAATGAGGTATCATTATCATCAATCTTGATGAAATGATAGGCATACCCCGCTGGGGCTGGCGTAAGACACTCCTGGTCTGACCTGCTTAAGGACTCGAAGGGTACCCGGCTGAAGGTAAAGTTTGAAATATGCGAACTACTTGCATATGACGCATTGTTGATGCTGGCTGGCTGACCCTCCTGAGCTACTGTCGTAGCTGCGGATACTGGGAAGGATGCACCTACTGATAATGTCATGGCGAGTGCTAAGGCACTAAATCTAAGACTCTTTTTCATATACTTGGCTCCTTTTCAATTTTTTTTATTTAACACAAGTATACCTGCAATACCATTTACTCTTATTGAACCCAAACTCCATCTGAATTTACAAAATACCCATCTGGCGTAGTAGTATTTGTGAGCATATACCCATCAGCCCCCATATAATACCACAAGCCACTCTCTGGTGATTGATACCACTCATTTACCAGATAGGAGCCATCTGGACGCTCAATCCACCAGCCTTTATTATCCTGTTTCCATGTGGGAACACTCTGAACTGATTCAGAAGCACTGGTATTGCCTCCCAGCCTCGCAATAAGGGCATCTAACTCAGCAGCATCTGCTCCCCGATTAACACACATATCCCTGTCTATGTAATAATAGTCAACCTGCGTTTCTGCCCAAGCCCGATCTTTCTGCCCAAGAACAACTAGATATGCTATGGTTTCTTTGCCAACTGAGCTTAACGTACCCCAGTATTGACAATCCCATGTAGGATCATCTGATGAACCTATATCAATCGCCCAGTCAATATGTGCATCTGTTATTGATGGGAATCTTTCACGTAACCCGTCACGAAATCTTGTTGCTGTGGAATACTCATCACCAGGGACTCCCATAACTGCTCCGCCTGCTGCACTTGCCGTCATCACCGAAGCCATCGTCATGGCTGCTGCCGCCGCAACAGCGGCAACTGTTCTTAACTGTCTTTTCATCTTTCCCTCTTTCCGCAGGTAACTCCTGCTTTCTCGTAACTTTGCCGTTCAACTCCAATAAGAAAACGCCAAAATCGAAGAAATAAAAAAGACTACGAGCACGGCAAACAAATCGTAGTCTTTTCAAACTCCGACTTCTCACTTAGGATACCCCAGCGGCGGATCACTCCGCCACTAAAGCACCCAGGTGAGAAATCAAGAACGAGGTGCCAGTATGCGTCCACACCAACACCTCGTAAATATATCTTAAGGGTGACTTCATCAACTTCACAACACAAAAAGATTGCACTTTTACTTCCAGTGCTTTATAATTACATTTGTGTATCGCTGATTCGTCAGTATTGTGTGGTACCATAACTACCATGCCTTGCCACGGGGAGGTGCGAACTCTCCGTGGTGGTACACCTCTTTGTCGTTCTATGATTTCTCAAGGTCTATTTTAGCATACATATTTGGTAATGGCAACTAGAAAATCAAAGCGGAAAGTCAGTGAAACCCCTGTGTACCCCTGGGGAATTTACCCCATTCGTGCATACCAATAGATGCTGTATCACCGTATATGGGGCCAAAAAGAATACCCCTGGCAAATATATTCCATTGCTCCCCAAAATCCTACTTTCTCATAGCTACCTCATATCCAAGGGAACCGCCTCCTACTTCTCCATGCAAAAATATCTTCTCGATTTAAACCACAAAGAGAACTTTAGTGGATAGGAATAAGATTATATTTTGGGAAACCTCCTAAACAAGCAAAATCCCAAATGGCGTAACGTACCCCTGTGACACAAGGTTTTTCTGCATACATGATGACACTTTTCCAATCTCAAGCGCTTTTTCACCTCCCGTCATAAAACCCTTAGCTGGCCTGCTTTCTGGCTATATAAACACCATACGAAAAAACTCCAAAATCCTAAAAAAATCTGACAAAGCCACTCTCGCCAGAAAGTCACACATTAAACGCCTTAGTCTTAACGTGTGACAAAGAACCTGACTGCATGTATTCTATCCCGGGGATAGAGATACACTCCCTTGTAAAAAGTTTTGATACCCCTATAAAATCTGAATGAAATAAATACACTCTCTCGCCTTAAATGCCTTTCCCTTAACGTGTGACAAAGAACCTGCTGCCACACACACCTGCTTTGGAACTAAAAACTTGATACCCCTATGAAACCCGAATAGAAGTCATACATCAACCGCCCTTTCTCAACGTGTGATAAAGAACCTGGCTGCACATATTCTATCCTGGGGATAAGGATACCTTCCCTTGTAAAAATCTTAGATACCCCTATAAAATCTAAAAGACACAAAAAAAGCACTCATCATTGTAAGTGCTCTTTCTGCTCAACTGGCCTACTCGCCAGCTTCTGAACTTTCAGTCATGGTAATATGATAGGTTATAACAGATTTATAAGAGCCAAGATAGTCTATCTCCTTCTTATCTACGGAAACTGAAATGTTTTTTCGTACTGGTGAAGTTAACCCCTCCCTCAACTCTGCTCCCGACCACTGCTCCCTGGTACTTTCAGAGTCATCTGCTACCGGTGTGCCAAACTCAACCAAACCATTATCAATCTTAACTCCGTTATCCTCCCCGTTTACAAAAGTGATGTATCGAGGGGTTTCCACATTAAGCTGTTTTGTTACTCCGCACCTGCCGCTGGCATAGATGGAATCTGTCTTGATGTACTCATTGAGAGAAGAATCATATTTCAATTCCATCTCCGCCGGTATGGAGATAACTAAAGTACCCCCAAGGACATCTATGTCCTCTATGTACCTGAAGGTTAGGGTAATGTCTTCTGATACGATACCAGTGTAGGAATCTTGCCCCGTCACCTTGAAGCCTATCGTACCTAAAGCCTCATAACTGTAAGAACTGCCCGCACGGATAAGTTCACTTACACGGACTTCTGAAGAAAGAAGGGTCGTATTATCCACGTCATAATATGTGTCTAGCACCGTTACAGTAAACTTCTGCACTTTTACATACTTAAAGACAATGGCTGTATCCTCTGTGCATACCCCTGAACACACAGAGCTACCGACCAACTCAAAACCATCTGGCAGCTCCGTCAGAGCTTCATACTGATAAGACTCCCCATCCTGAACAACTTCACTTACTCGCTGTACAGAATCTAAAAGGGTTGTGCCATCTGTATCGTAATACTCATCTGTTACGGTAATGGTATGCTCCTTCACCGCCTTCTCCCAATATTGGAAGGTAATAACAGTGTCTTCATCTGCTGTGCCGGAGAAAACATCCTCGCCAACCACCTCGTACCCCCTGGGGCTTAAAGCCTTTACCTCGAATGCCTCGCCCTCTCCGACAACCATCTTCTCACGTTCAACGGATTTAATTTGTGTAATACCCTCTGAATCGTAATACTCGTCAACTACTGTGATAGTCACTTGTTTTGCCCATTTTGCATACAAAACTGTATATCTTGTAATTGGTGTAGCAAAATCAAATACTTCACCAGCCTTGGGATTTGTCAGGGCTGCCTTATCCTTTGTCCAGCCAATAAATACATAGTTATCTCTGGTGGGAGCCTTCGGCTCCTTGGCCAGTTCCCCAGCCTTGACATGCTGGGAGGCCACTGGAGTACCCCCATTGGAATTGAAGGCTACCTCGAAGTATATCTCACGGTTTTCATTACCCCAATCGTGGTTTAAAAGAATCTCGTTGTCTGTGTATAAAAGCGTCGGCGTTAACTCGGTGGTACGAAATGCCCCGTAATGAAGCCCGTCTGAAAGTAAACTCGTTATACCCTCGCCGCCACGGATAATTGTTACCCCATCGCTGCCACTGAACGTCCAACGTGATATGGTGGTTACTTTGTCAGGGATTACAAGAGTATCACCCATATTAGAGCAACCGTTAAACGCTGAATAGCCGATGAGCTTTACTGTATCTGGCAGAGCCATATCCCCCGATAGGCCAGAACAGCCGTTAAATGCATACGCTTCAATCGTCTGTATAGAGCTTCCTATCTTGATAGAACCATCAAAGCCTGTACAACCGTTAAATGCTTCAGTACCCAGGCTTATCACATTATCAGGGATTACAAGGTCGCCTTTCAAACCTGTACAGCCTTTGAAGGCACTTCCTCCTATGGTCTTAAGATGGGAACCCAAACTCAGTACCCCATTGAAGCCTGTACAGCCATTGAAAGCATTTGATCCAATACTCTCAATCGCATCATGGATTATCAGGTCGCCTTTCAAACCTTTACAGTCTTTAAATGCCTCATTTCCAATCGTTCTTACTGAATTACCAAGAGTCAGGGTACCTGAAAACCCAGTATATAAAAATGCGGCATTACCTATCGTCTCTACTGTATCTGGAATAACTAAAGCACCTGTAAGCCCCGTACAACCACGAAATGCCTCACGGTTAATGGTAACTAATGACTTGCTTAGAGTGAGGAAGCCGCTAAAGCCTCTGGCATTATAAAAGGCACCTTCACCGAGGGATACCACGCTATCTGGAATCACCAAAGCATCTGTAAAACCAGAGCAGTCTTTAAAAGCATTATCCCCAATGGTGATAAGGGAACTGCCAAGGCTTAAGGTGCCCCTCATTCCTTTGCAACCCTGAAATGCTACATTTCCTATGGATGTCACATTGTCGGGAATAACTAAATCACCAGTTAAACCAGAACAATTATAAAATGCTCCATCTCTTATGGCTTGTACGGAATCTCCAATCGTTAACGTGCCATCAAAACCTGAATCCCCAAAGAACGCATAACTCTTGACTTCTTTAACGGATTCTGGAATAACAAGATTTCCCCTAAAACCAGAACACTCACGAAACGCATTATCAGGAATCAACTGTAATGAACCGCTTAAAGTCAAACTGCTGAAGTGGGAACAACCCCTGAATACCCCATTTCCCAAAGACGTCACAGAATCAGGTATTACCAGGTTTCCAGTCAAATTTGAACAGTCCCTAAATGCCTCATTACCGATCGATGTTACCCCTTCTGAAATTACCAACTCACCAGTCAGTCCTGTACAACTGCTAAAAGCATTATTGCCGATTTCCGTCACAGAAGCTGGAATTACAAGATCTCCGACAATACCCGACCGACTAAAGGTACTTCCATAAATAACAGACAAGCCATCAGCGAATTCAACTCGATAACCGCTAATCAAATTGTACCAGGGATAGTCTGAACTTCTGCCTGATTTGTACATGTCTGTGACTATAAGGAGCTTCTCATCCTCATAAAGTTCGGCTGAAGCATAGTCATTTGACAGTACAGTACCCCCTAACAAAGATACGTCAAATAATGAGTCTTTAATGTATATAAACTCAAGGGTTAAATCCTCTATCAGTACCCCTGAATACTCAACTTCATCAACTGCTATATAGCCCTCAACTTCCAAGGCACTGAAGCAGTATTCCTCCCCCTCAAGCACTGTATCCACGTACCTTACAACAGACTCTCCCTCGTCTTGTTCCGTACTGATATAGGTATCAACTACCTTTAAGGTGTAATATACCTCAATGTCAACTTCTAGTTCCTCCTCGTCTTCTGGCTTTGAAGCGTTGGAGGATGTAGCCGTTGAGGGCATATCAGATACCCCGCCGGGATTCGTTTCTACTGGATTGCTGAGTTCTGGTGGCCTTTCTCCTGACTCGCCCTCAGAGGGCTTTGACTCTGGTACTTCTGGCTTGCTATCGGATACCCCTGGCACGGTATTGGAGGGCTGTGACTCATCTGGCTCCTCGGCCTGGGTCTCTGATGTTTCACCGGAGGTCTCGCCTTCTGGATCAGATACCTCGTTGGAGTCTTCTGATTCTTCTGTGGGGTCTGATTCCTCCGTGAACTCCGGCTTCTCCGTATCCTCCGGGGACTCCGGCTCCTCCGTGGGTTCTGCTTCCTCCGTGGACTCTGGCTCCTCCAGGGGTTCTGATTCCTCCGGGGCTTCTGGCTCCTCCGTACCCTCCGGGGCTTCTGGCTCCGATTGAGATACCCCGCTGGAACCTATTCCCTCGGTATCCTCTGATTCCTCGGTAATCTCCGATTCCCCCTGGGAGTCTGGCTCCGATTGGGATACCCCGCTGGAGGTTGTATCCTCGATAGACTCCGTTCCCTCGGTAGTCTCGGTGCCTCCTTCGGTGGCCTCTCCTCCTTCGGTGGCCTCCGCTCCCTCAGTGGAACCTTCAGTACCCCCTATACTCTCAGCAGACTCGAATGCTGCTCCTGCCTCCAGCACCCCTGCATGGAGTTTCATTGGCGTTAGCATTAAAATCTGTGAGATTATAAGCATACAAGCTAAATACTTTTTGTATCTCCTCATATCTTCTAACCGCCTCCCTTGTCTGTTGAAAGAACTGAAGAAATGGCCCACTGAAAAACTATCAGCAGGCCATAAAAACTAAAGACTGGATACCCCAGGCTCCTTTACTTCGTTGCTACCTGGATACTGTACAACAGATTGGTGGTGTAAGTACCGACATAATCAATATCCTCCTTCTGAACTGTGGAAGATATATCCTTATGTACGATACCCACCTCGCCCTCCTTGACACCTTTTACCATCTCCGCCGCACTCCACTCTGCCAACTGATTGTCACCTGAAGTTGTGCCGAAAGCAACAACCCCTGGAACTGTAACGGTATTGTCATCTCCATTGGCGTATGAAATACTCGTAGGAGTTGTAATGGACAGCTTCTGGTTGGCCCGCAAGCGGCCTCTCGCTGAAACAATATCCTTCTTGGTAAGAATTGCATTGCTGTTGGTGTCTGCTCCTAATACCAACTCCGCTGGCACAGAAACCACAACCTCGCCCCCCAGCTTACCATTGCCTCCGTTCTCCTCGTTTAAATCATCAGGATCGGTAATCTCAAATTTGGTCTGGGTCTTGGCGTCTGTAAACGGATCTTCGTAGTCTGTGTACCCCGTAGCTGCTAGGGCTGGGAAAACTGCACTGGCTGTTAAGGCTCCTGATAAAATTATGGTTGCTAACTTCTTAAGTCTCATAATAAATCTCCTCTCTATGATTATTTATAATCAAGTATTTGGCTCTGAAGGATACCCCTGGGAACCTAATACCATAATTATCTATCCTTGATTAGTATCCTATATGTAATTGTAGCTTTGTATCTGCCAGCATACTCCAGATTATCAGCATCTACTGTTGAGCATATGGAACGGCTGTCATCGTTCTGTACCTGGGATGGAGTCCAATACTCGATACCCCTCCCGCCTGAAGCAGAACCAAAATCCAAAAAACCAGTAACTGCAACACCTGATAACGAGGTATGCTGGTATGTAATCGTTGTGGGGATACTCACCTCTAACCGCTTGCTGCTCTTTAGGCTGCCACTCGCTGTTATATAATCCCTTCTGGTAAAAATATTGGCAGACTCGTCATAGGTTAGAACCAACTCTGATGGTATGCTGACAACTAAATCATTGGAAATCAACATATCGTTGGTTACAACAAAACTCGTTGGCGTGGAGCCAGTTGTTTCATTGTCTGGAATCCTCAAATCATCTGCATACACTTTTATGCTCCCAACTAACACCGACAACATAAAAGCGGCGGCTATCAGTACCCCTGGACACCTTGCCTTCAATACAACCACCTCCTTTTCAAATACTACTCTGTAACAATAATTTGAATCTCGTGCATATCTCCACTCTTGGGGGCTAGAGTACCATACTCATAGGTTTTGGTTGCAACATTGACTCTGTACTCGCCAATCTCCAATAAGCTGCCAAAATCAACGCTGAACTGCTTCCCGCCTTCCACAAACTTGGACTGGTAAAATGGCTCTGAAGAACCAACTACTGTAAACTCATACTGTAAATAGTATCTCTCGGCATTGGTCTCTGGATTGTATAAATCCTTATAAGGAGCTGACTTAGAAACAACAAAGCTCTGAATCACAGGAATATCAATATGAGGTGTTTCATATTCCTCTTGGGTCTCCTGCACCTGCTGGACTAAAGCACTGTCCTCAATCTCCGGGATGAGGGCTGACTCCTTCTGTGGGGCTGTCTCATTGGGTACCCACCAGTAATCTGCCTTACCACTACATCCTCTTAAAAGCAAGATAATTATGATGATAATAGCAACAATAAGTGAGTTCCTGTAAATAGCCTTTTTACGCTTCTCCTTCTTTACCCCTTCCTCCTGGTCTCGTAGCGATCTCTCCGTCTCAAGTAGTTGGTACATTAAGCCTACTTCTGATGTTGACTGGTTAGAGATTCCAGCAATGGGGTCTGCTCGTCCTGAACTCATAGGCTCTGAAGCTACTGACTCTGGAGTCTTGCCTTTCAATGAGTTATCTTCCATTTCTTTTTCACCTCCTGGAATGAAACTGAAGTCTTGTTATCTTAGCAATGAGATTTATATTGGTTACATTTGTAATAAATCGTCTCGCTCTGTAACTGAAACAAATATCATTTCTCGTTCCCAAATCCAAGTCTTATGGAAGGAAAGACTGAATGGGTTAGTTGCTCGCATTCTTTACAATGAAATCTTCAATCTGATTCAGTGAATATTTTCGATGTCCTGTATCAAAAATCAGTTCAGGAATCAGGATACCCCTCTTATGTAACCTGCGTAAAGTCTGGCAAGAACAACCAATTAACTTAGCGGCTTCACCAATCTTTAGATACTGCAAACCTTCTGTCACTTTTATTCAACTCCTTTCCATGAATATTAGGCTCCGTCTACTGGAGTCTGGTTTCCTTCACGCTTGACTGACTTATATAACTCATCATTTAAAAAACGGACAAGGTAGACATGTCCGCCTCGCATATTTAAACACCAGCCAAGGTAGACGTGTCCACCTCACATATTTACACAACTGCCAAGGTAAACATGTTCACCTCACATGTTTAAACACCAGTTCATAGGTCTGGCCTGATTCAAATACCCCTGAATAATCCTAGGGTTCTCCTGAGAAGAAATCTGTACCAGATGGAAGATAAGATAAAGGATCGTAACAGTATTTCTCGCCAACCCAGCGTTCTTCTGAAAGTACTACATCACGGGATAACAGGGTTGTTCCATCTGTATCGTAAAACTCATTGACTACTTCGACTTTGACCTTCTCAGTACCTTTGATATATTTGAAAACAAACTCGTAATCCTCACCGCTGCTAAACCACCCAGCATAACTATTGTTGCTGTATGGCATCAGAAAGCTGTCTTCTAATGGTGCATAGTCGGCTGCCTGATAATTATAGGAATCACCGACTGTATACTGCTCTGATAGTTGCTCCTTACGGGATATCAAGGTTGTCTTGTCTGTATCATACAGTTCTGTGTAAACCTTGACATTAGCTGGAGCCTTCTTTACATATTTAAAGATGACTTCCCGATCTCTTGCGGAATCTATGAATATCATGCAGCAATTATATCCATCAAGCCGATAATTGTCTATCCAGCAATGGCTGAGGCCAGTCATATAGTCGAAACTGCGACGAATAGTAGTGGCTCCAAAGTTAGTGGCCCGGTAGATAACTGTACGGCCAATATTATGCTTTTCTGACAGCTTCTCCTCACGAGATAACAAACTTGTGCCATCTGTATCGTAAAACTCGTTGATGACTTTAACCGTAACTTCAGCATCTTCAATATACTTAAACACAAACTCATTGACCCGGCCAAGATTCAAGTAATTCCAACTAGGATCAACTCCCAGTAAGTTATAGCCTTCTAAAGAGGGTTTATAATCTGAGGCTACGCCAGAAAATTGGCTTGCCGTATCGTTCCAATCCCAATCCCAAGTTTTTTCTCGCACCTCTGAATACACTTCTTCACGAAACACCAGATTACCTTCTGTATTGTAAAACTCATTGTAAACCTTGATTAGTGCCACGTTTGGATTGACAGCCTCAGTTGCCTCTGCCGCATATGCAGAAGCACTAATCGGTGATGTAGGTGAAATGGCAGTGGAAGCCTCGATACCCCCGTCCACTTCCTTGGCATACGTCTTTTTGAAACTCATAGGTATTACCTTCCTTTCTCGAAATATTGACTGCAACTCATTAGATACTAAACAAACTCAATCACCTCCTCCAATCCAAGAATAAATTGTACTGTTTGTAATAATCAGTATCACGGTGCAACTCAGTGCAAACAAAAACTGGATACCCCTGGGGATCTAAACTGCCAGACAAGCTGTCTCCCTGCAAATTAAAGAAAAGCTGTCGCAAATAGAAAAGAACCATACGAACTTCCCACCGGAGAAATAACATGATAATTTTCTATTCTGACTCTATCGGGAGATACCCCTCATGGCCTTCCGTACCCCAGTAAAACCAATAATACAAAGCAACCTAATTGCTCTTTTTCATCCTGAAACAAATTTCCGCCTTAGAACACAGCAGGCCAAAATCAACGGATTCAAAAAATGTCAAAAAACGCTGAAATAACTGGCTCCCCGCATTTCAGCAGAGAGCCAAGCCATATCACGCTATTTTTTATTCCTAAACACATTGGTGTCCTTGTAGCTGTTGCCTCCAGGAGTCTTGCCTTTTTCATGTCCCTTTTTCACGCCATTACTGCCCCTATTCATAATCCGCTTACGCAACTGGGTCTCTCCTGCATCGTTATGGGCATTTGTCAGTCCCCTGTTCTCCTTTGTGCCATAGATAAGATTACCAAGGCGGCCTGATGCATCAGAGGTAGCTATATTAACTCTCCTTCCTACTCCCTTGGATACCCCTCCCTTTATATTGTAAACTTCACGGGAATTATTCCCTGTCAGATAGCTGCCTCCGCCAGCCATGCGATTTCTCAACCCTTTGGAAGAATCTGACGGTGCCATCTTCCCATCCTCCGCCTTACGGTCTGCGGCATCTCTGGACTTTACAGCTTTGTCATTATAAGACTTCTGGTTATGCTGGTTCAGCTTCTTGGTACTTTTGCTTCCGTCTCTTGTAACAGAATTATATTTATTCTCTGCTGGCTTTAAGTCTGCACCCTTATTTGAATGTAACGCTGCATTGGCTGCTTCAGTACCCGACTGAACTGCAGACTGTCTGGTCGGTGTCAAATTGGTCTTGCCTCGCTGAACAGCCGTATTTGCCACCTTTTCAATGGAATTGTTGTGTGTAATATATGAACTGCCAGAAGAAGATCTCCTGAAATTTCTGACGTCGCTCATACGTCTTGCGGCTCCTATAGAAGTAGACACAATATTATCAAGCACTATTCTTATATAATTCCAGAAGTCTCTGAAGCATTTCTTGCACAGCTTAAAATATAGAATCATCGCCGCCACATTGACGACTATCATAATAATGATTACCGTTGTGGGATCACCAACTGATATAGTCTGCGATACCTTAACTACCCCTTGAGCACCGTTGCTCATGAACAGAGAAACTAACCATGCAAAGCCTACACTGATACAGAAGTAACTGCCTAACGGTGCCAGTATAGACTTCCATATCACGCTTATCAGATTAATCTCCAAATTGATAGATGCTGCTGTCACCAAAGCTATGGAGATAAAGAACAACATAACCAAAAAAGCAACCTTCAGACAAGGCATAATATAAACTGACAACACATCGTTAATGAGCAAGAATATACCGAAGAACAAGGAGGTTTTGCTGATAACTCGTTTGTAGATACTGGTATCACCTGTTGCACTGTCTACCTGGATAGGTTCACCGCTGGACTCTGCAATTACCAGTCTCAAGTATGCGTCGTATGTAAATGCCTTTGCCTCGTACCCCTGCGGATAGAGAATATAACTCTGACCCATAACACCAGACTCGCTGAAATGCTTGTTGAACTCGAAAGTCTGAATCATGGCAAATGCATTGATGAGTACCTCGTCGGCCAAGGTGTAGTAATTCATTAGGTCTAGGGTCTGCTTGTATACCGCATCCTGGGTCTGAATGATTTTCAACTCAACTGTGGTGAGGTCTTTCTCGGTCAGGCCATAGTAAGCCATTTCTGAACGGCTAAATACCATGTAACGGCCTTCTACTATGTCATCACCGTCAGAGGAATAGTAACTGGTTGGGTCTAACGGATTCCTTACAACAAATGGCTCCCCAAGAACTCGTATGGTCTCGGCGTTGGCATACTTACAATCCTCCATTGTGTCTATCCAAGGACAGTAAGCCTGGAATAACGTCCAAACATTGTAATCGTGCCAGAACTTGTAAAGCTGTTCTGATGTCATCTCCTCAAATACTCCTCTGTCTGCCATATCCCGCAGGGCAGTCTTGCCAGATACGCTATCCTTTGGGTAGGATATGCCGTCATAGACAACTTTTCCCGCCGAATCAATCCGCAGACTCATATCGCTGTTTACGTGCATTCCAAACCTGCTGTCAAACAAATCAACGATCTCATTGCCGCCTTTCAAGGATGGAATAATGTAATAGAACAAATCGTGCATGTTCATAAAATCTCGAAGTTCCCCGTACCCCCCACCTGCGTTATCTGTAAGGTTGAAGAAATACTCCTGGTTGTTTTGCAACAGCATCTTATACATATTTTTTGACTGGCTGGCTAAATCCTTGTGGTTATATACATAGTTTGTATTTTTATTTGTAGATATATGGTCTCGAATATTGTAACTGAAGAAATAATACGGCGACTCTGTATATAAAGCATAATAAAAACTGCTTAAGTCCTTATGAAGCCCTCGGACATCAGTAACCTCAGTCTGCTGGCTTACAAAGTCATTTAACGAATAACGAAATGTATCTGGAGCCAGTCCATACACCAGATTCCCATTTGCAATATCTTCCAGGTATAAATCATAACTCTCCCTGTTTAAGTCCTCCTTGAGATACCCCAGGTTGGTATTGATTTCTTTAATCGTACCATTGAAGCCAAGAAGCAGACTCGATGCAAGTCCTCCATTTCTGGTATAATAATTGGCCGTCTCATCGCCAACTCCGACGCTGTTACAAAGGAACCCTCTCCGGACGGCTTCCAGACTGGAAGTACCCCTGATATACTCTGATATACTTCTGTCGTTCTCCTCGTCATTTGCCATCACATAATCAATCAGATTTTCGCCACTGGAATAGGTAATCCCGCCCATATGTGCCCTCGACCAGTTACGGTTGACTGCCCCGCCAAAATCACTGCTGTCAGCCGGGAAACTCAACTCCCCATACCTTTCTAAAGTACCGCCATGATTAAATGATGTAAAAAGATTGTAACTTTGGGAGCCATACATAAAAATATCAGTGAAATCTCGATACAAATAAGTGGCTCCTACTGCATTGGTATAATCCTCTGTGCGGTTTACGGCCAACTGGGAACTTGTTAGCAGGTTTACCATAGCACTGGAAAACGTATTGTCAAAATGCCCTTTAAGTTCCTCCGATGCTTCCTCCGCCTCGTGGATCTTCTTGGGAGTCATCCACTTCACCCGTACCCCTGAATAGCTGTGAGGGGACTCAATGGAAGAAGTTTTCAGATTCATCAGAGCTGCTATATACTCGTTCACGCTGGAGGAACTGGTTACACCAGACAAATCGCTTAAATAGGCATGAAGCTGGGTATTAGCCCAATAATCAAACTTCTGGCTGTATAAAGTGTCGCATAACCGATTTATCGTGTCTGCTGTCCGATTTATCGCTATCGGTGGCAGAAATGCAAGGAATGAGAAAATCACAACCCCAATAACTGCCCGACTTATACTCATACTTCCCGTTACAACATAGCAAACTAAAACGATACATAATAATATAACCAGATAAACAATACAATCTTGATAGGCTTCCAACAATCTGGCGATCCAAGATATTTCTCCAAGACTCGGAGATGTGACATAGCCTGTAAAACCTAAATACCTTGTCATACCCGTGATGTTATTGGAATCTGTGCCCCCAACTATATCCTCATGCCAGCCAACTAAAATAGCGGATACCTTATTCTTAAACAGAGTCGTTACATATAAAGCCCCTTCAACCGGATGAAGCAAATAATATATAAAACTGAGGATTTGTTCATCATCTGTGCTGATGTCTCCCCAATCAATCATACCTCCAACCTCGCTGGGGAATCTGTCTCCGTTGAATTTGAAATTCACATAAGAATCCTTATCCTGAAGGGTTTTATTTCTGTTATGGTAAGCAAAAGCATAAGTCAGGAAATAATTGGAGAGCATGAAGTAATCCTCTGCCCCAAATTGCATAAAGGCTCCAAAGCTGTCGGAAGATGTGTGGAACTTTGATTCAGAACTGAAATACTTTGCCGCCTCAGCATCAAGAACTGAACCTGTGACAAAGGCACTGCCTTTTGTTAAGTCTTGTATCGTGGCATTTGTCACAGACTGATAAATAACATACTCGTTTATAGTGTTAAACTTCCCAAGGGACAACTCGTACCCAGGGAAGAATACCCCTGCTCCGGCTCCTGAAAGACTTTTGGTAACGAAACTAACCAAATCCGCATCCCCATGAACACCCCAGGAGCCGTTGCCGCCAACCTCAATTCCATACTTGGAGCACCACTCCTGAACACTATCCATAGTCTTCTCGCTACCGCCAAAAGCCTCTGCATCCCAACTGGCTCCAACTCTGGAACCCCTCATTCCCATAATATCCACTTCCACCACTTTAGCCTCTGTATTGAATACAGTACCTAAAATGGAGGAACTGCTTTCTTCCTGTACTGTGTGGTTCTTGAGAAACCATTGACCCCAGGTGGAAACAGCATTAAACGGTATAATCATTTCTGAACCATCGGTTATGGCTCTGCCGACCCCTGGCTCCTCCTCCAGTTCCTCCGGCTCCTCCTCTGACTCCTCCTCGCTGTCGCCTTCCTCTGACTCCTCCTCTTCAATAGCAGACTCGCTTAAAAAACTGAATACCATCGGGTTCATACATGCTGGATACAGAACCACTCTGGAATTCCCAAAGTCACAAATCACATTACCAACCCAGTCTATGTAAATGTTTTGGGTAAATGCCGTAACCGCCGCCCTGTCAGCATCGCTTTTGTCCTGCCAGGAGCCGCCGCTTGTATTCATTACAGCATTTCCACACATTCCAGTCTCCGTACCCAACTCGCTGGTTATAGCTGTAATAAATGTTGCAGTCTGGGCATTTAAATCAAAACCCCTTTTCATACCGGAGCTGCTGCCCCAATATAAGCCTATCCCATAATCCAAACTGCCCGCAGGAACCTTGTCATGAGCAAGCCTGTCCATAGCACATAAATAAGTCCATAGCGTAACTGGATAATAAGTATGCATCTCCCCATCGTCACCGCTGGCCTGAATACTTTTACCAACAGCCTTTACATAGTTTTCATTATCATCCACCACACCCAGGTTAACTCCTGGGTCTGTATGGTCATCATCACATCCAAAGGAGAGGGCTGGCACTTTACCATTTGCCCCTCCGCCGTTAATTTTGTAAGTAATCTCCGGCAGGTCATCCTCACAAAAATACAACTTTTGAGCACTGGATAAACTGGCTGAATAAACAGCCTGAATGACAGATTTGGCGACGTCCTCCTTAAATCCAATATTTTTAAGGGCAGAAACCATATATTGAATGTTTTGGTCTTTGTTCTCTGTATCGTCCAGAGAGGTATTGTAGGGAACATAAAAGTTAGATAAAAACAATGCTATACATCTCAAATCCTCAACGGTCAACTGATCAATGGATTCAACCTCTGTTACGGATACCCCACTCATGAGCTGAATAAGCTGCTCTCGCAGCTTGTTAGAGTCTGCATAAATAGATACCCCTGAAAACTGTGGGAAAATACCAATCATCGTACAAACCACAAGGAGCATAGCCAACATACGTTTAAACTCCAGCTTTTTCAAAAATCTCATCACTTCTTATCGCCTCCTATAAAATGACAACGGTCTCACCAATCAGTGAAACCGCCGTAACCACACAACTCAGAACTTGGAGCCTAACTCTATTTCACGGGTTTTCTGTAGGATTCCGCCTGCCTAAGTCATGTCTGCCTTTAGATACAACATTGTAATAATCAACATAGTCTTGGTAACTTTCTATACTACTGAAATCCATGTTTTGAAGCCTCTCTATATCGTCTCCAGTCAGCTTAGATCTGCGAATATATAAACGACTGGATACCCCTGATAGTAGCCTTTTAAGCATCATTACACCTCCTTCACCTTTTCCCATAAATACCTGCCAAATTCCTCAATCTCCGCATTCGCTGCCTGCAATACAATCTCCTTCTGGCAATGCCAGCGGCCAAGCTGGAACCTGTCCGCTTTGGTCTTTGAAGGTGGTGGGCAAATCACATTGTAAGCACTGCTGATAATAAGGCTTGTCATACCCCTGATTTCCTCTATGGAATGGAAACTGGAAAAATACAGCCACTGCATCTCCTCGTCATCCTCATCCTCCAAAGGGCTTAGACTGCCAGTCTTCCGAATAGACTCCAGCCAATCATAGACTATATGCTGTGCCTTCTTGTATTCATAACTGAGGGTAAATCCCTCTGACAAGTTAAAGCCTGTTACCTTGTTGCATCGTTCTATGTACCTTTTTAGAAAAACTTCCGTCTTAAGTAATATTTCATCTGACATATTCATTAAAAATCTGATAGCACCGATATCAATGCCAAAATCATCATAAAATGAATACTCAGACTTTTTCACTGTTGACTCTCCTGCCTCCTCCTGGGGGGCTTCTGTATGAGCTGGTTCCTCCGGCTCCTTAACTTCTGGCTCCTCCTGGGCAACTGTCGTATGAACTGCCTCCTCTGGCTCCTTGACTTCTGGCTCTTCCTGGGGAGCTTCTGTATGAGCTGGTTCCCCCTCTATAACCGCCTCACGAAGTGCCTGTAACTCTGAAGTATAGAATTCACTAAATACCTCCATAAATCCTACATATGGTTCCATTATCTTCATATCTTCGTCAACTGCCTTAAGTACCTTCCACAATAACCTCATTTGACTTTCATTATCTGCATAAAATTTCAACGCCCCTGATTTGCTTAAACGTAATAAGAGCCTATTGTTGTTCAGCACATTACCAAGCATTAGTTTAACAACCTCAAACTCAACCTCCGTATGGCTTAAAATGGAGGAATCAGCCGTTATATTTTCACCCTCTTGTATTAAAGCATTTCTCATTGTTTGCAGTCTCTTGTGCCCCTCATTATCTTGAGAAAAATTTAGTGTCTTATACAAGGCTAACTCAGATAGAATCTGCGTATGTTCTCTAACACTATCATATAACCTGGGGACACTCTCGCTAGGTTTTAATATTCCCATTACCTTATCTCCTTCCTTAAAATAAGCATCTCATTATGCTATATTTATCTGCTCCAAATCAGACAATGACTTGCCACTTGATAATACAATCCATATCAATTCTCCAATCTTGGGAGACTCCTCCGTTAACTTGTGTAGCAAATCAATAGCCTCCGGGATACCCCTCAATGCCTGTCCCATACAGTGCCAAAAATTCACCTGATACCTGATAAGAATATCAACCTGCATACGATTCAATGTATCAATCGCATTATAAAAGTCTTCCTCCTCATCTGTTTTTAAAAACTCGTCAACCTGGTCAGCATACTTGATAACGTTTGACATTGAAACTCCACAAGAGTCTATATCGCCGTCTTCACCTCTCACACTATCCCCATCTGTATCTGAAATGCGTAGAACTCTTGAGGCTTCCTCCGCTTTTCCTAATTTTTGATTCCGTCTTACCTTAGCGCAATATGCTGAAAGGTTAAAATCATCCTTGAGCTGAAGCCTTCCAGCCTCAACTGCCTTAATAATCTCATATGCATATTCTAAATCTGATGATGCAGCCTCATCAAAAATCACCCAATGCTTAAAAGGAAATGTACCCTTAACAATTCCAAAACTGTAACTCCTGAGCATAGATTTTACCTCCTAAAAAGCAGTTATGGCTCTGTACCAACTCTCGTTAGCAAATTTAGGATCTATATCAGCCTTAACCATTGCGGACAGACCGCTGTACAAGTTAGTAAGACTCGCATTGTTTCGCTTGATATAGTCAATGTTGTAATCTCTGAGGTCTTCCCAAGTGCCTATGCCCAGCATTTTATGTAAAACATAGGCGTATCCCGTATTAGTAAAATCAACGGATGGGTCATATATAAACTCATACGGTTCTCTTGATCTGGCTATCTCGTCTAATGCTTTACTGAGATGTACTTTACTATGTCTTTTATTCTCACTATGAGTGCAGGGTCTTAGAGCCTCCAAAGTGTTAACGAGTGGATTCATGAATATATGGTCAACAAGGACTGAACTGGTGAGGTTATGACCCGCCTCAGACACTACAAGTCGATGTAAATCTGCTATTATATATCCTGCAGACTGCAACCTGATTTTATAACCTTTATCCCTTCGTATAACCAAACTGAGACTACCTTTTCTATCCTTGAGATACTTGTTGTAGATATTGCAGTCTAACAAAACACAACCAAGATCCTTTTTATCAGGATATGGTATTATCGCTGTAACATACTCTTCTCCGACAAAATATGCCATATCTCCATTATTAGAGTTCCGCCTTTCAACGATAACTGGTTCGATACCCGCCGCCTCCAACTCATCAGCTAACTTATCAATCTGTTCTGTCTGGCTCAAGCCCTCATAGCCTCTAAAATGATTCAATACTGTCTGACACATAAAAATATCTCCTTCCTTTTCATCGTTGTTAATACCCCTGGGCGAATTAACCGAAATTAACTTTATAAACACTATAAGAACGTCTCAAAGGGGCGATCAGAAAAACTCATTTAAAAATGGTGAACTCAAATAGACAATATTTCTTGTACGCCTATTGGCCAACTTCGGATGCACTCCCCCCACGGAGAAAAAGTAGATTTATTTAGTTAGGAAGATTTATTGAGATATCGGTGGTTAAGAAAACAAACTTAGAAACGATAATCAGAAAGTGATAGAAGCAATTTCCCATACCCCTGGGATATGAGAATCTAAAGCAATATACAACTGGCACTCATACCATTTTAAACTTAACTGGTAGGAAAAAAACCATATATACAAAAAGAGAGCAACCTTGTCTTTAGGCTGCCCTCAATCTGTATTATTTCCCCTGTCTTAAGTTGTTCATGTATGCCTTCACATCACTGCGGAGAAAGAACCTCTTTTTGCTGTCTGGCAGTACCCTGACTGGGGTTAATACCCCTTGGGTCTGGAGCCTGTTAAGCACCGAGTAACTGAACTGACAATAATCACATACATCTCCGCTAGACATAAAATCTCCACCTTGCATTATAAATCCCTCCTACTAAGTTTAGAATACCCCTGACTGGGGCTGTTGGAATACAATCCGCTGATTGGTTCTATTTGATAGTAAAGGAATTTATAGGAAAATGAGTGAATGAGTACCCCTGATTTGGCAGAGAAAACTCATTCCCTGAATACCATTCAATTAAACATTTGCATTCTGACTCCAAATTTCCATAAAGTTTTGGAATGTATAAGTCTTGAAGGTAGTATTCTTACAGCATGCACTGTTTGACGAGAAATCGGCTATCTCGAAGTTTGTAATCATAATCTCAGCAACTTTATTGGCCTGGATCAAATTAGCCAGAGAACCTTTTTTCTCGATTGCCAGTACCCAAAGAGGACTGTCCGCCTGGATAAACTCTTGGCTGAAGCAATCGAAAACAGCAGCTTTAAGCCTCATATTACTCGTTTTAAGTTCATCTGTTGTCTCGGAGCCATTCACTGAACCCTTTGCGGCTCTACATGAGAAAATAAAATTATCTCCACTGGCTTTCAAAGCAACAATCAAATCCTTCATCTTGTTTGAGTCAAATGCCGGTACCCCTACAGCCTCATTTGTATAATCTGAAGTTTCAATGTAGGGAGAATCAGAGTAGAAAATAGGATTGTTATGAGCTACTCCTGTCTCCTGGCTGGAATGCTGGTACTTCTTAATCACATCAATACAATCTAAACCTTCACAGACAGTACCCCTGGCAATTTTATGTACATTGGAAATCATCTCCCTGAAATCTTGAGCAAGGAAACTTTTAGTAGCGTTAGAGCCAGCCTTATAACTCCAATCAACATCCATACGCAATATAGGGGAAACTCCCGTCTTTCCATTAGTGATAAAGAACTGCTTATATATCTCGGCCACTGCGCGCCTTACCATGCTGTCTGGCTCAATTGTGCCTGACTTGTTTAACAGATTTATAAAATAGGCATAATACATATAAAATCTGTACCGCTTATGACGTTGTAGCATTACAGGATGGTTTTCAGATTTAACTTTTCCCTCTAACTCAGAGTAAAACTCTCCCCGCATGGCAGAAACTGTAAACCTGACAAAGTCCCACCAGAAAGCCCAAATCAATCTGTAATTACGGAAGAAACTCATAAAAAGTTCATATCCGTTCATTTGGGTAGGATTGGCTACATCATTGAACACCTCATTTAACAGATACTGCTTATCGTAAGTTTCTCCGTCAAAAGAAAAGGAAAAATCGTTTGACAGAGAAAGAACTTCTGCCCTAATATCTCGCATCCACTTGACAACATCGCTGTACTCCATATCGAAGTCTGATGGGTCTTCCGCAACCAACTCCTTATGTTTGAGAGATATCCGACTCATAGACGAAACAAAGTCTTGAACTTCTTGCTCAAAATCCACATGTTCAAGCCATCTGCCATCACCTCTTAAGTCTTTTTGAAGTGTCTCCAATTCTTCTATCAACTCTAGGTGCTTGCTGTCGTCAGCTAACACTTCAAACAGATTACGGACATTTCGGTTCAACTCGTTATATACATAACCCGTGTTTTTGCGTCTGTCCACTGAAAGTAATGCGGCTCCGCTTCCTCCAAATATATCGCAGAAAATATCATATTTTCCAGCCTGATAGACAAGATTCTTGATTGCAACGCTCAACTCGTCGTGTTTTTGCCCCATATAATTAGTTACCATTTTAGGCGGCTCGTACTTGCACATCGAAATATACTGGATAGGCGTTGTATTCTTTCGACTAAAGAAATTATGGGATATTGACACACCATTTTTCTCTATCTCAGACAAGATGTCATTCTGTGATGCCATTGAATCATATACATTGCATGAAACTGCCACAAAAAACAGCACCTGATGAATCAGGAAAGGTAAAGCCTCTGGCTGAATCACATACTTGTTACCCTCCTCGGTTGATCCATCAGCCTCCTTTACGTATCTCCGCATAATGGTGGCAATATCAGCCAAGGCTTTTTTGTAATCGTACTTCTCCCCCACCCCTTCGAAATCAACCACAATCTGTAACAGCAACTCCTTTTCGTTGTCAGACAATGTAGCATTAGCCTGAAGCCGCCTTTTGTGGATGTTAAAGGGCATTAACATGCTATCCAGTAGTAACTGAGCTTCTTGATGTGTCATAACATTTACCTCCCGCTTTTGATAACATGATTGTATCACATGTCACGACAAGCCTCAACAAAAACTGCCAAAATTATCCATTACCATAAAAATAGCCCATCTAGGGGCTTGGGATACCCCTGATTGCTGGACTCTTTATATATTTTTACCGCCTCCTCAAACTCCTACTCATCTTCACCTTTATCATCCACAACTGGCTCCGGTGTAACCCCATAAGGATACCATTTTCCTATCTTACCCATCTCACTCTGCAACTCCTCCAACAAAGGATGAGTGTACACACGGTCAGTAAAATCCACAATGCTATGGCCAATAATCAGCCTACGGACATTGTCCCTCATATCATAAGCCTTTGCCAGTGTAGAAAACGTGTGACGGGTTTCATGGGGTCTATGCGTCATACCCAGGCGAGTCATCACTTTATTAAACCTGTTGCGGTATTTGTCATAGGTCAGAGTAGTACCCCTCTGGCCTTCGGGGTCATTAAACAAAAACTTGCTGTTCGCCTCCACTGCCTCTTCATACCGCCTTACCACCAACTCCCGAATCAGCGGATGGATGGGAACGTATCGGTTCTTTCCTGCCTCCGTCTTAAGACCTCCGAAAAACGTATTGTTCTCCAAGTCAATGTCTTCAATCTTCAAAATAGACAACTCCTGCGGCCTCCAGCCTGAGTAAATACCCACAAGAATCATATCTACAAATTTTATCTTGCCTAAGTTCTCCCATAAAAGCCCCAGTTCGTCATTGGTAAATATGGAAATTGGCTTTTGATCCCTGCGCTTTTGCTCCGCTGCTTCTTTGCCAAGGTCAAAGTTTCTGGCATAATTTGTCTTTATAATGTCGTACTTCAGAGCGTAGTCAAACATCAAATTGAATACCGACTTCATACGTCCCTTCGTACATGCGCTGGCATACCGCTTCTTGCCCTTTTCCTTCCCTCTATCGGGGATTACATACCCATCTTGCAGGCAACCCTCCAAATGCCGTACACGAATATCACGGACTTTCATATTATAAATCGGATGCATATAACGGTATGCACTGGTAATCGTGCGCTCTGAGGATACCCCTGACAAAGTGGGAAAATAGCTGTCTGACCACTTTTCATACAACTCCGAAAAAGTAATATCTTTATCGCTGATATTGTATGGTTCCTCCAGATACTCGTTTAATGCCATTTCTGCCTCACGTCTGGTGGCATAATATCCAAGGGTTTTTATGATTTGCTTTGACTTGCCTGTCAACTCGTTAAACTCCCAGCCAACCGTAATTCTGACTCGCCAGGGTTTGCGCCGACTGCCTCCTTTAATCTTGAATATCATGCCTGTCCCATTTGCCCTTTTCATAAGCAACACCTCCAATAGAAAAAAAAATTACATTTGCTATACACAGAATCCACTCATAACTGGCACAGAAGCATAACTGAGCATCTGATAATGCTCAGGCACTGTCTGCCACGCCTCGGCTCCCCATGACAGGAAAGTGTGTCTTGTGTGTCTTACGGTCTGGGTCTTGCCTGGGTCTTACGTGAGCCTTTCCCACAAAAAAAGAGGGCTAATCAAACCGAATCACGACTTGATTAACCCTCGAAATTACGCCATTTTAGGCCATTTCACTAAAATTTCCCAGCCTCGGCTGCTTCCTGCACGCTGACAGCAACCGCCACGGTAGCGCCCACCATGGGGTTATTTCCCATTCCGATGAGACCCATCATCTCTACATGGGCCGGAACGGAAGAAGAACCTGCAAACTGGGCATCGGAATGCATACGGCCCATAGTATCGGTCATGCCATAGGAAGCCGGACCTGCCGCCATATTATCGGGATGCAGGGTACGGCCGGTGCCGCCGCCGGATGCCACGGAGAAATACTTCTTTCCTTTCTCCACACATTCCTTCTTATAGGTGCCTGCTACGGGATGCTGGAACCGCGTGGGGTTGGTGGAGTTTCCGGTGATAGAAACATCAACGCCTTCCTTCCACATGATGGCAACGCCCTCGGTCACATCGTTGGCGCCATAGCAGTTTACCTTTGCGCGTGGACTCTCCGGATCTGTGGAGTAGCACTTACGGAACACTTCCTCCACCTCGCCTGTATAGTAATTCATCTTTGTCTCAACATATGTAAATCCATTGATGCGGGAAATCACCTGCGCCGCGTCCTTCCCAAGACCGTTTAAGATAACGCGGAGAGGTTTCTTACGAACCTTGTTTGCTTTTTCTGCGATACCGATGGCTCCCTCAGCGGCAGCAAAAGATTCATGACCTGCTAAAAAGCAGAAGCAGTCGGTGTCCTCTTCCAGAAGCATCTTTCCAAGGTTTCCATGTCCAAGGCCAACCTTTCTCTGGTCCGCAACGGAACCCGGGATGCAGAAAGCCTGAAGACCCTCGCCGATGGCGGCGGCAGCGTCTGCGGCTCTGCGGCAGTTCTTCTTGATAGCGATGGCGGCGCCGACAGTGTAAGCCCAGCATGCGTTCTCAAAACAGATGGGCTGGATTTTCTTCACCTGGTCATATACGTTTAAACCCGCGTCTTTTGTGATTTTTTCTGCCTCTTCGATGGAAGCAATTCCATAGCTGTTTAATACGGAATTGATCTTGTCAATTCTTCTCTCATATGATTCAAATAATGCCATGATACTATTTCCTCCTAAATAATGACTCTACTCTTACTCCTGTCTCGGGTCGATGATCTTTACGGCATCGGCAACGCGGCCATACTGTCCCTTTGCTTTCTCATATGCGGTATTGGGATCGTCGCCTTTCTTGATGAAATCGGTCATCTTTCCAAGGTTCACGAACTGGTAGCCGATGATCTGGTCCTCTGCGTCAAGGGCAATTCCCGTTACGTAGCCTTCTGCCATTTCCAGATAACGGGGACCCTTTTTCAGAGTTCCGTACATGGTACCAATCTGGGAACGAAGTCCCTTGCCAAGGTCTTCCAGCCCTGCGCCGATGGGAAGGCCATCCTCGGAAAATGCGCTCTGCGTTCTTCCATAAACGATCTGGAGGAATAACTCCCTCATGGCTGTATTAATTGCATCACAAACAAGGTCTGTATTCAGAGCCTCTAAAACAGTTCTTCCCGGAAGAATCTCTGCCGCCATCGCCGCGGAATGAGTCATACCGGAACATCCAATGGTCTCAACCAGAGCCTCCTGAATAATTCCTTCCTTTACATTCAGGGTCAGCTTACATGCTCCCTGCTGCGGAGCGCACCAGCCGATACCATGAGTCAGGCCGGAAATATCTTTAATCTCCTTAGACTGTACCCACTTTGCTTCCTCCGGAATCGGAGCGGCGCCATGGTTGACGCCCTGAGCAACTGTACACATTTTCTCTACTTCTTGTGAATAAATCATGTTAAGACTCCTTTCAAAATATAGAGGATTTCCTTGTTAAAAAAATCACATCATTCTTTATACATTTTCTCACAAAATACCAATTTCGTCCATAGTTTTTTTCGATAAATTTTTCACTTCTTCATCTTTACTTCATCTTTTATTACCGTCCACAGGCGCCCTGTGAACATAACAGCATATGCCCATTTTAAATGTTACTGCTCGCAGGAGGGGGCATACGCTTTGGCCGCAGAACGATACCGGCCCATAACGAATCAGCGCAGGGACTCATCATGAGGGGACTCGCCATGGGAGGAACAGCAACCGGCTTTTTCTTTCAGCTCCTTTAATATGCCAAGGACGATCACCGCCGCCATAACTGCGGTACATACATCCGCCGTCGTCTGGGAAAGCTGAAGTCCCGTAATCCCAAAAATCCTCGGAAGCGTTAAAAGGGCCGGAATAAAAAAGATTCCCTGGCGTCCCGCAGCCACAATGGATGCCCGAAAACCGTAGCCGATGGACTGGGTCAGCATATTTGACATGATGATCCAGGCCTGGAGTGGCATAGTCAGGCATTGGAACCGCAGCGCCCAGGTTCCTATTTCAATGACTTCTCTGTCACCCCTCCGGAATACTCCCATAATGTTCTCCGCGCCCAGAAAGCTTATGGCCCCCAGAGTGGTAAGAAGAACCAAAGCCACCTTTAAGCAAAACCAGAAAGACTCCAGGACCCGGTCGTACCGTTTGGCGCCGAAATTAAAGCCGCATACCGGCTGGAAGCCCTGGCCAAAGCCGATCAGAGCCGAGTTAATGAACATCATATACCTGGTCACAATGGACATGGCCGCGATGGCCGCGTCTCCAAAGGGGTTGGCCGCCACGTTAAGGACCACTGCCGCCGCGCTGGCTAGGCCCTGGCGGCAGAGAGAGGGAAGTCCCGCATGGAGAATCTCCCCGTAAATCTTCCCTGTGGGCGTAAACTTACTGATACGAAGTCTGATACAGCCCTTTCGAAAATTGCACTGGAAAAACAGAATTCCAAAGCTGATGCACTGGCTTAAAACCGTGGCCAGAGCCGCTCCGGAAATTCCAAGCCCGAAGCCAAAAATAAAAATCGGGTCCAGAATCATATTCAAAATACCGCCCGTGGTAATTCCCAGCATGGAGTAAAAGGCAAAGCCCTGGGAACGCAGGAGGTTATTCATCACAAAGGAGCCTGTCATCACGGGCGCCCCCAGAAGAATATATCTGGCATAGTCCCTGGCATAGGGCGCAATGGTTTCCGTTGCTCCCAGCATACGCACCAGTCTGTCCAGGCCCAGAAGACCGGTTACGGTCATGAGAAGCCCCACGGAAACCGCCGTATAAAAGGCCGTTGCCGCCGTGCGGACTGCAATTTCTTCATCTCTTTTTCCGAGACTTCTGGATATGAAATTTCCCGCACCCATTCCCAGGGTAAAGCCTATGGCCTGAATCATGGCCATCAGAGAATAAATAATACCCACGGCTGCGGAGGCGCTGGTATTGATCTGACTTACAAAAAAGGTATCGGCCATATTATAGATGGATGTCACCAACATACTGATGATGGTGGGCACCGCCAGACTGGGAATCAGCCTGGAAACCGGAGTCTCCGTCATCATCGCGTACCGCTCCTCCTGAGTCATATTTTTCTTCATAAAACTCCCTCCGTCTGTTGTTTTTCTATAACAGCCCAGGGCGCGTTCACCACGCTGCTCTGCCTGGACCGTCGCGCTCTATGCCGTTTCCGGCATTTTTCTCATGATTGCCATAAAATAAATCATGTACACGATTCCTTTTAAAACGCTGGACAGGGTGATGGCCCACCAGATTCCCGAAAGTCCCAGGGGCGTCATCACAAATAAAAGCGCCATGGGGATCCGCGCTGAGGTAAGAATAATGCTGATGACAGAGGCCTGCATGGTCTTTCCAAGACCGGAAAGGGCTCCCGTGGTAAGAATTTCCTCACACATAAACATCTGGGACACCCCAAGAACCTGAAGATAAATGATTCCATCGGCCACCACATTTGTCTCATAAATAAAAATTCTGAAAATGGGTTCCGCCGCAAAAATCAGAAGTCCTGTGGAGAACATCCCCCACAGAAACATGATCCGGGCCGCCTTTATATATCCCTTCTTTACCCTGTCCCACTGCTTTGCGCCGAAGTTCTGCCCCACAAAGGAGTTGATGGCCGCTGCAAAACCGTCGGCTGTCATCCAGGACACCGACTCGATCTGGCTTCCTACCCGCTGTACCGCAATAGCGGTATCTCCGAAACCGGCTACCAGCCTGGTAAGCACCATGGAAATACCACTGTAAATCATGCTCTGGACGGCCGCCGGGAACCCGATTCTCAAAATCTGTTTCATATGAACCATAGATGTGGGACGCAGAATCTTCACCTTGTCAAAGAGAATGGTGTCCCTGCGGATGGAAAAAAGGAACACTGCCGTCACCACCGCCTGGGCCCCTACGGTGGCAAACGCCGCCCCGGCCACTCCCATGGGGGGAAGCGGCCCCAGGCCGAAGATCAAAACCGGGTCCAGAATCATATTGATCACAAGTCCGATCACATTAGATAAAAAAGGCGTTCTGCTGTCTCCGGACGCTGTGAGAACGCCGGTAAAAATCACGTTTAAAAAAGAAAACAAAATCAATCCGCAGGTAATCATCAGATACAACTCTGCGTTCCGGATGATCTCTGGGTTTTTCATATTGAAAAAGCCGATCAGGCCTTTCCGGCATGTGATGGTAAGGAAACCGAAAATCAGGGCAAACAAAATCCCGATCTGAAACGCTCCCTGAGCATATTCTGACGCCCCCTTCCTGTCTCCCTGTCCAAGGGCATGAGCCACTTTAACCTGCCCTCCCATTTTGGCCAGGTTGCTGACGCCCTGGGAAAACCACGTAAACATGGATGCCGAGCCCACCGCTGACACGGCTCCCACGCCCACGCGGCCTATCCAGGCCATATCCGTCAGGTTATAGGCCATCTGAACCAGCGAAGTAGCCATAATGGGGAGGGCAAGTCTGGTTAGAGCCGGAAGAATCGGTTCATGAAGCAGGTCAATATTTCTTTTCATTCTACTTATCTCCAGATACTTATCTCCAGGGTGCACGGATGGGGAAGGTTTTTCCCCCTGCCCAAGCGCCGGGGCAGACTGCGAAAGCAGCATATACGAATGTTTTCCGGTGTGCGGGTCAAAAACGCAGGCATAGTGGGGCTGCGTTTTTGATCTGTGCAATCGGAGAAACAGGCAAGTCATTTGTCCTGTTATTTAAGAAATGATGTACGTGGAAAGAACTGCCGCAGGAAAAATCTCCTGCGGCAGCATGCAAACGTCTTCCATCGTCTTTATTTATTGCTTAAGTACTCATGAATTCCACGGGCACCTGCTTTTCCTGCCTCCATGGCAAGAATTACAGTTGCCGCACCAGTTACGGCATCGCCGCCTGCAAATACGCCTTCTCTGGAAGTCTGGCCGTTCTTTTCATCGGCCACGATACATCTGTGCTTGTTGATTTCCAGTCCGCCTGTTGTGGAGGAAATTAACGGGTTCGGGGATGTTCCAAGGGACATGATTACCGCGTCACAGTCAATTGTGAACTCGGAACCGGGAACCTCAACCGGACGTCTTCTTCCGGATGCATCTGGCTCGCCAAGCTCCATACGGATTACGGTCATTCCCTTTACCCAGCCCTTTTCATCCACAAGGATTTCAACCGGGTTTGTGAGGAGGTCAAAGATAACGCCCTCTTCTTTTGCATGGTGCACCTCTTCCACACGTGCCGGAAGCTCAGCTTCGCTTCTTCTGTATACAACGTGAACTTCGGCGCCAAGACGCAGCGCGGTTCTTGCGGCATCCATAGCCACGTTGCCGCCGCCCACAACAACCACCTTCTTGTTGGTGGAAATCGGGGTATCATAATCGTCGCGGAACGCCTTCATCAGGTTGCTTCTTGTCAGATACTCATTGGCGGAGAATACGCCGTTGGCGTTCTCACCGGGAATCCCCATGAACTTCGGAAGGCCCGCGCCGGAACCGATAAATACGGCGGAGAAGCCCTCCTCGTCCATCAGCTCATCAACGGTTACGGATTTACCGATAATAACGTTTGTCTCAATTTTAACGCCAAGCTTTCTTACGTTGTCAATTTCCGGCTGTACGACTCCCTGCTTCGGAAGACGGAACTCCGGAATTCCATATGTAAGAACTCCGCCCGGTTCATGAAGAGCCTCAAAAATCGTTACGTCGTAGCCAAGCTTTGCCAGGTCGCCTGCACAGGTAAGGCCTGCAGGACCGGAACCGATAACTGCCACTTTCTTTCCAAGCTTCTCTTCTGCTGCCTTGGGAACAAAGCCATGCTCTCTGGACCAGTCTGCCACAAAACGCTCCAGCTTGCCGATGGAAATCGGTTCGCCCTTGATTCCGCGGACACATTTTCCCTCACACTGGCTCTCCTGCGGACATACACGTCCGCATACTGCGGGAAGCGCGGAGGATTTTGCGATTGTATTGGCCGCATCCTCGTATCTTTTTTCTTTCACCTCATTGATGAAAGCCGGAATATCAATATTCACCGGACATCCGGCAATACATCTTGCATTTTTGCAGTTTAAGCAGCGCTCTGCCTCTGCCACTGCCTCTTCTTCATTATATCCGTAGCATACTTCCGCAAAATTGGTAGCACGCACCTTCGGGTCCTGCTCTCTTACAGGTACTTTCTTCATTACGTCCATGTCTGTTCCTCCACAATTAATTGTCGCTGCAGTGTCCGCAGCCGCCGTGATGGGTATCGCCTTCGCGAAGCTTAAGGAGAGCGCGTCCCTCCTCCGTCTTATACATCTGCTGGCGCTTCATTGCTTCATCAAAGTTTACTGCATGTCCGTCAAATTCCGGTCCGTCCACACATGCAAACTTTACAGAATCTCCAACAGTTACACGGCAGGCGCCGCACATTCCGGTGCCGTCTACCATGATCGGGTTCAGGCTGACAATGGTGGGAAGTCCCAGCTCTTTTGTCAGAAGACATACGAATTTCATCATGATCATCGGTCCGATTGCCACACAGACATCATACTTCTTGCCCTGGTTCACAACCAGATCCTTAATTACCTCTGTTACCATGCCCTTTCTCATATAAGAACCGTCATCGGTTGTCACATAGAGGTTTCCGGCAACGGCTTCCATCTCCTTTTCCAGAATCAGAAGATCCTTGGTCTTGGAGCCCATGATAACATCTGCGTCAATTCCGTGTTCTTTTAACCATTTTACCTGCGGATAAACAGGCGCGGTACCTACGCCGCCTGCCACAAACAGGTATTTTTTCTTTTTTAATTCCTCCAGGTCTTCCTTCACAAACTCAGACGGATTTCCCAACGGTCCGACAACGTCACGGAACTGGTCTCCGGTCTTTAATTCTGCCATCCTGTCTGTGGAAGCGCCCACAATCTGGAATACGATTGTGACAGTCCCCTCTTCTCTGTCATAGTCGCAAATGGTCAGCGGAATTCTCTCCCCTGCTTCATCAATCTTAACGATTACAAACTCACCCGGCTGGCAGTTTTTCGCAACTCTAGGCGCTTTTACTACCATAAGATGAATTTTATCCGCCAGCTTTTCTGCCTTCAAAATCGGATACATAATGCTCAACCTCCTGTGTAATTTCTGCAATTCCCCTTGAAACTGCTCATATATATTAAGTTTATCATGTTCTTAGGTTTATATCAACCCAAAAGTAAATTTCCTTTTCATTTTCTGTAACTGTTCGTAGCCGTTCAGACAAGTCTGCACGTTCTCCGTGCTGACCATGCATCAGATTGGGAAACATCTACGATCTGATATACTCTCTTTAGCTTTACACTGATTTCAAATTTTCAGCATAAAGCAATCAAAAGGCTTTTTACAGCTCCTTATTTATAATTTTCCAATAACCTGTTTTTTTAGAACCGACACGCTCGATTAAACATTTTCCTTTTAATGCCTTGATTGCCCGGTCAATTGTACTTTTCCCAAGAGAAGTCTCGTTCTGTAATTCCATTTTTGTAATTTGGGGTTCTTTCTTTATTGCTGCTAAAACAGCCTGCTCTGTGGCAGAGATATTTATTGCCCCATTTATTGCCCCATTTATTGCCCCTTCCGATTCATTTATTACCCCATTCCGAATTGTGGCATTGAGCATAAAGGCATTATCATGATACTCGGGAGCAGGCAGCCCAGCTGCCGCCATTTCATTAAACATACGGTCAATGCCCTCGCCAAATTCCTGCACATAGTCATACTCATGGAGAAAACGAGCAATGTTTGGGTTTCGGGAGAAGTGAACGGTGCGGAGATTATTCAGACGCACAATTCCGGGCAGAATGCCAGGGCTCTCAACCGTGATCCTGTCATCAAACATTTTAATTTGTATATCGGTTCCCTTGATGCTGTAATCACGGTGGGCGACAGAATTAATGATAATTTCTTTCCATGCAAATTCGGGATACTCAGGCGTTGTATGAAAAAGACCGTCTGCGCCAAGCTTTGTGTGTTCTTTAATTTGGCTACGTACAAAGTTAAGAGAACTGCGAACCATATCGAGGATACGGCCTTCAAATATTTCATCCTTAATGACGTTCATTTCGGTTCCAACCTTGGCTTCTATGCCGTCGTATCGGATAAAACGCACCCTTGCCCTTTTGAAAAAGCGCTGTGGATTTTTGCCAAATAATAAAATGGCAGCACCGCTCATTTCCTCCCTGCCGTTATGGTTGACAACGAAACCATTGTTTTGGCGGATATATTCCTCGGCAAATTTTGGATATCCGATTTTCTTGCAGTATTCCGCGACGAAATCCAGATCAATATCCTCCATAGAGGAACGATAAACAGGTTCGTCCTCGTAATAGCGGGAACCTTTGGCATACATAAGCTGCAGCCTCTCGTCGAAATTCAGTTTTTTAGATTTGTCTCCCATACGGTAATATACTTCATCCTGCTGGTTGGCATGCAGTTCAGGACTTTGCGGAATAGCCATAACCAGCAGATGATTGGGATTACCATTTTTATCAGTACACCCGACCGTTTCAGTAGTAACACGTACCGACGGGGTGCAGTAATCAAAAGGCACTCTGAGTATATCATTGACATTGTTGTGGTAGTCGTCAATACCTGTGACTGAAAAATCATCTTCGATGCCAATCACAAGTGTACCGCCGTCTGCATTGGCAAATGCGACAATATGATTGGACAGTCCCTTCGGGTCTTTTCTTGCACTCTTACGGTCATAAGTTTGTCCTTCCTTTTTTGTATATAGTTCTTCCAAAGTAAACTCCATATATAGTATCTCCACTGTTTATTTTTCTATATTCAGCAAAATATAAGTTGACGTTCTCTGTTTCCGCGCGTTTTTGCCCAAAATCTCAGCAAGGTTAAATTATTACTTATTTTTTCTCTGATACTTTCGGAACTCATAACAGAGATTAAAGTATGTCTGCTCATCGCTTTCTTCCGTCACATGCCAGTCCGGATCCCGATCCAGATTGGGAAAATACGCATCGGCCTCATAGGAATAATCAATCCAGGTCACATGGGCGGTATCACAGTATGGCAAAAATTCCCGGTAGATTTCCTCCCCTCCTATAATAAAGATATCTTCATCCGGAAACCGCTTCAAAAAGTCAAGCGTCTCCTGCACTCCATGGAAAATGACGGCTCCCTTTTTCGTGTAACCGCTCCTTCTGGTGAGCACCACATTCGTCCGCCCGGGAAGGGGCTTTCCTCCCGGCAGGCTTTCCATTGTTTTTCTTCCCATGACAATGACTTTTCCCATGGTCTCCTCCCGAAACAGTCTCTGATCTCCGGGAATGCTGACTAAAAGCTTTCCTTTTTTACCGATGGCCCAGTTTTTATCCACTGCCGCAATCAGGTTCATGACTTCTCCTCCATCCATTCTCTGTTTTTCTTTTTTTGGCGCCGCTCCCCATATTATATACGAACCGGATACCCGGAATCAACCCATTTCTCGAAACCAAAGATCCCCTTGCCGGATTCTTATTTTCCCTTTATAATGAAATCTGCATTATAGTTTGACTGATTTCCTTTTAAGGAGAGGAGTACCAGATGATAAAATTAGAACGCACCAGCGTCATGAACCTTGAAAACGCCATCCGTGGGGCCAGAAACCCCATGAACAGCTGGGAACGGATGGACAGCCATTACGATGAGGACGGAAATTATGTCCTTGGTCCCAACGATCTGGACCTGGCCAGACGGCTTCGGAAAGCCGGAAGCGATCACAGAAAATACATTCGCCAGATTTTCGTTTCCGTGGATATCACCGCTCCCCTTTACTGGTGGAAGGAGTATGACACCTATAAAGTCTCCACAGTGGCAAACTCCACCAGCACCATGCATAAAATCCATTCCAGGCCTTTTTCTATGGATGATTTCAGCCACGATCACCTGACGCCGGATGGTCTGGCTTTTCTGGAAACGATTGTGGAAAAGCTGGAATCCATCCGTCTTCGTTACATGGAAAACGGCAGAAAAAAAGAGGACTGGTACGATTTAATCCAGCTCCTTCCCTCCAGCTACAACCAGATGCGGACATGCACTTTAAACTATGAGACCCTGATCAATATCTATTATGCTAGGAAAGATCACAAGCTGGAGGAATGGCATACGCTTTGCCGCTGGATCGAATCCCTGCCCTATGCAAAAGAACTGATTCTTGCCGAGGACTAATACTACCTTAAATACCGTTCTGTTTCGATGAGGATGCTTTTTCGGGAGTGCGAAGGAAAAAGCGAACGTATAGTGGTGCTGCGCCGGGCATTTTTCCTTTATGCTGTCGAAAAAGCAAACCTCCGAAGCATATGGTGATTTAAGGCGGCTTATCCCACCAAAATCTCTTTCTGAAGCGCCAGAGAATAAATCACGGATTCCTTCACCGGCTTTCCTGTGATCTGCTTTAAGGCCTGTCCATAATAAATCATCTGGAGACGGTAGCGGTCCAGCAAAACGGCTTCCTCCCCCTCCTGCACCCGGTCTGTTTTATAATCCACCAGAACAATTCCGTCGTCCTCCTCAAACCAGGCGTCTATGATTCCCTGAATTAACACCAATTCATCGGAATCCGCCTCGTCCATAAGTCTTGCCGGAATTCCCATAACAAACTGGCTTTCCTTATGAAGCCGCCCTTCTTTGTCTGCCTCTCGCATCCGTATGGCAATGGGAGTAGAAAAGAATTTCCACAATGCGCCGGCGGATACCAGAGACAGGGCCTGTCTGTCCATCCGCCCCTCTTTTTCCAGCGAAAAAATCTGACGTTTCATTTCTTCCATAGAAGTAATTTCCTTAAAAGAAAGCAGCTCCAGAACACGGTGATAGGCGGTTCCGCGGAACGTGCCGCCAAAGGCTCCGGCCTTCTTTTTTTCTTCCTTTCGCTCCCCTTCCCTCAAAAACGCAGGGAGCGTTGGAAGGAAATCACTTTCGCCATCGTCCACAAATTGTCCCCTCTCTTTAAGCTCCGATACAGACATTTTGGCATGAAGCCCAACATCCTCTTCATGGGGATAGGAAAAACGAAGTTTTTTATCAAGTCTTTCAAAATTTCTCGCTTTTCCCTCCTCCTGACGTTCCCGAAGGAACAAATAGACCCCGGTTTTTTTTATCTGGCTTTTCGTTTCCTCCTTTAATAGTTCCTCCACAGGCACCGTGCGGATGAACATGGAATCCCCGGCATTTCCCGAGGCCATTAAAATCCAATCCAAATAAGACGAGGCCGCACTTAAATAGGTAAACGGAAGATTTCTCTGTCCGGGAAGCTTTCCCCATTTTTCCAGCTTGTTTTCCAGATATTTGTCGGCCGCTGTAATGACAAGCTTTTCTTTGGCTCTGGTCATGGCCACATAGAGGATTCTCAGCTCCTCCCCCATACTTTCCAGGTTCATTTTTCTTGCCAGCACATTTTTCTTTAAGGTGGGGGCCTTTGTCCTCTGTTTCACATCAAGAAAATCCGTGGCCACCCCGAGCGTCTCGTCTATGAGAATTTTTCCGCGGGAATCCTGTCTGTTAAAAGCTTTCCCTGCCCCGGCCAGAAATACTACAGGAAATTCCAGGCCTTTGCTTTTGTGGATGCTCATGATCCGTACCGTGTCATCGTCTTCCCCGGCCCTCGCCGCTTCACCGAAATCGGTGCTGTATTTTTTCAGTTTTTCAATATAACGGATAAAGTCAAAAAGACTCTGATAGCTGGTCCGCTCGAAGGCGGCTGCCTTTTCCACCAGCATATCCAAATTGGCCTGGCGTACCTTTCCCGCGGGCATGGCGGAAACATAGTCATAATATCCGGTCAGTTCAAACACCCGGTATAAAAGGCGGTGAACCGGAAGGTACTCCGCTTCCCGGCGGAGCTCAGAAAGAAGCTCCCAGAAGCGGCCTAATTTCCCGGCGGTTTCATTTTTGGCGCTTCTGTCTTCAGCAGTCGTATCGGCAACGCCTATATCTGCGGCAATTACCTCAGCAGCGCTCATGCCCGCGGCACTCCCGCATCTGGCGGCTCCGGGCTCCATCGTCTCTTCTCCTTCCGGCCATGGCCATCCTCCGTACCGCTTCAAATACAGCTTCACCGCTCCGTAAAATCCCATATCCTGACCCTTGTCCGCACACTGCTTAAACTCCGCCATAATCATAGAAAGTTCTCTGTCAGTGAGTCCGGCTATGGGAGACTTTAAGACTCCCACCAGTGGAATGTCCTGCATGGGATTATCAATGAGAGCCAGCATATTGAGGACGGTTTCTACCTCCGCCGCCGTAAAATATCCGGTCCTGGATTCGGCAAAGGCCGGGATTCCCTCGGCGCTTAAAACACTCAAAAATTCCTCCGCCCAGCCGCTTAAGCTCCTTAAAAGAATTACGATGTCTTTTTTCTTAAGGGGCTCATACTGCGCCTTTTTCCCATTCCATATCTTCATTCCCGTTTCTGGGTCTGTCATCTCCCTTATTTTAGCGGCAATGAGCCTGGCCTCCGCCTCTCTGGCCGTATAGTCGGCCCGCTCCTCATCCATGGAAAGGAAACGCTCCTCCCCTGTGTTCAGCAAAAGGACTTCCGTTTGGGCCTGGCCGGCCGTCAACGCCTCAGGATACCCGGCCCCCGGGTGGAGGGCGGCATCCTCGGTGTACTGGATGCCTCCCAGACTTTTTGTCATGATGCTGTAAAACACATCGTTGACGCCTGAAAGCACCTCCGGGCGGCTTCGGAAATTTTTGTGAAGCTCGATTTTCTGGTACAATCCCCCTTCTTTTTTATAGGTCTCATATTTTTCCAGAAACAATTCCGGCTTTGCCAGACGGAATTTATAAATACTCTGCTTCACATCCCCCACCATAAAAACATTAGGAGTTCCAAACCGCTCTCTGGAAAGAAGGCGGATGAGAGTCTCCTGTACCTCATTGCTGTCCTGGTACTCATCCACCAGAATTTCCTCATATTCTCTGGAAAGCTCGTCTGCCACCGGACCCGGCCCGTGGTCTTTGGACCCGCCTGTGAGAATGTCCAGGGCAAAGTGCTCCAGATCATTGAAATCCACCAGATTCTTTTCCTCTTTTGCCTCCTGATATCTGGCGGTAAACTCAGACGCCAGCTCCAAAAGCATGAAGACCGGCCCACGGCTTGCCATCAAATCCTCATACATCTGTTCCATGGTTCCCGGCGCATACAGGGCCTTCATTTTCTTCACTGCATCCTTGACCCGGTTTCTGATTCCGGCGGACTTCTCCTTCTTTTCCGCCGAAACCTGCTTTCCCCGCACCGCCGCCAGACGGCCAAAGGAAATTTCTGATAAAAGTTTGCAAATCTCCTCATAAGTATCTGCAAAAGCCAGGCGTTCCATAGTTCTCATGTCTTCTGTCAGAGCAGGAACATAGGCGGCCGGCCCGTCCTCGCTTTCCGCAATCTCAAGAGCTTCATAAAGCTGTCCGGAAAACTCGGATGCCTGCTTTTTCACATCCTGAATCAGATACCTCATCCATTCCGTCTCACCAAGAGCCTTCGGATCCCCGCCTTCTTCCAAATACAGTTCCTCCCTGCATTTTGAAATCCATTCCCCAGGCCATGGATTACTCTGAGCAAAGTGCCACACCTGCAAAATGTAATCTTCCAGACCGCCGTCAGCCTTTCCAAGGGCATAGGCGTCCACAAAGCTTAAAAACCGTTCGTCCTCTCTTCCATAGTACTCCTCCAGAAGCGATTTCATCACGTCGGCCTGCAAAAGCTTAAGCTCTCCCTCATCCCCAATCCGGAATCCGGGGTCAATGTCCAGCTCATTAAAATGCTCCCGCAAAAGCTTCAGGCAAAAGCTGTCAATGGTCGTGATTTTGGCATGGTGAATCAGCGTCGTCTGCCGCTCTAAATTTATATTCCCCGGACATTCTTCCAGACGCTTCTCCAGGGCATCTCCGATGCGCTCCCGCATCTCAGCGGCGGCGGCATTGGTAAAAGTCATGACTAAAAGCTTATCAATGTCCACCGGATGGTCCTCATCTGTCACCATCCGGATGATACGCTCCACCAAAACCGCCGTTTTTCCGCTCCCGGCCGCCGCTGACACAAGAAGATTCCTGTCCCTGGTTTCAATCACCTGCATCTGTTCTCTGGTCCATTGTACGAAAGCCATGCTCCTCACCTCCCGTGTTCTTTCTCTTTCCTTTCCCGGTCTTTTCTACCTCGCTTTTCTCTTCCCCGGTTTTTCTTCCCCGCTCTTCTCTTCCTTGCTTTTTCCTTCCCCGCTCTTTTCTGCCACAGTCCTCTCTATCTCATTTTTTCCTTCCCCGGTTTTTCCTCCCCGCTCTTTTCTACCGCGGTCCTCTCTACCTCACTTTTTCCTCTCCGCTCTTCTCCTCTTCCTCCGGCTCGATCTCCTTCCAGATCTCCTCCGCTTTCATGGGCCGGAATTTCCTGAATCCAAAGCCCGCCGTCTTCAAATCGAAGCCGCAGACACTGTGGTAGGGACAGTAATCACAGGCGGTCCGGTTTCCCTGTTTATAGGGATTCACCGCCGTATTCCCTTCCATGATTTTCTCTCCCATGTTCTTTAGGCTCTCGTTTACAAAATCCGTCAAATGGGCAAACCTCTTTCCCCCGGCGACAGAAGACCGGGATTCCTGGATGAGACCGTCCTTTAAAGCAACGGGAATCACATCCGACTCCTTTTCGATTTCCCGGTCCATGTGGTGAATCACATCCAGACTGCTGTTTACCAGACCGTCCATGCGAAGCTTTCTCAAAATTTCCGCCTCAATCTCCTCCTGTGACATATCATTCTGACGGTCAATTACCGGATCATCAATATGATAATAGAAAATTCCTGCCGGAACTGCTTCTTTTCCCGGATGGCGCTTCTGCTCCAGCTTTAAAGCCGCATCCATATAGACTACCAGCTGGAGCTGCAGGCCGTGATACAGCAGGGAAAGGTCAAAGGACGTGCTGCCTGATTTATAGTCCATGATTTTCACATAAATTTTATCCTGGTCCTCAAACACATCCATCCGGTCAATTCTTCCCCTTAAGTTTAACGCCCCGTCATCCTTTAAGGAAATCCTGGTACTCACATCCACCTCAAAGCCCTGCGGCTCAAAGTCCCCTTTTTTAATCTGATGAATCAGGGCCCGTATGGTCCTGTCGGCAATCCGCTCCACCTTCCGTTCCAGATAGTGATTCCTGGCGGAGCTTTTCATGATGGTATTTCTATATTCCAAAGAGACCTGCTCCACACAGGCCTTCACCATGGATCTCCGTTCCGAATCTCCGATTGCCCTGAAATCCTTTCCCTGCTCCTTTACCTGATGGAAAAACAGATCAATGGAGCGGTGAAACAAATTGCCCATATCAGAAAAATCCAGCTCATATTCCCGTCTTCTCTTAAGCTCCAGCCCATGGCTTAAAAAATGGGAAAAAGCGCAGGCAGCATACCCCTCCATTCTGGTGACGCTGCCGCTTAGCAGCTGGCCATAAAGAGCCCTGGCCGCCTCCCGGCCAATCCCCTTTTCTTCATAAGAATAGACGCAGGCCTCTGCAAGCCGCTCCATCTCCCCGGCCATATTTCCCTTCCCGAAAAGCCAGCCGTAAAGGGCTCCCGCCCGCGAATCCCGTTCCATGTTTTCCGGGTCCTGAAGCCAGGAAATTACCGCCTTTCTGGCCGCATTTACATGAATTTCCGGGTCTCTCTCCTTTGCCGCCAGACGAACGGGAATTTCCGGGAACCGTTTCCTTAAGTTTCCGATAAGGCTGGAAGGCCGCATGGTCTTCCCCTCAGAAGAAAGGGTACTCCAGGACAGGAAAAGAAGCTCTGAGGGCTTTGTCATGGTCAGATACAGATAAAACCGCTGCATAAACCCTTCCTCTCTGGCCGTGGGAGCCAGCTCCATGGAGTTTTTCTTTAAAACTTCCCGCTCCTGATCCGTTAAAATTCCACCCTTTCCCGTATCGGCGGGAACAATTCCCTCATTGACGCCGAGAAAAAACAGAGCGCGGATCCCGGACAGCCTGGTTCGTTTTAAATCACCTGCCACTACCCGATCCGCTCCGGCGGGAATCATTCCCACCTTAAGTTCTCCAAATCCCGCGTTTAAAATATCCAGGTATTCCCGTTTAGAAACAACCTCTTCCCCTAAAAGCTCATAAAGCCTTTCAAACAGCTCCATGACCAGGCCATAAATTTCCTCATATTCTCTGGCTTCCCGTTCCATTCCCCTTTCAGAAAACCACCTGCTTTTCTCCTTTAGCTTCCTCTCCGCCTCCAGGGTAACGAGAAGGTCCGTAAGAGCCTTTGTCATCTCCCCGATGGTAATGCCGCGGCCTCCTGCCTTTTCTTTCCATTCCTTTAACGGAGCCAGAATCTCCTCCCGGAACTGATTCAGTTCCAGAAGATTCATCCTGCCTCCGCCCTCACATGGTTTTTCCCATGTCTTATCCCAATTTTTAAAGCCGCGGATTCCCATGGACCGCACATAAGTTTCCAGACGGTCTGTTTTTTCCTTCTCCTCCGTCACCAGTCCGGTTCTCAGATACTGAAACATGCTTTCATAGTCAAAACCTGATTTTATGATTTCCAGACACCCCTTAATTAACCGGAGCAGGGGATTCCCCGACACATCTCTTTTTTCGTCCAGAAACAGCGGAATATTATTTTCTTCGAACTGATGGGTAATCTCCCTGGCATACCCTGGTAAATCCCCGCAGACCAGAGCCACATCCCGGTAACGGTATCCCTTTGTCTGAATCAGAATCTGAATCTGATTTACTGCCGCCTCCACCTCATCGGCAGGATTTTTCGCCTGGACAAAGCGGATTCCGTCAGCTGCTTTCCTGTACGGCGCATACGGATAGCGGAACACGGTTCTTTCCAGGCAGTCCAGAGCCGGATTTTTTAGAAAACGCGGCGATGGGCTTGCAGCTAAGGAAATATCACAGGATACAGAAGCTCCCACCTTTTTGGCCAGCGCCTTAAGCTTCCCCGCCATCTTCCGGCTCATATCAAAAAGATCCGATTCCGGGCCGGGGCCGGAAAGATCCACGCCGTCCGTAGCCGTCACCGTCACATACATCTCCTTACACATTTTAAGAAGAAGCCCCACAAGCCGGTACTGAACAGGAGTAAAACCGGTATATCCGTCCAGAACCAGAACACTGTCCCTTAAAAGCGCAGAACGCTCCACAGATTCGCACAGTACATCCAGAAGCTCCTCCATCGTAATATACCGTTCTTTCGTGAAGCTCTGAAACGCCTGATAAAGAACACTCATATCCTCCAGCTTTCTTTTTAGCACCTGGCTCATGGCTCCCGTTTTCATCTGTCCTTTTAAGCCATCCGGCGTAACTCCATACTGATAGAACTCCGACAGCATGGATTTCACCTGGTCGATGAAGCCCGCCTGGCCTAAATGAGATGCGAACAAAATTAACTGGTTCCGCTTCTCCCCTGCCAGCTTCCTCAAGACCATGGTTTTTCCTGTATCATCCAGAATTTCCGGCTGAGGAAGGGACAGCTCCGAAAAGACCCTGTATGCCAGGCGCTCAAAGCTTACAATGTCTATGTTCATGGTGCCGTGGCGGGGATGGAGTCTCACAATGTCCTTCTGTGCCTGCATGGTGCTCTGTTCCGGCACAATCACAAAAAACTGCCGCTCCTCTTCCTCTATAGACCAGTCAATGATTTTTTTATAGATAAATTCTGTTTTTCCGGAACCAGAGCCTCCGGTCACCAGGGAAAGCCCCATGACTCTCTCCTCCTTTTTTCGCCGTCTACTCCTTATAGGTTAAAATCGCGCCAATCAGTTTATAGCTGGACCAGATGGAAAGCCCGTATCCAATGATGAGATCCTTAAAAAACATCGGCCAAAGCTCGCAGTCCGACATGAGTTCTGAAAAATTCACTGCCACATAGCGCACGGTATCCATGCTGACTTCAAACTCAAAGAACGCCTGGCAAAGAAGAATAAAGCACTCCAGAACATTGGCAGCCGGAATCATCACAGCCGCAATGACAAGGCAGATCAGGGCTCCCCGTCTGTCCAGCTTTCCAGCCCCCTTCTGATATCCCTTCAAGGCAAATGTAAGCATCACAAAACCGGCAATTCCGGCAATAAAGTTGGCAAAACCGATGAGGATCCAGAGTCCGACGCCGATGAGAGAGCCGCCGATGGCACCCAAAATGCCCAGGAACATATTTCCCTTTTTCCCTGTCCCTGCGTTTTCCACGATATCCTTCCATGGGTTCTCGCCGGCAGGCCCCGGGACTTCTGTTTTGAAGGTCCCTGCATTGTAGGTTTCGGCCCCATAGGCCTCTGCCCCAAAAGGAGACTCCTCTCCTTCTGCCTCCTGCCGGTACATCCGTGCATCCGCAAATCCGCGCTTTTCTCTCTCCAGGGCAGCCATGGCCTGGCCTCTTCTTTTAATCTGGGAAACAAGCAGAACCCCTCCGGCAAACAGGCATATCAGAGCAACGAAAAGCATGCTCATTGCCCCCTCCCTGTCTCCATATCCTGTCGGCTTCCTTGTAAGATCCAGGTAACACTGCCCCACATACTGGTCAAAGCCCTGCCCGTCCAGGAAGCCCTCGCCTCCAATAATATTTAAAGCCTGCAGGGCATACTCCTTAATATCATCCTCCATGACTGCGGCCGTTCCCCGTATTGTTACAGGCTCCGGCTCATCGCCGCCGTAAAGCAGGTAATCCGCTAACGGTTCCATTTCCTCCGGAAACTCCCCCTTCATTTTTATCACCCGAATTTCCAGATCATGGGTAAAAGCCAGATAATAATGGTAGGTTCCCTTAAAGTCCTCCGCAAAGTCATAGGAAAGGCCCACAATGTCCATAGTTTGATAGGAGGACTCTAGGCCCGTCTGTCGAAACGGGTCAAAGACCTCCTCCTTTCCCTGGCTCTCCCTCGCCTTTACTCCGGCATCCAGGAACAACGCACCTGCCACAAGAAAAAACGCAGTGCCCAAAATCATAATCGCAATCCCCACTCCCATGAAAATCGCCGCATTCTTCTTTATTTTTCTGTAATCCGCTGCTCCATTCATCCCATAGCCCTTCATGCTCTCTCCATCCTTCCTCTTTTTCTTATGCATCGTATTATGTCTGTCGACATTATAGCATGTCCCTGACATGCTATGCTCCGCTGGTTGCACAGGTATCATGTCTGTCGACATTATACCATGTCTCCGACATGCTATGCTCCGCGGGATGCACACGATTCGCTAAGGAATTTGTCTGTCCTTTTGGACAGACGCGAATCGGCGCGGGTATAATGTCTGTCGACATTATACCACGTCCGCAAGCGGCCATGGTGCCTCCGGCGGATTCCAGTGCCTGACTTTCTGCGGTAAACGCAGAAATCAGATGCACAGGTATAATGTCTGTCGACATTATACCACATCCCCCCTGCCTCTGCACAGTATTTTTCATCCGGGAATATCCGGCCCAGTTTCCACATAAACTGTATCAAATTGATTTAAAAAGGACGAAACCATGAGTTCAAAAACCAGAATCGTTGTCCTGCGAATGAAGGAAATTATTTACACCGCCATTTTTATCGGTCTTGCCATCCTCTTAATCATGCTGTTCCTTTTCATGTTCCGGCCTAAAAACAAAGCATCTGTACCGGCTAAAGAGCAGACAGCTGCCACCTTTGCCCCCGGACTTTACTCCGCCTCCATTGTTCTGGGCAGCCAGAATGTCAATGTGGAGGTGGCCGTCAGCGCGGACCGCATCAATTCCATTGCCCTGGTGCCCTTAAGCGATTCCGTCGCCACCATGTTTCCCCTGATGCAGCCGTCCATGGATTCCCTGGCCGCGCAGATCGTGGAAAAACAGTCTCTGGAGGGCATCGAATACCCGGCAGGCTCCCAATATACCTCCACGGCTTTGATGAACGCAATCAAAACCGCCCTGGCAAAGGCAAAGAATCAGGAATAATATTAACCGTTCAGCAGGTCTGCAATTCACCATGCTGGCCTTACGAAAACATAGCAGCCGCTGGCACAGCGGCCCATCGCGGAGTGATTTTGAAAATTGCTTTCCGTCAGATGTACATCACAGTTTGTGGGAAATCAGGTCCGAATGAGGGAGACGCAATGGGCTGCGCTGACCGAATGAGGGCCAGGTAAGAAGAAGGCAGTTCCTTAAAAATTCAGGCCGTTTCAGGGCCCTGGATTTTTATTGTACTGTCTCCTTCTTGACCCCATTATGATACTGGCTCCCGGTCAATAAACGGAGTGATTGACCAGAGCGTGAACCCGAACGGTTACATTCCAAAAGCAAAAATAATTTTTAGTACTTGACAGATACCTGCTCTTCGTCTATACTCTTTAGCATGTTATCAATTTACCATGGTAAACTGATAATTTATAAAAGTATAAAAGAAGGAGGAAATTTCCATGAGAAAAACAAACGTACTCATCACACTCGCTACTACTCTCACACTTTCCATGGCCGCTTTGACAGCCTGCACCGTTGCCGAGGCTTCTACTCATGCTGAAACATACACAGCTGCAGCAGAAACAACAGAAGCTATAACGACAACCGCCGGTGAAAAAGAGCATTCCTCCAACCGGCTGGACGATATCTTAAAACGCGGATATATTGAGGTGGCGACGGAACCGTCCTTTGCCCCCAATGAGTTTATTGACCCATCGAAAACAGGCAGTGACCGGTATGTGGGCTCCGACATTGAGCTTGCGAAATACATTGCGAAAGAGCTGGGCGTGGAGCTCAGGCTGAAGCCCATGGATTTTACCAGCGTGCTGGGCAGCATCACCGCAAAAAAATACGATATGGCTATTTCCGCTCTCGCCTATACGCCGGCCCGTGCTGAAACCATGAATCTTTCCAAAGGGTATTATTTCGGCAGTGAGGATCCGCAGAAAGCGTATGGAATTCTGATACGCAAAGAAGACGCGGAAAAAATCAAATCCATTGGAGACCTTAAGGAGCTTACCATTGCCGCCCAGAATGGCTCTCTTCAGGAAATGTTTGTAAAAGAACAGATTCCGGCTTATAAAAAGCTAAATCTGGTTTCTTCCACCAACGACGCTTTCCTGATGGTCCAGACAAAAAGAGCGGATGCCATGGCGGCCGCCCTCAAAATGGCCCAGCTTTATTTAGACTCCAATCCGGAAAGCGGCCTTATGATTCTTCCCGGTTTTTACTTCACTGTTGACGAAGACACCCAGGGCACCAGAATCGGAATTCCCAAGGGAGAGGATGAGCTGACAGACCGCATCAATGAAATCATTGATGATATTATAGAACAGGACTTGTACAACCAGTGGTATGAAGAGTACAAAGAATATGCCAAGACCATAGGGATTGAGTGATCCTGTTTCCCTTTTTGTAACGATTCAGATCCTTTTTAAACAATGACTGAGATAAAGCTTCCCGGCAGGGACAATTTTCTGATTTTCCCTGCCAGACGCTGGATAGTCAAAAAGCGATTATTATTCTTTCAGCCGGAACCTGGACACCATGCCGCTGAGTATGGAAGCCTGCCCGGACAACTCCTCGCTGGCGGCTGCACTTGCCTCCGCCGTTGCCACATTGTTTTGTACGACGCCGGAAATCTCCCCAATGCCCCGGGTGATCTGCTCGGTATTCTCAGCCTGCTCCCTGGTATACTCCGCAATGCCGCTGACAAGGCCGCTCATTCGATCCGCCTGTTCCACAACTGACAGCATGGATCCCGCAGTATCCTGCGCCGCAAGTACGCTTTTTTCCATAGCATCTACGGTCTCATTCAGAAGCGTCGTTGTTTCTTTTGCTGCATCGCCAGATTTTTTGGCAAGGTTGCGAACTTCGTCTGCCACCACGGCAAAGCCTTTTCCGGCTGTGCCCGCCCGCGCGGCTTCTACCGCGGCATTCAGGGAAAGGATATTCGTCTGGAATGCAATATCCTCAATGGTCTTAACAATCTTATGGATTTCTGAAGATTTTTCGCTGGTATTCTGAATGACTACCGTCAAATTCTGCATTTTCCTGTCACTCTCCAGCAGCCCGCCCTTCACTTCACGGGCAATGCGGTCGGCCTCCTGCGCGCCTTTTGCAATTTTATGGACGCTGTCCGAAACAGAATCAATATGACCGGCCAGCGCGTCAACCGCGGACGCCTGCTCTGTAGAGCCCTGGGAGAGTGTTACCGCCCCTGATGATACCTGTTCTGCCCCTGCGGCCACATCACGCGACGCGCTTCGCAGCTGGCCAATGGTGCGGTTGAGCGTCAAAGAAATTTCCTCAAGAGATTCTTTGATCTTTGCAAATTCGCCTGTATATTCGCATTGCAGGGTAAAGTCCAGATTCCCGGCAGCGATTTCCCGCAGCGTCTGTGCAACCTCGTCTATGTAGCGCACATAATCCTTGAGCCGGAACGTGACCTTGTTGAAGTTATCTGCCAGAACTCCAAGCTCATCGCCGGAACGGTATGTAATCGTCTGTTCCAGCTCTCCCTCGGCAATCCGCGTCGCGGCGCAGCTCAGTTCGTGTACAGGCCGGCCGATAACTCTCCGGACCTGGACGATCGTCAGCAGCGCCATCAGGACAATGGCGGCAAGCGTAATGACAGAAACTAAAACTGCAAGAGAGGCGAGATCCTGCAAAACTTCCCCGCGGGAAACATAGGCCACCGCGATCCAGTCGCTCCCGGGAACCCGCTCAATCTGCACATAGTCGTTTTCATGAAGAGACAGTCCTGTATTCCCTGCATTGATCTGCTCTGCCGCATAAGGGTAAAAGCCTGTTTGAAGCTCTCCCAGCTTTTGTCCGGTTATTGCGCTGTCCCTGTGCCCGATAATGGTATCCGTCCGGGAATCTACCAGGAAAATGCCCCCGGTTTCTTCCAGCTGTACCTCTTTGACGATTTCAGAAATGGAATTCAGGTATACGTCGGCCGCCGCAACGCCGCGTACCGACCCGTCAGCGTTTTTCAGCATGCCGGACGCACCCACGACATAGGACTGGCTGTCCTCATCAAAATATACGTCCCCTAAAAGGAAGCTTTCTGATTTTACGCCGTCCATATACCATGATTTTGTCAGGGCGTTAAACTCCGGCCCCGGTACAAAGGACGCATGGTAAAGGGAACCGTCCGTCAATGCCACATACAGCCCGGCAGGATACGCGCAGGACGGGTCAACGGTATGCCGGATATATTCCTGCATTTCCGGTATATTCATATCCTCATATTGTATCGTATCCCGCTGCATTTCCAACGAGGTCAGAGTCTTGTTCATCCATGCGCTGGTCTGCTGTATGGTGCGTTCCGTAGCCGACCGAATAAGTTCCTCATTTTTATCCAGCATTGCGCTGGCCATCTCAACGAAAACTACCATCAAAAGGAGCACCACCAAAATAAAGATACTGCCAATGACGGCCGTACCCAGTTTGCCGGTTATCCCCCAGCCACGGCGCACGCCTGTGCTCTGACTTGCTGCCTTTTCTTTTGTTCTTCCCATACTCTTCCCCTCCACCTATTGTTTTATCGTTTTATTTCTGAAAAAATGGGAATTTTAATAAAGATATTATACCAAGTCTTTTCCAGAAAAACAAGGGATTCCGATAAGACGGCAGTGGGTTTAGTTGTATAGAGGAAGGTTCTTTCCCCGCAAAACCAGTTGCCTGTGAAAAAACAATGTGCTAAAATAAGACAATATTTCTAAATTTCCTGGAAATATCTATCAGCAAAGAAAGGGATAAATTAAAATGAAAACCATTGATTGTCAGACATGGAAACAGGATCTTCAGGACTTTAAAGAAAAGACGGAGGCCTTTTACGCCGGGGAACTGGACAAGATGGCCTATAAAGGATTTTCCGGATATTATGGCAGCTACGCCCAGAAAGGCGGAAAGGCCAGCATGCTGCGTCTCCGAATGACAGCCGGACGTGTAACAAAAGAAAAAATGGCTTTTACAGCCAGGTCCATCCGTGAGCATACCATAAACCGTATTCATTTTACCACCTGTCAGACCATTCAGCTCCATGATCTTACAAAAGAAACTGTATTCGATATCATGGAGAAGGCCCTGGACTGCGGAATCGTCACCATGGGCGGCGGCGGAGATTTCCCGAGAAACGTGATGTGCTCTCCCTTAACCGGTGTGGAAAAAGGAGAATATTTCGATGTTCTTCCTTATGCGGAGGCGGCGTCAGACTATCTTATGAACTTCCTCAAGGCAGAAAAAATGCCGAGGAAATTAAAGGTATGTTTTTCAAACTCTCCGGCCAATGTCCCCCATGCCACCTACCGCGATCTGGGATTTGCCGCCAGAGAGGATGGAACCTTTGATGTATATGGTGCCGGAGGTCTTGGAAATAACCCGAAGTTTGGCGTAAAGGTGGCGGAATCCGTTGCACCTGAAAAAATTCTCTACTATATAAAAGCCATGTGGCTCACTTTCCGCGCCTACGGAAATTATGAAAACCGTGGGAAAGCCCGTACCCGTTATATGCAGGACGCTTTGGGCGGAGCGGAAAATTTCGCAAAGGCATTCCAGGAAAAACTATACGAGGTGCTGGAATCCGGAGAGAATCTGGATCTTTCCGTGTCTGAACCTTCCCGCACCAAAAACGGAGACGGTTCCGTTGCGGCCGGAAGACGTGTCATAGAACAGAAACAGGACGGTCTTTATACGGTTTCCTGGCATCCCCTTGGAGGGCAGCCCTCGGCCAGCACCTTCTGCGCCCTGAGCGATCTCATGCAGACGATGGACGGCGTGGAAATGCGCCTCGCCCCCGATGAAACCGCCTACATCATAAATCTCACAGGCAATGAGGCAAAGAAAATTCTGGAAGTAACCTCCGATGGCGCCGCAAGCCTGTTTGAGACTTCCGTAAGCTGTATCGGAGCAAGTATCTGCCAGGTTGGCGTCCGGGACTCCCAGGCTCTTTTAGCTTCCTGCATCAAGGCTGTGAGAGAGGCCAAGCTTCCCGACGGCGCCCTTCCGCAGATCCATATTTCCGGATGCCCGTCCTCCTGCGGCACCCACCAGACCGGAGCCATCGGCTTCCGCGGCGGCGTTAAGATGATCGACAAGAAACCAAATTCCGCCTTCGTTCTCTATGTAAACGGACAGAGTCTCCAGGGGAAAGAAACCATGGGCCGCGAACTGGGAACCATTCTGGAAACGAAAATCCCTTCTTTTCTGGTGGAGCTTGGAAAAACCGTGGCAGAAAGCAATATGACATTTGAAGAATGGAATGCGAAAGATGCCAAGGCCATTGACCGTGTCGCCGCCCCTTATGTAAAAGAATCATAAAAAGCGTGCATTCACGCAGTTAGACCTCCCCTGTGAAGGAGACGCTGCGAAATGGAAAAGTGTTGTATGAAAAACATATTTTGCGGCATCTCCGCTTCACAATAAATATAACGGGACTATCGCAAAAATCAGTTATTGCAGGAATCTGCTGTTTTGCGACAGTCCCGTTCTCTGTTACGATTTGTAACGATTTAACCCCATACAGTTAGAACGCGTTTGTCCTTTATATTATTTCTCTTTTTGCAGAAGGTATCTTCTTGTCCGTCTGATTTCTCTTGGAATCCACATACTTTTTAATATTAGATGCGTTGACAAATTTCCGGACTTCTCCGTTTTTTACCAGCACCAGCGTGGGGGCCTGCATGATTCCGTATGCATCGGAAAGCTCCGGATTCTCTTCTGCGTCCACGGCCTGATAGGTCTCGCCCTTTAAAAACTCTCTGGCGATTTTGCAGTTGGGGCAGGTTTTTGTAGTGAAAAGGAAAATGCCATCTTTGGCGGGCTCCATCGCTTTCTTTGATGCCTGGGTTTCCGACATGTCATGGGGGGCTTCCGGCTCCCGTTTCAGCACAGAGTGTCCCACATCATACAGCTTTCTTTCCTTATATTCCTGAGCCTTCCCATCGTTCCAGTTTTGAACCGGACGATAGTATCCCGTGATCCGGCTGTAAACCTCCGCGCTCTCACCACAAACCGGGCACTTGAAATGCTCGCCAATCAAATAGCCATGCTCCTTGCAGATAGAGTAGGTTGGAGAGAGGGTGTAATATGGAAGCTTGTAGTTTTCCGCGATGGTGCGGACCAGCTTGGCTGCTGCCTTCCAGTCCGGAAGCTTTTCTCCCAGGAACGCATGGAACACAGTTCCCGAAGTATAAAGTGTCTGAAGCTCATCCTGAATATCCAGGGCATCGAACACATCCGCCGTATAGGAAACCGGAAGATGGGAGCTATTCGTATAATAAGGGGTTTTGTCCGTTTCACATCCGGCTGTGATGATATCCGGGTATTTCGCCTTGTCGTGCTTGGCAAGACGATAGGTCGTGGACTCCGCGGGAGTCGCCTCCAGGTTGTAGAGATCTCCATATTCCTCCTGATAAGAAATCAGGCGGTTTCTCATATGGTTTAACACATCCTTAGTAAATTTCTGTGCCTTCCCGCCCGACAGATCCTCACGAATCCACTTTGCATTGAGACAGGCCTCATTCATTCCGATTAAGCCGATGGTGGAAAAATGGTTATCGAAGGTTCCCAGATATCTCTTTGTGTAGGGATACAGACCGCCGTCCAGAAGCTTTGTGATCACCTCACGCTTAATCTTTAAGGAACGGGCGGCAATGTCCATCATGTGATCCAGTTTTCCATAGAAATCTTCCTCATCCTCAGACAGGTAGGCAATTCTCGGAATATTAATGGTCACAACGCCTACGGAGCCGGTACTTTCGCCGGAACCGAAAAAGCCGCCGGTTTTCTTTCTAAGCTCACGTAAATCCAGCCGGAGGCGGCAGCACATGCTGCGGACATCGCTGGGCTCCATATCGCTGTTGATATAGTTGGAGAAATACGGGGTTCCGTATTTGGATGTCATTTCAAACAGAAGGCGGTTGTTCTCCGTATCGGACCAGTCAAAATCCCTGGTGATGGAATAGGTGGGAATCGGATACTGGAACCCGCGCCCGTTGGCGTCTCCCTCTACCATGGTCTCAATGAAAGCCTTATTAATCATATCCATCTCCGCCTTACAGTCGCCGTAGGTGAAATCCATATTTTTTCCGCCCACGATCGCCGGCATGTTCGCCATATCCGACGGAACCGTCCAGTCCAGAGTAATGTTGGAAAACGGCGCCTGGGTTCCCCAGCGGCTGGGAGTATTGACACCGTAAATAAAGGATTCAATGCACTTTTTCACAGCCGGATAGTCCAGATGATCCGCCTTTACAAAGGGCGCAAGGTATGTGTCAAAGGAAGAGAACGCCTGCGCTCCGGCCCACTCGTTCTGCATGATTCCCAAAAAGTTTACCATCTGATTGCAGAGAACGGAGAGATGCTTTGCGGGAGAAGAGGTAATCTTTCCCGGAATTCCGCCTAAGCCTTCCTGGATCAGCTGCTTTAAGGACCAGCCTGCACAGTATCCGGTCAGCATGGACAAATCATGGAGGTGGATATCACAGTTTCTGTGGGCCTCGGCAATTTCCGTATCATAGATTTCCGACAGCCAGTAGTTGGCTGTGATGGCGCCGGAGTTGCTTAAAATCAGTCCGCCCACCGAATAGGTGACTGTGGAATTTTCCTTTACACGCCAGTCCTCCACCTTCACATAGCCGTTGACCACATCCTTGTAGTCCAGAATGGTATTTTTCATATTGCGGATTCTTTCCCGCTGCTTTCTATATAAAATATAAGCCTTGGCCACATCCGTATATCCGGTCTCCTCCAGCACATGCTCCACGCTGTCCTGAATCTGCTCCACGGAGATCTTTCCATTTTCCATCTTCCCCTGAAAATCCGCCGTCACACGGAGAGAAAGAAGCTCCAGGATTTCACTGTTATAATCCTTCTTTGTGGCCTTAAAGGCTTTCTTAATGGCTTCTGTAATTTTGCTTAAATTAAACTCCGCGACCTCGCCGTCACGTTTAATGACCTGAATCATCCAAATTTTCCCCTTTCTTTTCTGCCTGCTTAGGTGACATGTCCCATTATAGCAGAGTCAAAAGAAAAACACAATATCTGGTTTCACAATTTTTGAAGGTTCCAGATATTGTGTTTTACATCAAAACAATTTATCCTGCCGGCTGATCCGTCGACGGGAATTTTAAAAATTGTAACAGCAGCTCTGCGTTTAACAAACTGATCCGCTGGTCCCAGTCTATGTCTAAGAGCTCATGGGCTCTTTCAATCCTTTTTCGCACCGTATTGATATGAACGTACATCTTTTCCGCCGTCACGCTGTAATTCATGTTGCTTTCCAGATACACTTTAAGAGTTTTAAGCATTTCCACATTCTTCTCGTCCTTTAAAAGCTCCTGGTATTTCCGGAGATTTTTTTCCAGCTCATCCTCCGGAATCTGAAGCCAGGCCAGAGCCCCGAAGGAACTGTACTCCCAGATTCTTCTTCCTGGTTCCATTTTTCTTCCCAGCTCCATGGCCTTCCGGCATTTTTCAATGCAAAGGCGGATCTCCGCCAGAGAGCGGCCCTCCTGGTAACTTCCAAATTCCAGCTTCATATCCGGAAACCGCTCTTCCACCCGCTTTTCAAACCGCTCCAGAAGCTTTTCCATATCAGCCTGACTGTGAATGGCCGGATCACTGGCTTCTAAAATCAAAGCTCCCTCATTTTCCTTTAAAAATACAAGCCGGCCGCTGCCGGACATGTTTCCTGACTGGAATATCTCCACAAACTGCTTCCGCTCACTCCGGGCACTAAGTTCTCCATTCAGCTGCTCAAAAACCACACACATATATTTTGTGCTCATGCTGATTCCCTGGACACTGGCCTGAGCCGTCAGCTTTTCCCTGTCACCGGCATCTGAATTTAACGCATACAAAATAAAATTCTCAAATCCAATATTTTCTGCGTTCTGAGCCACCATGATCTGTTCATAAACCCCCTGCAGCATCAGGACTGCGATGCGGATGGCATACTCGTCGTAATAATCCAGAAACTCCCTGGATTCCATCACAATAAAATAAGCCTGAACAGCGCCGTTCATGGTAATGGGGATCTGAATCCAGCTTACCCGCGGCCCGCCAGGGTTTTCCTGTTCCATCAGCCGGATTCTCTTCATCTGGAGGTAATCACAGAGGGTATATACCGTATGGGGATGGGAAGGAGCCCAGTAGTCCTCCTCCTTTAAGCCGAAGGCCTCTGTAATCCTGCGGAAATTGGCGGAACTGTAATAGCCTTTTTTCTCATTGATGTCATAAAGGAAGGCAGGAAAATTCATCTCCACCTCAACAGCCTGAAGGATCCTCTGGATTTTCTGCACCTTATAGGTCTGCTGCGATGCCTGAAAGGTGTCACATCTCTGAATCCGGAACCGCCGGATGGTGCGATTGATGACTGCCACATTGATCTGGCTCATAATTTCCATCCAGGGCACGGAGAAGGGAATGCTGATTAACGGGACTCCGTTCTCATTGTGAAGCGCAATGATATCCTCCGGAATCTGCGCCAGATACCGTTCCCTTTTTATCATCATGGCCGCCGTTTTTTGAAAGCCTCCCTCCTCAAACGCGCGGCGGATGCAGTCCGGATCCTGGGCAATCGCATAGCCGGAAGAAAGGACCAGCTCTTTTCCCACTGTCCACTTAAAGCCATCCGGAGCCTCCAGAATCGTCACGCCCTGAATTTCCCGGTCCAGCCCCTGTCTCCCCGCGACCACATAAAAATCCTTAAAATATTCCAACGCCAGAAGCTCTTTTACTGCAATTCCCATTTTATCTCTCCCAACTGAAAACGAATCCTGGCATGTGTACATTCACATCTGAAAATAGTTTAACACCCGGCTGTTTTCATGTCAAGCAGCCGGGTGTTTTCTCCGTCAGTTATCTTTATTCCTCATACATCGGCTCATAGGAACCGTCACTGGTCTCTTTAAACTCCGTCTTCACTTTCTCCAGGCATTCCGGTTTTGTAAACAAATCATAGGCAATTCCTGCCAGAACCCGGGCCGCATAAAGAGCTCCTTTTTCTCCCAGGCTGCTTCCCGTGGAAGCCGTCGCCTGCCAGGTATGAGGTGCAACCCCCACCGGCCAGCATGCAGTACTCACGGCACACATGGGCATCATATAGCTCACATCACCGCAGTCAGAAGAGGCCGTAAGGGGAATCTTTTTCCAGAGCTCCCTTGGCGATACCTTCGCCTGCATTCCGGCGCCGGCAGCTTCCAGAACCTTTTCGTCCTTTGCGAGCACTGACGGGTCCAGAGTTGCCTGCAGTTCCTTCGCGAAGCGGATTTCCTCCTCCGTATACGCAAGGCCCGGCGCCTCCTTAAGATTCTCATAAGCCAGATCCGCAAAACTGTGGCCCGGGAACATGTCACAGCAGCCGTACTCCACTTTCATGGTCACTTCCGTCTCTGTCATCATGGCGGCACCCATGGCTACCTTGTGAATCCGCTCAAGAATCTCTTTCACATCCGCAATATGCGGCGCACGCACGCAGTACCAGGCGCTGGCTTTATCCGGAACAATATTGGGCGGGAATCCACCGCTGTCCGTGGTGTAATGGATCCTGGAAAAATCCATGGTATGCTCTCTTAAATAATTGCTTCCCACATTCATAAGCTCCACCGCATCCAGGGCACTGCGTCCGCGCTCCGGGGCAAAGGCGGCATGGGAGGTTTTTCCCTTGAAATAGAATTTTGCGGAAGCACTGGCAAGATACCCCTCATCATATACCAGATTTGCACTCATGGGATGCCAGCTCAAAGCGGCGTCACAGCCGTCAAACATATGGTAGTAAGCCATCTTTACCTTACCGCTCAAGAGCTCTTCCTCCGGACAGCCATAGAACCGCACGGTGCCGCTTGTTCCCTCTGCTTCCAGAAACCGCTTTACGGCGATGGCAGCCGTCGCTGCCGCCGAGCCTAAAAGATTGTGGCCGCAGCCATGGCCGGGGCCCCCTGCACAGGCCGGATTTTTTTGGGCCTCTACTTTCTGGGACAGGCCGGGAAGGGCGTCATATTCGCCAAGAATGGCGATCACAGGAGAACCGCTCCCATATTCCGCATAAAAGGCATGCTCCAGCTTCTCCTCATTTACAATCACGAATCCTTCGGATTTTAAAAGGTTTCGCATATAATCGGCGGATTCCTTCTCCTTTCCGCCGGTTTCCGGATGGTTCCACAAAAAGCCGCAGGACTCTCTGCAAACCTCTTCCAGTTTTTGAACCTCTTCATATACAAACTGTTTTGTCATTTTGCTTCCTCCTGTAACACATGGTTTTTATTTACCAGCCGGCTTTTTCCCATAAGTAAACAGAGTAATGGCGATGGCCACAAACACGCTGGACAAGGTCCCAAGATAATTGGAAGCTCCGGGAAGCCAGCTGAATACCCCTGCATTAATCGCGATACATATCAAAATGGAGAATACCAGCATAGTGCCTGCAAGACTCTTCTGTTTTAATCCAAACTGCATTAACAGAGCGCCGAATAACGCCGGGAGCAGATAGTTGAGGGCCTCTGTCACAGAAGGCGGAAGCATGGAAAGAACAGAGCTTCCAAGAATTACGCCGATGGTAAGAACCGATACGTTGATTACGATAGAGGTCGCCATACCAATGGTTGCGATGATGGAACCCTCGTTGCTTCCAGGCTCCACGCCTGCGGAAATCTGTGCCATGCTGGCGCAGGGAACACGCATGTTGGAAATATTTCCGGACAAAAAGGCCATATAGGTTCCCACCGGTCCAAGTACCGTAAAGTAGGAAATCGGCTCCACCACCCACAAAAATCCAAAAGCGCTGGCAGCCGCGATAAATGCGGTCAGAAGAGCGGCCGGATTGGGAAGAAGCCCGTATATCACTGCCAGAACAGCCGCCGGGGCAAAGGATAACACAACGCCAAGGAATCCCGTAAGTTTTCCAATTCGATGCATCTGCGGCATATATTCATTCTCAAAATATTCTTTATTCATGTCCCTTCCCTCCTAAATCAATGCGGTAATGATCATGGCTCCGAGAATTGCGATGGTAAGATTCCATTCCTTCAGCCACTTGATGTTTTTCTTTTCGGATACGATAATCAGAGTTCCCATAATCGCAGCGCCAAGAACGCAGGATAATGAGTGTTTGTTCAGCTTCACCAGGTGGGATGCCGACATGGCGCTGAAAGCACCGATAATGGCGGCTCCTGAAATAGCAGTGAGCTTTGCCGGGTCTCCGCCGGAAATTTTATGCTGTACTTTGTCCATGCGGCTGGCGGAGAAGGTTGCAAAAATTACCCAGCCGATGGAACCTAAAATCATGGTCCATACGGCCATGTCAAGGGCCAGAGGGGTCAGCTCGTCCGCACCAAGCTGCACACCAACCGCAGAGGTTCCGAATCCGGCAGCAATGGACTCGAACATAACAGAACCGATGAGGGACAGGCGCATCCAGGCCATGGGCCCTCCTACGGTAATCAATAACGACAGCATTCCGCTTAAAATAACGATGGACGGTCCTATGGATGTGATAGCGCTGCTCTTGATAGCGCCTTTCATCTGTGTCTCTGTAAGACCGATCTTCTTTCCGGCGCCATATGCGTTTTTCGCAAAAATAAGCGCCTGTACAACAACCAGTGCTACCGCCGCACCACAGGCAATCCACATCGGCAGACTGTTTGCAATTTTCATAGCCTCCATTTCTTATTCCTCCTTAATTCGTATGTGTTTATAGTCAATTTAACCAATTTTAATAAAAATAGCAAGAAAAAAATCTTCACTTTTTACAAAAAGAAGTTTGTAAGTGAAGATTTTTTCTATTTCAATTCCACAATTTAATAAATTATTTCAATATCCTGCTGGCAAAACGAATACATCCTTGCACTAGTGTACTGGCTCGATTACATTTAGCTAAATATAAATAAGTCAGTACACTAGTTCCTCAAACAGCTCCACGGGCACATAAGCCTTCACATGAATGCCGTCCTCTTTATACTCTTCCGAGAGAAGCCGTCCGCTCTTTCTGATCCTCTGAATCCGCCCTGCCTCCTCATAAGAAAATATTTTTTCAAAATAGATCCGGCGGCTCCTTAAAATCCGTTCAAGGATACTCAAAAGTTCCTCCATGCCTTCTCCGGTCTTTGCAGAAAGCTTCACCCGGTAATCGGAGGCCACATCGCGGCAAGCGGTGTCTGCTCCGGCCTTATCGATCTTATTAAAGACCGTGACCACCTCTTTTCCCGTCACCTGAAGCTCCCGTAACGTCTCATACACCACATGCATCTGCATGTCCATCTGAGGATTGGAGCAGTCCACCACATGAAGAATGACATCGCTGTACTTCGCTTCCTCCAGCGTGCTTTTGAACGCTTCAATCAGGTGGTGAGGCAGCTTTCGTATGAATCCGACAGTATCCGTCAGAAGAACCGCTTCTCCTCCCAGAAGCGTAAGGGCTCTGGTAGTCGGGTCTAGCGTTGCAAACAGCTTGTCCTCCGCAAGGATATCCGACTGGGTCAGGCGGTTTAGCAATGTGGATTTTCCCGCATTTGTATATCCCACAATGGCCACTTGAAGCGCTCCTCCATGCTCCCTTTTCTTTCTTATGACATCCCGGTGGCGCTTCACATCCTCCAGCTCCGCTTTCAGCTGCCCGATTCTGTCATGAATCAGACGGCGGTCCATTTCCAGCTTTTTCTCTCCGGGACCTCTGGTACCGATTCCGCCTCCCAGCCTGGAAAGAGAGGCGCGAAGACCCACAAGCCGCGCCGCCCGGTATCTTAACTGGGCCAGCTCCACCTGTATTTTCCCTTCCCTTGTCCTGGCGCGGGACGCAAAAATATCTAAAATCACCATAGTCCTGTCCATGACCTTTGTATCCAGGGCGTCCTCCAAATTTTTAAGCTGGGCCGGAGAAAGCTCATCGTCACAGACAATTCCTGTGGCCTCCGTCTCCCGGATAAGCTCCTTCACCTCTTCGATTTTACCCTTTCCCAGATAAGTGCCCGGATGCACGCTCTCCCGGTTTTGAATCACTCTTCCCACAGTCACTGCCCCGGCCGTTTTCACTAACTCCGAAAGCTCATCCACGGAGGCCTCCGTATGGTCCCCGTCTCCGATACTGACCGCCGCCAGAATGACTCTCTCCTCTTCTTCCTTTAACTCAATCAATTCTGCCATCGTTCCCTCTATCTTGTCACAAGAAAGGCGATTTCATGTTCCGCCCTCTCCTCGCTTCCATACGTCTCTATATATGCCTGAAACAGCGACAGGGCCTTTTCATACTGTCCTAAATATTCATAGCAGACCGCTTCGTTGAAGCAAAGCTCCTTTCTGGCCCTGTCATCCGAAAGAGCCTGCCCCAGGCCGGAAAGCCGCAGAGCTTCCTCATAGTTTCCCTGTTCCATTTCCGCTGTCATAAGGCGGTTATAAATTTCCGTATCGGCCTTTCCCCGGGCGATTAATTCCTCATAGATTTCATCCGCCGCCTCCTTATCCCCCGTCAAAAGGTACGCCTCAGCCAAAGCCGCCATGGCGTTTTCATATCCTGGCTTTTCAAACGTCGTATCCAGGGCCTTTCCTTCCTCCAGCCTTGCAAGAGCCTCCGTGAGCGCCCCGGCCTTTGCCAGGGAAAGCGCACCCAGATAACAGTACTCCGCCGTTTTTTCATCTACCTGGCTTAAAACATCATACGTATAGGCGGCGGCCTGATAATCCTTTAAGCCGTATTCCGCCTCGGCCCTGTATTTTAAAACATCAATTTCAAACGCCGTCACCTTCCCGGTCTGCCCGATAATCGATTCAAACTCGTCAATGGCGCCTTCATAATCCCCTGCTTCCAGAAGAGAAATTCCGTTTTCCCTGGCTGCGGCGGCCTCCTTGGTAACTCTGCCGCACCCACTTAACAGGCACGGAATCAGGAAAAAAACAGCCGCTTTCTTTTTCCACTGCTTCATGGACGCTTCCTCTCCCCGTTTCTGGTTTCTATTCTCGTTTCTGATTTTGATTCCCGTTTTTGTTTTCTATTCCCGTTTTTGTTTTCTATTCCTGACATGATACCCGTGTCGTACTCCCGAACCCGCCGTTTCGCACGTCGGAGGCATCATCATCCACGGTAATTCCATACTCCACAAAAATCCCCTGCGAAAATCCCGTTCCCGCTTCCACCGTCATCGACTTTCCCTCCCGGCTGTCGTTGGTGATCTTCGCCTGAATGTGTCCTTCATTGTCAGAACCATAGTAATCACTGTCAATGATACCCACCGTGTTGTTAAACTGCATCCTGTATTTAAACCCAAGACCGCTTCTCGGATATAGTTTAAGGACCCATCCGTCCTCAATCCGCACCCGTATGCCTGTGAGAATTTTCCTTGTTTCTCCCGGATTTAAAGTAAACGTTTCCGGGGCAAAAAAATCATATCCGGCAGAGCCTCTGGTGGCGCGTCTGGGAAGCTTAAGCTCCTCATAAATTTTTCTTATGGTTTCCTCCAAAGCCCCGGGATATTCGTTCTGCCAGTCCTTTTTAAACTGTTCAAAGCTTACCTTTTCAAATTTCGCAACTTTCTGCATGAGAGTTCTCCTGTATTGTTAACTCCTGTGGAGCACAATTTCACCTTTTTCCCTGGTTCTTTTCACATCAATGACCTTCTGGTTTGAGCTGCCCTTCCAGTGGAGGTTCAAATCCTTTAACTTCTCCACAAATTTTCCGTCCACCAGCACGTCAACGTATTTCATACAGGGCAGATCCTCCACCTCCTCCCACTGGTATCCCGTATAGACCCAGATGGTTTTATCCGGAAACCGCTCATAAATCTCCTTAATCAAAGCCCCCATCTCATCACGGTTTTTCACATGAAACGGATCGCCGCCGCTCATGGTGATTCCTGAAATATAGGGCTTTTCCAGCTCCAGAAAAAGCTCTTCTTTGGCCGCCTCATCAAAAGGAAGGCCTCCGTTTATATCCCAGGTGACGGGATTCTGGCAGTTTTTGCAGCCATGGCTGCACCCGGCCACCCAGAGGACGGTCCTCAAACCGTCCCCGTTTAACATGTCGTCTTTGGTGATGTTATGATAGCGCATGGCCTTTTACATACTCCTTCTCTCCTTGATTTCCGCCATCTTGGCATCGTTTAACCTCGTATCGCCCTTCACTCTGGAATAGCTTAAATATCCGTTCATACGGTCAATCTTTGTGAGGTTTTTGCTGCCGCAGACCGGACACACATCCATGTCAAGCTCCTCATGGCCGCAGTCATCACAGTAGGATAAGGACAGGTTCACGCCCTCATAAAAGCCCATCTGCATCGCCCGGCGGACTAAAGACTTGATGGCCTCTTTATTATAGGAAATCGGATACTTCACATACTGGATTTTCCCGCCGTTGCTGAGCTCCCAGAACCGGTATTCCAGATCCTGCTTCTGAATCGGCGTGATATCCTCCGTCACATGGCAATGGAAGCCGTTGCTCACATACTCCCTGTCAGACACGTTTTCCACAATCCCGTATTTCTTTCTGAACTGCTTCACCTGAAGGCCACAGAGGTTTTCCGCCGGAGTGGCATAGATGGCATAAAGATTTCCGTCCGCCTTCTTAAATTCGTTGACCTTGTCATTAATGTGCCGCAGCACCTCCAAAGCGAACTGGCCGTCCTCCACAAGGGACTTTCCATTGTAAAGCTCCTGTAGTTCGTTAAACGCGGTAATTCCGAAGGAAGCCGTCGCGGTCTTTAACAACGGTTTAATCTTATCATGAAGCCCCAGATGCCCGCCATAGAAGCCGCCCTCACAGTAAGCCAGCGGATTCGTGGACGCGCGCATTTCGCCCAGGTATGCATAGGTGCGGATATGGATTTTCCGAATCAGCTCCAGGTAATAATCCAGGACCTCGTAGAAATCCCGGCTCTCCTGCCTCGATTTCGCCAGGATCATCGGAAGATGCAGGCTCACCACGCCGATATTGAACCGTCCCACAAATACCGGGCTGTCATTCTCATCGGCCGGCTCCATGCCGCCCCTCTCATACCAGGGAGAAAGGAATGCGCGGCAGCCCATGGGGCTTATGATCTTTCCATACTTTTTATACATGCTGGCAATATATCCTTCTCCTGTTAAGGACAGCCAGTCCGGATACATAGTTTTTGAGGAGCACTCGATTCCCGCCTCAAACACATCCTCTAACTCCTTCCCCGGTCCGTGGAGGTTTTCATCATACAAAAACACAACCTTCGGGAACAGCACCGGCTTTTTGTGGCCTGCCTTTCCCTGTCCCTTTTTTCTCACATTCAGCATGGTGATCGTTGCCATTTTGGCAAACCGCCCGGTTCCCGTTCCGGCCGTCATCGTGATAAAGGGATAATCCCCGCGGCTGGAAGAAACGGAGTTAAACTTATATTCCCATCCCTGGAAGCCCTGTTCCATGTCACGCTGCACATCGTTCCAGGCCACTTCCTTGGCCTTTTCCTCCTCCAGTCCCAGGTCGATATATTTATTGATATACTTTGTATAGGATTTTTCCGCATAGGGCTCCAGAATGTTTTCCACACTGGGAACCGTAAAGCCGCCGTACTGCTGGCTGGCGGCGCTTAACACGATATCGCCGATTACATCGAAGGCCACATCCAGGGTCTTGGGCTCGTTGTACCACAAGTTGCCCATCTCAAAACCGCCCGTGAGAACACTCTCCACATCAAACAGACAACAGTTCATCGTGTCGCGTCTGGCGGACATGTCATGGATATACAGATAGCCGTCGCGGCAGGCCTGGAGCTCTTCCACCGTCATAAAAAATTTCTGATACAGAGATTTGTTGAGTTCATTGAAAATCAGGCTCCGCTTGGTGGAAACCAGGGCGCTGTCCGTATTGCTGTTTTCCTTATCTCCGATATACATGATGGACTGGCTCTTTTTATATACCTCATCTAGCATCCGGACGAAATCCTGCTTATAATTGCGGTAGTCCCGGTAACTCTTTGCCACCTGGGGATTGACGCGCTCTAAGGCGCCTTCCACAATGTTATGCATCTGGGCGATGGGAATTTCCGTAACATCCATATTCTCCGCCATCTCCTCCACAAACTGACAGATGAAATTGATCTCCGCTTTGGAAAACGTAATCATCGCCCGGTTGGCCGATTTATTCACGGCAACGACTACCTTCTGTACGTTAAAATCTTCTCTTGTGCCGTCTTTTTTAATCACTTTGATTTCACTGCATTTCATGGCTTTTCTTCCTCCTTTTGCTTTATCCAAAGTAACCTGTCCAGCGTCTCCTGCCCTTCCAGGGCTTCCTTCTCTTCCAACTCCTCCTGCTCCACGAGTTTTCCGTCCTCGTCCAGCTTAAGGCTCAATTCCTCCTCCACAGCCGTACGGATTTCCTCTTTCTGTTCCATATCCATCGTTGGAAGCTCTCCTGTGGAGCTTACCCCAAATCGCCGTAAAAAATCCTCGGTGGTCGCAAACAGCGCCGGACGTCCCGGTGCGTCCAGCCTTCCGGCTTCGTAGACCAGGTTATACTCGATCAGGCGGTTCACCGCATGATCCGATTTCACGCCCCGTATTTTCTCGATCTCCGCTTTCGTCACTGGCTGCTTATAGGCGATAATGGCTAAGGTTTCCATAACCACGTCTGTGAGCACCTGTTTTTTCGGTGTGGCGGCCACCCGGATCAGATTCTCATAATATCCGGTCCTGGTACACATCTGATAGCTGTCCTCCAGGCGCACGATCTGCATACCGCAGACGGATTCCCCATATCTCTTTTTCAGGCGCTCAGCCGCTTCCTCCGCCTCTTTTTCCGACGTTTCCAGGGCGGCAGCCAACTGTCTTATTTCCACAGACTGGCCCATGGTGAACAAAACAGCCTCCACAACAGCCTCCTGTTCCTTTAGGTCAACCACTTTCATCAAATATCCTCCACCTGAATTTCCAGTTCCTCTTCTTCGCCCTCCGGTTCCAGCGTCTCAATCATCATGTCGTCAAAAAGATGTTCCTGGGTCAGGTGAATCTTCCCCACCTTCATAAGCTCCAGAAGTGCAAGGAATGTGACCACCACCTCGGTTTTGTCCTTCTGTCTGCTTAACATCTCCCGGAAGCTGAATTTCCGGTGCTTCCTTGCATAGCCCAGGACAGAGGCGATTTTTTCCTCCAGACTTACCGGCTCCTTTTTAATGGTGCCAAAGGTGCTGCGGACCGGGTCAATTTTATCCTGCTGCCGTCTCATCACCGCTTCGAAGATCTTCTGAAGCTTTCCCAGGGTCACGCCGGCTAAAAGCACGTCCAGATCCACCGGCTGCTCGTACCGTTCCACCTCCTTTGGAACCGTAGGCGCCTTGTAAAAGACCTTATCTGCGTCCAGCTCCATATCCTTTAGCTCCATAGACATGTACTTATAAGTTTTGTACTCCAGAAGTCTTGCCACCAGCTCCGCTCTCGGATCCTCCTCTTCCCCGTCCTCATTGACCTCTTTGGGAAGCAGCATCCGCGCCTTAATATCCAAAAGCGTCGCTGCCATCACAAGAAATTCGCTGACCACATCCAGAGATTCCTCCTCCATATGATTTACGTAATCCAGGTACTGGTCTGTAATCTCGGCAATGGGAATGTCATAAATATTAACTTTGTTCTTTTCGATCAGGTGGAGAAGCAGGTCCAGCGGTCCTTCAAATGTCTCCAGTTTGTAAGAAAGCTCCATGCGGTCTCGGTCTCCTTTTCCGGTCAAAGTCCAAAATCCGTTGAAAGGGCTGCTGCAAAATGGAAAAATAAAAAACTCCTTTTGCGACAGCCCCTGTGAAAAAAGAATCCCGCACATGGGACTCTTCATAACAGTTCTGGTATCCCCGAAAACTGCCGGGATTTTTCTTCCCCGGCATCGCTCCATCAGTATATCAGACTTTCCTGCCGCTGTAAATGGCTTTTCCAAATATTAGCGATAAATCATCAAAATATTGATGGATTTTCAATTTTGACCACTACAACTTGTGGTTTGTCATTAAAACGAATGTTAATGGAATGGGTTCCCAGTCCCCGGCCCACAATCATTCTGCGGTCCCCGTCCCGGGAAAAAATCCCGGCGCACCAGGGATAAAAGAACTGATACTGGGGTGTCATAAGACCGCCGACAAAGGGAAGCCGTATGGTACCGCCATGAAAATGGCCGGCCAGGGTAAGATCCGCGCCCCACTCGGCATACTCCTCAAAAAACACCGGAGAATGAGCCAGAAGCAGATGAAACGCCTCTGGTTTTGGCTGTCCAAGGACCCGTTCCAGAAATCCCGGCTCCATTTTTGGAGTCCCGCGTCCGTAATGCCTGGGCAAAAGGTCCACGCCGTAAAGGACAATATCCTCTGACAGGCAGACATGAGCATCGGAAAGATACGTTACCCCCGCCTCCTCAAGCTTTCTGCGGTATTCCCGGTAGGAAGCTCCATACACCTTTGTTTCCCGTCTGAGCCTTCCCTCATGATTTCCATTTCCGCAGTACACCGGGTACTTTTTGGCCAGAGCGGAAAGGAGCTTTAAGGCTGCAGAGGTGTCTCCCTCCGTTTTGGCCACAATCATGTCTCCTCCCACTAAGACCGCATCCGGCTGCTCTTCCTCAACGGCCTTTATGAGCCTTTCATTGTCCTTTCCGAACTCCTTATTGTGGAGATCTGTGAGAAACACCACCGTCTTTTTTCCGCTCTTTATTTTGGGAGACCGGATCACATACCGATCCGTTACAAGACAATCTCTTTCATATTCCGACCGCAGGAAAAAAGCGCCTGCCGTCACGGCCCCAAGGGCCACCCATCCGCAGAATCCTTTCAAGGAATTTTCCTCCCTTTTTTCCAGGCCCGTTTTCAGCTACTGCTGCACCCAGATTCCATCGGCACCCACATAATAAGTATTATCAATCCATGTGTTGCGAAGCATAGCTCCATCAGGTCCTAAGTAAAACCATTTTCCGGAATCCTGACGCCATTCATTCTTTACAATGACCCCGTTCTCGCCCAGATAGAACCACTTATCGCCGTCCATTTTCCATCCGTTCTTCACCATGCTGCCGTTTTCCTCAAAACAGTACCAAGTATCCCCGGATCTCTGCCAGCCGGTCAGCATAATTCCTTCTGTATTAAATGCATATTCTGCACCGTCAATGGTCACCAGACAGTTGGAAAGTCTGCTGCCGTCCGCCAGTTCAAATCTCCAGTTGGCTCCGTCCTGAATCCATTTATGATAAGAAGCAGTTCCTGCTCCCGCCTGCAGGCTGCCGCCATTTCCCGCTGCCGCACCGGCCGTATCCGCCGCCGCTTTCTCAAAGCCGTAATCCAGAAGCGCCTTCGTGTCCGTGTATTGGGTGCTTTTTGCCTTCATCACCACAGCAATAATCCGCACGCCATTCTTTTCCACACAAGTCACCAGGGTATTCCCCGCAAGGGAAGTGTATCCTGTCTTTCCCCCCACAATTCCCCCATAGTATCTGGAGTCGGAGGGATACAGCATTTTATGGCCGGGGGTGATGGTACGGGCGGCCGCATTCTTTGTGGCCGGGAACTCATAGCTTAAGGTTCCCCCGATTTTACAAAGGGTTTCATTGGCAAAGGCCGCCGCCGCGATTTTTGCCATGTCCCGGCAGGTAGTATAATGATTCGGGTCATTGAGCCCGCTTGGATTTACAAAATTTGTTCCTGTACATCCAAGCTCCTTCGCCTTTTGATTCATCATTTCCGCAAAACCGGAAATACTGCCTCCCACATGTTCCGCCAGTCCGTTTGCCACCTCATTGGCCGACTTTAACAAAAGACCGTATAAGCAATCTTTCACGGAAACCCGGTCTCCCTCTGCAAGTTTCAGAGTCACTGCTCCGGATTCCAGGTTGGTAACCGCCGTTTTTGAAAAGGTCACCATACTGTTTAAGTCCGCTTTTTCCAGTACCAGAAGCGCCGTCATAAGCTTTGTGGTACTGGCGGGATATAACCTTATATCAGCTTCCTTTTCGTATAAAATCTTTCCATGGGTCACGTCATAAACGACGGCCGCCTGGGCGGAAATTTCCGGCGTCTGTAAAATTACATCGGTGGCCATAGCCGCTCCTGCGGTCCCTGTAGTTTTGCCCGGCGCAGTCCCTGCCGCGGTCCCTGTAGTTCCACCCTGCACGGACCCTGCCGCTGTTCCCTGCGTTGTTTTTCCTGTGCCGCCGGGTCCGCCGTTGGCTCCGATGGCAAGGTCAGCCTGTCCGCCTGTATTCTGTGAAGATACGTCAGGGCCCTGTTTTGTGGCATTGCCTTTCTGGACTCCGGACAGATTTAAGGACACCGGCTCCTTTGTGCTGTAACTGGCGGAAGGAGTCAGCATCCCAGGCGCAGCCCCGGTTCCCGTTCCTGACTGTATTTGATTCTGAGACTGTCCCTGACCCTGAGACTGCGCTCCTGCGTTCATTCCCGTTTGGGTCTGCCCCTGGTTCTGGGTCTGCACCCGGCTTTCCTGCCCTGCGGGCTGAGATGCCCCCAGGGGGCTGATTGTAACGTCCGCCCAGGCTGTCTGCGCCATAAAAAGCGTCATGGCAAGCCCGAGACTTAAAAGTTTTGTTCGTTTAAACATTGTACTCAAACCTCAATTCCTGACAAATTCGTAATTGTTATGCGGAGGGATTTTTGCCCTTCTTCTATCCTACCACACTTTTCCATAAAAAATCTTAAAATTTCATGACGATTTTTCCGCAATTATTCGGCAAGTATGTCTAACAGGTCGTCTTTGGAAAGACCCGAAAAGCCTCCGGTTCCTTCCGACACTACCGTATCCGCCAGCTCCTTCTTCATCTCCTGAAGCTTTAATATATTTTCCTCCACCGTATGCCTGGTAATCAGTTTATACACAGTCACCTGATTCTCCTGGCCAATCCGGTGAGCGCGGTCCGTGGCCTGATTCTGTGCCGCCACATTCCACCAGGGGTCGTAATGAATCACCATGTCCGCCGCCGTCAGGTTAAGTCCCGTCCCCCCGGCCTTTAAGGAAATCAGAAATACCTGCACGTTATCCTTGTGGAATGCCGATACCATCTGCATCCTCTCTTTTTTAGGCGTGGCTCCGGTCAGCATGTAATACTCTATTTTTTCCTTCTTCAATCGTTTCGCAATCACATCCAGCATAGAGGTAAACTGGGAAAACAAAAGAATTTTATGGCCTGACCGGGTACCGTTTTCCAGAAGTTCCATGCAGGTTTCAAGCTTGGCCGAACCGCTTCTGTATCTGGAATAGCACAGGGACGGCTCACAGCAAATCTGCCTTAACTTCATAAGCTCCGCCAGAATCTGCATCCGTTCCTTCCCGTACTCTCCCTCAGACCCGGCCAGAAGCCGTTCCCTTAACAGAGAGGCATTGGCATCATAAAGCCGCTTCTGCTCCCCCTCCATCTTGGAATACAGCACCGTCTCCATTTTTGCCGGAAGTTCTTTTAACACATCCTTTTTTAGTCTCCGCATAAGGAACGGACCCGTCATTTTCTGAAGCCGCAAAAGCGCTTCCCCATCTCCGTCCCTTATAATGGGAATCTCAAACAGTTTTTTAAATTTTGACGCTGTAAAAAGAAATCCCGGCATAAGAAAATCGAAAATACTCCAAAGCTCACCCAGCTGATTTTCAATGGGGGTGCCCGTCAGGGCAAATCTGGTCCTAGCTTTTACAGACTTCACTGCTTTGGCCGCCTGTGTGGCCGCATTCTTAATATATTGGGCCTCGTCAATGATCTGGAAACGGAACTCTTCTTCCAGATAAAATCGAAGATCCCGTTTCAAAAGATCATAAGAAGTGATGATCACATCCGCCTTATCAAAATTTTCTTCCTTAAGCCTTGTAAGAAGACACTCCCGTTCCGCCTGCGCTCCGGCGGCCGTGACCACGGAAAGCTCCGGCGCAAACGTCGTAATTTCATGTTCCCAGTTATACACAAGAGACGCCGGGCATATAATCAGGGAAACACTTTTCCCCCTCTTTTTCTCATCCAGCAAAAGCGCAATCACCTGGAGCGTCTTGCCAAGCCCCATCTCATCGGCCAGGATTCCGCCGAAGCCATACGCATCCAGACATTTAAACCACCGGAACCCCACTTTCTGGTATCCGCGCAGCACAAAGGCCAGGGACTCCGGGATCTCATACTCGCTGTCCTCCACATTCTTCATACCACGGACCACCGCCTTAAACAGCTGATCCCTGTAAAATCCCACACTCCGGTCCGCCTTTAATGCCGAATCCAGAAACATGGCCCGGTACATGGGAAGGCGCATGGTCTTTACCCCTGTAAATTCCTTCTCCACCCCCAGGGTTTTTGCCATCTTCGACACAGTTAAAAGCCCGCCGTCCCCCAGAGTCAGAAAATCCCCGTTTTTCATCCGGTAAAACTTCCTTTTTTCTGCATAGGCGGAAAGAATGGCACCCAGTTCCTCTTTCGGAATATCGCCTGTATCCACTTCCAGCTCCAGCCAGCTCCCCAAAGCTCTCACATGGACAGCCGCCTTTGCCGGAGGCAGCACCCTGATTTTCTTAAAAGCCTCCGATACAAAAACCTCGCCCAGCTCCATGAATTGTGCCATTCCCTGGGATACCAGCCGGTAAACGGCATCATCATCCCCCCGTATTATGAGGTTCCCGGTCCCGTCCTCCGTATATTTAAAATATCTGGTAATCACCTGGCTTACCCTGAATTCTCCCGGCACATCCCGGCAGATTTCCCGTGGCACCTTCCCGTCCTCCAGCGGATGGAAAGAAAAATCCCCATAGGACAGTGCAGGGCTTAAGGTGACCTCTCCGGCACCGGTACTGTCAAAGTAAAAAGATGTCTTAAGCTCCTTCGGCCGGTATCTCTCCAAATCCACATGTTTTACGTCCACCAGCTTTAAAGCATCCAGTCTTTTTAGAACACGCTCATAAAAAAGCGGCATATCCCGGTCATTGATCTGACATTCCCGCTGTGCATCCTGCCCCATGACCATGTATTCCATAAGAACTCCCAGTGCCTGCGTATATTCTTCATCGCAGCAGTAAACGGCTTCCCTGTCAGCCACAAACAGGCTTTTTTCTCCCCAAAAGGCCATAAGCTCTTCGGGAACCAAAACCCTCACGCCGTCTTTTCCCGCCGGCTCCACCAAAATCTGAAAGCCGGGATTTTCCCTTTTCACGGAGAGCACACGTTTTTCTTTCCGAAAATCCTCGCACTCCACCATCCGGCCTTCCATCAGAGAAAAAAATCTCTCCCTGGCCGATTTCCCAAGGATTAGTTCCTTAAGAACCGGCTCCGATTCCCAGGGTCCTTTTCGGAGCTGGGCGTAATATTCCCTGTAAGCTCCTATCATTTCCAGAAGAAAAAGTGCCAGAGACCGATCCGCCTCCTCAAAGGCCGTAAGGCTATGGTGGAAGGAAAGCCCTTTTCCATATTCCATCAACCGGCCAAATTCCACTGCCTGGGAAAAAGCCACCAGTTCTTTTACCTCATAAAGTTTTTCCCTTCCCACAAAAAACCGGACCCGGATCTGGTCTCTCGACAGAAAGAGTCTGGGAACCAGGCGGATCTGCCCCTCTTCCCCGGCTCCCATAATCCGGCTTACCTCCCGGTTCGTGTACTCTCTCACCATAAAGCGGATTTTCTGGGAAGTGGATACAGGCCTCATAAGGGTTTTCTCTTCTTTCCCGCGCCAGGCCGAAAGTACCGCCCGTCCATGGCCGCAAAGCTCCTCCTCCCCGGATACCTTTTGGCATTTCACAAGACATTGCCCCAGTTTTTTCCCATCTTTGTCCACATGCGAACAAGAGTAGTCAAAAATCTGACTACCCTTGCGTAAAATGCGGACCCGATACCGTTCGCCTTCATCCGTTACGGTTCCTCTGATTTCTGTTTCACCCTTCCAAAAAGTCTCCGCCGAAAAATCAGTTACTTCCATGAACGCCTCCGCATTCCCGCCATCCCGAAAACTCTTACATTCTTTCCGGCGCTTCAAATCCCAAAAGGTCAATGCAGGTGGTAAGCACACTCCTTGTCAAAGTCACAAGGCCCACGTAACCTGCCCGTTTCTTTTCATCTTCCTCTGTAATAATCTTTGTCTCATGGTAAAAATGATTCAGAGCATTGGAAAGCTCATAAATATAGGCGCAAATCTTATGGGGCGCCAGTTCCTCAAAGCTTCCATGCATAACTTCACTGAATCTGGAGAGAACCAGCATTAACGTTTTCTCTGGTTCCTTTTCAGGCGGTAAAATGGTCACATCCTCCGCGCCCCCTAAGGCGGCCTCATACTTTTTAAGGACAGAATTGATCCTCGCTATGGTATAAAGAACATAGGGGCCTGTATTGCCTTCAAAGGAGGTAAAGCGGTCAATATCAAAAACATAATCCTTGGTCGCCTGGTTGGATAAATCACCGTATTTTAAAGCGGCAAGGCCCACCGTCTTCGCCGTCTCCCGGGCCTCCTCCTCAGAAACAGTGCGGTTTTCCATAATCCTTTTGTAAGCCGCCCCGCTGATTTCCGCAATCAGATTTTCCAGGCGCATCACGCCGCCCTCTCTGGTCTTAAAAGGTTTTCCGTCCCTGCCGTTCATGGTTCCAAAGCCCACAAAGTCCATTTTTCTCTCTTGGGGCACAATTCCTGCCTTCTTAGCCACACGGAATACCTGCGTGAAATGAAGCTCCTGACGCTTGTCCACCACATAAATATAGTGGTCCGGTTTAAAGTCCTTTTCCCTTTCCACAATCGTGGCCAGGTCAGAAGTAGCGTACAGAGCGGCTCCGTCAGATTTTCTGATGATGCAGGGCGGAAGTTCCTTGGAATCTGTCTCCATAGCAATATCCACCACCAGGGCTCCCTGACTTTCGTACGCCAGTCCCTGCCGGATTAACTCATCAATCATATCCGGAATATAGGGCTGGGCATCGCTCTCCCCTTTCCAAAGGTCAAACTCCACATGCAGATTGGAATAATTCTTCTTTAAATCCTCTAAGGACACCTTCATAATATGGTTCCAGATAGCACGGTAGGGGGCATAGCCGTTCTGAAGCTTAAACGTCGCGTCCTGCGCTCTCTCCTTAAACGCCTCATCCGCCTTGGACTTAGCGCTGGCGGCCGGATAAATTTCTTCCAGCTCAGAAATCGTAAAAGGGGCTTCCTTCGGATATTCCCCGGAGAACGTTTCGTCAAAATAGGGAAGATCCGGCTGTCTTTCCTTTAGCTCTTCGATAATCAGGCCCATCTGGAGCCCCCAGTCTCCCAGATGTACGTCGCCGATGACCGTATGACCCACAAAACGGCCCATACGTTTTATCGCCTCGCCGATGACCGCCGCCCGTAAATGGCCCACGTGAAGAGGCTTTGCCACATTGGCCCCGCCATAGTCCACAATCACGGTTTCCGGCTTTTCTACCTCGTCCATTCCAAGCTTTTTGGCAGTTCTCATTCCGTTCATGTACCGGGCCAGAAATTCACTTCCGATTTTCAAATTAATAAAACCGGGCATCACCGCACCGACTTCCTCAAACACATGGCTTCCCTGTAATTTTTCCGCCACATCGCCTGCAATGTCCATGGGTTTCTTTCTGTATACTTTTGCCGCCGCCATGGCGCCGTTGCACTGGTATTCGCAAAGGTCCGGGCGGTTGGACAGTGTAACCTTTGCATAGGACGCGTCATATCCGCAGCTTGCAAATGCCTGTTTCATCTCTTCCGTAATATAATCCAGAATCTTTTTCATTCGATCTTCTCCTCATATCATTCATTCTGCGTCATTTGGCTGAACGTAAGCGTCTGAGCTATCATTATACCTCATGCCGGAAAAAAAATCCAGTTACAGTTACAGTTTTACAAGACATTGTTTTTTATAAAACGCAATCCCGATGCAAAGCACTTGCTTGTAGCCAGATTTTTTTATTTCAATGTCATATTGATTTCTTGTGATTTGCGCCAGAGCTTCCTCACAAACGGAATCCAGTTCTCTTTCAGAAGCTGCCGATTTCGTTTCAATGATAACAGCACGGCGGTTTTTCCGATCTTTGACTGTAATATCCGATCTGCCCAGTCCATTCTCACGGTTGGATTTCACAACATACCCCTTCCGCGATAACTGGCCTGCCAGGAATGCATGATAAAAGTTCTCATGGTAGTCATAAAAACTAATCGTATCGAAAAGCGTATCGTTAATATACTCCTGCAGCTTTCCTGCGTCACCTTTCCACAACGCATCAAACAATTCTGAACGGTCACTGGCCTCTGTTTTTTCCAAATACCATTCACGAATGCTTTTCCTGAATAACCCCCTGATCTCAGCGTTTGGTATGGTTAATGCGAAACAACCATCCTCCAGAGTCTCATGAATATCTGACTTTCTCATCCTAGTCAGATAACCTGTGAAATACAGCAGCGTCCAAATATTTCTTTCGGATGAGTGCAATATATCATAGGTCAGGTTTGGCTCAATCAGCTCAATGATATAACCTCCGGCCAGCAGTGTTTCAAATTTATCATTGACATCAGCCTCCGTTGTACTAATAAACTGGTAAATAATATCGTTGTGACTGGTATTCTCCCAATAACTGGCAGGCAGTGTAGCAGGGTTCAGCAGCAGATTTTTCACATGGTTCATCACATCCCAGGGACAGTAAACATCATGTTCACCGAAGTGGTATCCATCATACCAGTCTTTAATTTCATCCGCATGGGCAATAAGCTCTGTATCCGACAGTATTTTATCAACATCTGCCTGAGTAAATCCAAAATACTCATCCAGACGAGAATCCGAGATTGTGTCCGACACAAAATTATTCGTACCGGTGAAGATACTTTCCTTTACAATCTGCAGGCAGCCGGTCACAACGGCAAAGCCCAGAGCAGGATTGTCTTTCAGCACAGACATAACTCCCCGGATAGTACTCAGCATCTCTTTATAATAGCCCTTCGCACTTGCTTTTGCCAGAGGGACATCATATTCATCAATGAGGAGGATGGCTGGTTTCTTATAGTAAATCGACAGCATTTGAGTTAAACGCAAAAGACTGTATTCCACTTCTGCTTCATCTGCAGTTTTTGAAGCAATATGGTCAAAAGACTCCTTTTCCCGGATGTTAAACAATTCGCTGTCCATTAAAAAATAAAACCGCTTATATAATTCAGAAATCAGCGTGTATAGTTTCGCATATGCCTGTTTAAAATCCAATCCATCCACATTCCTGAAAGAAACAAAAACCGTAGGATATTGATTCATCCACTCCATACACAATTCTTTATTCTCTGAAACTGCCAATCCTTCAAACAATGAGCTGCTGTCTTTTTGGATGTCAAAGAACTCTGCCATCATGCTCATGCCAAGCGTTTTCCCAAAACGTCTGGGGCGGGTGATCAGGGTGACTTTTGTGCTGGGCGTCCGCATCAATTCTTCAATCAGACCCGTTTTATCGACGTAATAATAATCCTTTCGTCTAACTTCCGCAAAGTCAGAAGTACCAACAGGAATATTGACATTTTTCATTTCATTCACTTCCTTTTTCAGTGCCATTATACCCTCTATGACTAACAGGATACAAAACTTGCTTGTACTTATAACTTATCACAATGCGAAAAGATTAGCAAGAACAGAGATTCCATACAGGAAGAAATCTACGGAACCTTAAATACCGGTATTTCCATTAATTTTGGCAACAAAAAAAGCAACCACCACAGCAGATGATTGCTTCCCTTTTTCCTGTATTCAGTTTCAATTTCTGCGGCTCTCCATGATTAACCATGCTCCCCCTGCTCTTCCCACATTTTTATGCCGGAAGACAGGCTCTCTTTTTTCTCCATATATTCTTCCAGAAATGTGTCATACAGCCTCTCCTCAGCCGTAAGCCTCGCCTCCACGGCATCCTCAAAACTCTCAAAAGAGCCAAGGTAATACACCTTCCCCTGGAATCCGATACTGGCCCTCCAGCGGTTGTTTTCCCTCCGGTAAACACCCCTGTGGCCGGTCGTATTATTCGCAAACGTTTTCCGGCTGGCAATCCGCTCCACACAGGTTCCGTCAACAAAATGGATGGCCTTATTCATGTTTTCCTTCCGCTGCTCCTCCTGAAGACATCCGCAGCTTTTTGTTACTCCTGCTGTAAGGCTTGCGGACTTGCAGACGCATTGCTTCCCGCAGTCGCACTGACATTTCCAGCCTGTCAGGAGCCCATCCTCATCCAGGGCCGCCTCCAGGACCAGAAGCCGCCCGAAACGTAAACCCGTCAAATCCCGGGCCCGCTTTTTCTGCACCGTTCTGCGGTAACATCCGCAACTCTTTGTATGTCCGTTTTTTAAATGCGACTCCTCCACAACGGTCTCTTTCCCGCACTGGCATCGGCAGAGCCAGTAACGTTTTGGGCTGTTCTCCCGCTCTGCTTCCCGGAGTACCGTCAGCATTCCGAACCGCTTCCCTGGCATTTCTTTCTTCATATGCAAAATCGTCCATCACATAATACATATTATGTAATAGAAACAGCCTCCTGTCTTTCTATGTATGCATATATTTTAACATCGTTCCCCACATCTTTCAATAAATTTTTAAAAAAGTTCGAAAAAGTTCGAAAAAAAGGCAAACATTTGCGCCTTTTATATAAAAGATGCATAGCGTTACATGACATAATATGTATTATGTCATGTAACGCCCTTTGCGGTCTGTAAGATTAAGTATGCTATTTGCCGAACAGGTCGCTGTGTGTCCCTGATTTTCAGCCCGCGCTTCATTGCCAGCTTGTAATCTTTTTTGAATTGTGTCGTGGGCTTGACCGTATATTTTGTTTTTCTCATGCCTTCAGGTCTGCGAACAACTCATCCAGGTCGGTGTACCCCTTCTCGGACGGGTCTTTCGCAATCCTTTCTGCTTCCAACATGGCGGCAATCGTTTCCTTGTTGGGCTGATTCAGGGAAATGTCAAATGGAATCCTGCCCTCGCGGAGCGACTGGCGGACAAAGACATTGAACGCCGTGGAAAGGTTCATGCCGAGTTCCCCAAAGAGCGCATCGGCCTGTGCTTTTAAATCCGAATCCATGCGGATACTGATATTTGTGGTAGAGTCAGCTATATAACCATCTCCTTTCGTGCTGGTAATTGTAATATATACTATCTGCACGAAAAATACAACACTTTGCACGAGTAATTAACAGTAACACTCGTAACGGTTCATGAAACAAAAAAGGAGCTGCCGCGCCAAAGCAAAACTAGTGTACTGGCTCGATTACTTTCAGCCAAATGACGCAGAATGAATTTTCAGTCTGCAAGGCGGAGGAAGGAGGCGATGCGGTGGCATCGTTGACTGACGGTGCTGTGTGCCAGTGGCACACGTTTAGCACGGACCGAAGCGGAGCGTAGACCAACGCAGCAGATGGAAATTCAGGCAAGTCATTTGGCGAAATGTAATCGAGTCAGTACACTAGTGTACTGGCATACAGCTCCCTTTCTCATAAACAACCAGAATCATCTCATGGCAGGAAAAGCCATCAAAAAACACGTTCTCTGACGCACATTAACGTCAGGGCATCACTCACTTAAATAGTCCAGAATATACTGCGCCATCACGGCCGCTCCAGTCGGGATCCCACGCTCGTCAAAGCGGTTTCCTCCGTTATGCAGCCCTATATGGGTTGCAGGGTCGTCGTTTCCGGTTCCCATTCGGAATAAAATTCCCGGCACCTGCTCCAGATAAAACGCAAAGTCGTCAGAACCGGGAGACGCCGTCTGGAGACGATGAACATGATCCGGCCCCAATACCTTTTCGGCGCTTGCAGCCAGCTTCTCAATCATCTCCGTATCATTGACAAGGGGAGGCATTCCTTCCTTCACTGTAACTTCAGCCTCTGCTCTCATAGCCAGACAGCATTCCTCGCTGACACGCCTGACAGAAGCCAGAAGCTTTTCCCTCCAGTCCGCGTTCAGACAGCGAAGCGTTCCCTGCAGCTTCACCTCATCCGGAATCACATTGGCGGCCGTTCCGCCATGAATGGTGCCAAAAGTAAGGACCGCAGATTCCGTCATGGGCAGCTCCCTGGAAACCAGGGTCTGAAGCTGAGTAAGCAGATAAGCGCTTGCCATAATCGGATCCACACAGCGGTAAGGATGTGCGCCATGGCCTCCTTTCCCCCTGACAAGGATCGTAATCGTATCCGATGATGCATGGGAGGGACCGGGCTTTACGCCGATCATTCCCGCCGGCGTATCCGGCCAGGTATGGATTCCTAAGACGGCGTCCGGCCTCGGATTTTCCAGGGCCCCGTGGGCGATCATCGCCCTGGCGCCGTCGCCTTTTTCCTCCGCAGGCTGGAACATAAGCCGCACGGTCCCGCAAAAATCGTCCTCCATTTCCTTAAGCACCCGGGCCGCCAGCAGCAGAGCCGCCGTATGCATATCGTGGCCGCAGGCATGACTGACGCCGGGAACACAAGAGGCAAACTCTTCGCCGGTCTTTTCCTCCACCGGAAGGGCATCGATATCGGCGCGAACCGCAATCATGCGCCCTTTTCCCGGTTTCTTCCCATTGATATCGGCAATCAGCCCCGTCTCCAGCCCCGATTCCCGCACCTGGATCCCGTACTGCTCCAGCTCTCTGCGAATGAGCTTTGTGGTATCATGCTCGTTTCCGCTAAGCTCCGGGCTGCGGTGAATTTCCCGCCGTAACTCAATAGCATGATCTGTATACCGTTCGATTGCTTTCATGATTTCCATATAAATTTCTACTCCTCTGCGATAGACTTAATGACAGTATAACCATCCTCACCCCAGGTTTTAACTCCAGGTTCATACAACTATTTTTTATTTCCAGTATCTCAAACAATCCGGAAGCTGTCAATTCCTTTAATAAAATCTTTCTACTAATTTCATCATCCATAATGATGGGAAAATCTTACTGACTACCCGATAAGACTTATAAAATATTCCCGGTGTATAGACGCCTCTTCCTTTCTCTGCCTTTTCTAATGCCCTGGCAGTAAGTTCCGCTATATTTAGAAACGGAAGTTGGTTGATTTTCTGGCCCTGTCCTCTCTGTCCTTTCGGATTCATTTCAGTATCCATATTACCAGGGCAAAGAAGAAGGACATTGATGCCTCTGCCCAGCAGTTCCTCACGAAGTGCTTTTCCAAAGTAATACACATATTTCTTTGTTGCACTATACACTGTCTGATTTGGAACTGGCACAAACGAAGACACTGAGCATGTGATAATCGTATAACTCCCTTTTTGCATATAAGGAAGAAAAACTTTTTGGATCATTGTCATTCCTTTCATATTAACAGAAATCATATTCATGATATCTTTCTGCTCCATGTCAGAAAATTTACCGGATTTTTCATATCCAGCGTTATTGATCAGTACTTTTACTGATGGCTTTTCATTCTTTAATCTTCCTGTTAAAGCCTCATACGAAGATTCATCACTTAAATCCGCCTCTATTGCAATAACCTTTTTATTTTTATATTTTTCGGCTAACTTATCCATTCTTTCCTTTCGTCTGGCTATAATCCAATATTCGTCCATCTGAGGATATCGATGTACTACTGCCTTTAAAAACTTTACTCCAAGGCCCGATGATGCTCCTGTAATCACTGCTATATTTTTCATTTTTCCCTCCTAAAAAGACATCCTAAACACATTTCACACTCTGTAGTTTTCCAGACAGGATACCCTTCTTCTAATTGAATCGTCCCAACCGGACGTTTTTGCACATAATCTGCAGCCGACACATAAATTTTTGTGTACTAACAGATTTTTTGTCTTTTCTACTTTCATTCAAATCACTCCAGCTGAATATTCATGTGCAGATGTCCATCCATCTACACTTTATCAACAGCATGTCAAAAAAGCAATCTTCAATTATTTCTTTTTGTTTATACTCGGACAATTTCAGAAAACTGTCCATTTAATCAAATAAGGGAGAACCCCAGGACTTTCACCACAGACTGGCGGCATGCCATCATACCCATAAAAGGCCCTCCGCAGTATCTGCGGAGGGCCTTTTATTAAGGGGGGGGTCATATAACAGGACTCTGTTGTTACTTTTTAAACTTAGTCAGAGAAAGTACCAGTCCGGCACACCCAATCAAACCAATGACGTTGGGAAGTACCATGAGCTGGTTGAACATATCGGAAAGCTCCCAAACCAGATCAGAAGAAGTCAGGGTTCCCAGGAAAATAAATACCAGAGAAATAATGGTATAAACCGTAACGCCTTTCTTTCCGAACAGGTACTCTGTATTAATCTTGCCAAACATGTTCCAGCTTAAAATTGTGGAGAACGCAAAGAAGAACAGTGCGACAGCCACAAATTTGGCTCCAAGGCTTGCGCCGAATACTGCGCCGAAAGCCGTCTGAGCCAGGTTGGTTTTATTGATAACTTCTGTAACGGCGCCCGTGTATCCTCCCGCCAGAGGACCGTCTGCGGTATAAAGAGTACAGATAATAACCAGCGCGTTTAAGGACAGAACTACGAATGTATCAATGAAAACGCCGATCATAGCCACACAGCCCTGCTCATGAGGCTCGCTTACGTTAGCCAGCGCATGTGCATGAGGAGTGGAACCCATACCAGCTTCATTGGAGAACAGGCCGCGCTTTACACCCTGGCTTACAGCAGCCTTAAGAGCCATACCGAAGGCGCCGCCAACGATAGCCTGAGGCTGGAACGCATACTTAAAGATCATTCCGATGGTGGCCGGAATGTACTGAATCCGCATTACCAGAACGAGCACTCCGCCAAGCAGGAATAAAGCCGCCATAACCGGAACGACTTTTTCAGTAACGGAAGCCAGCCGCTGAACGCCGCCCACAAAAATGAATCCACAAACTGCAACAAGAATTACACCGATAATCCAGGACGGAATCCCGAAAGCTGTGCTGAAGGTGGATCCGATGGAGTTAGACTGAACCATACATCCGGTAAAGCCTAAAGCCAGGATAATTGCCACGGCAAAGAAACCTGCGAGGAACTTGCCGAAGCCGCCTTTGAAGGCAGTCTGAATGTAATAAACCGGACCGCCGAGAATTTCGCCTGCGGCGTTTTTAATACGGGTCTTCTGAGCCAGAACCGCCTCGGCATAGATGGTCGCCATGCCAAAGAATGCGATCACCCACATCCAGAAAATAGCGCCGGGACCTCCCGTTAAGATAGCGCCGGAAGCACCAACAATATTTCCGGTACCTACCTGAGCCGCGATAGCGGTGGCAAGAGCCTGGAAGGAGCTCATACCGCTCTCCTGTTTCTTTCCGGATAATGTGAGATTTCCAAATACCTTTTTCATACCCTCGCCGAAGCAGCGTACCTGAACAAATTTTGTCTTAAAGCTGAAGAACAGACCGGCTCCCAGCAGTAAAACGATCAGAACGTAGTCGGACAGATACCCATTGATTGTCTGCACAATGGGAAGCAGTGTCTCGTTTAATGCCTGCATTGAATTTCCTCCTATTTTTCATATTCCGGTTCCCGTTTTAAGAAACCTTCAACAGAGACTAGAAGGGGTATATGTAAGCAATAAAATCTCTGTTTTCCCCCTTTTGGCATACATCAAAAAGTCCCAATACCTTACCCCATAGGTATTTTCTTTATCAATATTTCTCGTATGCCTTCATAGATTTTATCTATTACTCTTACAATATACCACATTGACAAATACGTGTCAATCAATTCTAGACATATTCCATTGCAAATCTCACCGAGTCCATGGCATCCCCGCAATACCCGTCGGCACCGATGGAATCCGCGTATTCTTTGGTGAGAACGGCCCCGCCCACCATAATCTTTACCCAGGGGGCCCTGCTTTTTAGCTGCCTGATGGTCTCCTCCATGGAAGGAACCGTTGTGGTCATAAGAGCGCTTAATCCCACCACGGGAGCATGTTCCCTCACGGCACAGTCCGTCACAGCCTCCGGCGCCACATCCCGGCCCAAATCCAGAACCTGAAATCCATAATTTTCCAAAAGTACCTTTACAATATTCTTTCCGATATCATGGATGTCGCCCTTTACGGTGGCCAGAATCACGGTCCCTCTCTTTTTTACCGGCGCGCCGTCCGCCGCCATCCTCTCTTTCATCACGGCAAAAGCCGCCCTGGCGGCCTCGGCGCTCATGAGAAGCTGAGGGAGAAATACGCTCCCGGCCTCAAATCCCTTTCCCACCTCATCCAAAGCCGGAATCAGATCGCTGTTTATGATGGAAAGGGCCTCTCTTGTTTTAAGGGCTTCCCCGGCCGCTTTTCTGGCACCGTCCGCCATTCCCCTTAAAATACATTTTTTTAAAGAGGAAACCGCTTCTGCCGAACCTTTATCTTTTTCTGTTTCTGCTCCTGTTTCCGCTTCCTTTCCTTCTTTCTTTCCTATTTCTTCTCCTTCTTTCTTTCCTTTTTCCTTCTTCTCTTCCTTCCCTGTTTCCTGCCCTGCTTTCTTTCCTGCTTCCTTCCGCTCTTCCTCTCTTATCCGGGCATTCTCCTGTTTCTCCCGCTCCTTCGCCCTCTTCTTTTCTTCCTCCTCCGGTCCATAGACGCCGATATACCGCCCGCAGTTTTCATCCTGCGCCGTCAGAACAAGAAAGCTGTCATAGACAGACATCATGGCCCTGGAATTGGGATTGATAATTCCCGCCGAAAGTCCGTTTTTCAGTGCCATCAGGAAAAAGGCCGCGTTGATATGCTCTCTCATCGGAAGGCCAAAGGACACATTGGATACCCCCAGAACCGTTTTTCCTCCATACTCCTCTGTAATCCGCCGCACCGTTTCCAGAGTGGTGAGAGCTCCGTTTTTGTCAGCGCTCACCGCCATACAGAGGGCGTCCACCAGAATATCTTCCCTTCCGATTCCGTAGGAGGCCGCTGTTTCATAGATTTTTTCCGCCACTGCAATCCGTCCGTCCGCCGTATCGGGGATTCCGTCCTCGTCCAGACAGAGAGCCACCACGACGCCGCCGTAATGCTTTACTAACGGAAACACCGCCTCCATCACCTCCCGCTTTCCGTTCACCGAATTTACTAACGGCTTTCCATTATACAGGCGCATGGCCTGCTCCATGGCTTTTATGTTGGAGGTATCGATCTGAAGAGGCAGATCCACCACGCTCTGAAGCTCCTTCACCACATCCGCCATCATTTTCGGCTCGTCAATTCCCGGAAGGCCCACATTCACATCCAGAACATCCGCCCGGCTCTCCTGCTGGGCCGCTGCCACATTCAGAATATAGTTTAAGTCATGTTCCTTTAAGGCCTGCTTAAACCGCGGCTTCCCGGTGGGATTGATACGCTCTCCGATAATCACCGGACGACCGCCGAATTCCACGGCATGGGAATAAGAAGAAATCACAGTCCTCCGTTTCTTTTCCACCGCCGGAAGAGGCAGCGAAAAGCAGAGCTTCCTGGTCTTTTTTATATGCTCCGGTGTGGTTCCGCAGCATCCGCCCAAAATCGAAGCCCCGTTTTCGGCCATTTCCTTCATGGCCGCCGCAAAGGTGTCAGAATCAATGTCATATACCGTGGTTTTTCCCTCATTTCGCGGAAGTCCCGCATTGGGATTTACAAGAATGGGAGTGGAGGAAACCGCGTACATACACTTTAAAAAAGGAAGAAGCTGGATGGGCCCCAGGCCGCAGTTTAAACCGATTACATCCGCCCCAAGTCCCTCTAAAAGGGCAGTTACCGACTCCACACTGCCTCCGGTCAGCATTTTCCCCCTTTCATCCAGGGTCACCGTGGCAAACACGGGCAGAGTCCCCGCCTCCTTTGCCGCCAGCACTGCGGCCTTAAGCTCGTAGCTGTCCCCCATGGTTTCGATGATGACAAGATCGGCCCCGGCCTTCTCTCCGGCTTCCACCACCTCTTTATACGCGTCGCAGGCATCCTCAAATTCCAGGCTGCCGTAAGGAGCCAAAAGCTTCCCCGTAGGGCCCAGATCCAGAGCCACATACCCATGCCCTGCGGCCTTTACCGCCCGCCTTGCATGGCTTACGGCCGCAGCCGCCATCTCCTTTACGGAGTATCCGTCCTCTTCCTTAAATTTGAACCTGTTAAGGCCAAAGGTATTGGCCGTCACCACATCCGCCCCGGCCTCCAGATATTCCCTGTGGATCCGTTCAATCTGGTCAGGATGCGAAAGGTTCCAGGTTTCCGGAAGCTCCCCCGGCTTGAGGCCTCTGGCCTGCAGAAGGCTTCCCATTCCTCCGTCAAAAAATATCCGCTTTTTTCTTATCTCTTCACATATTCCCATGCCTGGCCTCCATTTCTTTCCGGATATCATCCAATTTAGTTTCTCTCCGATAAAGGCAGTCTGTCTTCGTGCAGGCCTCACAGCCCTCCACAGGACAGAGCTCTTTGTAAGCGCCGACCCCGATTACGGCGGTCACCGACTTAGAAGGCATCATGAGGCCGCCTTCCGTCAGCGTGATTCCAAGCCGTTTTCCCGCTTCCAGTCCATTTAAAATCTGTTCCTGGCAGGAAAGGGAAAAATCTCCGTAGCCGGGGGAAAATCTCGGCCGCAGATACAGACCTCTGGCCTCATACGCCCGTTTCCATCCGGTACAGACTTCATTACACCAGGCCTCCACCATGGCCGCGGACGCGGCCTGCATCACAACGGCCCTGGAAACAGAAAGCTTTCCATAGCGGAGCAAAAGGCGGTCTACCCCGGCCCCCAGGGTCGCTGCCATCACAAGAATCCGGTCGCAGCCGCCCAGGTTCTTTAAAAGATTCCTGCTTTTTGTGCGAAAACAGCCGCCGTCAATAAAGCCGTCCTCCGTTACGGTTAAAGGGAACTCCCGCATGACCGCCTTGTGTGCTTCTGCCCGTTCCAGTTCTTCCATACATGTTTCCACCAGCTTTCTGGTCTCCTCATCCACCGGATGGACGCCATAGCCCAGATAGCGGTATATCTCTTTTCTGTCCGTCTCCATGGAATCACCCTTTTAAACAATAATTTCCGAAAGGCTCTTTTTGATCTGCTCCGCCACATCCGGCCTGTTCATGGAATAAATATGGATCGCGTGGACGTCATTTGCCACCAGATCAATAATCTGCTCCGTTGTATACGCAATTCCCGCCTGCTTCATGGCGGCCGGATTGTCGCCAAACTTATCTAACAGCATCTTAAACCGTATAGGCAGGTACGTTTCGGACATGGAAAGAATCCTCCTGATCTGCTTGGCATTGGTCACCGGCATGATTCCTGCCACAACAGGGACTCTGATTCCCTTATCCCGGATCCGGTAGAGGAAATTGTAAAACAGGTTGTTGTCAAAAAACATCTGGGTCGTCAGAAAATCGCAGCCGGCGTCCACTTTTTCCTTCAGATGGAGAATGTCCTCCTCCTTGTTTTTAGACTCAGGATGGCCTTCCGGATAACAGGCCCCTCCAATGCAGAAGTCTCCCATGCGCTTAAGTTCCAAAACCAGCTCGCTGGCATAGCGGTAGTCCTTCTCCACGTGGCCGTCCGCCGGAATATCCCCGCGAAGAGCCAGAATATTCTCAATCCCGTTTTCCTTAAATTGCTCCACCATGCTTCTCACATGCTCTCTGGTGGAGGAAACACAGGATAAATGGGCCATGGAAGTGACCCCGTAATGTTTTGCCAGGCCGGCCGCAATGTCCACTGTATGTTTGCTTGTTCCGCCGCCGGCCCCGTAGGTTACGCTCATAAACGAGGGGGAAAGCTTTGCTATTTCGGAAGCCGCCTTCTCCACCACCTCATAGGCATCGTCTCTTTTGGGCGGAAACACTTCAAAGGAAAGCACAGGCTTTTCCTGCGCCAGAATATCTCTGATTTTCATAAACTGCCTTTCCGTATTCTTTATATTTTTTATGTCATGATTGTCTGTTCGCCCATCGGCAAAGCGGGGTACGCTGTTCTGCAGAATTTGTCGGATATCATGCAGACAGTACACTGGCACTACTTTGCGGAAATTCCGGTGAATGAAATACCCGCAAGGTAATACTGGTATCATTCCATATTACGATTTAAAATAGCACAAAATGCCTGAAAAATCCACAAAAACATATGATACGCTCAAAAGACTTCCTTTAAAACACCTGGAAAAAAAAGAGAATTGTTGGAAAAGCGCAGAAAATGTGTTATGATGTAACTACTCGCAACTTAAATCAACAGGAGGGATATCTATGAGCAAAGTAATCACCATCAGCCGGGAATTTGGAAGCGGCGGACGTGAAATCGGATTCCGGCTTGCAAAAAAACTGGGAATTCCATTTTACGACAAAGAACTGATTTCCATGGCTTCCGAAGACAGCAGTATCGCAGAAGAGATCTTCCATGCCAATGATGAATCCATTGGAAACCGGGAGCGGATCGACTACAAATACGCCGCCATTGATCCCTTCTCAAACCATTATGAGATTCCAGTCTCCGACCAGCTTTTCGTCATCCAGTCAAAAATCATTAAAAAACTGGCCCAGGATGGTCCCTGTGTTCTCATCGGGCGCTGTTCTGATGTGATTGCCGACGACCCCTTTGCCGTTTTCATCTGTTCCAGCTTAAAAAAACGAGTGGAACGGCTTTTGTCTCTTGAGCGGGAAACGGATGCGGACGCAAGGAAAATGGAATCCAGAATCCGGGCTATTGACAGAAAACGCCTGGAATACTACCAGTATTACAGCGGCAATGAATGGGGGAAGCCAAAAAATTATGACCTGTGCTTAAACAGCGGGAAACTTGGCATTGAAGCCTGTGTGGAAATCATTGCCGCCACGGTTTCACTTTCATAGTGTTACTTGAAAATTATTTGGAGTAACGGAATTTTATCAATTAAAAGCGTCACGCTTTAAATCATTAAATTTTTTGTTGACAAACGTTCCCTTTGGCGTTATGATGTTCACAGCTAAAAAATATAACCCTTCAACAGAATCTGAACGGTTACATAAAATTCGGGGAGGACACAGCGGTCATGAAGAATCTGACATCCAATACATCTTATTTCTTCTATTATTTTCCGGGCTATTTTACCAGCGCGGACTGTTTTTGCTGTGTGAATCAAACCTCTCCGAATTCCCACCTATAACAGGAACAAAAAGGAGCCGGTGTTTGCACGCAGCAGACACCGTTTTTTTATGCAACTGTTCAGACAGTTTCTGAACCATTATGGCACATAGCCATCCAAAATCGCTTTGCCAAGGGCCGGCCTTGCCTGGCTTACTTTATTGATCACAGGAGGAAATGTATTATGATTATTATTTTAAAACGCGGCGCCAATCCGCAGAAGGTCGAAGAATTGAAAACCAGACTCACAGACCAGGGGTTTAAGCTCCATCTCTCCGAGGGCACGGAAGCGTCCTTAATCGGCCTCATCGGCGATACCACCGCCGTTCACGAAGACTGGCTCCGGGCCATGGATGTGGTCGAGGACGTCCGCCGGATCCGGGAACCCTATAAAAAAGCGAATCTTTCCATGCATCCGGAACGGACTGTCATAGACATCGCCGGAAAAAAAATCGGCGGCGGCCATTTCCAGGTGATTGCAGGACCCTGCTCCATTGAGACAAAGGAGCAAATCATTGAAGTGGCCGAGGATGTGAAGCGGTCCGGCGCTCATTTGCTCCGCGGCGGCGCTTTTAAACCCAGAACCTCCCCCTATGCCTTTCAGGGGCTCCATGAGCAGGGGCTGGATCTCCTTCTGGAGGCAAAAAAAGCCACAGGTCTTCCGGTGGTCACCGAAATCATGAGCCCGGAACATCTGTCCCTTTTTAACGACGTGGACGTGATTCAGGTAGGTGCCCGCAACATGCAGAATTTTGAACTTCTGAAAGAACTGGGGAAAATCAAGAAGCCCGTCCTGTTAAAACGCGGCCTTGCCAACACTCTGGATGAGCTGTTAATGAGTGCCGAATACATCATGGCCGGGGGGAATGAAAACGTAATTCTCTGCGAGCGTGGAATCCGTACCTTTGAGACCTCCATGCGGAACACCCTGGACATCTCCGCCGTTCCCATGCTGAAGTCAAAAACTCATCTTCCTGTCATCATCGACCCCAGCCATGCCGCCGGAATCCGCTTCATGGTGGAGCCTCTCGCCCTGGCAGCCATTGCAGCCGGAGCTGACGGCTTAATGATTGAGGTCCACAACAACCCGGAGAAGGCCCTCTGTGACGGAGCTCAGTCTCTGACGCCCGGAATGTTTGACGATCTGATGAAGAAAATCAACCGTTCCGTGGACTTCTTTCGGATTTTAAACTCCTGAAGGCCGGTTTTGTTCGTGTGAACGCAGACGGCAGGGTCTTTTCTATAAATAAAAATATCCTGTGAAATCCATACTTTCTTAAATAACTTTCGGATATTCACAGGATTTTTTTAATTATTATGAAAGTTCAGCGCCGAAGCGCTGAACGTGCGAAAACGGGGCCGCGAAGCGGCATCTTCCACTCCCGTTTTCTGCACACCCGCCGGAGGCTCATAGGAAACACTTTCATGCATGGTGGTGCCTGATGGCAGGCATGAGGGTTTACTATGACTTTTTTGTGAAAAAGTCGTCGATCCGCGCTTTAATCACCGCAGGTTTTAAGGTTTTTAGCATATATCCTGAAACCCCTAAAGACAGCACACCCTTCACACTCTCCGCGTCGTCTCTGGAGGTCAGAAAGATAACCGGCATATCCGCGGACGAGGTATCAGAACGAAGCATTTCCAGTGTCTGCCTTCCATTGCAGACTGGCATATCATAATCCAGAAGAATCAGATCCGGTTTGTCCAGGGTGACGGCGCGAAGCGCTGCCACACCGGATTCCGCCACAGAAACCACATAATCTTCTTTAAGCAGATTCTCCATCCCCTGCCGCATCGTTGCAGAATCATCCACGACCAGGATTTTTTTCTTCGGCGCCTGGCGCTCCCGTTCTTCCCTCACCTGCACATAGTGAATCACTTCTTCCATCGCATTTTCCGCCTTAATCGGCGTCCCCAGGGATTCCAGGAACGGAAGCGGCGTCAGAATGCAGCAGGAAAAATATCCCTCTCCTGTATCAAACAACAGACTTGCTATCGGCTGCTCCTCCTTAAATATTTTCTGGAACTGCTCATACGTGAGAAGGCTTTCTTCCCTGAGCACCCAGTCTGTTTCCGGCCAGACAGAGCTCATCATACGGCTTGAAAACCGCTGTAACGTATACCGGGCAGTATGAAGCAGCGACGTTCTGAGCTTTCCTGCCTGGTTTTTTTCACCCCCGCCAACCGCGTCATATAAAAGCTTCTCCTCAAAAGCCAGAAAAACCTCTCTCGGCTTTTCCCCCTGCTCCGTTCCATAGACCAGGCGGTAATAAATCCCCTTCCCGAACCTTTCTCCATTATAGCCGGTACTGAGCATCTTTACCTTCACGCAGAACATATTATACGCCAGCTGGGTAATTACCCTTTTTATGACTTCAAGCTCTTCTCCGTCCGTAAGATTTCCTAACAGGCTTCCCATTTTTCCCGTGATCGCCTGATCCTCTATGGTGGTGTGCCCTATGAGCCATCCGGCGCAGACGCCTAAGAAATGCTCTACTGCCTCCGGAGAATATCCGGTCCGCTCCAGCTCCTGTCCCAGGGCAGGAAGCGTATTCTCCCGGAACCCTTTATGTATACGCTTATGCTGCTCCAGCCCTTCGTAATGAATCGAGGCCATGTACTCTTCCTCATCTGCAAAGTGCTGGATTGCATGTTCCTTGAAAAAGTCGAGCGCCTTCCGGCACGCGCGCTTGTCATTCATGTTACCCAGCAAACCTCTTTTTTTCTCTGTGAGAAGGAATAGATTGTTGATGGATTCAAAAAGCCGTTTATGCTCCTCATCTATGATATCCACCCCTATATTATATTCCTCTTTCCATACAAACTGTTCCCTCATAACAATTTTTCACTGCCCAAAATGAAAAAACCATTTCGGCAGCCTCCCCTTTCCTTATTTAGCGGATACTCTCGCATTTCTTATATGCCCAGTCAGGAATCGTTTTCCGCACCCGAAGCACCTATCCTTTTCTGTCTGTCATACGTAATTGTCCGGCCGGATTTTTGCCCTCCAGACGAATTAATCCTTAGTCGGTGCAGAAAATTCACAGCTCTGCTGAGCAATTATTGTTCTATTATATTATATTTATTAATAAAGTTCAAGCTCTTTCCCTTAAGCTTAAGCGGCGGGGAGATGTCCTGTCCTTAAACAGACACACGAATTGATAAAGAATCTGTATCTTCTAAGACAGCGATGAAACAAATGCCCTTATCTGTGGAGCCAGCAAACCAATTAGAGGATAAATCACTCCCACTCCACATAGAAGCGATGCCCAGCGCTTATCATGCTTTTGTATGATTGGAACATAAAATAAATTAGGGTTTTCAGGATCATAATATAAATCTACCTGTTGTCCTGTTTTTACATAACTATGCCCATACCCAGTTGAATATTTGACACGATATTGCTTTTCTTTCACCTGAAACTCGTATTGAGGGAAGTAGTTTCGTCTGTTTCCTTCTCTTATTCCCACTTTTCTATCCACAGCGGCAACAACGGCTTTCGTTAAAACAGTAGCACGTGAACGTTCTTTCAGTAACCGCCATTGCATATGCATGCCTATCGCAAAGAAAATCAGCGGAATTATTGTAAACCCTGCATCGGCAATGCGTTCGTCCATTTCACGGCCAGGTTGAGAAATTATAATTCCTGCAAAAATAAAGCATGCCAAGGGCCAAAAAACGGCAAAGAAATACCATCGTTTTCGTGCAGCATTCCCTGAATCTGTTTTCACATCCATGCTCAAATTACCTCAAAGCCCATTTTGTATATTTCATTTCTTTTCACGCGCTCTGCGCCTAATTCTGCCGTGTACAATTTATCCAGATTTTTCAGTAATTCATTGCCTGTATTCATTTTACAAGTATTCACTTCCTTATCCTAAAATTCCGGTTATTGAATTGCCAGACATCATTATTTTACCATACATACGCACGCAATTCCAGTAAAATACAAAAGAGCTGCAGGATCCTATTCTTAAAAAGCAGTCTCCGCCTTTCGATTTTTAAAGACTCTTTAAAAGCTCCTTCACAATCTCAAAGCAGTCATGAAAGGATTGAAGGTCCAGATGCTCCCTTGGCGTATGGACATCCAGACCACGGGAACCAAACGTAATGATATCCATATCCGGAATCGCAGACGCGAAAATTCCGCACTCTACGCCTCCATGGACAGCCACCAGCTGTAATTCCTCTCCTGTTTTTTTCCGATAAGCCTCCGCAAGCTTTCTCCGCATTTCGGATTCCTCCCTGTAGGGCCACGCCGGATATCTGGCTCCTTCCTCATATGTTCCGCCAAATGCCTTAACAAGCAGCCGGAGCTCTTCTGCCATGCTTTCCATCCGGCTTTCGGATGCTGCACGCAGCGAGTAGTTCACAACGATTTCCTCGTCATTGGTGTAAACCACAGCCAGATTTTCCGAAGCCTCCGGCACATGAAGCTTCAGATTCCTGTTTCTTAAGCCGGTGGGAAGCAGATAAAGAAGCTCTAACACCCGTTCCGTCACGTTCTCTGAAAGGGCCTGTGATACACTGGTTTCCTTCCATGAAAACTCCGCTTCGCCGTCCGTATCCTTTAATTCCTCCTTCAGCTGTCCAAAAAGCCGTTCTGCGGCTTCTCTGATATTTTCCGGCGTCTCAGAGGAAGCGAATGTGACCACACAGTTTCTCGGAATCGCATTTTCTTTTTCTCCGCCGTCAATGGATACCAGCCGAAGAGAAATCTCCTTTTTCAGCTCATGAAGCAGCCTCGCCGCAAGTTTTATGGCATTTCCGCGTTCTTTGGAAATACAGGAGCCGGAATGTCCTCCAAGAAGGCCGCTGACTGCAATTTCATATCCGGCAGACCCGCACCGTTCCTTCCCGGCGGGAATCTTAAGTTCCATCCGCATACCGCCAGCTGCGGCAATCATTGTGGATACGGCGCCGCCGTCGTCCAGGCTTAAAAACCTTCTGCCCTTCAAACCTTCCTTGTTCAGGAAACTTGCACCAAACATGCCGACCTCCTCCTGAACCGTGAAAATACACTCTAACGGCGGATGGGAAATGGTATCGGATTCCAGAATCGCCAGCATATAGGAAACTCCTGTACCATCGTCGGCCCCCAGAGTGGTTCCCCTCGCATAAAGGAAACCGTCCTCCATATAAAGCTTTAATGGTTCCTTCTCGAAATCATGGCCGCTGCCGCTGTCTTTTGCCCAAACCATATCCATGTGGGCCTGGAGAATCATGACCGGATGATCTTCATAGCCGGCCGTCCCTCCCTTCCGGATTACCACATTCCCGATGGCATCCTGCTCCCAGGAAAGCCCGTGGGTTCTGGCAAAACGCACAAGGTAGTCGCTGTACTCCTTTTCATGAAAGGAGCCGTGGGGAATTCTCGTCATCTCTTCAAAATATTTTTCGATGGGTACTTCGGGATTTAAAACAAATTCCATACATGAGTCTCCTTTACATATAAATGGGCGCCATCGGTCCAACCGGAAGGCCGAGAACATACCAGATAATTAACATCACGATCCAGCCTCCAAGAAAACACAGAGAGTAAGGCAGCATCATGGAGATCATGGTTCCGATTCCGGCCTCCTTATCATACTTCTGTGCAAAAGCCACGATCATCGGGAAATAGGACATGAGCGGGGTGATAATATTGGTAGAGGAATCCCCGATTCTGTACAGGCACTGGGTAAACTCCGGGCTGATGCCAAACTGCATGAAAAGCGGAACAAACACGGGAGCCATCAGCGCCCATTTTGCACTGGCGGAACCCATGATCAGGTTGATCAGGGAAGAAACCACAATAAAACAGAGCATTAAAGGCAGACCCACAAACCCAATCTTCATCAACGTGTTTGCGCCGCCGATGGCGATGATGGTCGCCAGATTGGAAAAGCTGAAATAGTCAATAAACTGGGAAGCCACAAATGCCAGCAGCAGATATCCGCCAAGACTGGATAAAGATTTTGCCACCAGGGCCGCCACGTCCTTATCGGATTTTACCGTTCCCGCCACAACGCCGTACACGATGCCGGGAATCAGGAAAAACAACATCATAAGCGGAATCAGGCCGCTCATAAACGGAGAGCTTGCAATGCTTCCATTTTCCCCTCTTAAGATTCCGTCATGAGGAATGAGAAGGCACAGGATGACGGCTACATAAATAAGGAGGGAAAGCCCTGCCAGCTTAAGCGCCTTTCTCTGCCTGTCGTTTAACGGCTCCATGGAAAGGCCCTCGCCGTGATATTCACCAACCCGCGGAATGATGATTTTCTCTGTGACCAGAGTTCCGATCACAACTAGCATCGGCACAGATGCCACAGAAAAGAAATAGGTTGCCGTCGGAAGTACCTCATAGGACGGGTCAAACAGCCGCGCCGCCTCCTGAGTGATTCCGGCCAGAAGCGGGTCGCTGGTACTCAAAACCAGATTTCCCAGATATCCGGCGGACACGCTTGCAAAACCACAGTACAGCCCTGCCAGCGGATGCTTTCCAAAGCCCATAAATACAATCGCGCCCAGGGGAATTAGCACCACATAGCTCACATCCCCGGCCACATTTGCCATGACGCCGATGAATACCAACACTGCTGTCACCAGCTTTTCGGGCGCGGACATGACAGTCTTCTGCATGACGGCACCGACCAGTCCGGTACCTTCTGCCACGCCGACGCCGATCATGCTGACCACGACCGTTCCTAAAGGCGCAAATCCCGTGAAGTTTTTAACCACTGAGGTGAGCATATGGAGAAAGCCCTCGCGGGAAAGCAGGGAAACGGCCGCTACGGTCTTCTCTATGGTTTCCCCGGTCTTGGTATCGACCGTCTGAAAGGTTGCCGAGATGCCGGCGCCGGCGCAAATGGCGGAAACTGCCAAAAGCACCGCGGTCAGGATCAAAAATATCGTAGCAGGGTGGGGAAGTGCATTTCCCACCCGCTCAATTCCATCAAGCCATCTGGTAAATAAGTTCTTCTTCTTAACTTCTTCCATTGAATGTATCCTCCTTCTTCTCCTATATACGGAGCGCTGCGTAAAGACCGGTGGAGCTGGTCTGTAAAAGGTCTCCTGCCTTCAAACTGTCTCCGATGGTGATTACATCGAAGGCGGTATCCTCAAAGACTTTCTTTGCCTGCTCATCCGGACGGAAGCCCGTTGCAAGGATGACGGAATCCGCACAAAGAAGCTTCTTTTCTCCGTCTGCGTTTTCAATAAGGACACCCTTGTCGGTAATTTCCAGGCAGCGGGACTTTACGTGGATGTGAACCCGGTCGATTTTTTCTGCCTTCGTCAGGTCTCTCCTCTTCATATCGAACGCATGCTCCATGAAGAATAAGGTCCAGAACCGTTCCTCCGGCGTCTGCTTTCCCTCCGGAATCAGCTCGGATGCCATCTCCACGACCTCAATGTGTTTGCCCATGGACTGTAGATAGACGGTCTCCTCACAGCCCACCTGGCCGCCGCCGACAATGACGATCTTCTCTCCCAGCTTCTCTTCCTGACCAAAGATCTCTCCGGCATGAAATACGTTTTCACGGTCCTTTCCGGGAATCGGCGGAGCAAACGGCGCAGCGCCGACTGCCACAATTACCACATCCCACTGGTCTCCCAGCACCTCCCGCGTCGCCTCCGTATTCAGACGGATTTCGATGTTGTCCGCCTTCTCCACCTGGTGAATCATATAGTCCCGGTAGCGCCTGATGTCGCCCTTAAATACCATGTAATCAGAGAAGGAAAGACGCCCGCCGAGCGCACCGCTCTTTTCAAATAAGGTCACCTGATGGCCATTCTTTGCAATCTCAGATGCCGCCTGCATGCCGGCCGGGCCGCCGCCGATAACCGCCACTTTCTTTACACGGTTTGTGGAAACCGGGGGAAGGGGATGTGGAAGAACTCTCCTTGGATTCACAGTGCAGATACTGGTTCCCGTCTGCGGCGGCTTCGCATAGTTTAAGCAGCGCAGGCAGCGGATGCAGGGACGGATATCCAGATCGCGGCCTTCCCTCGCCTTCTGTGCCCAGTCCGGGTCCGCGATAAAGGAACGCGCCATACCAACCAGATCGGAATACCCCTCCGCGATAAGACGCTCCGCCATCTCCGGCTCGTTGATGCCGCCGATCGCCTCAATCTTTGCATGCTTCACGTGTTTCTTTGCTTCCCTTGCAAAAATGGCGTTGCATCCGTGCTCCATATACTGCATCGGGAAGGTATGGCCCTCGGAAAACTCGCTGTGTATCATACCGGCGGAACACTGGATTAAGTCTGCCGTCTCATCCAGAATCTCGATGGTCTTCATGGCATCCTCCAAAGTGATTCCGCCCTCGATATCCTCGGTAACGCTGAAGCGGACCGCGATGATCATATCGTCGCCTACACGCTCACGGATACGGTCAAGTACCATTTTCGGGAATCTGGCCCGGTTCTCCACGCTTCCTCCATACTCATCCGTCCTCGTGTTTTCCACCGGGGAGAAAAACTCTCCCAGGAGCCAATTATGGCCTGCATGGACGTTTACGATATCGAATCCGCCGCGCTTTCCGATCAGGGCCGCGTCTGCAAAGTAATCTGCAACACGGTCCATTTCCTCTTTCTCCATAGCCTTTACGAGCTTACCGTTTGCCATTACCCTATCCACCGGTCCCAAAAGCGGACCGCCGTCCACGGAAGTTCCAAAATGGCCGCAGTGGTTTAACTCAATGCTTGCCAGAGAGCCAAAGGAATGGATCAGGTCTGTCATCTGGTGCATTACCGGAAGCTGGTGCTCATGGAGCGTCTTCTCTGTGAAAAAGTTAAAATGCTCGCAGTTGCTCCCCAGATAATATCTCGGATCCACTCCAAGATGTCCGGTATTTACGATTGCCGCTCCTCCTCTGGCGATATTTGCGAAGTAGCGGGCCGCTGTCTCGGAAAGATTGGAAAACCCTTCGTCACCTGCCTCATACAAGTTGGGACCTCCGCTGTGAGGAGACGATACGACACGGTTCTTGAGCACTTTTCCTCTGATCATAAGGGATTGAAACAAGCTGGGATACTTTGTTCTCATAATGGAACCTCCTTTTTAAGTTTAATCATTAAACTAAAATGTCTAAAATATAGACAGCCGTATGCTGTCATTTTTGTTTTTAAGTTTAAGTATTAAACTATTTGTTAGCTCAATATTAGCATGCAATAGCAGAAATGTCAAGAAAATATTGACATTTTTCCTGCTTTCTATTATGCTTATTTTAGTTTAGAGCTAAAACTTTAAAATTGGATTTTAGGGGAGATTTTGATATGATAGATATGGAAAATGTCAAAAAACTTAATGCGATCGGTAAGCTTCAGGATAACCTCATGCTCCACTCCCTGGTGAGCCACGAATATGAAAGCCAGCCGCGGGATTACGGCTTAAATAAAGTTCTGGGATTGGATGTGCGGCTTTATCCCATCGAAATCCATCTTCTGTCCGCCATCAATGAGAACCCCGGCATCTCCTCCCAGGAACTTGCCGCCAAATTTTTCCGCACCAAAGGAGCCATCTCTCAGAGAATCAAAGTTCTGTCCGGCTACGGCCTGATCACCAAATCCGCCAACAAGGAAAATCATCGTATCAGCAACCTGTATGTGACAGAAACGGGAAAACTGGCCTGCGGCTTCCATTCCCGTTATGATACAGAGCATTATTTGAACTATATGGAACTTCTTGACTCCTTCTCAAGCGATGAGATCGAAACCTGCGCCCGCATTGTCATGTCGCTCACCCGCGCCCTGGACGCGGAGCGCCAGTGAGGAATTATGACGCAGGCGGCCCGGCTCCCGGCTTTTCCCGTTTCTCGGCCGCTTTCGGCTCACTTTCCCTCTGCGTATTCTTGCAGTTCATATACCCTTGCTTTCGTCAGTTCTGCCGCTTCCATTGCTTCCACCAACGGCTGCAGGCTTCCGCCCTCATTCTCCAGCCCGGCTTCCCGCACGTCTGCTTCCTTGGATGCAATCCATTCTCTTTCCTCTTTCCGCAAAACTTCCATGTCCGCTTCACTTAAATTCGCTTCCAACAGCTTCCACACGGCGTTGAGGGTATCGTCCCACAGCCGATACATCTCTGTCGCGGTTATATTCATTTCCATCTGCGTGACGGCCTCACGCTGCTTCTTCTCCACTTCCTTCTCCTGCTCCTCGGCATAAGAAATCTCCATGGCGATTTCATCAGAAAGGCCCGGTTTCGATGCGGCCTGTCCTTCCTCCGTTTTATCCGGCGCGCCGTCAGGGAAGGAATAGACATCCCCGGCCAGAATTCCGGCGGCGTCTGTGATGAATGCCGCTTTTGCCTTTCCATCAATGATGGAAATATCCGCCAGTACATAGGGATCTTCGCTCGTAAAGCGGAGCGTGTCTTCCTCCCAGACTGCCGTGCCCTCCAATTCCGTAGTGCGGTAGATGCCAATTTCTGCCGCATACGTTCCGTCCGCCTGCAGTGCAAGTGTCAGCTGGCTGTAGACATCCGCCGTCCCCTGCTTATCGGTATAGATGCCGGAGACGTCTGCTTTCTCTGGGTTTTCTGTCTGCTTCTGGCTTTCTTCCGGCTCCTGGCTTTTTTCCTGCTTTGAGCTTTCTTCCTTCCCCAAGTTTTCTTCCGGCTCCGATCTTTCTTCTTGTCCCATACTCTCTGCCTGTTTTGTGAGTGCTGTCTGTTCCGGATTTGACGTGCTTTCACCTGGCTGATTTGTCCCGGCAGTCGGAGAAGCAGTGCCATCCCCTGCGCCACAGCCAGACAGCAGAAGAATACTCAAAAACAATGTCAGTAATAACTTTTTCATAGAAATGCCTCCAAATCCTTCGTTTACAGTATAAAAATGCTGAGACATTCGTTTCAATTTAGCTCCTCTTTAATCGGCTGCCATATTTCAATAATAAGATTTCTTTATCTTTCCTTTAATTCTTATGTGCTGTTATAATCGTATAACTGCTTATTCACGAATGCCCCTAATTTGCCATTATAGCAAATTTATACTTTCATATCTACCGATTTTTGCTGATTTTCTACGAATTTTCTTGCTGCGTCTAAAAACGCATGTCGATACTACTGCTCCATCGTATACCCGGCCGCTAACCGGTCATTTTTGTTGATCTTCCGATACATATTTTTATATACGTCTGACCGTTTTGTTGTATCGCCATTCAGAGCGCCATGTTCACGCAGGAATTTTTCTCGTTTGCTCAAACATTTCATCTTTGCTGCTCTCTGGGATGGAAATGATACTTTTGTGGGCATACAGTAAAGCTTTTGAGTCGCCACCACCCGTAAAACGGGTGGCTCGGGACGCGGGCTCTAAGCCCGCCCT
>CAJUIP010000003.1 GCA_910586315.1 uncultured Lachnospiraceae bacterium | reverse complement strand
CAGCGACACGAGGATTTTCAGTCCTCTGCTCTACCAACTGAGCTATCTGGGCATACCCGAAACTTCTTTCGGAATTTACTGGGCGGAGGTGGATTCGAACCACCGAAGCAAGTTGCAGCAGATTTACAGTCTGTCCCCTTTGGCCACTCGGGAATCCGCCCACATCATTCTGACAAGTCAAAATGATATCATAAATACAGTTAAAAATCAAGCACTATTTCTTCAAAAATCATTGCACTATATGGGCCGATTTCCACAGTCATTCTTCCATCCTCCACAGGATACTGCATTCTCCCCACATTATACCGTTCCGCAGTTGACAGCATAATCCGTTCCATATAAGGTCCCGTCACCTCTGTCTCCCAGACAGGAATCTGTACTCTCTGAACAAACTTATCGCTGTTCACCAGCACCACGCCGCGTTCCCTTTTATGGAACCGCCCATAGGCAATCAATCCTTTCTCCGCAAGCAACGGCTTAAAGGAGCCCGTCCGAAACGCCAGGTTCTGCTTCCGGATACTGGTCAGATAACGGTGGAACTCAATCAGCTCATGATTTTCTTTCCCCCAGGGGAAAGTTCTTCTGCTATCCGGGTCCGTCCAGCCGCAGACTCCGGCTTCATCCCCATAGTAAATAGTCGGCGCTCCCGGCCAGGTCATCTGTATGATGGCGGCCGCGCGGAAAATTCCAAAGTTGATCCCTTCTGACGCCGCCAGGTCTCCCTTGTAATCCAGGCGCCCCACTGTTCGGTTCGTCCTTGTGAGAAAACGGGAGTGGTCATGGTTAGAAATCTCGTTCATCGCTGCAAGAAGAGATGTGGTCTGCATTCTGCTCATATTGCTCAGCATAGCACACATAAACGCCTGGCTGTTTTGATACAAATGTTCATCCATTCTGTCACTGTGTTTTTCCAGCCCTGTAAGAAACCAGGAAAGCGGCTCCATGAAAGCATCATAATTCATAACCGTATCCCATTGGTCCCCTTCCAGCCAGGAAGATGCATCCCCGTAATGTTCAGCCAGGATCAAGGCATTCGGATTGGTTTCCTTTACCACGCGACGGAAATCTTTCCAAAAGCGGTGGTTCATCTCCGGCGAATGTCCCAGATCAGCAGCCACGTCAAGTCTCCATCCATCAATATGATATGGCGGAGAGAGCCATTTCTTAGCAATATCCAAAATATACTGGTAAAGCTCTCCGGAGCCCTCATAATTCAATTTGGGAAGTGTGTTATGGTCCCACCATCCCTCGTAGGAATCATTATCAGGCCAGCCATTCTCGTCAGAAAACCAGAAGAAGTTCCGGTAAGGGCTGTTGCCATCCACATAGGCGCCAGGAGCATAGGTACCAGTCTTCTGATATATTTTCTCGCGATCCAGCCATTTATTGAAGGAACCGCAGTGGTTAAATACACCATCCAGAATCACCCGCATACCCCGTTTATGGACCTCCTCCATAAACTTTGCAAAAAATTCATCGCTGGCCCTCAAATTTGCCTCATCGGCCGTCCGCATAGAATATTTTTCTGCATCTTTATTATCAATGGCATCTTTGTCCACGAGCCCGTCCGCATCTTTCACAATGACCCCGTAATGGGGGTCCACATGTTCATAATCCTGGCAATCATATTTATGATTGGAAGGCGACACAAACACCGGACTTAAGTACAGCACCTCCACTTTTAAGCTTTGGAGATAATCCAGTTTATCCAAAATTCCCTGAAGATCACCGCCGTAGAAACGGTCCACGTCCAGAACCGAAAGCCCCTCTTCCCAGTCGTCCACCTTCATTACGGGAAAGCCGATATATACATATTCATCAGATACCACATCATTGGCGGGATCCCCATTGCAGAAACGGTCAATGAAAATCTGGTACATGACCGCCCCCTTTGCCCATTCCGGCACATGGAACCCCGGCGTGATAGTAAACATATACCGACGGTCCATTTCGTTGGTCACTCCCAGCCGGTTGTACCGGCAGATCTCGTCGCCCTTTTCCACCTGGAAGTAAAAGTGGACAGCCGTTTCCTCAACGCTCATGGTTGTTTCATAAAAATCAAATTGCCCCCGGCGTTCCGCCCATCTCAATCTCTTCTTTTCTTCTTTTCCATACAAGACCAGATACACCCGGTCCACATCGTTCTTTGCCGTCCGAAACCGCAGCGTCACGATATCTCCCGGATCCGGCTCAGCGGGTATTCTATAATCTATGGTCGCATCGCAAAACAGAGCCGCTCGTTCCATAAAAACAGCTCCTCCTCTCCAAAATAAGCCTTTCATGTTAAAGCCAGCATCAAAAAAATAATACTTCGCCGCCCGGCGAAAGCCGAACGCCCGCCCGAAGGGCATATGTTACAAAACGCCCGAATGGGTATACAATTTTATTATACAGGATATTCTTAGTATTTGCACGTTTTTTATTTTATATCATGCATGATTTGTCTGAAGATGTAACACTTTTTTAGGCAGAAAGAAAGCCAGCGGGGAATCGCTGGCTTTCTTTCGGAAAAGGTATTATGTCTCTTATGGGGTATAGCAAAAACTATATAATGTATTGGGGGGTTACGAGTAGTAATATAGCATATGTTTCTGCATAAGTGTGCACAAACATTTATTTTTATGAAATTTTTTTTTGTGTAATTTTACCCTCATCTCATTTTTTTTGTGTATTTTTTATATTTCTAAATTAAAAACGGCGTTTGCCTGTGTTTCTTTTGTACAAACGCCGTCAAACTTTATTTTCTTAAACAAACAGGGCATCAAACTCCGTCTGCCCAATTTTCTCCTTCTCCAGAAGAATCGTACAGCATTTATGAAGCACATCCTCACGTGCAAGGATGATTTTCTTTGCTTCCTCATAGCATTCGTCGATGATTCTCTTGATTTCACTGTCAATGGAAGTAGCTACATCTTCGCCATAGCTTCTGGTATGAGCCAGGTCACGGCCAATGAACACCTCATCCTCATCGCTTCCGTAATGAATCATTCCCACACGCTCCGACATGCCATACTGGGTTACCATGGCTCTGGCAATGGCAGTGGCCTGCTTGATATCCTGAGACGCTCCAGTGGTCACATCCTGGAAAATCAGCTCTTCTGCGATTCTCCCCCCCAAAGATACCATAATGTTCTGGAGCATCTTTCCCTTGGTGTTGAACATCTCATCCTTTTCCGGCAGCGGCATAGTATAGCCTGCCGCTCCTATTCCTGTGGGGATAATGGAAATCGTATGAACAGGCCCCACGTCGGGAAGCTCATGGAATAAAATTGCATGCCCCGCCTCATGGTATGCCGTAATCCGCTTTTCTTTCTCAGAAATTACTTTGCTCTTCTTCTCAGAACCAATTCCCACTTTAATGAAAGCCCGTTCAATATCTTTCTGGGTAATGAATCGTCTGGATTCCTTGGCTGCCATGATAGCTCCTTCATTCAGAAGGTTTTCCAGATCCGCTCCGGTGAATCCGGCCGTAGTCTGGGCAATCCGCCTTAAGTTCACATCCTCACCCAAAGGCTTTTCCCTGGCATGGACCTGTAAAATTTCCTCGCGGCCCTTAATATCCGGTTTTCCAACTGCCACTTTCCGGTCAAAGCGGCCGGGACGGAGAATCGCCGGGTCCAAAATATCCACACGGTTGGTGGCAGCCATAACGATAATGCCCTCATTGATGCCAAAGCCGTCCATCTCCACCAAAAGCTGATTTAAGGTCTGCTCTCTTTCATCATGTCCGCCGCCCATTCCGGTACCTCTTCGTCTTGCAACGGCATCGATCTCATCAATAAATACAATGCAGGGGGCGTTTTTCTTGGCATCCTCAAACAGGTCTCTCACGCGGGATGCGCCGACTCCCACAAACATCTCCACAAAATCCGAGCCGGAAATGGAGAAAAACGGAACACCTGCCTCCCCGGCCACAGCCTTGGCAAGCAGAGTCTTTCCGGTTCCCGGAGGGCCCACCAAAAGTACACCTTTAGGGATCCTGGCCCCCACATCCGTATATTTTTTAGGATTCTTAAGAAAGTCCACGATTTCTTCCAGCTCTTCCTTTTCTTCCTCCAGGCCTGCCACCTTGGAGAAATTTACGGAGTTTGTGGTGCTCATTCTGGCACGGCTTTTTCCGAATTCCATCATTTTGGCGTTACCGCCTCCGCCCAGTCTGGCATTCATGTACATCATAATAAGCATGATCACTACTGCCGAAAGGCCAACGGGGAGAATAATCGTGGTCAGGTAATCCGCCTGACGGACATCATCCACCATGTAATCAATCCCGTGTTCCCTCAAAAGCTCCTGAGCCTCCACCACATCGGAAACAGAAATTTTCCTGTTTTCTCCGTTTTTCATGGAAATTTCCAGCATCCCCGTAGGAGTCTGTGGATTTTGTTTTACTTCTGCGGACTCGATGGCATCGTTTTCAATGGCCATCATAAATTCCTGATAGGTCATTTCTGTGCTGAACAGACCGCCCTGCTGGGTAAGTGTAGATGCGAAAACAATCAGCATCATCACCAGCAGGACCAGCCCAATTCCGCGAAACTGCTGATTCTGTTTCAACTGGCTGCCTCCTTATTGCTGCTCTACCACTCCGATATAGGGAAAATTTCTGTATTTCTGGTCATAATCCAGACCAAAACCCACGACAAATTCGTCCGGAATGGTAAAACAGGTATAATCTACCTTTACCTGCTTTTTTATACGGCGTTCCGGCTTATCAAGCAAAGTACAAAGGCGGATGGATTCCGGATTCCTCTGTTTCAAAATCTCGATCAGATAGGCCAGGGTTCTGCCGGAGTCGATGATATCCTCCACAATCAGAACATGTTTCCCTGCGATAGACTCATCCAGATCTTTTACGATGCGGACAACGCCGGAAGATTCGGTTCCTCCTCCATAACTGGATACGGACATAAAATCCATAGACACCGGAACAGTCAGGTGCTTGGCTAACTCACAAGTAAAGAATACGCCGCCTTTTAAAATACAGATCAGATGCACCTGCTTTCCCGCATAGTCCCGGTTTATTTGCGCCGCGACCTCACGGATTCTTCTGTCAACTTTTTCTTCATCCAATAAAACACGAATTTTGTCAGCCATGGTCTTCTCCTTTGCATATTTTGACTTCTAATATTGTGCGGGTCGTATTCGTTATTTTATAATATTCGCTGATACGATATCCGATCACCCAGAGAACATGACTCCCTTCTGTAAGAAGCTTTATGGTTCCTCTGCGTTCCTCCGGGATTTTTTCGTCAATGAAAAATCGTTTCAGAAGTTTTCTTTTTCCTCCTGAAATCAGGAAATAGTCCCCGCTTTTCCTGTTCCTGACAGATAACGTATCTTTAATTTTATCATAATCGAACCATTTCGTATACTGGTTTTTGGGAATTTCCAGGTCTTTTTCACAAGAAAATGTCCGCATAACCACCCTCATATGGTCTTCATCCACATCTGAAACTTCTTCCTGCCTCCGGATTTCGAGAATTTCGTATCCTCTGCGGGCCTTTAGTCCAAATGGAAGCATGACCTCACACCCGCTTCCCGGGCCTTTAAGATTACACACAGCCTCAATATGTTTTGAGGAAATATCCCTCTGGTTCTCTGATACTCCGGATATCATGGCTCTCACCAGGTATTCCTTAAGAATATCCGGCTGTCTGTCAAATACCTCCGTTCGTATGGAAAAAGGATTCCCCTCTGAAAGAATCTTTTCCGCCTGGTCGTAAAAATATTCATCGGCACGGGATGCCAGAGACGCTATGTTTAAAATATGCTCTCCCGCCCTGTCATTGATATTTTCCCTGACCCATGGAAGAAGCTCATTCCGGATTCTGTTTCTGACGTACCGGCACTCCCTGTTGGTGGAATCCTCACACCAGGAAACCCCCGTTTCCCTCAGATACGCCTCAATTTCTTCTCTGGTAAGACATAATAGCGGCCGGATAATGCTATTCCGTACCGGACGTATTCCCCCCAGTCCCCGAAGACCGCTTCCGCGGAACATATTTAGAAGTACTGTCTCCACAGTATCATCTTTATGATGGGCGGTTGCTTTTTTTTCACAGGAAAACCGGCCTGCAGCCTGCTCCATATGAAAGTACCGCAAATTTCTTCCCGCCTCCTCCTCGGAGATTCCCTTGTCTGCGGCATACTCCGCCACATTTTCCCGGACCACCGAAAGCGGAATGGAAAGCTCTCTGCATAAAGTTCTCACATAGGCCTCGTCCCGGTCCGCCTCCTCTCCCCGAAGGCCGTGATTCAGATGGAAAGCTGCCACATGGATCCCAAGCTCCTCTGACAATTCCTTAAGAACCCAAAGAAGGCAGACGGAATCGGCGCCTCCTGACACTGCCGCCAGAACGCCCTCCCCTTCCTCTGCCATCCGGTGAGCTTTCATATATTCTTTTATCCGCATCCTCAGTATCTGTCTGTCCATTTTCTCATCTCCCGTAAATTCCCCCCACCAGCACAGTCATATCATCCCTGGGTTCTCCCTCGAAAGACAGGGCGAAGGCCAGAATCATTTCTGCCGTTTCCTGGGGGCCCGCCGCCTGAAGTCCCCGTAAAAAGTCCTTGAAGGCCTCTTCCTTTTCTTCCCCGGGCATAGCGTCTAAAACGCCGTCACTGACCATGACGATTCTGTCGCCGTCCCACAGCTTCTTCGACAAGAGCACCGGCTCCACCGGGTTCAAAATCCCTGCCGGAACATGTTCCGACTCCAGTGTCTCCACGGAATCATGGCCCATAATAAAAGATGCCACAGCCCCCAGCTTCATAACCTCCACGACACCGGAATACAAATCCACCAGGCACAAATCCAGAGTGGCCGGGCGCTCGTTCTGCCCGGTCAGCAGAACAACCGTGTTGACAAGCTTCAAAGCTGCTCTGGCTGAAAATCCCGTTCCCAAAAGCTGCTCCGTCAGCTCTATGACCTTTTCGCTGTCAGAATTTGCTTCCTTTCCGCTCCCCATTCCGTCGGAAAGACTCATAATAGCCTGTCCTGGAATTCCGCTTTTAAAGGTATAGCTGTCTCCGGATATCTCCTCGCCCTCCCTTGGCACTCTGGAAGAACCGAATAAGATTCTGTACTTTCCGTCCTCCACAAACCGGAACGGAGCCGTGTTTCTGGTGATGATCGTTTTTCCGTCCCGGGAAGGGCTCCAAACGCCTTTCATGGCCCGACCAATGACTTCCGCCGCATCCCTGGCAGTCATGCAGCGTCCATTGGTCATTCTGGCATTCATAAATACCTCCCGCCTCTGTTCCTCGTACTGGAGTACCAGAAGACTTTCCGCAGCGACTCTCCGTTTTCTGAGCACAGCCCTCAGCTCGTCCTCCCAGGTTCTTGTCACATCCATGGCCCGCTCCATCTGACCGGAAAATTCTTCTAAAATTCCGGCCAGCTCTTCAAACTGGACCATCACCGCATCCCGGCTCTCCAGAAAGCGGTTTTTCCAGGCAAGATTCATGGTAGCCCGTCCAAGATTTCTGTTTAGCTGTCCGAGATAATCAGACTTTCTGCGGCACACCTCCAAAAACCGCCTGGGCATGTCCTCAAATTCCACTCGTCCCTTCTTTTCAAATGTCCGCAGCAGATAATACAGATAATAGTTTTCCTCTTCTTCCCCCCGCCTGCATTCCCGTCTGATTCCACAGGTTTCACACTCTCCGCAAACCATGGCGGAAGCCGCCTCAAGAGCCGCGATTCCGTCCTCTCTGGTAAGACCATTCTCCTCCCTTGATCTCTCAAAGGTCTTTGCGACCCCCTCCAGGGACTGGGCCATATCTTTCAATCGTTTCGCTGTGTAAGCGTTCACATCAGCCATGTCCTTATGTACTGCCCACTTTCTTAACACAAAAAATCCCTCCTAACCTGCGTACCATATTATAAACAGATCAGAAGGAAATATTTGTCAGATTTCTGGCCTCACGCAAAAAAATCACATGACATTTTTTATGGAGTTTCTTCCCCCTTAAACAAAATTTCGTCTTTTTTGACCAGGCCCAGCTTTTCTTTTGCAACTTTTTCCACGTATTGTTTGGTCTGGACGTAAACCCTGTATTCCTCCAGCTGGGCCGCCCTGGCCTCTTCCTTTGCTTTTGCCTTTTCCAGCTCCGCCTCTCTTGCCTGATATTCCAGATCCTTTTCCCGGAGAGAGGAAGCGCCCACATTGACCACCACGGCCAGGCTCAGTACAACCATGGTAATGCCAATCAGAGCCATCCGGTTTCCAAGACCGTTCCTGGAGCGCCTTCGGTTTCTTTTATTTCGGTTTTCTCCCACGCTTCCCCTCCTTCTTCCGTGTGATCATAGTCCTTCTTTTCATTGTAATCCATCTCCCCACGTTTTTCAAGACCGCAAATACACTTTGGCTCACAAGCCGGTCATAAAGAAACATCCCCAAAAACGTGCTTACAATCACATACCCCCTCAGAATGCCGTCGTTTTCATAAAACAAAAGGGAAAAAGTCATAACCGCACAGTAAATCCAATAAAAAAAGTCTTCCAGACCTGTCCACAGACTACCATGGGGAATCAGAAGACGGAATAACCGCAAAAGATCATAGCTGATCATCAGAAGAATTCCCAGCACAAAGCTTAAGACGGCAAGTCCCGCTTCTTCCTGTATGTAAAGGCTCAAGGGCAGCTCCTCCCTCCTGTCTTACTTAAACAGCCTGGAAAGAAAGGACTGTCCGGCCTTCCGGTAGCTTTCATTGGAGGAATACACAAAGCTGTCCGTCTTCCCTTCAATGTCAATCTCCCCCTTATCCAGCGTCAGTCTGCTCACATGGAGGTCCTTTCCCTTGATGGTCAAAAGTCCCATGTCCGTATCCAAAACTATCGTATTTTCATCAAAGGAAATCACATCCAGAATTCCTGTGAGACTTCCCTTATCTCTGTTCTGTAAAACAATTTTGTGGGACAGCCCGATTTTCTCTTCCATGAAAAAAACCTCCTGACATACTTTTTAATTAAGTATATTAAGAGGTTTTCCAATATATTCATATTAATTGTATCCGTTCAGATAACTTCTGGACTGTTACTATAATTCATCAACTCATAACTGCTCGGTACCCTCACAGTTACGGGCAAAAATCCTTTGTTCTATAAATACCGGTAAAGCTCCTTCACATCGTCTTTCCGGACTGTTTCCTGAACATCGAGAACTTCCACTTTTACGGATTTCATTCCAAACTGGATTTCAATGATGTCCCCCTGCTTTACTGACAGGGATGCCTTTGCCGGTTTGTCATTGACCATCACGCGGCCGGCGTCGCACGCCTCATTGGCTACTGTGCGGCGTTTGATCAGGCGGGATACCTTCAGAAATTTATCTAATCTCATGAATTAAGCGTTCACCTGATCTCTGAGAGCCTTTCCGGCTTTGAATCTGGGAGTCTTAGATGCAGCGATAGGCATTTTCTCGCCTGTCTTCGGATTTCTTCCCTCTCTTGCCGCTCTCTCTGAAACCTCAAATGTACCGAAGCCCACTAACTGAATTTTCTCTCCCTTTACTAATTCATCTGCAACCACATCCGTAAAAGCCTTAAGGGCCTTTTCTGCATCTTTTCTGGAAAGCTCTGCTTTTTCAGCAACTGCTGCGATTAATTCTGTCTTGTTCATTGATATTTCCTCCTAACAATCAACTTGCAACCGCCTTCATTTTTCCGGCGGATTCATTGCGGTTATACCCTTACATTTATATATGCTTACGGCCTATTTGTCAAGGTTTTTTCCCGTTTTCCCCAGTTTTTTCCTTCCGGGCTCCAGGTCAGAAACATGTGCATGAACGCAGCGCGGTTTTTCCCGTTAAATCGAAAAGATGGCGCTTTTTCCGCCATCTTTCGTACAGCTTTCTTCATTAACTTAATTCAATCTTTGCAGCGTCTTCCGGTTTAAATTCGTTCTCCAGGTCATAAATATTATGCCCTGTGGATTCGCCAAGTACACGGCCTTCCAAAGAATAGCAGCGGATAAAACGTTTGTCCGAAACGCTCGACCAGTGCTCCACATCCCACGTCAGATAGCCCATGTCGTCGCTCTTCTTCTCCTTTAAATATAAGTCCACCTGTCTTCCATCACGCATAATCTGAATCAACTGCTTATAATCGGAAATTTCTACTTCTGTTTTTTTCACGGAATCATAAATTTTCATAAAAATACTCCCTCCTAAACCTCTAAGTACCCCAATAAGCTGATGCCAGAGTCAAAAGGTCATATATGACACGCCCGCATATCAATATACGACTTTGGGACCCGAAAAAACATGAAAAAGTAGCCCGACAGGGCGGATTTTGAATGTTTTTAGGATTGCGGGAGCATGAAATGCAGAGCAATCCGTAGGCATCAGGGGTCAAAAAACCTTTTGACCCCAACATCATAAGCTCTGTCTATCATTATACAATCTGTTATTCAGAAATGCAATATCATTTTTCCCGTTCCCGGCGCTTTATCTCTTCCCAAAGTTCTGTTCCCTCCAGACCTTCAGGAAGCTCTGAACCTCCGAACACCTTCGGGTGGCGTCTCACCATCTTTTGGCAAATGCCATCAATCACGTCATCCACGGTAAAATTTCCTTTTTCCTTTTCGATCTCGCTGTGAATCATAATCTGATACAGTACGTCTCCCAGTTCCTCGCACAGATTCATGGTATCCTGATTGTCAATAGCCTCCAGAACCTCCGCGCACTCCTCCACCAGATACTTTTTCATGGATTCATGGGTCTGCACGCGATCCCAGGGGCATCCGTTTTCTGATCGGAGCTTTTCCATGATCGCCTTCAAATCCTCCAATGTATACATAATAATCTCTCCTTTTTCTTTTCTTCCTTCAGTATAACAAAAAAAGAAGAATCCGTCTCGCGAATTCTCCTTTTTTAATCAAGTAGGGGAGGGCTTTTCCCTGCTCGCCGCACGGCCCGCACGCCGCTTTCGCGGCGTATTCCCCTGTGTGGGCTTGTGCATTTAAAACTCAGCTTTCCATCTGACGCCCTAAAAATCCGGCCGCTGTGGCAGCCAGCCGCAGTTCTCCCTCGGAAAATTTTGCCCTCGGTTCGCGGCTCATGAGGACCACCGCTCCGATGGCATCTCCCTCGCAGATAATCGGCACCACCACCTGGGCGGTGATCCCTTCCACATCTTCAGAAGCTACCGGCGTATATGCCCGGTCATCCTTTCCTGCCTGCACAGTGATCCGCTCCTGAATCGCATGTTCAAGCTGTTTGCTGATGGGCTTTTGGAGCAGGTCTTTTTTCGCTCCTCCGGCCGCCGCAATTACCTGATCCCGGTCAGTGATGCAGACCATAAGCCCTGTGGATTGGGCCATGGCATCCGCATATTGAGAAGCAAATGCGTTTAGTTCCATCATCGGTGAGTACTTTTTAAGAATGATTTCCCCTTCCCTGTCCGTAAAGATTTCCAATGGGGTTCCCTCCCGAAGTCTTAAGGTTCTTCGGATCTCCTTCGGAATCACCACCCGGCCCAGGTCATCAATTCTCCTTACTATTCCAGTAGCTTTCATACAAAAATTCCTCCATTTTGCATTCCGTCAGTTACAGTTCACGGGGCGGAGAAAAACGGATAAAAACGGGCAAGAAGATGCCCCCTCCCATGAACAGTAACTTCTGTCATTTGATTGTCGGTTTGACTGTAAATGTAGTATTTGTCAAAAGGAGGAATTTATACTACAATAGAGGTGCACAGACAGGAAACAAAATGAGGTATTATATGGAAAAAATTACAGTTTGGACCAAACAAAACGAAAATGTTCTCCGTAAATTGGAGGAAAACGGACGTTATGTCGCGAAAAGAGAATATATCTGTAAAGATCTTGGAGAACACGCCTATCTGGTTTTAGAGGCCTACGACTGGCTTGTAAAGCACAGCCCGGCTGCCGCCTTGCGGCCCGCGGACGCAGAATATCCGGTCTGGGTTTCTCCCAAAAAGGAAGCCACCATGCTTCCCAGCGCCGGGTGCGTCATTCTGGAACTCGCTTTAGATCCGTCTTTCATTACCATGGTAAACATCATGAAATGGGGCTCCATTTTGGACTATTCCTATATCCCGTCTGATAAATCCGATGCCGCCCGCCACCGGACACTTTTAGAGGAATACCGGGTAAGCGACTCCAAGGCCTATATGTCCCAGTTCTACCCGCAAATCAAGAGGGAGATCATCGAAAGCTGGGACCGTCTCTTCGACGACTCAGTGGATCCGGGAAACAGCGACTGTTATGGAAATATATGGGAGATTAAAAAAGAATGGGTTACGAACGTACTGAAATAATGCTCTACTCATCTCAGGCAGAAATTGTCCTGGAGACTTTAAAAAAAGACGGAATCTGTTTTTCCAGAAGGGAATACGTAAAGAAAAAATACGGGGAAAGCGCCCCCATCTTTACCGCCGCATACGACTGGTTTGTAAAGGAGGCCGCCCGGCATCTTCCAAAGCCGGAAGGGGCGGAATATCCCTACTGGGCCTTTTCGGATCCATACAGCGTAGACCAGTCCGCCGGAAACCGGATTGTAACGCTTCATCTTCCGGCAGACCAGGCCGTTTATTTTGATATGTACGACTGGAACAAGATTTTGTGCCTGAGATATCTTGGTAAAACGGAGGAGGACGAAAGGGCCTTTGGCCGGATGCTTTCCGATTATGGAATCCGGAGGGAAAGTGATGTGATCCTCACAGGCTTTTATCCGGACTTAAAATATCAGGTCATGGAGAGCTGGAAGCGTCTGTTCCGGCATCATGAGGATGTTCTTTCTGGAAACCGCAAAGAAGTCAGAAGCGTTCAGGCCGGATTATGGTGTCTAAAGAAGGAATGGCTTTAACCGTTCCTTCTGACATCCTTAAGATTTCATCTGACAGATAGTATACGGCCCTTATGTCATGGGAAACCAGAATACAGGTCAGGTTAAGATCATTTCTCAAGTCAGAAAGCAGGTTTAAAATTTGAGCCTGCACCGATGCATCCAGACTGCTTAAGGGCTCATCTAACAACAGCAGTTCCGGCTTCGCTCCCAGGGCTCTCGCAATGCAGATTCTCTGGAGCTGTCCCCCGGAAAACTGCCTGGGATACTTTTTCATTTCCTCCGGGGCAATTCCCACCATTTCAAGAAGTCTCGCTGTCTCCTTTCGACACTCTTCCCGGTTCATATGAAAAAGATTCTTAAGGGGTTCAGAAACGATCTGAAGTACATTTTGGTGATGATTGACCGCCTCCAGACTGTTTTGAAATACCATCTGAATTTTTCCCCTGACTTTCTTGCTTCCCACAGGCTCCCTGCAGAATAGCGCCTGACCTGAATCCGGTTTTTCCAGACCCGCCAAAATCCGGCAGAGGGTGCTTTTTCCACAGCCGCTTTCCCCCACAAGACCCAGGCATTTTCCTTCCTGAAGCCGGAAGGAAACCCCTCTTAATATCTGCTTTTGTCCCCTTCTTTTGCTCCCGTAGGCTCGGGTCACATCATCTACCTCCAAAAGGACTTCACCCATGCTTCTCCTCCCCCTGTCCGCGAAAACAGCTGCACCGGCTAAAATGCCCGGGTGTCATTTCTCTGAGAACCTGTTCTCCTTTACACACCTCTTTTGCAAAGGGGCATCTGGGAGCAAAAGCGCATCCGGATCCTGTGCTTTCCCCCAGCCTGGGCGGATATCCATTCATGGCCTTCAGCCGTTCTTTTGAAAAACCCGGACGGGAACGCATGAGGCCCCCTGTATACGGATGGAGAGGATTCCCCAGAACGGCTTCCTTTTCTCCGCACTCCACAATCTGCCCTGCATACATCACGTAAACCGTATCGGCCATCCTGGAAATCACGTCCAGATCATGGGACACTAACAGAATGGAAATTCCCTCCTGGTTTTGACAGTCTTCAAGGATACGAAGCAGTTCTTCCTCCGTGGCCTGGTCCAGGGCTGTAGTAGGTTCATCTGCCAAAAGGACTTTGGGATGAAGGCCTAAAACGAGAGCAATCAGAACACGCTGAAGCTGCCCGCCGCTCAGTTCAAAAGAGTAACGGTTCCACAAAGACTCCGGCTCACAAATTCCCATCCGGGCCAGACGCTCTCCGGCATCTTTCCGTATGGCATCCCACTCTCTTCTCGAATGCCCCTCCAGAAAATGAGCGCCCATAGTCATCCGCGGGTCAAACGCCGCCATGGGATTCTGGGCGGCAAAAGCCAGCTTCTTTCCCCGGAAACGATCCATGGACCTGTCATCTGTGATGGGCACTTCTTCGTCTTCCAGAAAAACCTTTCCTGTCACAGTCCATTTTTTCGGTTCCAGAAGTCCCAAAACCGCCTGGCAGGTGAGCGATTTCCCGCAGCCGCTCTCCCCTATGATTCCTGTGCAGCCCTTCCTTTTTAAAGAAAGTGTCACATCCTTCACCGCCGGAATCCGTTCTTTTCCCGCTCTCATGGAAACGGACAGGTTTTCCGTCTGTAAAATCACATCTTCCTTTTTCATGTCCGCTTCTCCTCCAGAATGTCGCGGAGCAGGTCCCCCAGAACGTTCACGCTGATAACCACTATAAGAATGCAGATTCCCGGCCAGAACATCATCCCCGGCTTATCCATATAACTCCTCCCATCGCTTATCATCATCCCCCACTCCGGCTCTGGCGGCAGGATTCCAAGTCCCAGAAAAGAATATCCGGAAATAGATAATAAGGCGCCGCCAAAATCAACGGAAAGCACGGAAAGCATCTGGGGAAGAATCGCCGGAAAAACGTGATGAATCAAAATAGCACCCCATCCGCTTCCCGCCAGCCTGCCAGCCAGGATAGAGGGGCGGGAGAGCTCTTCTCTTGTGAGATTCCTGGCCATTCTGGCATACCATATCCACCTGGTAAGGAGCAGTGCAATGCAGACATTTCCGATTCCCGCACCCAGAATACTCACAATAATAAGGACCAAAACCACACCGGGAAAAGCCCGCAGCACATCGCTGCCCCTCATAAGCAAACGGTCTGCCGCTCCGCCCAGAAAGCCGGATATCATGCCGACTCCCGTTCCGATTACAGCCGATACGGCCGTCACAGCCGCTGCATAACCCAGGGTATTCCTGCCGCCCCACAGCAGCCTGGCCAGAAGATCCCTCCCCAGGTAATCTGTTCCCAGTGGATGTTCCCTGGACATTCCCGCAAATTTTTTCAACGGATTCACAAGATTGGGATCACAGGAGGACAGCACCGGAGCCAGAAGGCAGGCCGCCGCCAGGAACGTAAGGCACCCGGCGCAGCATGCCGCAGTAACTTTCCTTCCCCTCTTTCTCATGTCCTGCCTCCCGCCCTTAGCCTCGGGTGAAACGCTGCACAGGCCAGGTCACACAGCATATTGGCTGTTACAAAAATCACGGATAAAAGAAGTATGTATCCCTGTATCATAGGATAGTTCCGGGCCGCAACCGCATCCACACACATTCTGCCAAGACCAGGCCAGGCAAACACATTTTCCACAATCACAGAGCCGGACAGGATTCCTCCCAAGTGGAGCCCCAGGGTAGTAAACACCGGAGTCATGGCATTGGGAATCACATGACGGACCAGCACAAACCTTTTAGAAAACCCCCTGGATCTGGCATGGAGCACAAAGGGGCTGCTCTGAACTTCCAGAATGCTGTTTCGCAAAAGCTTTGTGTAGGTGGCAATGTAAGAACACGCTAACGTCAGTGATGGAAGAATCAGATGTTTCCAGGTGGCCGCCCCCTGCACGGGAAGCAGCTTCCACCTCAGGGAAAACAGCGACACTGCCAGAAAGCCCAGCCAAAATTTCGGCATGGCAGAGCCCAGAAATGTAAAGATCCGTATCATCATATCAACTGCCCCTCCGGAATGTCCGGCGGAAAAGGTTCCCAAAATCAAGCTTAAAACTAGTACCCATCCAAGGGCGGTAAGGGCCAGAGCCCCCGTGTAGCGAAGATCTTCTGATAATTCCTCGGTCACCGGGCGCCCGGTCTGATAGGAAAATCCAAGATCCCCCTTAAAAACCTGTATCATCCACTTTCCATACTGAACCGGAAGAGGAGCATCCAGCCCCAGCTCCTTTTCCACCTCCTCTATGGCCTCCTCGGTCAGGGGAGCATTGATGGAATTTAAATAGGCTGTGGCAGCGTCCCCGGGCAAAAGACGCACCAGCACGAACGCGGCCACAGATACGAAAAACAATAATACAAGCAGGCCAGTCAGCTGCCTGCCAATCTGGCGAAGTGCAAAATTATTCCACATACATTCCGCCAATTCCCATGCCGCCATGGCTGGATTCCAGATCAAGCCCCGCAAGCTCGCTGTTATAAATTGCAAGGGTGCTTACCACTGTAAGCGGAACGTAAACGGCCTCATCATGGAAGCTCTGCATGATATAATTGAAATTTTCCTGAAGCATCTCAGGGTCTTTCTGAGTCAGGCAGTCCAGCATGATATCGTCCAGCTCCGGCTTGTTTTTCATTCCTTTCTGGACAGTATGAAACTTGTCTCCATCCGCAGCCATAGCGGCCAAGGTTGCATAGGGCTCGTAGGAACCGCCCCAGGAGCTGTAAATCAATACGCCGAACTCTCCGTTTGCCCAGTTCTGACGGTATATCTGGCTGTCCTGGGGAACAATATTTAACTGGATTCCGACCTGCGCGTACTGGGACTGCAAAATCAGTGCGATGTCTCTGTCATTGGTCACGGAAGCATCATAAATAAGGTCCAGTTCCAGGATCTTTCCATCCTTAGAACGTACCTGATCGTCTCCCTCATAGACCCATCCGGCCTCATCCAGAATCACATTGGCCTTATCCGGATCATAGGGATAAGGAGCGATTCCCACGTTAGCATAGGGTACATCTGTGGAGAAATACGCTGTTGCCGGCTTTTGAAGCCCTCCAAAGATTCCCTCGGAAATGGCCGTGTTGTCTGTGGCATATTCCAGTGCGAGACGCACATTCACGTCCCCGGTGATTTCTCCGCCTGTGTTGATATTCAGATTGGAAATGCTGGTGGTGGGAGCCGTCTCTGTCTTAAATCCCGCCGTTTCCATTTCCTTATACATATCCGCGGTAATCTGGGTGGAGTCTGCCATCACGTCAATTTCCCCTGCCTTCAAAGCAGTAACAGCCGTATTAACATCGGGAATTACCATGGCTTTCATATACTGGAATTTTGGTTTCTCGCCCCAGTAATATTCATTTCGCTCAAACAATGCATACTGATCCGCCACGTACTCCTTTAATACCCACATACCAGTTCCAATGGGCTCTGTGATTCCATTATCATAAGGATCCCCCTCACCCGGGAATCCGTTTTCCCCCAGCATCACCAGCGGGCGGCTGAAGGTAAAGTCATTTAACAGAGAGTTGCACGGGGTATTCAATTTCAAGACCAGAGTCAGATCATCCGGCGCCTCCACACTTTCTAAGGATGCCAGGGAATTTAAAAAGGAGTAGCCGTCCGCATGGTTTGCCACAGCTTCAATGTTCCTTTTGGCAATCGCTGAATTAAAGTCCGTTCCATCGCTGAATTTTACGCCTTCTCGCAGGTGGAACGTATACGTAAGCCCGTCAGGGGAAATATCCCAGCTTTCTGCCAGTTCCGGCACCACTGCGCCCTTTTCCAGCGCCACCAGGCTTTCATACACCCAGTCCTGGGCGGCCATCTGACTTTTCATGGTATGAGGATTCAGATCCCCCACATCCTTGGCCATACGGACAATCAGAGTATCCTTTTTTGCGGCTTCGGCTTCCTCCTGTACGGTTTCTCCGGCCGGCTCTGATTCCTGGCCAGTCTGGCTTTCGGCGGCCTGTACCGTCTCTTCCGCCGCCGAAGCTGTCTGTGTGTTCTGTGTGTTCTGTGTGTTCTGCCCGCCGCATGCCATCAGAGATATGCTCATCACTGCTGCAAGCAAAACTGCAATTCTTTTTTTCATGTTCCTATCCATTCCTTTCGTTTCATTCAGGCACAAAACATCATGAAAATGGCTTGCCTGGACTTTTTTCAAAATCACAACCTCTTCGTCCATCTTACTTTTATGCATTAGCGTAACAAGATCTTTTCTATGGAACGAAAAAGGAGCCCGCTGTGAGCTCCTTAGGTACACAAAAACTGCCCTGCCCGAATCCAGGCAAGACAAGAGTGCCGACAAAGCTTTCACAGGAAGCGTCAACAACCGTCAAGCAGGTTTCCTGACTCACGGATCCTCACGTCTTCTGCGCCTTCTCATACTTTCCGTACAATGACATCCTGCAGAAACACTCCCCGCTCACAGTGGCCGGACCGTCCAGGATTTCCACCTGGTTCTCTTTCACCCGGCTTTTTAAAAAGCCGGCACTTGACCGTATTTTTATTTTATTGTCTCGATTATAAAGCCTGTTGATGGAAATGTCCAGTTTTTATTTCAAAAAAGCTGCCTCCTCCCATGAACAGTACGATAATATACCGTCTGCATCACGGGGGGAGGCAGCTTTTAAATTCACCAACGGTAGGAATATGCGTATTTATTCCTCCTGCGCCGCTTCCAACGTTGTAGTTTCATATTTATTGAGAATCACATTCTGAATCATATCGCGGGTGCCGGAATTAATCGGATGAGCGATATCGCGATATTCCCCATCAGCGGCTTTCCTGCTTGGCATCGCAATGAACAGCCCCTTTTCCCCCTCAATTACCTTGATATCATGAATTACAAATTCATTATCCAATGTAATGGAAACAATCGCCTTCATTTTTCCCTCTTTTTCGATCTTTCTCACGCGTACATCTGTTACCTGCATAAATAACCTCCCCGATTCATACAGCCTTACTATGAATCTTTATAATGTATATCTCTCGTTCTTTTCGACAACAATTTTTATGTCGTCCGGCTGCCCGATATATGTGGTATTGGCGCGGATGGTATCGCGGCTTTCCACAATACAATTCTCAACGACTGTATTGTCCCCAATGTAAACGTCATTCAGAATAATCGAGTTCTTAATCACACAGTTGTTCCCAATGTAAACCTTTTTAAACAACACAGAATTTTCCACAATACCGTTTAAAATGCAGCCGCTGGAAACAAGACTGTTTTTGACAACCGCTCCGGGATTGTATTTAGCCGGGGGCAGATCATCCACTTTGGAATAAATGTCTGGATACTCTTTATAGAAGTAATTGCGGACCTCCGGTTTTAAGAAATCCATGTTTGTCTGATAGTAGGATTTCACGGAAGCAATATTGCTCCAATAGGATTCCAGTTTGTAGGCATAAATCCGTTTCAAATTTTTATAGCGTACCAGAATATCCTGTACAAAATCATAGCGGTCTTCATTTGCACAGCGCTCAATCATCTCGATGAGCTGACGGCGGCGAATCACGTAAATACCGCAGGAGATAGTGGTGGAATCTGCGACCATGGGCTTTTCTTCGAATTCCAGAATTCTTCCATCCGTGTTGGTCTTTACGATACCGAATCTAGTCACATCCACATCGGCCGGCATATCTTTGCATACAATTGTGATATCCGCCTTTTTCTCGATATGGTACTCCAGCACCTTATTATAATCAAGTTTATAGATTCCGTCGCCGGCTGCGATTACCACATACGGCTCGTGGCTTTTCTTTAAGAAATCAAGATTCTGGTAGAGAGCATCCGCGGTTCCCCGGTACCAGTCACTGTGTTCCGCGGTGATGGTTGGGGTAAACACATACATACCTCCCTGTTTTCTTCCAAAATCCCACCATTTGGAGGAACTTAAATGTTCATTCAAAGAGCGGGAATTATACTGCGTCAAAACCGCAACGCTCTGAATATGGGAGTTGCTCATATTGCTCAAAGCAAAATCAACGCTCCGAAAACTTCCCGCAATTGGCATTGCGGCAATCGCTCTTTTTCTGGAAAGCTCCCGCATGCGCTTGCTGTTGCCGCCCGCTAAAACAATACCGATTGCTCTCATACGTTTCCACCTGCCTTTACTATGTAACCGCCACTTTCGAGCCTGCCGTCCTGGTAGTCCTCTGCTGCCGTCACGCCTGAAATTGCTGTATTCTTCCCGATTTCGACTCCCTCAGGAATCACAGAATGTTCGCCCACGATCACCAGATCAAACTGGTATACCTTCGGATCATATTTACTGGCGGCATATTCTCCGACCCCAAGGTGCGCTCCCGCGCCTACCTTAACGTCCTCTGCCACAATGGCTTTCTCCACCACGGCGCCCGCACCGACCACAGAATCCTGCATAATAATAGAGTCTCTTATCACGGCGCCCGGCTCAATGATAACGCCGGAACCGATTACAGAATTAGTTACCTCACCGTAAATCTCTGTACCCTCACCGATAATGCACTTTCCTACCTTTGCATCGGCAGAGATGTACTGGGGAGGAATTCTGTCGCTTTTTGTGTAAATTTTCCAGTATTCTTCATAAAGATTGAATTCCGGGATAATATCAATTAATTCCATATTGGCTTCCCAATAAGAACCAAGAGTTCCAACGTCTTTCCAATATCCGTTATATTCATATGCAAATATACGGCTTCCGCCGGAATGGCAGTAAGGGATAATATGTTTACCAAAATCGCACCCTGGCTCGTCCTTTAATTTCACCAGAGCTTCCTTTAACACCTTCCAGCTGAAGATGTAAATGCCCATGGACGCCAGATTGCTTCTGGGCTGCGCCGGTTTTTCCTCAAATTCCGTAATCTTATTGGTATCATCCGTAATGAGAATGCCAAACCGGCTTGCCTCCTCCATTGGAACGGGCATGGCCGCGATTGTCACATCCGCATTGTTGGCCTTGTGGTATTCAAGCATTACCTCATAGTCCATTTTGTAGATGTGATCACCGGAAAGAATCAGAACGTATTCCGGATTGTAAGATTCCATATACTCCAAGTTCTGGTAAATCGCATTGGCAGTTCCCGTATACCAGTCACTGCCCTTACTTTTCTCGTAGGGCGGAAGAATCGTAACGCCTCCCACATTTCGATCCAGATCCCACGGTATACCAATCCCGATATGCGCGTTCAAACGCAACGGTTGGTACTGGGTCAGAACTCCGACGGTATCAACACCGGAATTAATGCAGTTGCTAAGTGGAAAATCAATTATTCTGTACTTTCCGCCAAATGATACTGCCGGCTTTGCCACTTTCTGCGTCAAAACTCCAAGGCGGCTTCCTTGACCTCCTGCCAACAGCATTGCTATCATTTCTTTTTTAACCATGATATCACCTCTTGCTGCTCATTTTGTCCCATACACTGTTTACGTATAGCTGGTGTAATTATTATAGCACATTTTTTGGAAAATGTGAACAAATTTTTATCAGATTTAAGCCTGTTTTTGTGTATTTTCTGATATTTTGCACCTGATTTTGTCAAAAAAGCTTCCGTAATTTCACATCTTATGTCTTTTCCTTCCATTTTCTACCAATATTCTGCACCATCATCAACAAATGTAACCTGATTTCAGCCAGCTGTGCGTCACAGTTTGCGGAAGATTTGCTTCTGTGCTCAACAATGTACTTTAAAAACTCAGTTATGATGTCGCTGGACAACAATTTTGAATTACTTCCCGTTATATATACATCAATATTGTTTATACGAAGCAGGCGATTCAATACCTCTTCAAATCATGGCATGAACTGGACTTCAACGAGGCTGTTGCAAAATATTTCACTCCCATTTTTTGTGTTTTTCACGAAATTTGGTAATGGAATTCTAATGTGGCTTTCACCGTTTTATACGTCACACTTTACGGGAGAGGGCACCCTGTCAGTAATTTGCAGCTTTATTTTACAATAGTGGAAAAACAAAGTGGGCAGGGTATTGGTTCAAGCAATACCCTGCCCACTGGCGCATTTTTTCTTCCTCGTTACTTTCCGAGAATATCATAAACGGTTCCGCAGAAAATCTTCACTGCATTAGGCAGCGCCTGCTCGTCAAAATCAAAGCGGCGGTTATGCCCCGGAGCTGACTCTTTCGTAAGAATCCGCATGAATGTCGCCTGTCCTCCCTGCTCCTGGACACGGCGCATCATATAGGAAACATCCTCGCTTCCCCCGTTTCTGCTGCTCGTGGTTTCTGATACCGGAAGTTTCAAGTTCTCTTCACATACCCTCCTCACACGGTCCATAAGGGCCTGGTCGCTTGTAAGGGAATACGCAGAACCCATTACCTTCATTTCGCAGGTGCAGCCATGCATTTTCGCTGCCCCCTCGATCACATTCTTCGCGTATTCTTCCATATACTGGTTGATTTCCGTGGTCTCTCCGCGGACTTCGATTTCCATTTTTGCAATATCCGCGATAACATTTCTTCCGCTTCCGGCCTCCACGGTACCCACATTAATGCGGGACATTCCGGCCGAATTACGGGGAATCGCATAGAGATTTAAAATCGCCGTTCCCACTGCCAGCATGACATTTTTTCCCTTCTCCGGAGAGCCGCCTGCATGGGCAGACACGCCGTGGAAATATACGTCATATTTTGTTGTGGCAAGAGAGCCGTGGCTTCCCGGAATTACCACCGCCGGGTCGTCCTCCTTTTTATCTGATACGTGAGAACCAATCAGGTAGTCCACACCATCCAGATGGCCGTTCTCAACGATGGCCTTTGCCCCGCGTACTCCCTCCTCTGCCGGCTGGAAAATCAGCTTGATGGTTCCATGAAGAGAGTCTTTTATAGACATTAAAACTTTTGCCACACCGAGGCCGATGGTTCCGTGGCCGTCATGACCGCAGGCGTGCATAAAGCCTTCGTTTACAGAGGCGAAGCCCTCGCATGCAGGACGGTGAGACGGATCCTTTTCCTCAAACACGCCAAGAGCGTCAATGTCAAAACGCATAGCGACCGTGGGGCCCTCGCCGCACCGTAAAATGCCAATCACCCCGGTCATGCCGCCCTTTGTATATTTCACAAACTCCGGGTCTGCCCCCTGGGCGACAGCACGTGCGTACTGCTCCTCAAGTTCTTCCTCAGAAGGTACGCCCATTCTGGCATCTTTTTTGCACACCTTCTCTCCCACCAGGACTTCATAGCCCATTTCCGTCAGCTTTCTTGCAATAATGGAAGACGTACGCATCTCAAACCAGCCTTTTTCCGCATACTTGTGAAAATCGCGCCGCTGCGCCACAAGGTCGCCCTTCATTTCATCGGCCATTGCCGTAATCTGCCCATAAACATCCATATGTTTTCCCTCCATATTTGATTCTTGGCAACAATTCAGATACACCCTAAACTGTTATGATTCTTCACAACAACCCGGATACCCTTTAAACCATTACATCCTTTTCTCTGTTATTTCTGCCCGCTCACTCTCGGCAGCATACGCCCGCCGTAGCCCACAGCGAACACATGGCCGTCCGCATCCTTAAACAGCTTCAGATACGCATCCTTTATGTAGCCGCGGACAATGCCAAGGCACTCCTGAACCATGACAAACGGCTTTTCCTGTCCGTCCACAAGAACAGCAATCCCGCCATTTTCGTTTTGAATCTCGATTTCCGTGTCTTCCTTTGACACATAATGGCCGCACGCTTCTTTCTTTGTGGTTTCCGTCCACGGATTTTCTGCGTACACGCTCCTATCCTCTATGGGATTTCTGCCATGATACATCCGCATGGCCGCGTCTGCGATCACGGAAACCGGAACGTCGGACGTATTGCAGAGCACCACGACGCCGGCTCCTGTGCCATAGGACCAGGAAAGGTTAGAGGAGACGCCCGTAAGGCTTCCTCCGTGTTCCACAATCGTCAAATCGTCCAGCATTTTCGTAGCCAGCCCATAGCAGTAAAAGCTCTCCGGCCGATACTCGATTCTCGGTCTGCACATAGCCATAATGCCTTCCATGGAAAGAATCCGTTCTCCGTTCTGTCCCTTTCCATGGTTCAGGTACATGGAAAGAATCTGTTTCATATCTGCAATCGTGGATTTCATGGAACCTGCCCCGCCCAGAGCAAAGGCATTATCATAGTAATCTCTGGAAGCTTCCATAACGCCGTTTCTCTTTTTATACAGCACGGCGGCATTTTCATCCAGTCTCGGACGCCTGTAATCGCATCCGCTCCGCTCCATTCCTAAAGGAGCCAGAATATTTTTCTTTACATAATCCGCAAAGGACGGCTCGCCGCCGACACGGTGTACAATTTCAGAAAGAAGCCCGAAGCCGTCGTTGCAGTAGCTCATGTAATCGCCCGGCCGCCCAATCAGTCCGTTTTCCCTGGTCTGAGCGTCCAGCTGCTCTGCCACTTTCTTTACGCCTGCCGCCGCAAGCGCGTCGCTGTATGCCAGATCTCCGTCTTTTTCTTCTGTAAGGCCCAGTTCCCCGGCAATCTCCTTCACCACCGTCCTGTGAACCGGGAAGAATCCCGCGCTGTGGCTTAAAAAGTGACGAATCTTTACGGTCTCCTGATTCCTGTTTGTAAATTCAGGAATGTACTTGCTCACCGGGTCGTCCAGATCGAGCACTCCCTTTTCATAAAGCTGCATGATGGATAATGCCACAAAAGACTTTGTCACAGACGCCAAGCCGAAAATCGTATTCTCATCCATCGGAAGCTTCTTTTCGGTATCACGGTAACCGAAATACTTCTCGTACTGTGTATTTCCGTCCGCATCGACAATCGCCACTGCGATTCCCGCAGCCTCGCTCTGCATTCTGATATGCTTCACCAGCTCTTCAAACAGATACTGGTTTGCCTTATCTATTCGGTTCATGTGAATTTTCCTCGCTTTTCCCTAATTTCCATAGCCATACTGCTTCCATTCTTTCATGTCAATTCTTTCATGTCAATTATTTCATGTAAATACAGCCGACACCGTTCTCAATCTTAATTTCTGTTCCATAGGGGGCGGACAGGCCTGCAAGATATTTCAGCACTTCCTCGTCTCCCGTCATCACAGGAACACCTTTCTGGGAGCGCACCCGCTCCATCCCCAGAGAGATTGGATAAAGTTCGATTTTCGTCACCTTTCCATCCTCCATGGTCCAGCCTGCCATCACAGAGGTCCAGATCTCCGGCAGCACTCCATAGCCCGTGGTTCCGTTTTTGCTGCGGTCGTCCATATAGGTACCTACCTTCGTATCCAGTGGCATATGGCGGTTTAAGTAAGCGTCGTACGGCTGCAGATCCACGGTTTCCGTCTCAAACAGGAAATTGCCAAGGCTGTAAAAGATCGGTTTTCCTTTGTATATTTCGATACCGCGCAGCTCATGAGGACCATGGCCGATCATGGCATCCGCGCCGGCATCGATGCAGCGTCTTCCGAAGGTTTCCAGAAACATTGCCGGCACTTTTGTATTTTCCGTATCCGTCTCATGGGCGTGGATACTTACGAGAACCACGTCTGCCTGCTTCCTCGCCTCCTCAATTTCTTTTTCAATGCGGATCATGTCTGTCTCGAGCGGCCTGCTTTCAATCCAGTCTTTCTCGTCCAGAACAAACATATACTGTCCAAAAGGAAGTGTTCCCTCTTCCGGAGGATTTTTATATCCGTTCTTTACGGAGTTTTCCATGGAGGCATTGACCTTTGTTACCGCCGCCAGCTCTTCCACTTTTTTGAAGTTTTCCCTGCATACATGGTAAATGGTCTCAAATCTCAGCGGATTCAAACCCGGCCTTCCCTGCATATCTGCCGTCTGTCCGCCGGCCATTCCGGATTCGTGGAAGGTTGCCGAAGCGCCGATTAATGCCACTCTTGCATTCTTCACTTCCAGATAGCACGGCTTTGACGCATCTCCAAGATTCCTTCCCGTTCCGGCAAAGATCATGTCTCTTTCTTTCAGATGGCGGATCGTTCCAAGAACGCCCCCATGACTGTAATCACAGGAATGGTTGTTGGCCGTATTATACAGATTAAAGCCGTAGGATTTCATATCATCCAGAGTCCTGGGATCCGCCATCGCCCATGTGCCGCCGGAAAAAGCGGCAGGGTATCCTTCCTGCTCATGAAAGGTCATCTCCAGGTTGGAAAATTTTACATCATACTTCTGGATACAGTCTCTGACTTCTTCAAAACCTTCATAACCGCCCCTCGGAAAGCGTCTCGTAATAAACGCGTCACCAGTGGCAATAAAACTCGTTTTGCTCATTTTTTGTCCCCATTCTGTTTTTTATATTCTATTTATGCTTAAGATCCACAACCGAAGGAAATTCCCCCTCAATTCCAGCCGCCATCATCAGCACCATGAAGGCCTGCTGGATTGCCTTATATGCCCCTTCGATCGGAAATTTCTCCTGAACACTGTGATTCATGATATTCTTTGAATTTTCATCCGGCGCATAAGCACGTCCCATACAGATAGCCGGAATTCCCTTTGCCACTGCCACGTTTGCATTGGTGCATCCGCCTTTGTAGAAGACCGGCTCTACTCCGAGTGAGGTGAGGCCCAGATAGGCGGTTTCGACTAAAGGCGAATTGGCATCCTGCGTACCGCCGGGGACATCGCATAAAAGCTTCTTATCCCATGTAATGGTATCTTTTCCCCAGCGCTCTGTCTCTTCCTGACAGGCTTCCTCCACTGCACGGAAAATATTGTCTCTTAACTTGGAAAGCTCCTCCTGGGAGTTGGAACGGAAATTAAATTTAATTGTGGCCTTTGGAGCAATCGCATGGACTCCGGCGTCGTTACCGCCATGGAAATTGGATACGCAAAAGCTTGTTTTAGGGTCTGATGGAACCACAAAATCCGCGATTTTTCCCACTGCTCTGGCTGCCGCATGAATGGGCTGCGCCATTACGCCGAAGCATCCAAAGGCGTGGCCGCCAATCCCGTAAAAGTTAACTTCATACGTCTCTCCGCCCGTGGCCTCATATACCAGAGCGCTCATATCATTATTATCCAGACTCAGGGAGATATCAATATCCGTATTATCCTTTAAGAAGTCCTTCATGCCGCCAAGTCCGCCCATGCCTTCTTCTCTCGACGTTCCTACGAAAACAATATCTCCTTCAGTCCTGATTCCTGTTTTGTTCAGCGCACGGATCATACAGAGAAGCATTGCCAGAGCTCTTGTGTCATCACCGATTCCGGGGGCATATAAAAAGCCGTCACGTTCTTCGACTCCCTGTACGGTTCCAAAGGGGAAAACCGTATCCAGATGGCCTTCAATTAATACTTTGGGCCCCTTTCCGGTTCCCTTTCGGATTCCAATCACATTGCCGCCTCTGTCAATATGTACATCTTCCAGTCCCAGAGCTTTAAACTTTTCCGCAAAAACCTTCGCGCGTTCTTCCTCCTGGCCTGTGGGCGCTTCAATGACAACCAGCTCTTTCTGCTCTCTTATCGCATTGGGCTGGTCCTCCTCAATAAAGCGCAAAGCTTCCTTTACCGGCTCCAGGCTCATCATCTTCTCAAACTGTGCTCTGGTCCGTTCTGATACCTGATACATAACTGTCTATCCCTCCTGTTCCTTCTATATAAAAGTGTGATCGCCTACATGACTTCTTTATAAAATATGATCGCTTACATAAATTCTTTCCAAAGATGGCACGATACAAAATGACCTGGAGATACTTCCAAAAGCTGCGGACAGGCAGCCCGGCACTGGTCACAGGTATGAATACACCGTTTTGCAAACCGGCACTCATCCGGCGGATCAATCGGAGAACTGATCTCTCCCTTTAAAAGAATCCGTTCCGGTCTTTCAATTCCAACCTCAGGAATGGGGATTGCAGAAAGAAGCGCTTTCGTGTACGGGTGAACCGGATGGTCAAAAAGCTCTTCTGTAGGCGCCTTTTCGATTAGCTGCCCCAGATACATAACTGCAATTTCATCTGCAAAATGATTCACCACAGACAGGTCATGGGTAATGAAAATAAAGGTCAGGCCCATCTGCTCCTTCAGTTCCTGCAAAAGGTTTAAAATCTGTGCCTGGATTGATACGTCAAGGGCCGAAACCGGCTCGTCACAGACAATAAATTTCGGCTCCATAGCCAGCGCTCTCGCAATCCCGATTCGCTGTCTGCGTCCGCCGTCCAGCTCGTGCGGGTAGGAGTTCACAAGACGCTCCGCCAGTCCCACAGTCTTCATAAGCTCACGCACTCTTGTGTCAATGGCCTTTTTGTCCTTCAATATTTTATTCTCTACAATGGGCTCCGCAATGGTCTGGCTGACCGTCTTTTTCGGGTCCAGCGACGAAAAGGGATCCTGGAAAATAATCTGCATATCCCGGCGCATCTGGCGCATTTTCCCTCCGCTTAAGGAGGTAATGTCCTGCCCTTCAAAGAATACCTTGCCGTCCGTAGGCTCCAAAAGTCTTAAGATCGCTCTTCCGGTCGTGGATTTCCCGCATCCGGATTCTCCTACAATTCCCAGCGTCTTACCTTTTTCAATCGTAAAGCTGACATCATCCACCGCATGAAGAGTTCCGCGGGCTGTCTTAAAATATTTTTTAAGATTCTTAACTTCCAGAATTATTTCAGCCATTCTTTTTCCCCCTCTCGATGTGGAAATCCTTGTTTTCATAGGCAAGGCAGGCAGCCTTGTGCGTACCTCCAAAATCAGTCAGCTGCGGCCTGCGCTCCTGACAGGCTTCCGTCGCATAGTTGCACCGGGGCGCAAAGGCGCAGCCTTTTGGAAGATTGGTTGGGTCCGGCATAAGGCCGTGAATCGGCTGAAGCTTGGCTCTCCGGTTTTTAATGTTGGGAAGAGAGTTAAAAAGTCCCTCCGTGTATGGATGCAGGGTATGATTAAATACCTCGTCCAGATTCCCTTCTTCAATAATCCTTCCCGCATACATCACCGCAACCCTGTCGCAGGTTTCCGCAACAATTCCCAGATCATGGGTAATCATAATCATAGATGTATTTTTCTTCTCTTTCAGTTCCTTCATAAGATGAAGGATCTGTGCCTGAATCGTCACATCCAGAGCGGTTGTGGGTTCATCGGCAATCAGCACCTGCGGGCTGCAGGCCAGGGCGATGGCGATGATTACTCTCTGCTTCATTCCGCCGGAAAACTGATGGGGATATTCAATGGCCCGCTCTCTGGGAATGCCTACTAACTCCAGCATGTCCTCCGCCTTTTTCCAGGCCTCATTCTTATTTAAGTTTTCATGACGCTCCAGGCTCTCCGCAATCTGCTGTCCCACAGTAAATACCGGATTTAAAGAGGTCATCGGGTCCTGGAAAATCATGGATACTACGCTTCCCCGGATATGCTCCAGCTCAGAAATGGACATATTTTTGATATCTTTTCCGCAGACCTCCAATTTTTCGCATTCCATAACCCCTGGCGGGGAGTCAATCAGCCTTAAGATAGAAAGCGCTGTTGTTGTTTTTCCGGCTCCGGTCTCCCCCACCAAGCCCAGGGTCTCCCCTTTTTCCATATGCAGGCTGATATCGTTGACGGCCTCCACCGTCTCCTCCTCCAGCACAAATTTTACATTCAGGTTTTTGATCTCAAGGACCTTTTCTTTCTGTTCTGCCATGATGTGCCCTCCTATTTCTTAAGTTTCGGATCCAGGGAATCTCTGAGTCCGTCTCCCATCATATTAAGCGCCAGCACTGTGATCATGATGGCCAGGCCCGGGAATAATGTCATATAGGAGTAATCCCTGATGTACTTTCTTCCTCCGGAAAGCAGACTTCCCCATTCCGGCGCAGGTGCGGGCACTCCAAGTCCAAGGAAGCTCAAGCTGGATGCAGAAATAATCGCAGACGCTACGCGAAGCGTCGCCTGGACGATAATCGGAGACAGGCAGTTGGGAAGAATATGTTTAAAAATTATCTTCCGGTTCGTGAGGCCGATGGCCTTTGACGCCTCCACATACTCCTGGTTTCTCACGGTCAGCACCGCAGCCCTGGTAATCCGGACAAACTGCGGCACACTGGTAATTCCGACGGCCAGCATCAAATTCCAGATACTCTGTCCAAGAACAGAAACAATAACGATTGCCATTAACATATTGGGAACCGCGCTTAAGATATCGGTGCTTCTCATAATGACTTCTTCGATGGCCCCGCCAAAATACCCGGCAACCGCTCCCAGGGTAACGCCAATCACAAGGCCGATGGAAACTGCAACAAGGCCCACCGAACATGAAAACCTTGTGCCATAGAGAACTCGGAAAAAGATGTCACGGCCCAGCTCATCTGTTCCGAACCAGTGCCTGGCGCTCGGCCACTGAAGACGCTCCGCCACATTCTGTCCGACCACCTGGGTATCATAATCCAAAAATACGTCTGCAAAGATTGCAATAAATACAATGACCAGTACAATCGCAGAGCCGATCATCGCACCTTTGTTTCTCCGGAACTGGCGCCACACCTCTGCCGCCTGGCTGCGGGCTTTTCTTGTTACTGCTGCTTCTGCTGTTTTAGCCATGTTTCTTCTTCCCCCTTTTCGTTATGTACTGTGCTTTTATACGGGGATCGACAACTGCGTAAAGCAGGTCAACTAAAAGCAGGACAATACTCAATAAAATTGTCGTCATAATAATGCTGCCTGTTACCAGTGGAGTATCCCTCATATTCAGGGAATCAACGATCAGACGCCCCACCCCCGGCCATGCAAATACTGTCTCCGTGAGAACGCTGCCGCCGAGAACACCGGCCAGCTGCGTACCGATAATTGTAATAATCGGAATCAGCGCATTTCTGAGAGCATGGGACATGACAACGATTTTCTCCGGAATTCCCTTCGCCCTTGCCGTCCTTAAATATTCCTGTTTTAATACGTCCAGCATGGAGGAACGTGTCGTTCTCGTCAGCGTTGCCATCAGCCCGGTTCCTATGGTAAGAGCCGGAAGGACAATAGAAGAAAGCGTCTGGTCTCCGCCGGAAGGGAACATGTGCAGTTTCAGGGAAAAGGCAATGATCAGCAGAAGCCCCAGCCAGAAATTCGGCATGGAAAGTCCAATCATTGCTAACACCATGCTGATGTTATCCTGTAAAGTTCCCTGCTTGGTAGCTGAATAAATTCCCAGGGGAACCGACAAGAGGACGGACACCAGAATCGAGGCAAAGGACAGTTTTATCGTAGCCGGAAGTTTCTCCATATAAGTATCAAATACATCTGTTTTTGATACATAGGAAACACCCATATCGCCGTGGAGCATTCCGCCCATGTATTTGACATACCGGATTACCACCGGCTGGTCCAATCCCAGTTCATGGCGGATTGCGTCAAGATCTTCCGCCGTCGCTCCCTCCGGAGCCATCAGGTCAACCGCATCACCGGGAGCCATATCCATAATGAAGAATACAAGAAATGAGACACCGATAATGACCGGTATCATAAGAAACAGCCTTTTAATGATGTAACGATGCATAAATCAACCTCCAGTCATCTGTATCGCAGAGATCTCACGGGAGGCGCCCTGCGATAAAAAGAAATGCCGTCCCAAAGAGGGGAGCCAACACATTTTCAGTGCCGCTCCCCTCCACCAGGACGGCGTCTTATGTCATACCATACAGGTATGCCTGCCCGGACACGCCGTAATGCATGCCCTCCGGGCAGGCGCCCGGCTTTTGCCGAACGACAAAACATACCTTATTCAGCAGGAACAAAAATGTTGGAATAATCGTGATGGCTGGTCGGATAGATGTCAATTCCGCCGGTGCCTTTCTTCACGCCAATAAAGCCGTCTGCAAAGTAAAGCGGGATATACGGAACGTGCTCATAAACATCTTCCTGAATCTGCTTATAGTAATCCTTTCTCTGTGCCTCGTCCTCCTCACAAACAGCCTTGTCAAGAAGTTCCATTACCTTACTGCTGTCATAATGCGCCTTATTTACTGCGGAACCCGGCTGTAAAATACGTCTTGCGTCGTCACCAAAGATATTAAAGCCCATACCATAAATACAGGACTGATGCTCGCCATTGGTCGTTGTTGTACTGAGACCTGCGGAGTCAAGCTCAACGATATTAACGGTAATTCCGATTTCTTTTAACTGGCTCTGCATAAGCTCTGCAATCGTTTTACGCTCTCCGCCGCTGACAGAAACATCCAGAGTCGCTCCTCCGCTCGGATACGCTTTTGCATAGTATTCCTTCGCCTTGTCAAGGTCTCTTTCATATCCGCCAAGGTCAACGTAACCGTACTCGCTCCAGCCCCAGAAGGAAGTGGCTTTTCTTGCATTTCCCTCTGCCGCAACTGCGATAATCGTATCCAGGTCAATGGCATATGCAATTGCCTTTCTTAAATCTTCATTGTTAGCCGGCTCCTTCTGTGTATTAAAGGCCATGTAAGTAAGGGAGCCGCCGTCATACTGAACCAGATCCAGATTCGGGTCGTCTACGATCGTGCCAAGCTCAATCATTGCCGGTTCTGCACAGATATCAACTTCTCCGTTCTGCAAAGCAATCAGACGTGCGGAATCCTCCGGAATATAACGGAAGGTAAATGTCTTGGCATTGGGAGCGCCTCTCCAACTGTCTTCAAAAGCAACTAACTTTGTGTAGTTACCAAATTCATAAGAATCCACCATCCAGGGGCCTGTACCAACTGCCGGTCCTTTCGTCGGGTCATCGGTAACTGCTTTTTCGCTCTGGATACAGGAAGTGGGAAGCGTCATCATATAAGGCCAGTCCAGATTGGGATCAACAAGAACCATCTTTACGGTAAGGTCATCCACCGCTTCTACGCTTTCTACCTTCAGGAACAGGCCGTTACAGGATGTCGTTCCTTCCATTCTATTAAAAGTAAATACGACGTCAGATGCCTTAAATGTCTCGCCGTTGTGGAACTTAACGCCGTCTCTTAATTTAAAGATGTATGTTTTTCCGCCGTCCTCTGTGGACCACTCGGTCGCCAGCTGCGGCTCAACCTCTCCGGTCGCATTGTTGAAATGCACCAGAGTATCCTGAATCATACGCCACATATAGTTATGCTGGGTATTGCTGGCCTCCATCTGGTCGATAGTGGTATGTTTGGATTTCATACCGATTACAATATCATCTTTTAAGGCGACTCCCTCCGGCGGAGTCATTGCATTAACCGCTCCGTCCGCGGTCCCGGCTGCTCCGCCTTTCGTTTCAGCCGCTCCGCCTGCCGTTCCGCTTGAATCTGCAGCCGCCGTGCTTCCGGCTTCCGCCTGTGCGGTCGTCTGGCTCTGGTCACCGCCGCCGGAACATCCCGCCAGCGTACCTGCCACCATTACTGCGGCCATCAGGATGGCTGTCATACGGTACATTTTCTTTGTCATACTTAATCCTCCTCTTTCATTTTTCGTATATGAGAACAAAACTACAAAAAACGCCCCTTTTTAAGAGAGGTGTCTGCACACCTCGACCACTTTGATGGTTCAGTTCTTAAAAAGAAGCGCTTTCTATTGGTACTATTATAATCGCAAAACTCTCAAGTGTCCAATCATTCTTACGAATATAATCCATTCGTGCTCGGAATATTTGCTCACCTCCTCGAATAGATTGACAATTCTTTGACACTAGAAAAATATTCTGTGGTAAATTTTATAAATTCTTCCACTTCTGGCAATATTTTCAAATCTTTCGGACGAATCAGATATACACTTCTGCAAAAGTTGGGAATATCGATGGGTTTTAAGCACACCTCATCTAAATCGTCGGTTCCCTCAAGCTGTTCTCTCCAGGAATACTCGGGCCAGACTGCAACACCAAGTCCTTCTTTCACCATTCGTTTCAGAATATAAAAATTTTCGCACTCGAATGCCACCTGGGGGATAAATCCCATTTCCTTAAATTTCTTATCAGAAATCAGGCGGATACTGCCGCCCGCTTTCAGCTCAATAAAATCCTCATTTCGAAGATCATCCAGCGTGATAAGCTCTTTATCTGCCAACGGCGAACTCTTTTTACACGCCAGAAGCAGTTTTTCGTCCATAAGTTTTACGGAGTTGTTAAAAAAATTTTCCGGCAGCGTACTCCGGATACAGACATCCCAGCCAATCGCCTCTCTCCTCTCCATGACATTAAAAGAAATATCCGGGTGCACTTCATGGAATTTCCGGATCAGCTCCGGAATCAGAAGTCCCGCTGAAAGGGCATTCAGTCTTATCCACTGCCGTGTCCTGCCAATCTGCATCTCCCTGGGGATTTCCTCTATTGCAGACAAAATCGGCAGAACTTTCGCCTGGAGCAGGCGTCCCTCATGAGTCAGAGCGCAGTATTTCCCGTTTTTCTTCATAAGGTCAACGCCCAGTTCCTGCTCCAGCGCTTTTATTGCTTTACTGATTGACGGCTGGGTCACATGCAGCTCCTGTGCTGCCATAGAAATATTCTCATATCTTGCCGCACGGGCAAAGTATCTTAACTGATAAAATTCCATTGCCGTCCTCCCATGCTGTCACGAAAAAAGTTCCGTTATTATTTCTTATAAAATTCCGGAATCTGTTTGTCATGGAATTCCCTGATCTCTTTCTGGAATTCCGGATTTGACAAAATATCATATCCTGTCATTGCGAGTCCCTTCGCTCCCTTCAGACATACCTCCTGCGCTTCTGGCGAAGCGGCGGCTTCTGCATATTCCACCGTATGGGCCTGTATGGACGCGTCGTCTGTGATGGACAGATAATCATGAATCGCCGGAATCTTAATGGATACATTTCCAATATCAGAAGAACCATACTGCTTTTTGGGATCCGGCCATGTCATCTCAATCCCAAGCTCATGCATATTATCTTTAAATGCCTGGCAGATGGGCCTGCTGGGATATCTTTCCGCCGAGATATCATCCCATGTGATTTCTCCCTTCGCGCCTGTGAGTCTTTCGGCGTTGGCCACGCATGTTTTGATTAACTGAATCAGGTCCTCAATCCGTTTCATGGTATCGGCACGCAGACAGAACGCACAGCTTGCAAAAGCAGGAATAATGTTGGATGCAGTTCCTCCATCGGAAATAATGCCGTTGATATTGTCCTGCGGGTCAAAGGTGGGCCTTGCCATATCAATCTGGTTAAATACGCTGATCACGGCGCTTAATGCGTTAATTCCATTCTGCGGCGCGGAAGAATGAGCGCCCTTTCCCTTAAAGTTTACTTTTACCGTACAGGCTGCGCGGCCTCCGCGGCCCACGAGATTCGAACCGCCTCCCGAAGGATGCATCATCAGCGCATAGTCCACATCATCAAAGGCTCCGTTTGCCAGAAGTTTTACCTTTCCGGCGCCTCCCTCTTCGGCCGGAGTCCCTATGATGCAGATTCGCCCGGGAAGAGAATCCAGTAAAGAAGACAATCCTAAGAACGCCCCCACTGCACAGGTTGCAATCAGATTATGGCCGCAGCCATGCCCGATTCCGTTCAGTGCGTCATATTCCGCCAGGAATGCCACCGTCGGCCCGTCGCCGTTCCCTTTCGCATCCGCACGGAAGGACGTCGGAAGGCCGCCATACCCTTTTTCCACAGTGAAACCATGTTTTTCCAGTGTTTCACTGATGAAATCCACTGCTTTGAACTCTTCGAAGCCCAGTTCCGGATTTTCATGTATGTTCTTCGAGAGCTTCAGAAGGTCTTCTCTTGCGGCCTCCACAGTTTCCACTATTTTCTGTTTCTTGTTGTCCATATTATTGTCTCCTTTCTTTTCATTCCTTATTACATGTTACCATATGGGTTTTCAATTTACCAATAAATCGCCCCTGCTCATCTATAATAATTGCGAATATTATATATTCGTTTTTCTTATTTTCATTCCCGCTGCTGCCTTCAGCAGGAAAACACAGCTTCACAAAGACAGAAAAATACCTCCCCGGCAGGCTCCGGTTCTTTCCATTGCCTGCTTAGAAGGTATCATAGCAACTCCTCTGCCGCCCGGTTATGACATCTATCCCTTCCTCTTGTTTTCTATGTCCGCACGCGGCAGAATCCTGCCGCGGAACCGGACTCCCAACACCTCTTTCGCATCATTTTCCATCAAAAGCAGATCGTCTTTAACCAGCGGGGCTGAGGTTTCCAGAATTCCGGGAAAAACCATGCGGCAGGGAACCGGCTTTCCCCCCGCTTCCATATAAATTCCGTCATCCTTCCCCGTAAGCCGCACCTGCACGCCTTCCCCGGATTCATAAAGCCCCTCCGCCTTCTTTTGCAGCTCCCTGCTCCACGGAACCACCGGGAAGAAAGGCTCTTCCTCAAGCTCCATTCCGGTTATCCACCGAAACGCCAGATCCGCCACATGGGAAACAGGAACCCCGGTGGTATTGCAGAATACCAGGACGCCCAGACGCAGCCTTGGCTCCCATGCCATATAGTTAGAGATTCCCGTAAGGCTCCCCCCGTGGCCCCAGATCGTCAGACCGCCGATTCTTTTCTGTGCCAGACCATATCCGTACCACTGTCCGTAATGATATTCCTGCCTGGGCATGCACATTTTAAGAATTTTTCCTCTTCCCACAAGCACATCTCCCGAGGGAATCCGTCCCTCCCCCATATACATGCGGACATATTTTTTCATATCGCAGACCGTTGATTTGACCGCGCCGCCGCCCATCAGCACAAAAGCATTGTCGTAGAAATCCCGGCCATGCTCCCGCACTCCGTTCCGATGGATATAAAGCTCCGTTCCGTTCTCATCCCTGGACGGCCGTATGAATTCGCAGAAGCTCCGCTCCATTCCCATAGGTTCAAAAATATGTTTTTTTATGTACTCGCCATAAGAGGCCTCGCCGCCGAAACGATGGATCATTTCTGACAGGATTCCATAGCAGTCGTTGGAATAGCTCATATACTGCCCCGGTTCGCAAAGCCGTACTTTCTGACTGTTGAGTCTCTGGCACACCAGCTCAAGTCCCCGGGCAGCCAGCTTCCCGTCATACCCCAGTTCCCTGTTTCCGCCTTCATAAATCCCCAGCTCCTCCGCCACGTCCTTCACCAGTATACGCTTTAACGGAAAGTATCCGGCGCTGTGGGTCAGAAGATGGGTAATTGTTACCCGCGGGTCCTCAAATTCAGGAATATAGGCATGGACTGCATCCTCTGTGGATAACAGTCCTTTTTCCTCCATCTGCATGATGGCGAGGGCCGTAAACGATTTGCTGACCGAGGCCATTCCAAAGATGGTGTCCTCATTGAGCGGGAGCTTCCGGTCCGCATCCCGGTATCCAAAAAAATTTTCATAGAGTGTGGATTCCCTGTCGAATACTGATACGGCCATCCCCGCCGCATCATAGCTTTCCATGATTTTTTCCACAAAGGCTTCGAATTCTTTTCTTCTGTTCTCCATAGGCCGTTACTTCTCCTCACTCATTCCATTGATTTTCCTCACATGGTGGCAGGCAACAAAGTGTCCCGGAACAATTTCCTCCATAACAGGGGCTTTTTTCCGGCAGATCGCCGTGCAGTACTCGCACCTGGGTGCAAACCGGCAGCCCGGCCTGGGATTCACCGGGGAGGAAATCTCGCCCTTTAAGAGAATTCTTTCATTCTGTCTGTCAATATCGGGAATGGCGATGGCTGCTAAAAGCGCCTTTGTGTAAGGGTGATACTGATGTTCAAACAGGGCCTCTCCGCTGCTGTATTCCACTACTTTCCCCAGATACATCACCAAAATATCATCCGAGATATGTTTTACAACGGAAAGATTATGGGTGATAAATACATACGTCAGCCCGAGTTCCTCCTGAAGATCCTGCATCAGATTTAAAATCTGTGCCTGGATGGAAACGTCCAGGGCCGATACCGGCTCGTCACAGACAATAAATTTCGGGTTCATGGCCAGGGCTCTGGCCACGCCAATCCTCTGCCTCCTCCCGCCGTCCAGCTCATGAGGATACGAGCCCGCCAGGCTCGGCGCAAGCCCCACCGTATTCATTAATTCCGCTACCCGCCTTAGCATCTCTTTTTTATCGCTGTACGCTTTGTAAATCTCCAGCGGCTCCTGGATGATTTCACTGACGCACATACGGGGATTCAGAGAGGAAAATGGGTCCTGGAAAATAATCTGCATATTCCTCCGCAGTTCTTTTAACTGGGACTTCGTCACATTCGTAATATCCTGGCCTTCAAAATATATCTTTCCGTCCGTACTGTCCAGAAGGTGAAGAATCGTTCTTCCCAGGGTTGACTTTCCACAGCCGGATTCTCCGACTACTCCAAGCGTTTTTCCTTTTTCAATGGAAAAGCTCACATCATCCACAGCATGTAAAAGTCCCGCCGGGGTTTTAAAATATTTTTTTAAATGTTCCACTCTGAGGATTTCAGCCATGGCTCTCCACCTCCTTCTGCACCCGCAGACATTTTACAAAATGCCCCGGGCTGACTTCCAGGGTTTCCGGGTGACAGGTATCACATTCCGGCAGTTTGTTCTGGCACCTCGGCGCAAAATAACAGCCCTTCGGCAGATTGGCCGGATCCGGCATCAGGCCCGGTATCGGAATCAGCCGGGTATCCTTTTTATCCACATTGGGGATGGAGCGGAACAGGCCGATGGTATAAGGATGTTTTGTTTCTTTATAGATATCTTTCAAAGACCCGTATTCTACAATCTCCCCGGCATACATGATTGCCACATGATCGCACTCCCCGGCCACGACACCGAGATCGTGGGTAATCAGAATCATAGACGTATTTAATTCCTTTTTTAATTTTGCCATCAGTTCCAGCACCTGGGCCTGTATGGTTACATCCAGAGCCGTTGTGGGTTCATCGGCAATCAGCAGCTCCGGGTTGCAGGCCAGAGCAATGGCAATGACTACCCGCTGCTTCATTCCTCCGGAAAACTGATGGGGATAGTCTCCATACCGGGAGGCAGGAATGCCGACCAGCTCCAGCATCTGTTTTGCCTTTTCTTTCATCTCCTGGCGGCTTTTCTTTTCATTATGCAGCTTAATCACTTCTGCAATCTGGTCTCCTACCGTGACCACCGGATTCAGGGAAGTCATGGGATCCTGGAAAATCATGGAGATTTTTCCTCCGCGGATTTTTCTCATATCTTTTTCGCTCTTTTTCAAAAGGTCTTCTCCCTCGAAAAGAACTTCTCCGCTTTTAATTTTCCCATGGGGCCCCGGGACCAGCTTCATGATGCTTAATGCCGTGGTAGTCTTTCCGGCGCCGGTTTCTCCCACAAGACCGATAGTCTCCCCCTTGTTAATATGAAAAGACACATGATTGACGGCTTTTACTGTTCCTCTGTCACTTTTAAATTCCACGTTCAGGTCCCGTATATCCAGAAATTTTTCCATATTTGTCCTCCTCCTGCCTGTGCATTATTTAAGCTTCGGATCAAGGGCATCTCTCAGACCATCCCCAAACAGGTTCAGGGAGAGAATCGTCGTCATGATCGCCAGACCAGGGAACATTACCACAAACCAGTAATCGCGTACATACTGTCTGCCTGCCGAAAGCATGCTGCCCCACTCCGCGGTGGGCGCCTGCACGCCAAGTCCGATAAAACTTAAAGAAGCTGCGTTGATGATGGAACCGGCCACCCCCAGAGTAACCTGTACGATAATGGGGGCCAGGCAGTTAGGAAAGATATGTTTCAATATGATTCTGGCGTCACTGGCCCCAATGGCATGGGCTGCCTCGATAAATTCCTGATCTTTCACGGTCAGGATGGAAGCGCGCACCGTTCTCGCATATCTTGGAATTGCCCCAATGCTGATGGCCAGCATCATGTTGAACAGACCGCTCCCCAGAGCCGCGGCAATGGCAATGGCCAAAAGAAGGCTGGGAATCGCCTGAAGGACATCACAAAACCGCATAATAATATTGTCGGTTTTGCTTCCATAATATCCGGCAAAGGCGCCCAGAATGGTTCCCGCGACGGCCCCCATTCCCGTGGCCACAAAACCAATCAGCAGGGAAATCCTGGCTCCGTACAAAATACGGCTGTAAATGCACCGGCCCAGATTATCCGTACCAAAGGGAAATTCCCGGCAGGGGGCCGTAAACCGCCGCATTACGTCCTGATCGTCGTACCCATAAGGAGCCAGCTGTTCGGCAAAAATGCCTCCCAGAATCAGAATCACCAGGATTACCAGACCTGCGATGGCAACTTTATTTTTCCTCAGCCTGTCCCATGCCTGCACGAACTGGCTCTGTTTTTTGTACATGGAGATATCTTCCACCGCATTCGGATTGTTTTTCCTTGTCTCTTCCGCCATGATTATACCTCCTCTTCCAGATCTTCTTCGTCCTCTTCCTGTTCCTCTTCTGCCGCCTTCCTGTTTTTCTTTGCGCCTTTATACTGGGATTTGATTCTGGGGTCCACAAACGCATAGAGAAGGTCTACTCCAAGATTTACGAAGCTGAATACCACTGCAAGAATCAGGACACCGCCCTGCACCACAGGATAGTTCCTGCTCTTGATGGAATCCACCATCAGCTTACCGATTCCCGGAATAGAAAAGATCGTTTCTGTAAGGATGGAACCGCCTAACAGCATTCCAAACTGGAGACCTACCGCCGTAATGACGGGAATCAGCGCATTCTTCAGGGCATGAAAATAAATGACGATGCTTTCCCTCTGCCCTTTGGAACGGGCGGTCCTTATGTAGTCCTGCCGTATCACCTCCAGCATGCTGGACCTGGTCATACGCATAATGACCGCCGCCGAGCTGGTTCCCAGTGTCAGGGCCGGAAGTATCATATATTCCGCTGAGGAATAGCCCGAGGACGGAAGCAGGCCAAGCTGAACGGAAAACACCAGAATCAGGAGAATGCCCATCCAGAATGCAGGCATGGAGTTTCCAAGAAGAGATAATACCGTAGCCACATGGTCAAAAATGGAATACTGCCTGGTGGCGGCGATGATTCCGCAGGGCACTCCGATGAGAAGCGCCACCAGGACGCCAGAGGAAGCCAGGCGGAGCGTCACCGGGAACCGTTCCATGACCTCTGTAAATACCGGTTCTCTTGTTGTGTAGGAAATCCCCAGATCGCCATAGAGAACAATGTCCTTCATGTATGTAAAAAACCTTTCCCAAAATCCGTTGTTTAGCCCGAGGCTTTCCCGCAGCGCTTCCACCTCCTGGGCCTCCGCCATTTCGCCTAAGATCATCTTGGCCGGATCGCCTGGAGAAATGTACATCAGGAGAAATACCACAAAGGATACGCCTAACAGCACCGGAATCATCATCAGAAGCCGCTTCAACGTGTATTTCAGCATTCTATTTCACCCCTTATCCAAATCAGGCATATGGGGAAACCGTTCGGCTTCTTTGCCAGTATCAGTTTCCCCATATAGTGGTCATCTGTTGCTGCCGTTTTTTCTACTGCCACTCATACGTCCACGGTTCAAAATTATATGGCGTATATTCGATAGGTTTTAATGCTTTGGAATAAGCATTTGTATTAACCCCCTGCCAGTAATACGTCGCTGGGCAGTAATCCACCAGTTCCTTCTGCAGATCCACATAAATCTGTTCTCTCTTCGCACTATCCAGCTCTTTTCTTCCCTCTTCCAGAAGCTCGTCCACCTTCGGATTATCGGTGTGTGAATAGTTGGACGCTCCGATCATAGAAGAATGGTACAGACCATAAAGGGTATTATCCGGATCGCCGTTGCTGACCCATCCGAAGAAGCACACATCATATTCGCCAGAGTTGACAGCCTCATAATAAGCCGCATATTCCAGTGTGGTAACGCTCGCTTTTACTCCGATCTTCGCCCAGGAGTTCTGTACTACCTGCGCCGCATCAATTCTTGCCTGATTCTCGTTGGTAAAAATCCGGATTTCAAATCCGTCCGGATATCCGGCTTCTGTCAGCAGAGCTTTTGCCGCATCCAGGTCAAAGCCTGCCACATCCAGGTCTTCCGTTGCATACTGCGTCGTGGACACCATAGGGCCGACGCCCGGCTTTCCAAGACCGTTGTAGGCGGCAATCTGGATGGCTTCTTTATCCACTGCCATGCCCAGGGCTTTTCTGACTCTTACATCATCGAGAGGCGCCTTCTGGGTATTATAACAGACATACTGAATGGTAAAGTTGGGCCCCATCAGAAGCTCTAAATTCTCATCATCTTCCACTCGTTCAATATCTGTCGCAGAAACATCATAAGAGAAATGTGCTCCGCCTGTCTCCAGTTCAATCGTTCTGTTGGCGTTTTCCGTAATGGTCTTCCATACCATGTTTTTAATTTTTGCCGGTTCTCCCCAGTATTCATCGTTTCTCACAAAAGTAACGCTTTCTCCGTTGACGCAGTCCACATATTTATAGGGTCCGGTACCAACCGGATTCTTGGAGATCTCAGCCGTATCGGCATCCGCGTAAAGTTTGGACGGAAGAATGGAAAGCCCTGCCTGTGAAAATGCAGAATAGGCGGATGCATTGGGATACTTATATCCCACCTTGATGGTGTTTTCATCCACAACAGTAATATCATCTGTATTCAGGAATGCCGCTTTGGAGGATACATGGGAAGAATTCGCGGCACGAACCAGGGACCATTTCACATCATCTGCGGTCAGCGGATCTCCGTTATGGAATTTCACCCCTTTTCTGAGATGAAATACAATGTGCGTATCATCCTCATATTCCCAGGATTCCGCCAGCAAACCCACATAACTTCCATCTGGTGCAATCTTCATCAGAGTTTCAAAAATCATTCCGGCCGGCCGGGATGAGAATACATCGCTCTGGCTCTGAATATCAAGAGTCTGAGGATAGGCGCCATGAGCGATTACCAGTGTCTTTGTTTCATTCAGGTCATCGGATGCCGCCGGGGCCGGTGTGTCTGCGGCCGCCGTTGTGCCTGCTGCCTGCTGCTCTCCAGCCGTTGTCGGAAGGGGGCTTTCCTTCTTCATACACCCGGATAAGGTGCTCACCATAAGGGCTGCTGTCAATAGACATACTGTCAGTTTTTTCATACGTTACTCCTTTCCACGCAATCGTTCCGAGAACCCCTGAACGGTTGCTTTCCCTCGTCTTTCTCTTCTTGTATCAGGTGTCTGCCACCATTTTCCAACGGAAAATTTGGGCATCCACGGCATCAATCAGTCTGGCCATCTCTGCCCTCTGGCGGTTACACTGCCGCCTAAAGTCCGTCTGGTACATTAAATACGTCTCCGGGGTGGTGTTTTCCCGGGTCACTCCCTTCATCATTTTAAAAATATGTAGATCGGAATATCCGCCGTACGCCGGGTCATGATAGTATGGACTTCCATATGTATAATGCAGTCTCACCATTCCGCCGGAGATTTTCTTTATAATCTCATCAGTATCCTGAATTCCATATGTTTCGATGGCGTTTTCCAGCCTTTTCACTGCTCCCTTTAACTCCTCTAATCTTTCCAGTACTCCCTGGAGGTTAAAATCCTCGCTGTATTCGGCCTGAAAAGCTTTCAGTTTCTTTTCCGTATATTCTGCAAACCGCAGCATATCCACCGGCAGCTTCTCTGACTGAAGAATCTCCCACACAATCTTTAGGTTTATTCTCGCATCTCTTAAAAGAAATTCCTCATCCACCTTATCCAGAGTATCCGCAACGGAATGCCACCACGGAGCATAGCTGGATGCCCACTGGGCGTATTCTCCGTCTTCCTTCGAAGCAAATCTGGAAAGCATGCTGATAGGAACTCCCACGCCGCTGAACGATTCATCCCCCGCTCTTGTCAGTCCGGCAGTGAGTACCGGACGAACGCCGGAAAATTCTTCAATAATGCTCTCGGAAAGTCCTTCCTTTTCCATCAGGGATGTACCTCTGGAAACAAGCTCATCATTTTTTCCGCCGATCAGATCCAGATTGATATGAGCTACACAATTTTTATCCAGATCTTCCCAATGGGTATCCACATACCAGGAAGAGCCTGCATAGCGTCCGTCGGAATGTCCAGACCAGAAAGCCACCTTTACGCTGCGCTTCAGTTCATCTTTATGCTGAAACAGCACCCGGGCGCATTCCAATGTAGCTGCATTCGCAGTGGCATTGTCTGTAATTCCCTCGTACCAGGAATCGTAATGACCGGAAATCAGCACATATTTCTCGCTTTTTCCCGGAATGGACGCCACCGGCATAGAGGTTTTTACCATTCGGTCATCCATCTTAACCGTAAGCGTCGCCTCTGTTTTTTTCTCTCTGCATAAGGTCTTTAATTCCAGTCCCGTCTTATGATTGACTTCCACATAGGGAATCCGGCAGAATCGGTAAAAATCATGAATCGTAGGATTTCCCCAGACGGTTCCTATGGTCATATGATGAAGCCATTCCTCTGTCTGCGGCCATAGGATAATCACTCCCAGCGCGCCCGCTTCGCGGGCCATTCTGGCAAAATCCCCGGAACGGTCGTTGGTTAAAATAATTTTCCCTTTAAATTCCTTAAGCCGTTCTATGTTTTCCTTTTCAGACAGCGAGGTCTTCTCACTTGCCGCGTCATAATAAAGCTCTGCCCTCAGCCCATCGGCCTCTCCGCTGTACACGGCCGCCAGAGCCTCATACTCCTCTTCTCCCACTGTTACCTTTGCACTGACCGGAAGGCTCCTGTAACAGTCATACGTTAGGATTTCGCACGGGATCTGATACCGTTCCAGATAGGATTTAATATACCGTACGGACTCTTCCCCGTCTTCGGAACCGCTGTACCGGTGAAGCCTGCTGAAGTGTTGGAGTGTCTCTTTCATGAGTTCCAGGCTGATCTCTTCTGCAGCCTGTGTACCCTTATTCTTGTTTTCCATGGCCATCCCTCCGTTTCCGTTTTTTAAACCATATCACAATTTTTGATACGTGTCAATTATATTTGTGAAAAAATTCTGTGACACTCAATATTTTTTCTGTATTTCATATTTCTTACATTTTAAATTCCGCAATTTTTTGTTTTAATCCTCTAAATTTTTGTATTTTTCTACTTTCCCCATTCCTTTTTGCAATCGTCTGTGATATAATGCTTTAAAATCGACTTTTCTGTATTTCGGATTGTTTAATACGTATCAATATTTTATAATGGTAAAAAATGGAAATTGGAGGATTTTTCATGTCTACAATGAACGATATTGCCAAGTTGGCCGGAGTATCTCAGGGGACCGTATCCAATGTGCTCAACAACAGAGGGAACGTCTCCGCAAAAAAAATAAAGCTTGTTCAGGAAGCCGCCCGGCAGGTCGGCTATATTATGAACGCTCCTGCCCACCAGCTGAGAAGTTCCTCCATGTTGTCAAAAACCATCGGCATCATTCTTCCCAATATTACCGATGCAAAATATGCCGCCCTTTATACCGCTCTTCAGTATTTCTGGCAAAACCGGGAATATCAGGTCTCCTTATGGCTTACCAATGATACGCCGTATTATGAAAAGGCGGCCATCTCCGCCGCCACTGCCGCCAGAGTCAGCGGAATTCTCACAGTCACCTGTCTCCCCGACTCCGCTGACAGCTACAAGACCATCCGCCAATACGGCGGCGCGGTTGTCTACATGGAAAGGGAAATGGAAAATACATTTCCCTATATCGGCTATGATTATTATCAGGCAGGCAGGGAAATGGCCAAAAGAGCTCTGGAGAAGGGCTTTCGATCTGCCGCTCTGGTCCTGGGACTCAGCTTTTTTTCCTGTGAGTCCCAGTTTGAAAAAGGCTTTGGCGACTGCCTGTCCTCCTGCCGCATTTCTGATTTTAAGTGGCAGACCCATAATACATACTTGTCGGATGCCTTCCAGACGGCCTTCCGTCTCTATGAAAACAGCGCTTATCCGGACTGTGTGATTATATCCGGAAAAAGCTTAAGCGATAAGATTTCCCAGGCCTTCCCGTCTGTCAGCTCCGTTTCCCCACCGCCGCTCCTTGCGATTACCAGCGACAGCCGGGAAGCCCGCTGTAACGACTCCTGTTACTGTATGGATTATTCCGTCCTGGCCTATGAAGCCGGAAACCTTCTTCTGGATTTTCTGGACCATCCCGAAGACGTTCCCGAAAGAACGCTGTTGGATGCATCCGGCTTTATACGTAAGAAAAAGATTCCTTATATAGCAAAAAAGAAAATCTCTCTGAACGTTCTCCTTGTCCAGGGGCAGCCTGCCACCGCCATCATGCAGATGACCCCCCATTTTTCTGAGCAGACAGGCCTGGACATTAACTATGTGACGCTCCCGTTGGGCGAACTGACCTCCGTTTTATCCCAGATGAACGGAAACCACTTTTTTGACGTGATTCGAACTAATATCACTACCACGCCACAGTTTTCTGACGGAGCTTTGGAACCGATTTCCGACGACCTGTTCCGGGAGCTTACAAAGACCATGTATCCGGAAGTGGTAAAGGGATTTTCTTATTGTCACGGCCAGGCGGTTGCTGTTCCATTTGATATTAATACCTATTTTTATGCCTACCGAAAGGACATCTTTACTGATCCGGTGATTATGCGGACCTACCTGGAAAAATACGGCGAAGAATTGGAACTTCCGGATACCTTTGAGCGCTTTAACCGGGTAGCCGCTTACTTTTGCAAAAAGGAGAATCCAGATTCTCCCGTCCCCTACGGCACCACAGGTCCAGCCAATGACATGGCTCTTGTTTTCTCCCATTTTCAGTTTATTTACCGGAATCTTGGAGGACGGCTGGCAGATGAGAACGGAGCCTTTGTTTTTGACAGGGATCTTGCCCTGCGGGCCATCCGGCTTCAAATGGAGCTTATGCCTCATTCCCTGTCTCTCCAGAGCAGCCGCCGCGATTTCAACGTGACCAACTTTATTGAAGAGAAAACGGCCCTGGAAATCGTGTCCACCTCATACGCTTCCAGGCTCTTAAACCTGCGTCACCGTTCCATCAACGGCCTTCTGGGGTTTTCCCATCTTCCGGCCGATACAGGGACCTTCGGCGGCGGCGCCCTGGCAATTCCTCATGGCTGCAGAGAACTCCATGCGGCAGAAAGATATATCGAATGGGCCTCTGGGTTTGACCAAGCCTACGTGTTCACTCTCCTCGGCGGCGCAACCCCGCATAAATCCATTTACAAAGAGCACGATATTCTGGAGCTGTACCCGTGGTTTGGTCTCATGGACCAGGCCATTGAGACATCCTCTCCTTTAAGCGAGCTGGATATTTTTGACCGCTACCATCTCGAGCGGTTCATGGGCTTTACTTTAAGCAATATTTACTGCGGCGTTATCCCCTTAGACAGCTGTCTGAATGTACTGGAGCAGGGGATGGCTTCTTATTTACTGGATAAATAACCCTCTTACCCCCTTGAATCTCCGGCAAAAATACGATATACTGACATAAACTGCCTTTATTTCCAAAAAGGCAAACAGAAGGAGAAAAACAATGCAGTTGACAACAGTAAAAGAGCTTTTTAAAGAGCGTGAAAAATATCTGAACACAAAGGTTCATGTAGGCGGCTGGATCCGCAGCATCCGCGATTCCAAAGCTTTCGGCTTCATCGTACTGAACGACGGAACCTGCTTTGACACCCTCCAGATCGTATACCATGATACTATGGAAAATTTCGCGGAGATTTCCAAATTAAATGTAGGCGCCGCCATTATCGTAAAGGGAACCCTCGTGGCAACGCCAGAGGCCAAGCAGCCTTTCGAAATCCAGGCCGATGAGGTCATTGTGGAAGGAACCTCAGGCGCGGACTATCCGCTTCAGAAAAAACGCCACACCTTCGAATACCTGCGGACCATTTCCCATCTGCGTCCCAGAACCAACACCTTCCAGGCTGTATTCCGTGTCCGCTCCCTGATTGCCTACGCGATTCATCAGTATTTCCAGGAGCAGGGCTTTGTTTACGTGCACACTCCGTTAATTACAGGAAGCGACTGCGAGGGCGCTGGGGAGATGTTCCAGGTGACAACCATGGACCTGAACAACATTCCGAAAAACGCGGACGGCTCCATAGATTTCACGCAGGATTTCTTCGGAAAGCCTACGAATCTGACCGTAAGCGGGCAGTTAAACGGCGAGACCTATGCGATGGCATTCCGCAATATTTATACCTTCGGCCCTACCTTCCGCGCCGAAAATTCCAATACAACCCGTCACGCCGCCGAGTTCTGGATGATCGAGCCGGAAATGGCCTTTGCCGACTTAAACGACAACATGGCCGTTGCCGAGGGAATGTTAAAACATGTAATCCGCTATGTCCTTGAAAACGCTCCGGCGGAGATGAATTTCTTCAACCAGTTCGTGGACAAGGGACTTTTAGACCGCTTAAACCACGTATTAAATTCCGAGTTCGGCCATGTGACCTACACGGAGGCCATTAAACTCCTCGAAGAGCACAACGATGAATTTGACTATAAGGTATTCTGGGGCTGTGATTTACAGACCGAGCATGAGCGGTATCTGACGGAGCAGATCTTCAAAAAACCGGTGTTCGTCACCGACTATCCGAAGGAAATCAAGGCTTTCTATATGAAGCAGAATGAAGACGGAAAGACGGTCGCCGCTATGGACTGTCTGGTTCCGGGAATCGGCGAGATTATCGGCGGCAGCCAGAGAGAGGATAGTTATGAAAAGCTGGCGGCCCGCATGGATGAACTTGGTCTTAAAAAGGGAGATTACGGCTTTTACCTTGATCTTCGCAAATACGGCTCCGTCCGCCATTCCGGTTTCGGTCTGGGCTTCGAACGCTGCGTGATGTATCTGACCGGTATGGGCAACATCCGCGACGTGATCCCGTTCCCGCGTACCGTAAATAACTGCGAATTATAATTGCACCGGCCTTTTGGGCCGTCCGAAGGGAGCGCACAGACTGACTGATGCGCTCCTTTGAAATTGGAGGATTACCCATGAAATTTATCCACACTGCCGATATCCATTGGGGAATGGTCCCTGACAGCGACCGTCCCTGGGGCAAAAAGCGGGAACAGGCCATACGGCTTACCTTTCAGTCTATCGTCGAAGAAGCCAGGGAAAGCCATGCGGATCTCCTGCTCATCTCAGGCGATCTGTTCCACCGTCAGCCCCTGGCCAGGGATTTAAAGGAGATCAACTATCTCTTTTCCACAATTCCCGGCACACGGGTAGTCATCATTGCGGGAAACCACGACAGAATCCGTAAAAGCTCCGCCCTTTTTAGCTTTACCTGGTGTTCCAACGTGACCTTTCTCATGGATGAAGAGCTGGATTCCGTTTATTTTGAGGACCTGAATACCGAGGTTTACGGCTACAGCTATCACACGTCGGAAATTACCGAGGACAAAACCACCCGTTTTTCCATCTCCGACAGCAAGCGCATAAAAATTCTTCTGCTTCACGGCGGCGACGCCAAACATCAGCCCTTTGATAAAAACGCCCTGGCCGCACTCCCGTTTTCTTATATTGCCCTGGGACATATCCATAAACCTGCCGTTCTTTTGGAAAACCGAATGGCCTTTCCGGGCTCTCCGGAACCTCTGGACATGACAGAGACAGGCCCCCACGGCTTTTTTACGGGAGAAATCGACGACCTGACCGGCCGGGTAACCTCTCTCGAATTTAAGGCCGTATCCCAGGCCCAGTACATCCCGCTTGTCGTCAATGTCACTCCTGCCACGACCAATACAGAGCTCTCCCAGCTCATTGCCGATGAAATCCGCAAACGCGGCGCGGCAAATATCTACCGTTTCCGCATCCGCGGGATGCGGGATCCTGATACAGAATTTGACCTGGATTTTCTGGCAGGTCAGTGGAATATTGTGGAAATTCTCGATGAATCAGAGCCCCAGTACGATTTTCACAGGCTCTTCGCCGAACATCCCAGCGATATGATCGGCTTTTATATTCAGGCTTTGATGAAAGATGATATGAATTCTCTGGAAAAAAAGGCGTTATATTACGGAATCCACGCCCTGCTCATGACAAGAGACGAAAGGAGTTGAATGCCCCATGAAATTACTGGAACTACATATTGACGGATTTGGAAAGTTTCATGACCGCACTGTCTCCTTTGAAGATGGAATCAACATTATTTACGGAAAAAATGAAGCCGGGAAGTCCACGCTGCACACCTTTATCCGCGGAATGCTCTTCGGAATCGAACGAGGGCGCGGGCGGGCCGCCAGAAATGATCTTTATTCCAAATATGAGCCCTGGGAAAACAGCGGAACTTATGAGGGCTGGCTCCGGCTGGAGTCAGGCGGTTCTATTTACCGTATAGAGAGGAAATTCCGCAAAGACAGCAAGGCCATAAAAATCATCAACGAAACCCGCGGCATGGAGGAAGAGCCCACGAAGGCCTTTCTTGATGAGATTCTCTGCGGTTTAAATGAGACTACCTACAATAATACCATCAGCATCGGCCAGCTGAAAAGCGCCACCGAGGAGGGCATGGTGGGCGAGTTAAAAAATTATATCGCCAACATGAACACCACCGGAAATATCTCTTTAAACATTTCCAAGGCCACCGCCTTTTTGCGAAATCAAAGGCGCAGCCTGGAAGCCAACCTGATTCCCGATGCCTCCAGAGAATATACCACGCTGCTGGCGGAAATCCGCAATGTGGATGCTGAAATTTCTTCCCCGCAGTATGAAAACCAGCTCGCCTCCTACCAGGCCATGCGGTCCCAGGTAAGGGGCCTCATCGAAAATACCCAGACCGAAAAAACAGCCCTGGATGAAAATATCAAAAGAAGCAGACAGGCTCTTTCCGAATATCAGTTCACTGATCAGGCTTCCATAACTTCCTATACAGAGAACTGTCTTCATCTGTATGAAAGCTACCGCAGCTCGGAAGCGGAATGCCGGAAAAAATCCCGGAAGGCGCTTACCGGACTTTCCTTTTTCCTGGCGGTCTGCGGTCTTGGCGCTGCCGGATATATGGGAATCACCGATCCTGGCCGTTTTCTTCTTCTCATGATTGCGGCCGGAGGGGCTGCCCTTATCTGCCTGATTGCCGGCTTCACCTTCATTGGGCAAGGCAAAAGATGCAAAAAAGCCATGGAGGAAACCAGCTCACGGCTTTTGGAAATTTTAAAAAAGCATCTGGGCGACGCATCCATTTCTGACGAAGCCATGGCGGCCTTCAAGGCCAGAATGGAAGAATTTTCCAAACTTTCGGACATGGTGGTAAAGTCAGAAGAAGCTATGCGGAAATATATGGAGGATATCAATTCTCTTCAGGAAAAGCAAAATACATGCAGCGAAATGATTGAGAAACAGCAAAGAACCCAGTGGGAACTGGAAAAGAAGCTGGAGCACTTAAATAACTGTAAGAACCGGGCTGCCTCCCTGAAACGAACACTGGCAGAAAATGACCGGATCCGGGAAGAAGTGGCTGCCATCGAGCTGGCCCAGGAAACCATGACCGATCTCTCCTCCTCCATCCGTGACTCCTTCGGCCTGTATCTGAATAAAGAGGCTTCCCGGCTGGTAACTGGAATCACCGGCGGCCTTTATAACAGTATGAGCATTGACGAAAATCTCAATGTATTTTTAAATACCAAAACGAAACTGGTTCCCCTGGAAAATGTCAGCAGCGGAACCATGGATCAGGTATATCTGGCTCTTCGTCTGGCAGCGGCAAAGCTTTTCCAAAATGACGGCGGACCGCTCCCACTGATTTTCGATGACAGCTTTACCCAATACGACGATGACAGGCTCCGCACTGCCTTAAAATGGCTTTCGGAATCCTATGGCGGCCAGATGATCGTCTTTACCTGCCATCGCAGGGAAGCTCAGATGCTCAGAGCCCACCAGATCCCGTTTCACCTGATTGAGATGTGAGATTTCCACTCCAGGCGGTGCAAATGCCCTTCCATGGTCATGTTTTCGAAGCCGTTCTGTCTTAGCGCCTCGTAGAGGATAACGGCAACAGAATTGGACAGATTCAAAGAACGGATGTCCCCCCACATGGGAATCCGCACACAGGTGCCCGGATAGTCCACCAGAATCTCTTCGGGGATTCCCCGGCTCTCCGGGCCGAACATCAGAAAGCAGTCCGGCTCATACTGTACGTCCGTATACACGGTCCGCGCTTTTGTGGTAGCCATGTAAAGCTTTGCTTTCGGATTCCGTTCCAGAAAGTCGGTGAAATCACTGTACACCGTCACATCCAGCTTATCCCAGTAATCCAGTCCGGCCCGCACCAGGTGCTTCTCACTGAGTTTGAACCCCAGAGGCTCAATCAGATGAAGCTTCGTGTTGGTTGCCACACAGGTACGGCCGATATTTCCTGTATTACCCGGCATTTCCGGCTCAAAAAGTACGATATTCATAAAAATGTTTCTTTATTCCTTCCCGTCCAGGCGTTTGATAAAACGTTCTATGCGCTCCAGCGCCCGCTTCAAGTCTTCCAATGAATAGGCGTAGGAAAGCCGCAGATAACCCTCGCCGCAGTCTCCAAAGGCGGTTCCCGGAACCACTGCCACTCTTTCCTCCTCCAAAAGCTTCAGAGCGAATTCTTCGGAGGTCATGTGAAACCGTTTAATGTTTGGGAACACATAGAACGCTCCCTGGGGTTCATAACATTCTAACCCCATATCCCGCAGCGCTTTTACAAGAAATTTTCGTCTCTGGTCATAGGCTTCCCGCATGTGATTCACATCGGGATCACCGTTTCTTAAGGCTTCCACGGCAGCATACTGGCTCGTCGTGGGCGCGCACAAAATGGCGAACTGGTGAATCTTTAGCATCTGCGTTAAAATCATCTCCGGCGCGCAGGCATATCCCAAACGCCATCCGGTCATGGCGTAGGATTTGGAAAAGCCGTTGATCAGTACGGTTCTCTCCTTCATTCCCGGAAATACCGCAATGGTACAGTGGTCTCCGGAATACGTAAGCTCTGAATATATTTCATCGGAAATAATAAACAGGTCACGTTCCTCCACAACTTTTGCAATTTCCGCCAGATCCCCCGGTTCCATGATAGAGCCGGTGGGGTTATTCGGGAACGGAAGGATCAGCACCTTGGTTTTCGGTGTGATCTTCTCCAGCAGCTTCTCCTTTGTGAGGCGGAACCGGTCCTTCTCCTCCAGTTCAATAATCACCGGAACTCCTCCGGCCAGAATCGTACAGGGGGTATAGGAGACATAGCTGGGCTGGGGTATTAATACCTCATCCCCGGGATTTAGCATGGCTCTTAAGGCAATATCAATGGCCTCACTGCCGCCCACAGTCACCAATACCTCAGTACTGTAATCGTAAGACACGTCAAACCGCCGCTTTAAATAACGGCAGATTTCCATTTTCAACTCTTTTAATCCTGTGTTGGACGTGTAAAAGGTACGCCCCTTTTCCAGGGAATAAATGCCTTCGTCCCTGATATGCCACGGCGTGTCAAAATCCGGCTCGCCCACACCCAGGGAAATTGCGTCCTTCATTTCACTTACGATGTCAAAAAATTTGCGGATTCCGGACGGTGGAATCGTAACAATTGTGTCAGATAACGGGTTTCTCACGGAGTAATCAGCATCCTTTCGTCTTCAGGTTTTTCACACATAACAGTTCCATGGTCTTTGTACTTTTTTAAAATAAAATGTGTTGCAGTACTTAAGACATAATTCATGGTAGCCAGCTTTTCCGATACGAACTGAGCCACTTCACGCATGGTCTTTCCTTCCAGAATGACCGTGAAGTCATACGCGCCGGACATCAGATACATGGAGTTTACCTCGCTGTACTGATAAATGCGCTCCGCCAGCTTTTCAAAGCCCATACCCCGCTGAGGAGTTACCTTTACCTCAATGAGGGCGGTTACTTTTTCATCGCTGGTCTTATCCCAGTTTATCATCGTATGGTAGCCGCAGATAATATTTTCTTTTTCCATATCCGCGATCTCATTGGCCACCGCGGCCTCGCTTTCCCCCAAAAGGGCCGCCAGGTCCGCCAGATCAATTCTGCTGTTCTTTTCGATAATCGCCAGTATTTTTTCCCTCATGGTAATCCTCCTCGTCAATGATCTTGTATACTTCGTCCGGCTGGGGCCGCTCCAGATATCCTGTCCCGCCGATCCCTGTCATCCTTCTTGTAATTCCCTTTTCCACTTTGCCAATGACTGCTGCCCGAATTCCTTTCTCTTCCAGGGCGCACACCATGTCCTGTCCATGATCCGCCGCAACGAGAACGCATTCGCCGCACCAGAGCCGATACGGGTTTAAGTCGAAAAGTTCACACGCCTCTATAATTTCCTGGCTTACCGGTATTTTAAGGAGGGAAAATGAAATTCCCTGCTCATAAGCCCCCGATAAACGCCAGAGGGCCGCTAAAATGCCGCCCTCTTCTATGTATTCCCATTCTGCCGCTCCAAGCTCCATAAGAACCTCCGGAGTCAGGCAGATTTTTTCACCTGCCGCCGCTTTGAGCCGTCTTATAAATGCCGGATGGAACCGGGAATTCAAATAAATTTCTTTTTTTTCCAGAACGGCCCTGGCTCCGGTCTTGCCAATCACTCCGGCTGCCACCAGGTCCTGTCCCGGGATAAAGCTTCGCCTGCCATTAGGCTCTCTGTCTATTTTTTTCATCATAGTTTTGTTACCGATTACTCTCCTCCCGGGCCCTCCGTGAGAGGTGCGGGGTCCGGAGTCTCCACTGGGGCCGGCTCTGCAGGAGCAGGCTCTGCGGGGGCTGCCTCTGTGGGGGCCGGCGAAGGTGCGGGCATTCCCGGACCATACTCATAGCCGGGGCCGAGGGGTTGTGTTTCCGTCGGCGCGGGCTCTGCGGGAGCCGCCGGAGTTTCCGCGGGCTGTGTCGGTTCCGGTGCGGCCGGAGTTTCCTCCACCGGGGCCACAGCCGGAGCTGCCGGACCCACCCGGTAAATGGCCTTGGACGCATTATAGGTGTCCGCGTTGAGGAGCGTCCGTTCTTTCAGCTCTCCGTCCATATATACACATTTATATAGCTGGGACCTAAGACCAGTATGGCTCGACTGAACTTTCACTCTCTGTCCGGGCATTAAAGTATTATCCACCTGTTCCACAGGCTCGCCCGGGTCGATTCGCTGAAGCGTCTGGGACTCAAATTTTATCGTCCTGTTAGCCGGACGCGTTTCTTTTCCATAAATCGTAAAGGTCAGTGTTTTTCCTGACGTATACCCCTCCACATAAACAGGCGTGTCGTAGGGGTTGGATATTTTAAGGTCCTTATAAGTTCCCGCAATCGCGGCATCCATGGACGGCTTTACATAGCCGATAGTCATAGAATGATTCTGACGCTGTACAATATCCAGCTCCGCAAGCAGCGACGCGTTATAAAGAGTTGTGGAAATCTGACACACGCCTCCGCCGATGCTGTCAACGGATCTGCCGTTTTCATAGGCTGTGGCCGTTCGGTATCCGTTCTCCACCGTAAACGGCTGCATACATTCGTAGCCGGAAAGCACCTGACCCGGCATTAAAACATGCCCGTTTATTTTTGAGGCTCCCACTGCCAGGTTCGTGGAACGGGAGGCGCCGCTGCTGCTGAAATCAGTGGAGAATGTTCCCAGTACATCCTTTATGGATGCAAGGTCCTCGGCGGTTATCTCCGGTTCCTTTTCCGTCACCGTGGCCGCAATGGCAATTCCATCTGTTCCCTCGCCGTTTAAAGCTTCATTCAGGGAATTTTTTGTGGCTTCGATATCCACTGTGGTTCCCACCACCTCCGGCGTGATAATAAATTCCCCGTCCTGCTTCGTAATCGCTGCATTCTGAGGTTCTGTCACGACCGCTCCGCATTTCTCGCTTACGAAAGCGGAAATCTTTTCCTGGTCTACATCCATATCCAGGTCAATCTTTACAGGATTAACCTCCAAATCTTTTTTCTTCATGTAACGCCTGACCAGATTTCCCTTGATCTCTGTGCCTCTTAAGGCATCATCCACCGCATCTTTATTTCCCCAGCTAAGCCCCAGTTCCTCCGCGTTGGCTGAAACCTGCGTTCCATTCACTTCGAGCGTGATCGTCTGGTTCAGTTTTTCCTCCACATATCCGGCTACCTTTTCCTCTGCCTCTTTCTCGGTCAGACCTTCCAGACTGAGGCTCCCCACAAAGACTCCGCCCGGAATAGGCTCCTCTGCGTGTGCGGAAAACGGTGCCATGAAAACCAGGCCGGCTGCTATGGCTGCCGTCACACCTGCACTCCACACATATTGTTTCATAATTTTCTCCTTTTATTCTAAATAACAGATAATAAAGATCCTAAAACCATCGGAAGAACCATTGCCAGAACAACAATCACGATGACCACCGTCGAAAAAATTTTTCTCGTCTTCTTATCATTTAAATTTAGCAAAGCATTCACCTCTTTTATTTCATTTTATCTCGATTTCAGAAAATTATCCCTGCCTCTGTCCTCCTTGTTTTTTCGGAATCCGTCCATAGTTCAAAATAATTTTGTCGATCATTCTCGAAATTTCATTTCCGGACATATGCTCAATCTGGACAGCCACGTTTATTCTATGATATTTTACTAAATCCTGCAAGTGTTGTTTTTGCCTTTTTGTAGCAAGTTTTTCCTTTTTTGCCTTATATTGCAGAGATCTTGCTTCAAAAAGCTCGTTTTTTTCTTCTCCGAAGCGCTTTTTCATCTCCGTATAGAGAAGATGAGCTGCCATGGCATCCGACAAAGCCCGGTGGGCAGTATCCGGATGGATGCCAAAATACGCACAGGCCGCTCCCAGATTTTTCTTTTCTTCCGCAGGCATCACCGTCCGGCAGATTTTCAGGGTATCAATTCCCTCTTTTTCAAACTCCAGCTTCTGGTTTACTGCCGCCTGCTTCAAAAACCCGTAGTCAAAAATGACCTGGTGCCCCAGAATCGGAAATCCCTCGCAAAACCGGATTACCTTTGGCATAACGATCTCTATCCCCGGCGCATCCTTCACCATCTCATCGTCAATTCCCGTAAGCTTTACAATTTCTTCCGGAATTTTTCTGTGGGGATTGATTAAAGTATGAAACGTATCCGTCACCTGGCCGTCCACTGCTTTTACCATGGCAATTTCTGTAATTTTTTCTTTTTTCGCCCCGATTCCCGTGGTCTCCAGATCCACAGCCACATAGGAATTCGTCATATTTCTGCCACCAGCCTTTCTTTTTATGGCACTCAGAGTTTTCTCATCTCCTCCATAGGGTTTCATAATTCAGAAAAAAGCGGTAATTGATTCCACGCTCCGAATCCAGACACCCTGGAGTTTTTATTTTCCGTATATGAAAACCGCATGGCCGCCGCGTTTTTATCCAGGGGATCACGGTTTTTATAATCAAATAAAAGAAAGCTTCCGTCCTCCATAGCCTCCAGATGGGCCATTTTGCTTGTCTGTCTGCTGTCATAGCCTTCATAGCCCAAAAGCCAGCGGGGTTGTTCCTCCTCCAGCACGAAAAACTCCCGGATATGTCTTTTAAAAGGCGTCTGGTCCATGGCAAAGGACGGCCGGCTTTTGGCATTTTCCCGAAGATACAGATCAAACATCAGGCTGTCCCGGAATGCAGACAGCTTTTCTTTCTCTCCGGCAAACTGCGTTTTTATAAACCCATACAAAATTTCATATCTTGCAATCCGGCTTTGGCTTGGCCCGAACAGCCCGTGCGCCGCATAATAACCGGCCAGGGAAAGAAACATGACTGACGGGGCAGGAAATTCCCGCCACAAAAGCGCCAGGGTGCGTTTGAACTGTCCGCTGTTATAATGCACTTCCACCATCTCCTCCATCTCCTTAAGGCGGATGACATCCCCATAGGAAAGCCACCTGGTGGACAATACCTCATAGGGCGGAACCGCCCGGTAACGCAGGCCGTAGTCTTTGACCTGTTCGGCCATATAGGAACCCTTCAGGACCTTTAAAAAGCCAAGCTGAAGCTGGTCCGGCTCCATGCGGTATACGTCGTCAAAGGACCTTAAAAAGGAGTCCATTCCCTCATGGGGCAGACCTGCGATTAGATCCAGGTGCTGATGGGTATTCCTGTATCCATGGACTCTGGAGACAGCGGCTTTTAAGCGGTCCAGGTTCATTTTCCGTCTGATTTCCGTTATGGTATCCGGGTTCGTGGACTGAACGCCAATTTCAAGCTGAATCAGGCCGGGACGCATGCGGGCTATGGCCTCAAGCTCTTCCTCGTCAAAAAGATCCGCCGACACTTCAAAATGGAAATTGGTGATTCCATTATCATGCTCCATGATATGGCGCCAGATTTCGAGCGTATGATCCCGTTTACAGTTAAAGGTCCTGTCCACAAATTTTACCTGAGGGACCTTATGATCCAGGAAGAAATCCAGCTCCTGCTTCACAAGAGAAAGACTCCGGAAGCGGACGGCTTTATCAATGGACGACAGACAGTAGCTGCAGGAAAAGGGACAGCCCCGGCTGCTTTCGTAATAAACAATCCTGTTTTCGAAACCGGTCATATCCTTATAAGGAAAGGGAATTTCATCCATGGCAAGGAATCTCTGCGGCATGGTTTCCCGGATATCTCCGGCCCGGTACGTAATCCCCGCCGTGCCGGAAAGAAGCTGTTCGGTCTTAAGATTCCATCCCTTCCCGGTCATATAGGCTTTCACCACCTCCGTAAAGGTAAGTTCTCCTTCGCCGCGCATGACGCCGCGGATCTCCGGCTCATTAGAAAGGAGCTCCCCGGCATCATAGGACACCTCCGGGCCGCCCATCCAAATTTCCAGTTCCGGCAGCACCTTATGAAGGTCTCTCACCAGTTCCAGCACATAAGAAATGTTCCAGATATAGCAGGAAAAACCGATAAAATCCGGCTTTCTTCTGTAAATATCCCGCAAAATATGGTCCATTTGATGATTGATGGTATACTCGCCAATTTCGATGTCCGCGCCGGGCACATGAGCATTCGCAAAGGCCCGCAGACTGTACACTGCCAGATTGGAATGGATGTATTTTGCGTTTATGGCTGCCAGTAAAAATTTCATGCCGTGACTCCGCTACACATAATATTCAATCTTTCTTCCGGTGGAATGATACTGGTAATACCGGACTCCCGCCGCATTTAACATCCGTTTGGACGCCCTGGTGGCGGAGGAATCGGCGTATTTATCGCTCTCATACACAATCGTCTTGATTCCGGCCTGAATAATAGCTTTGGCGCATTCGTTGCAGGGAAACAGGGTCACGTAAAGCTTGCTGCCCTCCAGGCTGCCGCCCCGGTAATTTAAAATAGCATTCAGCTCACTGTGGGTCACATAATAATATTTCTCATCATAGGGGTCATTTTCTTCCTTGTCCCACGGAAATTCATCGTCCGAGCATCCATTCGGAAATCCGTTATAGCCCATGGACAAAATCTTATTGTCCCCGCTCACAATACAGGCTCCCACTTGTGTACTAGGGTCCTTGGAACGCATGGCTGACAGTTTTGCGACTCCCATAAAATATTCGTCCCACGTGATATATCCATTTCTCTTTGCCGACATATTTTCTCCTCCTCAAAGGTTTATACTTTTACAATATGGTACCCCGCCGCCTTGCAAAGGCGGTTCATAATGGCCTGTCCCAAGCTGTCTCTGGAAAAGCTCTCCGAAAAAATACAATCCACCTGCCGCTCATCGAAATCACGGAGAACAGCAAACAGGTTATGGGCCACCGTTTCCTCATTCTCCCGGCTTCCTATGATTTCCAGAAATCCCTCCGGATAATAGTCCCGGCTTTCTCTGGTACAGATGATTCCCACACGCTTCCCGGCCTCCCTCGCCTTCCCGGCCTCCCGGTTGATGTACGCTGCCACCTGCTCCATCTCTCCCTCCACCAGAACCATATCCGCTCTCGGTGCATAGTGACGGTATTTCATTCCCGGCGCCTTAGGCTTCACATCAGCACTCACAGGCCCCAGAATCGCTGGGTCCACATCCACCCTGCCAAGGGTCCCGCAAAGCATTTCCATGGTAACGGCGCCGGGTCTTAAAAGTGTCGGCGCTGCACCGGACACATCCACGATGGTGGACTCCACACCGATTCCCACTTCTCCGCCGTCAATGATCATCTCAATTTTTCCGTCCATGTCCTCCATCACATGCTCCGCCCTCGTGGGGCTTGGCCGTCCGGATGTATTGGCGCTGGGAGCTGCCACCGGAATCCCGGCCAGCTTAATGAGCCGGTTGGCCACCGGGTCCGAGGGCATCCGCACAGCCACGGTGTCAAGACCTCCTGTCGTTTCGTATGGCACCACGGATTTTTTAGGAAAAATCATGGTTAGGGGCCCCGGCCAGAATTTTTCCGCCAACTTTCTCCCCGCCTCCGGAATTTCCTCCACAAGGCCCGGCAGTTCTTCCATACAGGAAATATGAGCAATTAGCGGATTATCCGACGGACGGCCCTTCGCCGCATAAATTTTCTTTGCAGCCGTCTCATCCAGGGCGTTGGCTCCAAGTCCGTATACGGTCTCTGTCGGAAAGGCCACCAGACCGCCCTTTTTTAAGATCCCGGCCGCTTCCAGAAGTTCCTCATCACAAACCTGATTTTTATCAGCAATTTTAATTATCTTCGTTTTCATATTGATTCCCATTTATTCTGTCAGCTTCTTTTATGGCATGATGAGCACCAGGGGCGCAAACAACCCGCTGGTGCTCATTCTTCTGAGTTTTATTTAGTTTAGCACAACCGAAAACCACTTGCAATCCTTATTGTGCAGTCTTTCTCTCGTTCCTTCTTCACCGATCTTTCCACCGCCTGATTTCCTTAAGTCCGGCCACAATGGACTCCACAAAGCTGTCATAAATCTGATTGCCCTTTTCGGCCGTGGCTCCTTTGGGGTCGCCGCCGATTCCGATGGGCTTTCCGTCCTCTGTCACCCACTCCTCAGACACCCAGCCGATCGTAATGGGGCCATATACGGTAAAGGTCTTGTTTCCCATGAATTTTTTCGGGATTCCAGCTTCAGAGGTCTCGAGCTTCACAAGCTCCGGCCGCTCCGCTAGGACCATGGAAGTCTCCATCTCACCGCCATGAAAATCCCATATATTTCCCGGAGTCACCGTGTCTTTCACTGCCTGATTTCCGAAAAATGCGCCGCAGTTAATGATAAACACGGCCAGACCCAGCTCGCTTCTAAGCTCCCGGCTTAAAACCTGAATAATGGGGGAATTGCCGCCGTGGCAGTTTAACATGGCGATTTTCTTAAACCCATGGTGGTGCAGGCCTTTGCAGATATCGTAAAGCATATGATAAAACGTATCCGGTTTTAAGGTAATGGAGCCGCAGAAATTTATGTGTTCTGTGCTGAGTCCCACCGGAATGGGAGGAAAAATAAGCATGGGATAATCGGGAATTTCCCTGTCCAGAGCTTCCTTGATTCTCCTGGCTGTCGCCTCGGAAATGATTTCATCGGTTCCCAGAGGGCACTGATTTCCGTGCTGCTCCAGGGCGCCAATGGGAATCATCACCACAGTTTCCTCTTTATCGACAGCCTCCATTTCCAGTCTTGTCAGTTCTCTGTAATACTGTACCATACTTCGCTCCTGCCTTTCGCCTTGTTTTGCATAGCCGTACCGTCTGTTACTATTTTACTGCTGTTCTAGTACTAGTACTTGCTCCCGACACGGACGCACCGGAATGAAGAATCACGCTGACGCGCTTATACACAAGCGCGGTGATAAAAGCATTTAAACCGCACTTCAACAGGTTAAACGGAATGATAGCAAACAGCGCAAAGGTGTAAATATCCTTAATCGCAGGATTAATGGCCGTCCCCATGGAAATAATACTTTCCACGTCGCCAAACATCAGTCTCGCATAGGTGGGAATCGTCAGGAAACAGTTTACAAACACAGCCGCCACAACTGCACACAGAATCGAAAGGCCAAGACCGCGGATTGCAGTTTTTCTGGTTTTGTTTTTCTGGTAGAGGATTGACGCCGGGAGAACAAAGGCGCAGCCGCCGATAAAGTTGCCAAGATCACCCACGTACATAGTGGTAGTTCCCTGGGTAATAATCTTTAGAATGTTTTTCACCAACTCCATTAAAACAGCCGGAACCGGACCCAGTGCGAATGCGCCGATTAAAATCGGAGTCTCTGCAAAATCCAGCTTGTAAAACGGCGGCGCAAAAGGAACGGAAATCTGAAATCCCTCCAATACGGCCGCAAGAGCGCCAAACATACCGATTAACACAACATTTCTTACGTTTAAGACTTTGTTTTGGTTCATTTTTGTTTCCTCCTTAAGATTCATGTCCTTCTTGCTGTACATAACATACAGAGGAATTGCGGCCCGGGAAATTCTCTGTCTCCCCACCCGGCCGGTTTCAGGGAAACAAAAAGCCCGGACCAATACAAAAAGTCCGGGGCTGATACTCCTGTCACACAATTTCTTCTCTCATCCAGACTATACTGTCGGTTTTGGAATTTCACCAAATCAGCTGCAAAAAGCAGGTCGCGGACTTTAACCGCCGGTGGGGAATCACGCCCCGCCCCGAAGAACAATTTTTAATTACTTAGTCATTATAAACCATTGTGGAGCAAGATGCAAGTATTTTTTTATAGCGGATACAGCACTCTTGTCATTTTGTGTTATCGGGATGTACTTTACTATTAACTATGTATTCCAAACATAAGTTATTCAATCGGGTCTACATATAAATCGTCCAATAAATTATTGTTATTTTCATCAACAATCTCATATCTTCTATACTGTCTAAGTGATTCAACCGCTTTATTAAATGTTTCGATATCTCTCTGATTCATATCCTTTTCCTCTGTACTTGAAATTAATATGCTTTATCATAATATTATTTTCTTAATGATACAATTTTCCATATCATTAATACTATAAATATGTTCCATGATCTCAAATGTCTCTCTCAAATTACCTCTGGCATTCTTCCAGCCAATTCCATCTGTAAACCATACAAAAGTAAAGCCTTTTATAGTATCCGCCTCCTGCGAAAGCATTTTATAACTTCTCGCAGTTTCATTAAGTTTTGAACCGCCCCCGCCATAAAAGTTTGTTTCTATACCATAAATCATTTTATCTGTCTTTATTACAAAATCAAATCTTTTAGCAGCCTTACCCTGGTTAGAAAGCGCTGATAAATCAATATTCCACTTTTTTTCAATGTCCTTAAGATACATTTCCTTAAAGTAATTTATATTTTTCTCAAAGCCTGCTGCCACGATATACCTCTCAACTAAATCTTCCATTTGGTGACCACCACGATTTTTTCTCCCATTAGAATCCAATCCGGTTTCAATACCCAAAGCATAGTCTACAAGATTATTTACCAAGTGATTCGCAATCATATCAAATAATCCGGTCTTACGCATGAATACCTTATACTGCTCCACACTATAATTCATATTTTTGAAACTGTACAAGAACGCGCCATCTTCATCCTGGGCGTAGATTTCATATCCTCTCACAGCCAGAAGCAATGGAATACATTGTAGTGTCTCAGGATACTTAGACACAATTCTTTCAAAGTCATTTTCAATACTTTTTGACCCAATCAAGGAATTCAAAATATTCAATTCTACCTTAATCTTTTCAACATTTTTTACAACCTTTTCAAAATCTATGTAATAGTCATAGCTCGATATACTGGGCCTAAACTTACTTAGCCATTCATCAAAATTTCTCATTCACTATCACTCCTCGTATTACAATTTCAATATTCTCTCGCATCTGTCACTACCTTCTCTAGTCTTTTTTTGGATATCTCCAAATATTCTTCGCTTACATCTATCCCAATAAACTTCCTTCCAAATCGCACAGCTTCTACTCCGGTAGTTCCAGAACCGCAAAAAGGATCCAGTATAATTTGTCCTTCTTTCGTAGATGCTAATACGATTTTCTCAAGTAAATATTCCGGCTTTTGTGTAGGATGTTTGCCCTCTGTTTTCTCCGAAGGCTTGGTTAATGCACCTGTCCACACGTCCCTCATCTGTTTGCCATCATTCATTTCTTTCATCTTATGATAATCAAAAAAATGCCGGGACTTCTTTTCATTCTTCTTTGCCCATAATATGGTTTCTGTAGAATGCGTGAAGCATCGGCATGCTAAGTTTGGTGGTGGATTCGTTTTCTGCCATGTTATGTTGTTAATTATCTTGAAGCCTTCCTGCTCCAATGCCATACCAATCGAATATATATTATGTAATGTTCCCGATATCCAAATCGTGCCGTTCGGCTTTAGTACTTTCTTACATAGCTTAATCCACTTTCTGTTAAACTTGTGTTTCTCCTCGACGCTAGTTCCACTTTCTGAGAGCTTATCCCATGAGCCTTTGTTTACCGAAACCATTTTCCCTCCTTGACAAGTAATGCCGTCATTGCTTAAAAAGTAGGGTGGGTCTGCAAATATCATATCCACAGATTCTGGTTCTATTTTTGAAAGAATTTTAAAGGAATCACCTAATATTAGCTGTGACTCTTCTGTTTCGAAGTATAATGGTACTTTTTTGGCAAATAAGTTTTCCATTATCCAGGCTCCTTAATAATATATTTCGAAAATAAAATTTCAACATTGACATCTTCATACAAATCGAAACAAATACTACGATATCTTCTGAAATATTTTGGTTAAAAACGTTATCCAACCAATTTGCAACTTTGTTATATGCAGCTCATTTTCTCCTTTAATAGTTACATATAATTACTTCTTCACCAACTCGGTTGGATGCATCCGAATTAATCATACGTTTAACGCTTACAACATCTATTTTGTAACCCTTGTTACCATACAACTCTTTTATTAAGTCTGTATTATGATTTGTAAGCATACAGTAGCATCCTCGCATCGTTAATTCATGAAAAAGTTTTGCTAATCGCTCATGGCTTTCTATATCAAATCCCTCTTTGGTATATGATTCAAATGAAGTTGGATTTAACGGTGCGTACGGGCTGTCTATAAATACAAAATCATCCTTTTTCGCATCCTTACAGGCAACTTCAAAATCACCATCAATAATTTTTACTCCCTGAAGATATACTGAAATCTCCATAATAGCATTTTCATCAACAGAAGCTCTACGACTATTGTTGTATGGAACATTGAAGAGTCCCTTTCCATTTACACGATACAAACCATTAAAACAGTGCTTATTGATAAATACAAACAATGCAGCCAACTCCACATCATACTCTGCCTTCATCAGCTTATCATTGTAATGCTCTCTAAGGGAATAGTAGTATTCTTTGCCGTCCTCCCACATTTCACCATCGAGCTCCTTCACAACCTTCAGAAATGCCTCTGGCGCATTACATATTTGCTTATACGCATTTATCAAAGCTTTATTGATATCGTTTATCAAAGCATTTGCCGGTAGCAATTCAAATATTACCGCACCGCCACCTACAAATGGCTCAAAATAATTATTATATCTTTCAGGCATTCTCTCTTTTATCTGTGGAAGCAACTGACGCTTTCCGCCAGCCCATTTTACAAATGGAGCAACACTTGAATTACTCACTCTGATTCCTCTTCTCTATGTCCGCAAATAGATAATCTTTCACATATTTATTATACTTGCAAATATACAAAATAACAACCATAACTTTCACTTTCTGCGAATTATGAATTAATTTACATTGCAGTTCACGGGGCGGGGAAAAACGGATAAAAACAGGCGTCAAGAAGATCCCCCCTCCCGTGAATAGTAACTAATTTACTTTTGAAAAACAAATATATACTCATGTGCCAGAAGAAGAAAATTATTGTTCTGCTTCTCCCAATAGCCTGTAGAACGACAATTATGTTGCTCTTTAATAATAATCTCTTGATTAGTAAATCCTGCCTGTAAAAAGCATTCCATCATACAAAACCCCAATGGAATGACTTTCCCGTATTTCCTTATATCTCCTATCATTACAGCACACATTTTTCCCTTTTTTAACACACGAAATGATTCTTTTGCCACCTTACTCATTTCAGCCAAAAAATCATCTACACCAAGTAAGGAAAGATCCTCTCCTATCCCGTTACTGTACCTGATGATATTTGCATAAGGTGGATGCGTGCAGATAAAGTCAATGCGGCTATCTCTGATAAAATGCAGATTTGTAGCATTACCATTTCTTGCAAATATTTTTGAATTTGTTTCACATTGGAATTGTAAGTTTGTTTCAGAGATTGAAACAGATTGCGGATTGATATCAACACCTACCGCATTACGATTGAGTAGCTTCGCTTCGACTAAAGTGGTTCCACTACCCATAAATTGATCCAATATCCAATCACCGGAATTGGAATAGCGAAATATCAGATTTCTTGGCACATATGGTGACCAATTTCCACGATGCCTTCCTGAATGCGTTGCCCAACTGCCTCTATCTGGAAAAGACCAGACTGTTGTTGATTCAAGCTTGAAATTATTTGGTTGTAAACTTATAAGACACGCCTCCTTTTTCTTCGGTTATATTATTGTAACTCATGTCCTCGTAAAAATCCACCCCAATATTCTTTTACAATAAGTGAATTCATATATAATCCATCTAAATTTTCCATCATTTTTTAAGACAATATGGAGTAGATAAATAAAAACGAAACGGATTGCCAATACTTTTTCGATACTTTGCCATTATCAACCGTTGGCCTATAACCGCAACTGCAATCTGTGCAGTAATCGCCCCGGAAACAGTCTTATTTAATTTCCCCCTTATTTTGCCGCAAGCAGCCGTAAAATATTATCTGCTGTGTACGCAAGATTTTCCTCGCTGTGATATCTGCTAACAGAAAAATCCTGTGGAAGTCTGCTGATAGGAAATACGGCGGTCACTCCCATCTCATAGGCCTTTCCAATTTCACTGTCATCGGCTCCGCCAACCACGGCAATCACGCGCTTTTTCTGCTTCCTTGCCCGTTCTGCAATTCCGATTACCACTTTCCCCCGTAAGCTCTGTGAATCTAATTTCCCCTCTCCGGTAAAAATGTAATCAGCGTCCTTTATCATCTGGTCAAACCGTACCGTGTCGAGAACCGTCTGAATCCCCATCTGAAGCCTGGAGCCAAAGAATGCGATCATTCCCGCCCCCATGGCTCCGGCTGCTCCGGTTCCGGGTATCTTGCTGATATCGTTTCCTGTGGTTTCGGCAATGACCCTTGCCAGATTCTTTATGCCCTCATCCAGCTCCAGAACCATATCTGGGTCAGCCCCTTTCTGCGGTCCAAAAATATGGGACGCACCGGCCGGACCATACATGGGATTGTCGATATCGCACATAGTAACGATTTCGATTCCGCTTAAGGCCGGGCTTTTTCCGCCAAGATCAATCTTTGCAATATTTTTTGTGTTCCCGCCTGTGGGAATAAATTCCTCACCGGCTTCATTATAGAATTTTACACCCACTGCCGCGGCCGCGCCACAGCCGCCGTCATTGGTGGCGGAACCGCCAAGCCCCACAATAATCTTTTTCACGCCAGTATCAGCGGCCGCCAGAATCAATTGCCCCACGCCATAAGTTGTAGTAAGACGCGGATCCTTTCTGCCCTCCACCAGCGGAAGTCCGGCGCAGGAAGCCATTTCAATCACCGCGGTTTCCCCATTATCAATCAACCCAAAATAAGACTCCATATCCTCAAAATACGGATTTTTTACGATGACTGTTTTCTTTTTACCGCCCACTGCGGTAATAAATGCGTCCACGGAGCCCTCCCCGCCGTCTGCAACGGGAACGGAAATGATTTCACTTTCCGGAAAGTATTTCTTTACCTTTTCATCGAGAATTCCGCAGATCTGTGTGGAGCTTAATGTTCCTTTAAAAGAATCTGGAATCAGTATAAATTTCATGTTCCCTTCTCCCCTTTCCTTATTCTCTGACAATGACAGATACACCGTCCGGGATTACGGTTACGGTATAGTCCTCTTTTTTTACAATTTCCTTTGCCTTTTCCATGGCCTCTTCCATGCTGTGGGCCGGAATCATATGTAAATCTTTCACTAACCGGTCCTCACAGGAAGAAATGAAGATTACAGTCGCCTTCAAGAGCAGCCTGGCAAAAATCTGGGACTGCCACTGATCGATGATAGTCTCCTCCGGTTTTCTGTTCAGAAAGGTCTTCATCATGCGGTTTAAGTCCTTTTCGTCCCGGAAAGTCTCATGGAAACATTTTCCGCCATGTCCATCGGAGGCCCTGGAAAGCATGATAATCACACCGCCTTCTTTTACGGTTGCCTCTGCGGCTGTCATTCCCTTTACAGACTGGTAAATGTTCTGATCAAGAGGATAGCCGCCGTTAGTGGAAATTACGATGTCCGCCGGTACCGCATCCACCTGGCATTTGGAAGCAAGAAATTCTCTTCCGACTCTGTGGGCCAGATCACAATCGCCTGCAACGGCAAAAACCGGATCATGGTTTGCATCAATAACCACATTAACAATAAAGTCTAACCTGGCGGCTCTTGCTGCATAGAGCATATCGTCGTGAATCGGATTTCCCTCGATGACTCCGGTTCTCGCATGGGGGTCTGCAATGAAAGCAGAGTTGTGATTATACATAACGGTCTCACGGCTTGCAACCCCCGGGAGGACGCTCTTTCTTCCGCCGGAGAAGCCGGCAAAAAAATGAGGCTCAATAAACCCTTCCGCAACCAGAAGGTCCGCCTCGACAGCCAGGCGGTTTATAAGCAGTTTTCCGCCGGAGGGGAGTTTTCCCAGATATACCATATTTTCCTTATCATCACAGTTATGGACGACAACCGTCTCATTTTTCATGATTTCCGGCCCGAATTTTGCTTCCAGCTCTTCCCGGGTCGTCTCTCTGTGAAGCCCTGTGGAAATCAGAATTGTGACTTCCGCACCCGGATTGCCCTTTCTGATTTCTTTTAGCAGAAGCGGCATGATGATGTGGCTGGGGACCGGTCTTGTGTGGTCAGAAGAAATCACAACGATTTTCTTTTTTTCTGCTGCCATATCGCAGAGTCTCGGGCTTCCGATGGGATGTTCTAAGGCATCCAAAACCAGCTCTGTCCCACCCTTCGGTGCCTGATAGCTGTGAAGCTCTGATAACAGGACTCCGGCAAGATGACTGTCTTCAATTTCTGCTTTCAGCTTTTCTTTACCGTAAGGTAATAAAAATTCTTTCATCACGTCTCCTCCTTTATTCCCGCGGGCAACAGGCCAGGTTCCGTGCCTGTGTGAGCGTTTGGCGAACGCCGCAAAGATGAAATCCCCCGATAAATGAAGATTTACATATTTCTCCGCCGATGCCATTCGTTCCAAAATGCGATATATCCATCACGGCTGAATGAATCCTCAGGTATTTGTTTTGGCGAACACGATTTATAGTACTCCTCAATTTTGTCTGCGAACCGATACACCTCTTGCCTGTATTCCTCCAGCGGAATGGTTTCCTCGCTCCCATTTTCCAAAGTCAGAACAACATCTTCTCCGCTGTGCCTTACTGTCCAGTCAATTCCACTATTACAGCCACTGATTATCACATTTTCAAGTTTCGCATCAGGGATATAAAAGTGGCCGCAGCAAGGCAGCATCTGATTATCCTCATGAATGATATGATCCTCCGTCAATGTTTTGAGCAGGTATAATGCAGTCGCACTGACAGTACAATCATATTCCAGCTTTTCTTCACCAATATAGGCAATGGCATGACCATGCAAACACAAATCTTCTGGATCATCCATACTTCCATCAATCCAATACAATTCTGTTGTATCAATCTGAAATTTTGCCATTTGATTTACACCTCGGTTTTCCGTTTTCTGGCTTGCCGCTATTGTAAAGTATAGTACAAAGCCGGCTGACATTCAATTCCCATTGTAAGGCCTTTGTCTATTTTAGATGTATCATATCACATGGTTATGCGGTTGATAAAAGAACTTCCAGTTGGATCTCGTAGACGGAAAGAGGTCGGCCAGCAGAAGATTTTTGTTTGGAGGCCACGATGCGGGCGGCCGAAAGCTCCGTAAGTTTTGTGAGAATCCGGTTGGCAGTTCTAGGCGTTACATTCAGATACATAGCAAGCTCGTTTCGCGTAAGAAGAAAGCGGCTTTGTTGGCTTGCAAGGGTTAAAAGCTTCTGGCAGCTTGCCGGAGTGACTCCGATTAATTTTGAGAGGGAGAGTGCATCCGCGATAGGAGCTGTGGAGATAGAGACGCTTTTTCCGGAAACCAGAGGCCCGATCAGATCACCAGGCTTTGTTACAATATAAGGACCAAGACCGCTTCTCAAAGATTCACAGAGCGCCTGTTCTGCGTTATGGAGCGCAGCCAGCACATCGTCCCCGACTCCCCAACCAAGTGCAAACGGAAAATCACATCGTTTCTGCAGAAATTCGGCAAGCTGACAATGAGTGTAATTCTGTGTGGACTGATGGACTGCGGCGCTTGTGGTAAAGATTAAGAGCCTTTCCGGACTGCTCTGAAACGTCAGTGCAGTACCTGACTGATGGTTGTATTCGGTCAAAAGATTCTGGAGATGCACAATTTCTCTTTCAGAGAAGTCAGCAGAAGGCTTCAGGAGGCCAACTGCAGATCGGGAGTCTACGATTTCGTTGTTGCGGATGGCGTTTAAAAGACGGCTGATCGCTGAAAGAATGCTGTGACGGGATGGGAACAGCAGCGCATGGGGAATTCCGGCAGCCGTAAGCTGTGGACTGATATGGACAAGCCGGGTGCAGAAGAAATCCGCCTGCCGTAAGGTCCAGAGACGACGGTATTCCTGGAAATAATCCGAGTACAGGCTGTCTGTCTGAAGCATGTCAACCAGCTTCATGTTTGTCCACATGATCGGACGGATGGCCGGATCCTCAAAGACCTCCTCCCAAGGGATGGGGGTGGAGGGTGCCTCAATCAGGATACGCTGTACTTCGAGGCGGGGATTCCGGTACAGGATTTTAAGAAAAGCCTGATAATAGTCCTGGTCAGAGATTTCAATACATGTATTGGAAACGGACGGCGGAGAATATCTGGAAATCAGATATTTATATCCAAGCGGCCCGCTGAACAGAAGACCGTCGAATTCTCCGCTACGCTGCTTGTAAATGGAACAAAGCTGCTTCATGCTGTCATAGGGCATGAAAGTAAATTCACAGTTCTCAGAGAGAGTTTCGGTTACCTGCTTGATTTTTTCCGCTACGAGAACGGAAGTGGCAAAAACGCCAATTTGGATAGCCATGTTCTGCTACCTGCCTTTCTGAAACGTACTGCGGTCGTGTAGATCCATTATATGAATATTTTTTTGTTCAGTCAAGCGACAAATATGGAATTTGAAGATATAAAAGAAAAAAAGGACAAAATGGCGTGGAAAGGCAAAAGCAAAATGCACAAAATAGTAATAAAAAATTTGGATAATATATGGAAAAATACCCATATTTGACTTTTGGATTGACAATTAGAGAAATAAGAGATACGATTTGTGTGACAATAGAAATCTCTTATTTCTTTAATGGAGAGAAAATGTAAAAGGAGGACGAGATGGAAAAGAAAGAAATTTGGGGCTTCCTTGATGGAAAGAGCGAGGATTTCAGCAGGTTGAGCGATGAAATATGGAATCATCCGGAAACCTGCTTCGAGGAGACTGTTTCGGCAGAGCTTCTCTGCAAGGCGCTCGAAAAGGAGGGATTCACCGTCGAGAAAAATATCGCCGGAATGAAGACAGCCTTTATTGGAAGATTCGGTCATGGCAAGCCGGTGATTGGATTCCTTGCGGAATTTGACGCGCTGTCCGGTATGAGTCAGGAGGCCGGATTGGCGGAAAAAAAGCCGATGGAGGGCTGTAAAAACGGTCATGGATGCGGGCACAATCTACTGGGTGTCGGCTCTCTAGCCGGAGCAGTCGGTTTTAAGCGGTATCTTGAGGAACAAGAAAGGGAAGGAACCATTCTGTATTTTGGCTGTCCGGCCGAGGAGGGAGGCTCCGGAAAAAGCTTTATGGCAAGAGAGGGCTGTTTTGACGGACTGGACTGTGCTTTGTGCTGGCATCCAGGTGATTTCAATAAGGTTATGAATGCGTCCTGTCTCGCGAATTATCAGATATACTACCACTTCAAAGGCATCAGCGCCCATGCCGCTTCCGCACCACACATGGGCCGGAGTGCACTAGATGCAGTCGAGCTGATGAATACAGGAGTTCAGTATTTGCGGGAACACATCATTCCGGAAGCCCGCGTACATTATGCGGTCACGAATACGGGCGGTTTCTCTCCGAATGTGGTTCAGGCAGAAGCAGAGGTGCTTTATCTGATTCGTGCGCCAAGAAACGAACAGGTCGAGGAGATTTACCGCCGTGTCAACAAGATCGCGCAGGGAGCAGCGCTGATGACGGAAACGGAACTGGAGATTGACTTTGTGAAAGGCTGTTCCAATCTTGTGCCGAATGACACGCTCTGTGAGGTCATGTATCAGAATTTATCAAATATTCCGCTTCCAGAATATACAGAAGAGGAAATGGAGTATATTAGAAAGCTTTCTATTACAATGCCGCCCTACGCCGCAGGTATGAAGGCGAAAATCCAGGCAGTTCCGAAGGAGCGGATTGCGGTGGAGACACGGAAAGAACTTCTGGCTCAGTCTGGAGATCCCGTATATCGGTTCGTACTGCCGCTGGGACCGTCAAATACTGTGGTTCCGGCATCGACCGATGTGGGAGATGTAAGCTGGAATACGCCGACGGTTCAATGCCAGACAGTAACCTGGCCGGCCGGAACGCCGGGACATTCCTGGCAAGCGGTTACAGTGGGAAAAAGCTCAATCGCCCATAAAGGAATGCTGCTGGCCGGAAAGGTGCTTGCCGCGACGGCTATCGACCTGGCAGAGCATCCGGAGATAATTGAGAAAGCAAAGGAAGAGCTTTGTACAAGACTTGCCGGAGCGCCATATCAGTGCCCGATCCCGCCAGAGATTCGCCCGCGGAGCATTTCGAAGTAAGGAAGCAGGAGAAAATGACTGTGGTATGAATACGCAGCCGGTTTTATCCATCCGAACCATCCCGTTGGGATAAAAAATGAAAATACTAGGAGGATGAATATGTCACAGGCAACGCTTTGTATTATTATCTTTGTTGCTACTCTGGTTTTATATATGTCAAACAAGCTGCCGCTTGCACTGGTCTCTATGACCTCTCTGTTTGTACTGTCTGTAACCGGCTGTCTGACCCCTCAGCAGGCACTGGCTGTTTTTTCCAACAGCTCTGCAATTATTATGGGGGCGATGTTTATCGTATCAGCCGGGCTGAACCGGACGCAAATGGTCCGGAAAATTTCCAATCTCGTATATAAGGTTTCCGGCGGTTCCTTTACGAAGGGCATGATCGGTTATTGCTTGGTAACGCTTTTGGTGGCGCAGGTGGCCCCAAGCGCAATCCTGATTTTTACGATTACCTATCCCCTGGTGTCTGATTTCTGCCGCCGAATGAATGTTAGTCCGTCCAAGGGCCTGTTTTCGATCTGTCTGATTGCTATTGCGTGCGTATCTGCATTTCCAATCGGTCATGGTGCGACGACTTATCTGACCAGAAACGCGCTTTTGGAGTCCTACGGAGTAACGGAGTATGCCACAGGAATGTTCGATATGTTTATTTGCCGGATTCCCTCGATCGCGGTGGCCGTGCTTTGCGGAATTTTTATTTGCCCGAAAATGTGCCCGGATAAGGGACCGCTTTTGACGGAAATGGAAACAAAAGCAATTAAGGAAAAGAAGCCTCTGGATCCGGTCCGTGAGTTCCTTGGCTATGCGATTTTCTTTGCGGTTGTCATTGGTATCCTGCTGTCCAGCCATCTTCCGTTTGAAATCTGGCAGATCTGTGTGGCCGGCGCCCTGGCAATGATCCTTACGGGTGTACTTACCGAGAAGGAGGCGATGGCCGGCCTGAATATGCCGCCAATCTTTTTGTACATTGGTTCCCTCGGCGTAGGTACAGCTCTGGTAAATACCGGCGCGGCTGACATTGTGTCCTCACTGATTACCGAAATTCTCGGAAATAATCCCAGCCCGGTCTTCGTGTATATAGTTTTCTGGCTGATCAGCTTTATCGTGACTCAGTTCATGTCCAACATGGCATTATACAATACGGTTCAGCCGATTGCAATTCTGACCAGCATTTCCCTAGGCTGGAACCCGATTGGCCTGTGCCTGATGACCTGGATAGGATGCTTTGTTTCTTATCTGACACCACTGTCGACCGTAGCAGTCCCGCTTATGATGTCTGTCGGCGGATATACGCAGAAGGATCTTTTAAAGGCCGGCTGGATTCCGGCAGTTCTCACGACGATTACAGTCGTTCCGTGGACGCTGCTTATGTTCCCGCCCATGTAAGAGGAAACGTTTTGAATCACTTTCGGGGGTACGCCTGAAACACCATTACACCTCCCTCCGCCGCCTTGCAGGATGAAAATTTATTCTTCCCCATTATTCAAAAATAAACGTGTCAGTACATTAGTACTTGCGCTTAAGTACTCTCAGGTCTTATAATGGCTAGAGGGGTACAGGCAGCTGCCGCCCCATAATCGAAAAGAACAGGAGTGACTACATAATGGAAAAATCAAAGGTATACTTTACCGATTTCCGCACCATCGCATTTGGAGACGGTCTTCCCACCAAGCTTCAGAAACTCTGCAAAACCGCAGGCATCGGCTCCATTGACATGGATGGAAAATTCGTTGCCATCAAACTGCACTTCGGTGAACTTGGGAATATCAGCTACCTGCGGCCCAATTACGCGAGGGCCATTGTGGATCTCGTAAAGTCCATGGGGGGAAAACCATTTCTGACTGACTGTAATACCATGTATCCCGGCAGCCGCAAAAATGCCTTGGAGCATCTCGAATGTGCATGGCAAAACGGCTTCACTCCGCTGACCGTGGGATGCCCCATTCTGATCGGTGACGGGCTCAAGGGAACTGATGATGTGGCAGTTCCTGTTGCCGGAGGAGAATATGTAAAAGAAGCCAAAATTGGCCGCGCCGTGATGGATGCCGATATTTTCATCAGCCTTACTCACTTTAAGGGCCATGAAATGACGGGGTTTGGCGGCACCATTAAAAACATCGGCATGGGCTGCGGCTCCCGTGCGGGGAAAACCGAGCAGCATAGCGGCGGAAAACCGCATATTATTGATGAAAATTGCCGCGGATGCCATAAATGTCAAAAAGAATGCGCCAACGGCGGACTCGTTTTTGATACGGACAGAAAGAAAATGACTGTCAACAAAGACTCCTGCGTTGGCTGTGGACGCTGTCTTGGCGCATGTAACTTTGATGCCATCGCATTTGATAATGAAAATGCCAATGAGGTTCTTAACTACAAAATGGCTGAATATACAAAAGCCGTTGTGGATGGGCGTCCCAACTTCCATATCTCCCTGATCGTGGACGTATCTCCCAACTGTGACTGTCACTGTGAGAACGATGCGCCGATTCTCCCTAATATTGGAATGTTTGCATCCTTTGACCCGCTGGCCCTGGATCAGGCGTGTGTGGATGCATGTCTTGCGGCGGCTCCTCTCCCCCACAGCCAGCTTTCCGATCATCTGGCCGACCCGCACTTCCATGACCACCATGATCATTTCACTAACTCCTCGCCGGAGTCCGAATGGCGCTCCTGTCTGGACCATGCCGCAAAGATCGGCCTCGGCAGCCGTGAGTATGAGTTAATTAAAATGTAGCGCAGGTAAAACAACTCGCGAAAACCATGATTCTCGGTGAAGCAGCGAAACGTGTGGTGAATAAGTGTATCCGGGACGGCATCCCGGTGGATTCTTTCCCGAAAAGAGCGGGCGGCGGATCATTTCCGCCGCCTGACTCATTTCCTGTTTACTTTAATTTTGTCCCGTCCTTAAATGCATTTCCAACCTTTTCTCCCAATTTCCAGTAAGCGTTGTTCACCGGATCAAACACGATCGGCTCCAGCTTCATGGGAGCAATCTTTCCATTTTCATCCAAAATCCTTTCATCCGCACAGACATTGACAATCTCGCCAACCATCCGGCATGACTCTGCATCATAGCTTACCAGTTTACACTCTAAGGTCATAGGAAGCTCGTCAATCATCGGAGCGTCAACAAATTCTGCCCTGGTTGTATGGAATCCGGCCTTCTCCAGTTTATCCGGAACCTCATTCCCCGAAACAATTCCAACATAATCACACTCCACCACATGGGACGCGTCTGCCATGCTGACCGTAAAAGCCTTTCTGGCCAGAATATTTTTTACGGTTTTATGTCCCGGGCTTAAGCACATGGAAATCTCTGTACTTTCACTGATTCCGCCCCAGGCGGCATTCATGGCGTCGGGAACTCCGTCTTCCCCATAAGCAGCAATAATAAATACCGGCTGTGGATACGTATACGGTTTTGCTCCAAAATTCTTCTTCATGTTACTTACCTCCATTCTTTGTCTTTAATTGAAATCTGTTTCCAGATTCATCCTTTTTATCATACGATAAGCTGATTCCAATAATTCCGGCAAGAATTACTGCCGTTCCGACTACCTGCAATGGCTTAAATGTCTCATGAAGCAGGAAAACTCCGGAAAGAATTGCAACCACTGTACTTAAAGTACAGGTGGAAGCATAAACCGCAAAGGGCAGATTTGCAGACGCATACGTCATAGACAGGAATGCAATCACACAGGAGGCAATTCCCATATAGAGCACAGACACTGCAAATTCCGGGCAAAAAAGTCCCTCGAAATATGCGGGGAGCACACCGGCCGATGCGCTCTTTCCCACGGATATCAAATTAAAAAGGAGAGCCCCCATGCCTGTGGTCACATAAATAATCTCAAATGATGTGAATACTGCTGATGCACGCCGCACCAGAACACGGTTTATGGCCACTGCAAGATTAGTTCCAAATATCAGGAGCAGCCCCATAGTTGTCATACCCGTGCTGCCCGGCTCCACCATATTGGCAACAAACACCCCGGCCACGCAAACCAGAACAAACATCAGCTGCCGCCTTGTGGGATATTCTTTATTAATTAACGCCGAAAATACCAGCATCACAATGGGCAGCATGCTGTTATACATGGCAATCTGCGAAGTTGGAGCATAAGATGTGGATGTGGTCTCTAAAATCTGGCTGATGGCGGGATTGAACAAACCGCAAAGAAAAATAAGTCCAATAAATCCTTTCCTGTAATTCACCGTTTTAATTCCCAAGAGCAAGATTACCGTCATCACCAAAAAACCGACCGTAAACCGAAATGACAAAAACTTCACTGTATCCTGGTCCACCACGGCCATTCCCATTTTAATAAAAAAGAACGCCAGTCCAAAAATCACCTGCGCCAGTACATTGGCCAATAATGGAATATACCTTTTCATTTGTTTCTACCTCACTTTAAACTTCCTCCCGCCGGACATTATTTCATGACCGCAAACAGTCATAGGAAGCGTCATTCCTTATTCAAATACTCTAAAATTCCCATATGAATTGTCCACGCCATCCGATCCTGATAATCCTCTTCCTGAAGAAGGACAGCCTCCTTCCAGTTACTTAAAAACCCGCATTCCACAATTACAATAGGACATTTCACATGAAGCAGAAGATAGTAGTTTCCATTGGCTTTTGCCAGTCTCCGGTTCTCGTCCCCCAGCACATAAGTAAACCTCTTCTGCAAAATCTCCGCCAGTTTTTTTCCTTTTTCTGAGGATTTATAGTAAAACACCTGGCCGCCCGACACTTCTTCCTCATGGTAACTGTTCTGATGAATGCTTACCACAAGATCGGCGTTATTCTCCTTAATGATATCACACCTTTTGTTCATATCCGCCATTTTTTTTCTGGAATCGCCTTCCTCATAAAGCCCTATATCCGATTCCCGGGTCATCACCACATCTATATCTGACTGTTCCAAATACCATTTAAGTTTTGTTGCGATCTGTAGATTAATATCCTTTTCCAGACTCCCATCCACGCCGACCTTTCCCGGGTCATTCCCTCCATGACCAGCGTCAATTACTACCACCGGCCGTTCTTCCCGGTTTTTGGTCGTTGCTGACACCACCTGCACGCTGCCATATCTGGCCGCCAGAAACACCATAATCAAAAGGACCAGCCCGCAAACCTCCTCCAGCACCAGTTTTCTCATCCGTTCCACCTCGGACCATATTTATAGAAAATATATCCCGGCGGAAAAGCAAAAAGAACCTTTCCTTCAATTTTCCCGGAAAGGTTCCTGTCATCCGCATTAATCCCACGTGATGGAATCCCAGGCCGCGGCATCCTCGAGCCCCAGCTTCCAGCAGGCCACACCTGCCAGATCCTCTTCCTTTATGGCCTTCATCTTTAAAGCCAGGGAATCTTCTTCCTCCAGCCAGAGATATTTGACTCCGTCGTCTATGGAAAGTTCTCCATAAAACTGCCCCAGCTCCTGCTGCCAGTAAAGCTCCACGTGATTATCCTTCACCCATTGCCTGGCTTCCGCGATGCCGATGGCCGAGGACTTCACCCCCTCAGCTGTCTCCGTCCACACTCTGGTGTAGAAAGGAACCCCATTTATTATTTTTTCCTTCGGCACCTGCTCCAGAGTCCTCGAAATTCCGCCCTGTACATATGGGAGTGAAGCGACAGAACCTGGCTCACCGCCTGCATAGTGCTCATCATATCCCATAATGATTACATAGTCCGCTACGATTCCCTGCTCTTTTCTGTCATAAAACTCATTGTATCCCGCAGGCACATAATTGTCAACAGAAAGGACAATCCCCTTCTGCCGGCAGGGAATGGACAGCTCTCTTAAAAATTCAATGTAATGAACGCCGGCTTCCGGTTTCAGGCTTTCAAAATCCATGTTAAGACCATCCAGGCCATATTTCTCCACGTCGTCCATCAGACTGTTAATTAAGTTCCTTCTTGTGCTCGTGGAGGCCAGAAGCACCTCCGACTGGACATTCTGACTGAAATTATCAAGAAGAGCCCAAACTTTTAAGCCTTTTTCGTGGGCCTTGTCCACATAATCCCTGCTGGCCAGGGATTTGTAATTTCCGTCATTATCCGTCAGGGAAAACCAGGTAGGAGAAATAACATTAAGGCCTTTGGTTTTTTCCACTACCGCATCCAGAGTTTTATTGCCTTCCATGCTGGTCACCTGATGCCAGCCCAGAACAATCTTTTCCTCCATTTTGGTACTTTTATATTCCGGCTCTGCAAAGGACCCACGGAAGTCCTTATTACTTAGCTTCGCAATCACTTTATTTTCAACATATCCCATATGGCCATCCATGGTCTGAATTTTTGTCCAGCTTTCCATGGTGTCCAAAACCGTAACTTCCATATCATGCAGAACCTCTGTCACAACCGGACTCTTGATTCCGCCTTTTTGACGGACTTTTCCGTCTTTGTTAATCCGGGCCGTTTCCCGTTTCCCCCATTGGGTAACATATACCCGCTTTATTTCATCCCCATCAAACGCCTGAATTTGAATATTGGTATAATTGGCAATCAGCCCCAGAGGCAGATAAACATCATCCTCTTCCAAAAGAAGAAGGGATGCTCCATTGGATCCTTTCGTTTCTGCATCTGCATAGACGATCTGATCCGGCAGTGCATATACCAATAGATTTTCCGTACTGTCCCAATAAAACCTCTTATTTATATTTGAATTGATCCACGACAGCGGCAGATAGCTCTGTCCGTTTTTATAGATTCCCTTTGCTTCCTGAATCTCATAATTATAAATAATCGCCGTTTCGTCCCCGCTGACCCCATAAATCTCACTGAGGTCCGCCGGTTCCTTGGAGGGCGTATATTTCTGAACCATTTTGAAACCGAAAAAGCCAAGAATAATCACAAAAATCATTCCAACGGCTATAAATAAAGGTATTAATTTTTTCATTGGCTTATCTCTCTTTTCCCGAACAACCGACACAGCGTAAAGTCGATAACAATCCGGTTTTGCCCCCGTTTCCCCGCTTACAGCGGACAAAAACGCATGACTGGGCTGTTGCTGTATGGATGCCGAAACTGGTATTTTCTGGGTCAATTATAACACATATCCTCTTTTCCGTCTGTTAATTTTTTGTAACAAATTCCCACCCAGGCCACTTAAGAATTCCGTTGGCAGAACAGTATCTTCTGCAGCAATCCCTCCCTTTCCTTTTTACCTCCTTCTGTTCTTTTCCTTTCTTGGCAATTTCTCCGGCCGGACATCTTCTTCGCTTGCATATACCTTGTCAAAGCGGATTTCCTTCAGCTCTCCTGCATCCGCCTGTACGTAATCCCCCATATAAAACATTCCGTCCTCCCGTACCTCAAACAGTCTTTCCCAGTCCTTCGGATTTGAAAGTTGTCCGTCCATGTAGATCGGAATCCCTTTTTCTCTGTACCGTCTCAAACCATCCAGATACTGTTTTCTCTCATTTTTTTCCTCATTCATATGCCTTCTCCTAATTCACAAACCGGCAGGAGCCCTCAAGGAGAAATGTGACATATGAAACCCCTGCCGGCTGCTTATTTAACTTCTATGTAACTGTTTTGTACCTTCACAGTTACTCTTCTACAATTCCGGAACCAGCTCCCGAAAAAATATCCCGCACTCCTTTGTGACAGAGAACGCATCCGCTGAAAACGGAATCCGTTCAGTAAAAACTCCAAAGCGCCTCATAAATTCTTTTCTGGTTTCCTCACTTCCAAAGACCGCGAGGTACTGCCAGCTTCTTTTCTTCCCCTGGTCGTTTTTCATCACAAACTCCCGGAAACAATCCTGCTGCCACTCACTGAAGGAGGCTACCAGAAACTGTTTTTCACAGCGCAGAAATTCTTCATAGCTTCCATCCTCCAGGTTACCGAAATCTATCAGGATATCTTCATATTTGCGGCTCAGCGCCTCCCTCATTTCCTCTGGTCCTGCACATTTGTAATAATCTGCGTCCAAGACACGGTAAGGCTTACATCCCCTCACCGCCCCAGTGCAGACTTTTTCGATTCTGCCCAGATCGCCAGACGAATTCCATTCCAGCAGCGAAGCTCTCCTTCTGAGAAACCCGGCCAGATAATTTAAAAGCATGATGGAAAAGTGTGTACATCCCACACTGTGCCCAATGCCCGCAACTCCTATAAGCCTGGTTTTCGCCTCCAGAATTTCACCCCTCGTTTTTTTCCTTCCCATTTTTTCTCTCCTCCTGTTCCCGCTTTAAGAATTTCCCCAAAACAGGCGTCGGCGCTTTTATCCTCCTTAAACGGATTAGCAAAAAACGGAAGGTACAGGCAGGGGAATGTGCATAGCTCCCCTGGCAGCTTCAAACGGATGTCTTTTGACATGTGGTTAAACAGAAGAAGCACACGGCCGCAAGCCTTAAAATATCTTGCCGCCTGTAAAGTGCTGTCGACCTCCCACCATTTCCCGCCACAGACCATTACGTACAAATCGGCCTCTGGCAAAAATGTCCCCTCTTTCCAGGAAACCCCCGTGTCTTTTACAACAGCCGGGAAATATCTGCAGGGAAGCTTTACTGAGCGGCCATAAAACGGACGAACACACAGCGAGTCCATATGGTAGATTCCGGCGTCATCCGCCTCCATATTTCTGGTTCTGGCCATCGTCCGTACCGCATCCGTCTCCCACTCCTCCTGGTATAAGGCCGGATACCCGTTCCGGGTCAGAAAATTTGATATGCCAAGGGCGGCATGGGTCGTACCGATTCCATGCTTTGCCCCGGCAAAAACAAGATTCAGAGATTCCATTGCCAGTTCTCTTGAACTTTCGGTTTTTAATTCGCATAACGCCTGCTCTACTTCTCCTGCATTGGGATAGCGTTCCTCTTTTCTTTCCGCCATGCATCCCCGGATAATCCGGTTCAGCTCCCGGTTTTCTCCCGGTTCTATCATGTTGCCTTGTTTCCCTGGAGTTTTTCCTCTGCTCATAAAGAAAAGAAGAGCGCCGATGGCATACACGTCGGTCCGGCAGTCCAGGCTTTCGTTCCCGTACTGCTCCGGCGCGGCAAAGCCTGCTGTTCCATAGCGTTCGCCAAAGGCATCAATATCCTCTGCATATTGCGCGTGGTCAAAGTCAATCAAACGTATTATTCCATTACAGACCAACAGATTTTTAGGCTGTAAGTCAAGGTACAAAATGGGGTTTTCCGATGTATTCATGAAATGAATGAGACGACAGACCTGAATTCCAAGATCCACTGTCGTTTTCATTGATAAGCTGCCCAGGCGTTTCACCAGGGCATATAAAGATTCGCCTTCCAGATATTCTTCTACAAGATAACTATTATCCAGATCTTCTTCCACGTCATAGACAAGAGGGATTCCCGGGTGACGGAGTGTTTTCAGGAACAACGCTTCCCTTTTAAAGGTATCATAATCGGCCATTGTTTTGGGCACAATCTTCATTGCCCGGTATTCTTCAAGCTCCATATGATACGCCAGGTACACAGTTCCGGAACGACCCGCTCCCAGTTTCCTGCACAGACGATATTTACCAAACAGAACGTGTTCTGTAATATCCACACCTCCTTTCGGCAATATAATCTCTGGGTCTTATTTTAATACAAAATCTGACCTTTTACAACATAATTTTTCCATCTATTAAATTTTTAATAAATTTTCCACATAGCATTGCCAAACCCGAATACTATATAGTATATTATAGACGTAAAAATGTACCTTTTGGGCAACTGTTCAGAAGGTATCTGAACTGTTACTCTTTTGGACTTACCATACAGACAGGAAGTGATCCGATGAAAATAGAACGTATCAATGACAATCAGATTCGATGCACCTTAAGTAATTTTGACTTGAGTGTTCGTAATCTTAATTTAAGTGAATTGGCCTATGGAAGCGAAAAAGCCAGAAATCTGTTTCGTGAAATGATTCAGCGTGCATCCAGCGAGGTGGGGTTCGAAGCAGAAGATATCCCCTTGATGGTGGAAGCCATACCGTTAGCAAACGAAAGCGTTATGCTGATCATCACAAAGATTGACGACCCGGAAGAACTGGATACCAGATTCTCCAAATTCTCCCAGGTGGAGGAGGACGATGAAAATCCCTGGGACTCCCTGGCCAGCGAGCTTTTGGAGGGCGCCGAGAATCTTATGTCTCTCCTGGGAAACGCGGAAAAGCAGGAGACACCGGAAGCCACACCCAAAGAAGTCCTTTCCGCTCCGGGATCCAAAAAGGAGACGCCCTGTGTAAGAATTTATCAGTTTACCTCTCTGGATATGGTGTGTGCCGCCGCGAGGGAAACCGGAAGTATTTTTAACGGAGCCAGTATCCTCTACAAAAACCCTAAAAACAGTTTCTTCTACCTGCTTTTGAAAAAAGAAAGCTGCGATGATCTTTCCTTCAGCCGTACCTGCAACATTTTGTCTGAGTACGGAAAGAGGCTCAATCAGGAGTCGGGCACCGAGGGCTACTATGCAGAGCACTTTGAATTAATTGTAAAAAAAGACGCCCTGTCCTCTCTCTCTAAACTTTAGACCAAATAGCAAAAACAAAAAACAAGGTGGCTTTCATAGAAAGCGTTGAAAAGGCGTGCAGGAAACACATCGTTTCTTACACGCTTTTTTCATGCTGCCACTTATCGCGCAGTGGTGAATTACGAGGAGACAGCAAAAGCATGCAATAAAGGATACAGATTTATTCTGAGGGTTCCGGCAATCGTACTGAAATAATGGACGCTGCGTTTTTCTCCACTCCGTTGAGAATGAACCCGGCCAGGTCGCAGGCATAGAAATCGCCGGTGGTCTCCAGCCTATGTTCCCGAATATAATGCCAGAGAGCGGCATAGCCCTTAGAAATGTCCCAGCGTCCCCGACAGCAGACATACAAATAGTCCCCTCAGGATTTTACTTTGCTGATCCTCACCAACGCGGTAGTGGGAGTGGTCATGATGGTGCTGGGCCGCACCCTGATGGATTCCCTGCTGGGGACTATGGGCCTCTCCTCAGCGGTATTCGGCTACTGCCGCACCTACCTGAGCAACTACCTGCTGTTCACCATCCCTATTCTGCTCATGTATAATTTCTCCCTCTATCTGATTGCCGCCGACAAATCCACCCTGTCCCTGATCTGCACCGTGGCGGGGGGCGTGACCAACATCATTCTGGACTATGTTCTGATTGCCCTTTTTGACCTGGGTATCCAGGGTGCGGCTATCGCCACGGGCCTGGGTTACTCCATCACTGCCGTGGCGGGTTTCCTGGTGTTCGGCAAAAAGGACAGCCTGCTCCACTTCGAAAGACCGGTGTTCCGGGGCAGCGTACTGTTTCATGCCTCCGCCAACGGACTGTCGGAGCTGGCTACCTCGCTGGTGTCAGGTATCACCACTCTGCTGTTCAACCTGGCAATGTTAAAATATGTAGGCGAAGACGGCGTGGCAGCCATCACCATCATCATGTATGTACTTATGTTCGTCAGCGCCCTGTTCATCGGCTACTCTTATGGCGTAGCCCCCATGATTTCCTACTACCACGGGGAACAAAACCACGAAAAACTGAAAAAGCTGGTAGGCTTCAGCGTCCGCTTCATCATCGGGGCCTCCGTTCTTTGTACGGTCATTTCCATCCTGGCAACCGTCCCCTTGGTGAGCGTCTTTACCCGGCCTGGCATCCCGGTCTATGAACTGGCGATCACCGGAAACCGCCTGTGCTCCATCGCACTGTTGTTTGTGGGACTGAACGTCTTTTCCAGCGGGATGTTTACCGCCCTGTCAAACGGCGTGGTGTCCGCAGTGCTGGCCTTCTCTCGGTCGTTCCTCTTCACAGCGGCCAGTATTCAGTTCATGCCCATTCTGCTTGGCGGTGTCACCGGCGTATGGCTGGCGACACCGGCGGCGGAGCTTTTGGGGACTGTCATGGCGGCGGCACTGCTGCTGAAATACCGGAAGCGATATGGGTATTGAGGATCATACCTTGGCCTGCAAAATGGAGAAACGGCATAGCCCGCAAGCTACGCCGTTTCCTGAAACATTTCCTATTTCCTAATACAGTCCCATGAGCGCTGTAGTACTAGCAGCCGCCCTTTTTGACATTTTTTCATGAATTATGCGTTTTTCTTCTCAAAATATTCGTTGAGAACATTTACAAGCTGATCGCAGCTAATTCCATGAACCATGCACGCCTCTTCCAGAGATTCCATCTGAGAAGACGGGCATCCAACGCAATGCATTCCCGCCCCCATGAGAAGCTCTGCCGTATCGATATCTGAGCGAAGAAGTTCTCCAATAAGCGTATCCTTTGTTACCTGCATGAGCGGTTCCTCCTTTTATTACTTTTGTACTGATATGATGTTAGGGGCAAAAGGGTTTTTGACCCCTGATGCCTGCGGATTGCTCCGCATTTCATACATGACCTTTTGACCCTGGCATCCTGATATATTGTGAGTATAATACTTTTTCTTATGCTTGGCAAGGTTGTTTTTTCTCTCCCATTCCATAATCTTCCCGTTTTTCCTGGAAATTTCTGCCTTATAACCAGCTTCCTGTAAAATGATGAATCCCGTATGTATTATCTGTAATGCAAAGCTCTTTACTCATATAATCAAACGGATGAAAAAAGTCCGACGAATACACGGTCATACCATCTATTACCTGAACGGTATTATTGGGTTTGAATCCATGACTTAACAATGGCTTTGATTCATAATATCCGCTGGATTCTAAATTCAGGCTTCCATCCTCATACTCAAAAGGAACCCTTAAACGCTCCTTCAGAATCTCCCCAATTATGGGATGCCCCGGTACTGCACCGCATCCGCCGCCGCTGTTAATAACCCCCCATTTTTCAACCCCTACAAAACCAGGCTGGTACAATAAGTCATCCAAAGGCCGTATTAACTCTACATCCGTATCCAGATAAATTCCGCCATATTTATAAAGGATCTCAAGTCTCGCCATATCTGATACAAAACTCCATTTTTTGTGCAGGTACGCCTGTCTGGTAAAGTCACAGTTTTCTATCGGGTAATTCTTCTCGTTCCACTCAATAATCTGATAATCCGGACAATACCGTTTCCAGGATTCCTGATACCGTTTCCATTTCTCCGGCATCTCCCCTCCCCCAAACCAGCAGTAATGAATTGTTTTAGGGATGAATGGGCGCTCTGAAATTCTCTGGATTTCCTGTTTTGGGAATAAATGGCATTTCTTTACAAGCATATGGGGAAAGATATATACATCCGTCCCGGACAGGAATTCCATCTGTTCTAAATACCGCAGAATCCCTTCATATCTGCTTCCGGTAATGAGGATAACAAAGCTATCCCTCACCTGCCTGATTTTCTCCGGAGGGCATATTTCGATCTCTTTCCTCCCGATCCTTACAAAATCTCCATGTTTACGGGGGTCCCCGTCTGCCACAAACAAAATATTTTTTTCCAATTGTTTCTCTTCTATAAAGTATGGCAATACGACTTTTCCAATCACGCCTGCTCCATAAAGAACAATTTTCTGCCCTTGCCCTTTCACTGCCGAAACAAACGAATCTATCTCTACATTCTGTACATTCATGTCTCTGCCCTTCCAGCCCAGCCACTTGTATCAGCAAGGTCCGCTACGTGTCACCTGCCAGTTCCCGCTCCTTAACGTTCTTTCTATAGTTCTTTTCATAATCCTCCGCAAACACATCCAGACGGATGATTTTCTCTTCCTCCAAAAAAAGCTCATATACCAGCTTTTTCTTAATCGGCATAAAATACTGTTCCGATGTGATCACCAGGATATCAAACTCCACCGTCTTTAGTTCCTGGGGAGGAAGCACCTTAACTCCCGCCTGGACCGTCCCCCACTTTGCAGGATCATTGTCAGACAGGCCAAGTACAGAAAATGCAGGGTTGTCCATAATGCCAAGCCGCTCTATATAATGCCTGCAGATAAACCCCGCTCCGAAAAATACAATTCCAATGGTCTCATTCCCTGTCCCGGATACCTCGTTCTTAATATCCTCCAAAATGCGTTCCCCGCATTTTCCATCGACAAAAGGAATGACCCGTTTTCTCATATCAGCAATGCGCTCCGCAGCTTCCCTGCATCCGTCTTTTCGAAAATTTTCTACAAACCGAATCATATCCTCTGCGCCTGTCCCCTGCTCATAAGAATCCACAAGGGGTTTTACGGCCTGTGTCAGCGGTTCCTCATAGCTTTTATTCTTCATATAAAGGACAGGGACCCCGCACAGACCGGCCTCTACCATCAGAGCACTTCTGTCTGTGATAATCCCATTTGCACCGTATAATGCCGGACGGTAATCCGCCCCCTTTTCAAAATAAACATTATCTTTTGTCTCTAATTTTTCAAAAAGCCTTTGTGCACGTGTAAAAAGCCCCCGGTCAATGGTCTGTGAAAAAAACATAGGGTGGGGCATTACAACAAAAAACAGATCCGGATATTCTCCGATGTGCTCTGCAAATGTTATATATTCCGACAAATCCGGCGTCACCTGCCTGCGTTCCATCCCCTCATAGATAAGCTTGGGAAAGTGCATTTTCCAGAGAATTACCTTTCTTCCATCTGCTTTCTTTAAAATAAGTTCACTGGACAGGAGGTTTTTCTGAAAAGCGGCATCAAACTTGGGCACCCCCAGCGCTTTCACCGCATGCCGGTTGGGACAATACTCGAAATAGTCCTTCTGCATTCTTTCCGAAAAGGTATAAATCCGCCAGCTGTTTTTAATGACATAAGTAAAAAAATGATTATAACGGGCGTCCTCTGTATCCGCAATTTCAATCCCATAAGGGATATAGACAATTCTTATCCCCATATTCATCAAATGAAGAGACAATGCAGAGGGATTTCGATATGCCACATCATAGGGCGGCTGGTACAATGCAGCATGCGGCTTATATACTTTCAGGCCGCTTTCCGAATAGATGCTGTACGGGATTCCGCGCTCTTCCAGAAACCTTCCGGAATCCCTCACCTGGGCCTGCTCCACCGACATATCATCAATGTAAAAAATCCGCACGTCCACATCCGTGTCCGCCAGACAGGCATGATAAAAGCTCTCTATAGTGGGCCAGTAGGATGCCACCTGGTACATAAACGCGATCCTCAGCTTTTCCCCCGGCTCCCGCTTCCTGTATTCTCTTTTGCCAAATATGTTCTGTACTGCCATACAATCTTAACACCCTTTCATCCCGGACAGGATATACATCATCATATGGTTTAAAATCAGGTGGACATCTTCTGTAATCTGCATGTTTTCCACTGCGACATGGATGTTATAGTCTGCAATTTCTTTCAGTTTTCCGCCGTTATACCCGGTGAACGCGATGGTTTCCGCCCCTGCTTCCTTTGCATACTGAAATGCCCGGATTACATTTTCCGAATTTCCGCTACCGGAAATACCGATTACAAGATCTCCTGCCTTTAGCTTGTTTTTTAACGGCACAACAAAAATATCGTCATAGCCGATATCATTTGCGATGGCCATCATCATGGGGACATTGTCGCTTAAGCACTCAATATCATACTTTATTTCCTGGTCATAGCTGATTCCCTTGTTAAAATCACATTCAAGATGGGACGCTGTGGACGCGCTTCCGCCATTGCCGCAGATAAAGATCCGTTTTCTCTCCAGACGGGCCCTCTCCAAAACGTTCATGACCTGGCTGATCTCCACGTCTGACAGGGCATCCAAGACCTGTTTTTCCGTTTTAATATACCAATGGATTTCCTCTCTATAATCTGTCATTCCCGTACCTCCCCGCTTGTTCCTCTCTTAAAATTGTTTCCGCCGCTTCTGCCAGATTTTTCGCCATCATGCCCGGTCTCACGCAGTTGTTTCCGTCTCCCACGGGGCGCGTTTGAAAATTGCCCTCTGCCGAAATCAGGATCGTCTTCAGGCCGGCGTTTTTTCCTGTCTGGATTTCCTCGGAACTGCCCCCTGCCATGTACGACCGGGATACATCAATGTTATACTTTTCTATCATCTTTTTTATCATTTCCGAATCCGGTTTCCGGCATCTGCGTATCGTTTCGCAAGCCGGATTTTCCTCCGGCGTTCCGGCGTCTGGATAGCGGGGGCTAAACGCAATGTCATCCAGATACGCCCCCTGTTCCCCCAGAAGCACCTGCAGTTTCCTGTGCATTCTCTGTATCTCTTCGGACCCGCATATTCCTCCGGCAGCCCCTGGCTGGTTTTCTAAAAGAATTACAAGAAACCCGGCTTCATTCAGTCTCCGTATTCCTGCCGCCGCCTGCTCTTCCAGTTCCAACTGTATTTCCAGTCCTGGCTGCTCTTCCGGCCCCGATTGCTCTTCTGACTCTAGTTGCTTTTCCGGTCCCGGTTGCTTTTCTAGCCAAGGCTTCTCCTCAGAAGCAGTCAGTTCCTGATACCGGCTTATAGTCCCGCTCCGGCAAAGGAACACGCAGGCCTGTTTCCTCTCCAGATTCTTTTTCTCCCATACATGTTTTTGCTGTTCTTCGGATACCTTATAAAAGCGGTCCGGCGTCCCAGCGTCTTTTACGTATTCCGGAGTGCGGTAACCAAAGACTTCTCCCCGGGCAATCAGGGGATTCAGCAAATCCTTCTCCAAATCCTGCCGTTTTGCCTCGTTTATATGGCCCACAACATCGGCTGACAGAATATAAATTCCCGCATTCACGCAGTTTTCATACCAGTCCTTCCGCTTCCTGCCCTTGGGAAGAATCCCGGTTACACAGTCCCTGTCATCCATAACCAGAAGATCCGAATCATAGGGGTGGGAATTCGGGTGGGCCAGCAGGGTAACTTTCCCTGGATGGCTTTCATGGAATTTCATCATCCTGTCTAAATCCACATCAAACATCACATCCCCAAAGACCAGCAAAACCTGGGCGACCTTAAGAATGGGTTTTAAAAAGAAAAGGGCCCCCGCAGAACCTAACGGCTCCTGCTCTTCTATATAGCGGATTTCGACTCCCAACCGGCTCCCATCTCCGAAATACTCTTTCACCCTTTCCCCCAAATGTCCGATGATAATGACAAACTCACGGATCCCGTATTTCTTTATGTTTTCCATCTGCCATTCCAGCATCGGTCTGCCGTTCAGGAGAATCATTGGTTTGGGGATTTTTCCTCCGGTAATCTCCTCCATCCTTGTTCCTTTTCCGCCCGCCTGAATCACTGCAATATAATCTTTTGTAATAGAGCCCTCCGCCATAGGATTCTCTGCCACATACTCTTCTGTAATAGAATCTTCCGCCATATAATGTTCTGCCATACGCTATCCTCTGTTTAGATTAGCCCGCACGGTTTCCCGTACCGCTTCATCGGATGTATAGCCCGCTTTCCAGCCGGCCCGGTGTATCTTGTCCACACAATACCGGAATCTGGGGACGTCCCCTTTCCATCCGCCTTCTCCACCTGTAAAGTCATACTGCACAGACGTAAGCCCCATTTCCTCACAGACAATATCTGCAATCCTGTCAACGCTGGTGGCTCCTTCTCCCCCTACGTTGTACAGTAGGACTCCCTGCTTTTTGGTATCCATAAAACGAATAATGGCGTCCACCAGATCCGTCACATAAAGGTAGGGCTTTGTCTGTTTCCCATCACCCAGGATCTGCAGGCGGGCCGGATCTGTCTGAAGTTTTCGGATAAAATCAAATACCACTCCGTGGGTCAGCCTTGGCCCTATTACATTGGGAAAGCGGAATACAAGGGCATTGATATCATTCATATAGGAAAAGGCACTGATCAGCGCTTCGCTGCCAAGTTTGGCCGCTCCATAATAGGAAATCGGGGAAAGTCCCGGCGTATTCTCATCCAGCAGTTCTTCCCGCTTGTCCCCGTATACGGCGGATGTGGAAGCAAAAAACAGATTTTTTACCCCATATTTCCTCATACAGGACAAAATCCGGAATGTCGTGGTGTAGGTATTTTTATATTCCACATCAGGATTTTGGGCGCTCGCCTGAATATCGGAATTGGCCGCCAGATGAAACACATACTCCGGTTCCTCTTTCTGAAAAACCTCCTCCAGGCTTTCCTCACAGGATGCATCCGTTTCATAAACACAAAAGTTCGGATTTTCTTTTAAATGGCCGATATTTTCTCTGGTTCCCAAAGAAAAATTATCCGCACATACCACCTGATGCCCCTTTTCCAATAATGCATCACAGAGGTGGCTGCCAATAAAACCTGCCCCTCCCACAACCAAAGCTTTCATCTATAATCCTCCCAATATTTATCTCCAATATAAGCAACGGAAGTCCCGTCATGTTCAAACGTAAAGGGGAACGGCTTCAAGCGGAGCGTTTCCCTTAACAGGGCCTGCTTTTCTTTCGGACAGTAGAATAAGAGGAATCCTCCGCCTCCCGCACCCAAAAGCTTTCCTCCAGATGCCCCGTTTTCCATGGCACACTGGTACAGCTCATCAATTTTAGGTGTGGAAATACTACCTGCCAGCTCCCTTTTTTTCATCCAGCTTTCATTTAGTATCGCGCCAAAATCTCCCAGCTCATTTTGCTCCAGGGAACTTTTCATGGCGACTGCCAGCTCACACATGCGGAGCAGGTTTTTCGTTTTCTCTTCCTGTGTAATATTCCGTTTCTGCTCCGCCAGGATCTTATTTGCGTCATGGGTCAATCCGGTATAAAACATTACAAGATTTTCCTGGAGCCTGTTTATGGTTTCCCCTTTTATAATGACCGGTTCCACAGACACAGAATCGTCTTTATGGAACTTAATAAAATTCAATCCCCCATATGCTACCGCATACTGGTCCTGTTTTCCGATAGGCGCGCCCAGTTTTTCAATCTCTACTTTACAGGCCTCTTCCGCCAATTTGCCCTTAGATATGTACTTGCCTTTATAGCAAGACAATGTGTGGAGAAGTCCTACGGTAAAGGCACTGGAAGATCCCAGGCCTGTTCCGCTCGGCACATCCGCGGTGCTTCCAATCTCCACGCCGCTAATATGCTGCTCATTTAATACACAGTGGAAAATCGAGTGACGGATATCGTTGATGTTATCAACAACTTCATTTTGGGAATATTTTAGGGCCGTCCTGTTTTCATCAAAATAGGGGTGGATAGTCAAATACATGTAGCGGTTAATGGTTGTGCTGAGCACGCATCCGCCGTATTCCTTATAAAAGTCTTTTATGTCGCTTCCGCCTCCGCAAAAACTGACACGGAAAGGGGTTTTTGTGATGATCATAGTATTTTCCTTACCTGATTATATTTGCTTATGGAAATGACAGATCGCATACTGTTCGTCTTCTGTATTACACACTTCCATATCAAAAGGTATATTCATAACTTTTTTCTCTACTGCAACCACGCCGCAATAATAGTGTAAAGAATGCATGGTTCTGGTATATTCATTTACCTGCAGTTCCTGGTCCATGGAAAACCATGCATGGATATAATCAATAAAATTTTTGGAATATTCAATAAAAGTATGACTCTTTTTATATCCTGAATTGTATTTATCCGAGCTGTATGAACTGGTTGTATCTTCGCAAAGATATACGCCGTCATCCTTAATATGAGGGAACATTTCTTCAAAGGTAATGATCTGCTGATCCATATAATGGCCGCCGTCATCGATTAAAATATCCAGTTTGGGGACTTCTTCCTTAATTCTTTTCCAAAATCCTCTGTCCGCCTGATCTCCTATATAAATACTGATTTGATCATCTTCCATTTCTTTACATGCAGGATTGATATCAATGCCAATGATTTTAGAATTCGGTCCGAATATCTTTTTCCAGATTTGCAAAGAGCCGCCTTTATTCACTCCGACCTCCATAATGGTTACATCTTTTCCGATATATTTAGCGAAATGCCGATTATATATTTCAAAATAGTGAAGCCATTTAAAGGAACGGTTATGCCTTCCAATCAAAAATTCTCTTTCCATCTCGCTTAATTCGTCAGCATGGCTGCACAGTTCCTCATATATCTCACATACCTTTAACTCTTTACTCCAGTCTGCAATCATAGTCCCTATATTTTTTGGAGAGATGGTAATATATTCTTCCCAGGATATAATCTTCTCTCTTTCAATGCCCATCCCAACTAATTGTTCCCTGATCTCTTCGAATTTCCCTACAACGCTCACAATAATCTTATCATACTTAAAGCTGCTTATTTGGTCTGGTGAGATCACTTTAAGATCACCGATTGTCGTTTGCGCTTTCGCCGGATTTTTGTCAGCGATACACACGACTTTATCGGTTGCTTTTAAAACTACATTTTTGCAATTATTTCCTGCTCCATAAATGATTATCTTACTCATGATGTAATCCTTTCTTATAAATTTATATTATCTGATATCTTTACCCGAACAGCAAGATAACCACAAATTCGTCATAACTTATAATTTTTTCTTTTGGGATTCCATACTCTTCGGTTAACTGATTATAAACTTGCCTGTAATACTTATCTGTCGCAATTACAATATAATCATAGTTCATATATACAATGCTATTTGCAGCAGAAATTTCTCGTCCAAATACATAATTACCGTGTTTTTTATAATCATTATCGAGAAAACTCACGATTTCAAATTTTCCATTTCCTTTTTCTTGATATGCTTCCATACAGACATATCCCATATTTCCTGTTCCAAATATAACAATTCTAGCTCCTGTCTTTATAGTTTTAAGCATTTCAAACCCTGCTTCTTTATGCGCCCCTTTCCATAATTCATTTTTTACTCTTTCAGCACAACATCCGTCGCAAAAAGGAACACACTTTCTAAAAGCATCTAGCCGCTGTTCTCTCTGTTCATCTTTATTCTCCCGTACCTTATTACAAAAGGTTATCATATCCGCCGCCGTTGTTCCCTGATAATAACTGTCTAAAAGTTTTTGTATCGGCGGCGTCATCGGTTCCATATAGTCCTGATGATGCATATACAAAACGGGAACTCCTTTCATACCGGCTTCTACCATAACTGCGCTTCGATCAACAATAATCGCATTCGCATGAACCAAAGACCTTCGATAATCATCGTCTTGATCAATGTATACGTTTGATAGTTGGCTAAGTGCTTTTAATATTCCAAGCCCTTCAAACCGGGATTCCTCACTGATTGTATTGTCAACAAATTTGGGATGAGGCATAAAAATAAAAAATATGTCTTGATTGGCGGCAACATATTCTATAAATTTTAAATATTCCCCTAAATCAGGAGTTACCTGTTTTTTTACTCCGTTTTCCAGAAAAAATTTTGGAAAATGTACTTTCCAAAGAATTATTTTTCTATTCCCGACAGAGGCCTTTAGCTTCTCTGGAAACGGAAACTGTTTCAGCAGGGAATCAAATCTTGGCAGTCCTACTGCTCTCACTGCATTCGCATTCATGCAATATTTATCATATTCATTTTTCATTGCTTCGGATAAGGTAAATACCAAAAAAGCATTGGAAACTGTAGATAAAGAAAAATGTTTCGCCCGTGATTCTTTTGTGTCAGAAATCTCAATACCATAAGGAATATAAACGATTCGAATCCCCAATCTTTTATAACGAATTGTCCACATATCCGGCGTTCTGTGACCATAATCATACGGCGTCTGATAAACCATATAATGAGGGGAAAATCTTAAAATATTTTCATAGGAAAATATTTCATAGGGAATTTCTTTATCCTCTAAAAAATTTTCTGCAGATTCCATTTGCGCTTTATCGCCCACGGAACTATTCAGCCAGAAAAGCCTGACATCAAATCTCTCGTCTGCAATACAGGATTCGTACAAGGATTCCCAGGACACCCAAAAAGAGGGTACTTGAAAAGCAAATGCTATTTTACATTTTTCATAACATTTTAGGTACTCCATAAATTACTCCTGTAAATTAATTATTTATTTGTTCCCAAAGATAAAAAATATTTCTTTTCCCTTTTAACTGTTCAAAAACTTCTTCGCTATGCTCTGGTGAAAGCGCCACTATAATACCTTCTGTATTACCAAATTGTTTTTCTGAAAAAGGCCATAATGGGTAAGATAAAAATTCCCTTTCCTCCCCCAGATATAATTTATCGGAAATTAGGAAACCACCCAAAAGTGGATTTTCCGAGTAGTGAAAAAAAGCGGCAAACACTCTTTGTCCAAAATATCCAGTGCCATATATGTACACTTTAGACATATCTTGAAGGAACAGCTGTACTTCTTCTCTTTTTTTCATTTTATAAGTTACTGTTTTGTTACGTTCCTTTGTTATGTACTCTTCCGCCAGTTCAGTAACCTCTTTTTTGTATAATCGAAGCGCTGATTGACAAATCAGTTCAGAAGGATATGTATAATGCCTGGTTATATAAGAAAATGCGGCAGCGGCTTTTTTATAATGGTAAAATTCATCCGAATATATTTTCTTCTTTAAAATTGGAACCCGATCCAAGGCTAAACTTTCATACGGATCCGCATACGGGCTGTAGACAATATTTTTCACATATGCATCATATTGAAAGCCATTCTTTATAAGTTCCTGAGAAAGACCGTTTTCAAACCCTGCATATACACCAAAATAGGTCATTTTTTCTTTATCAATATGCTCTTCGAAATATCGATATAAAATTCCACTTTTTAATACCACTTTTCGATATACCAGAAAGAAAGAATGAACGTACTGGAAAATCGTATAATTAGTGCTTGTCAATCCCCAAAAATCTGCTTTACTTTTTTCCATCTCTTTAAAAATACAGGAAAAATGAACGAAAGGACCCCAAAAACTATTATTACAAAGGATGAGTTCATCACTTTTTTCTATAACCTCTCTGCACTCTTGTTTAAGCAAAGCTTCTTTATACGCCCCCGCGTCATATGATGTATTTTTTCTATAAATTATTTTATCGGCTAAATATTGCAGATTATCTCTGTTCTTCAGTTCTCCATTTACCACAACTACAACATAACTTGCACACTCATTTAACTCCTTTAAAAGAAATAAGTCATCCTCTCCAATTACTCCCATCTTGTCGTAAAAGCAGAAAATTGCAGTTCTATACATTTTTAATATCCTCTCTCCCCACGTACAATACCTCTGTGCAAAGTCGTAGATATGTACCGATTTTGAGTAAGATAAGGGAACCACATATATCCATTTGTAACATGACAAGATAATTTTTGCCTTATCAATTCCTCTTTAATTAGTATTTCATCATAGTCAGTATGGTATGAACAAACTGCACAGCGTAGCCTTTTTGATTTCTCTATTAGCTTCCTCGAACCCTTTAATGCATCCCATTCATTCCCTTCGATATCCATTTTAAGAAAGTTTATTGGTTCTTTAATCAAACTGTCCAATGTTGCATATATGCCGTCGTCATAAGAAGTAAGGTATTTATGAATAAAGACAATCTTATGATTATAAGGTTGAAATGTCTTTTTTAAAGCTTCAATCCATTCATTATCCGTTTCAATTAAATATAATTTTGAAGAAGCATCAACAATGTCTAATGCAAAATTTCCTTCTGCTACTCCTGCATCTACTACCACATCCCCTACTTCTACTTTAAAAGAACCGTCTAAATATCTATGTGGTGACTCTTTGTCCTGCTCAGAAATTAAGTTTCTGTAATAATCTCTTACCATTGGCTCAGAGTTAAAGCTCTTTTTAAAATACATTTTTTTTCCGTTATGAACAACAAAATACATGCCACATTCTGAGTCGTATTCAACACATACTTCTTGATGTTGGTATTTATTCACATAATCATAATTAAATATAGTTAGCCCTGTTTCGGTAATATTGGATATGACTTCTTTTATTTCCTCGTCGCAAGAGGATTGATATCTCGCTAAAATAGCTCTTTCACAAAAAAAATATTTATTCTTTATTTGATTTTCTTCATAAGAAAAATTTTCTCTTATCTGCTTTGATATTACATCAAAATAATCTGTTAATATTACTATTTTGTCACAATCTAAAGAATTTAATATTTGAGGAGAGTATATTGGGAGATTATAAAAGTACTGTCCCTGTTTTCTACAATCATTATCTATAAATCCCAAAATTTCATACGTTTCTATTGCATTTAAACCAAATTGTTCCATTACATCATTGGCAATTTTTCCAGTTCCCCACAAAATAATTTTTTCCATTACTATATTTTCTCCTCATCTATATCAAATCAAACAAATATGCCGCGCTACTTATTTTATCCCTTTCAACGCCAAAGGAAAGTAATGCTCCAAGCATTTCATCATAATGAATTCGGCTGGTAATAATAATTTTATCGTATTTAAAAAATCTTATATAATCAGGGGTTATAACCAATCGTCTTTTAAACATCCGAAAGCATTTTTCTGAATTGCTATCAATATACGCCCGAATATTAACCAGATTTTCTGGTATTCCATTCAGTAATTTTTCAGCACTTTTTCCCGTTCCATATATTAATATTGTTTGCTTTGATTTATCCGCTTCTATGTCAATTTCCAAATTATACGCTTTTATTGCCATAAGCTGTCCAATTTTCCTTACTCCGGAAAATACATTTATTGTGGCCAACTCAGGATATCTTATTTCTATACTATCTGGTGTGCACCAAGATAAGTTTAGTGGATCCTCCTCAACTGCTATGACTGTATCACCAGATAAGCCATATCCATTTGCTATAGAAAAAATATCCTTTCCTGACTCAACTTCTGCAATTTGATGATATATATGAAACCCCTCATCAAATGCTCTTTTTCTCCATGTAATATATTTAATACTGCTTTCATAGATTCGTAAAAGGTATTGTTCTTTGCTGATGCTCGGAAAATGTGCCAACCACAATGTATTTAAAGGTACTACTTTCAAATTTTCTCCACAGATTTCATGATGTCCTGTTTCTACCACAATATTTTTGCTCAAAACTAATTTAGAAGGGAAAAAAACCTTTTCAATCAAATTTCCGGGGAAATTTCTCTTTATATTTCGCAAACGCCTTGGAATAAACATTTCATTTTGGTCATCATTTTCGCACATTGCGTAATTTTTCCATTTTACCGCATATGCACAATCTAAACTAAGTCCTTCCAATATTTTCCTTGGATTATTTTCTCCCGAAAGGAACTCATCTGCATCTAACATTAAAATAAAACTATCTTCTTTCTCTTTCCTAGCAATCCTTTTAATATATTTATTGTCTAAATATCTTTGGTCAAAAGCAATCTCTGGTTCTTCTATAAGCTCAATATTAAAACCTTCATTTATTAATTTACGTACAATAATTAATGTATTATCAATACAGCAGGTACTAACAATTAACAATTTATCAATAAAATTAAAATTATATCGAATAAATGACTCTATAATGCCATTCTCATTTCCGAGCATCGTTAATGCAATGATTTTCACTATATTTTCTCCCTATATTATTTTTAAGAAATTGTATTGTTATAAATTAATTTTCCTATATCATTTTTTTCCATTTCCCTCTTACCAGTTTTTAACTTCTTAACTATTTCTATATATATCTCCAGAATATCTTTTTTAATATCCAATAGCTGAACCGTCCCGTCCTTTATCTGTATGAGAGGGGTTCCTGCATTCCCATTCCAAAAAGAACAGTTAGCAAACGTCCTGCCTGAAATATATACTATCTTTTCATTCTTATTAAAATTTACAATTGAGATATCCGATATTATTTCTAAGCTTGAATCCAATCGATAGATTCGCTTCTTTTTATTTGCCAAAATCCAAATTTCTTTTCCTAATGTCTCAGTTATACAAACCTCTCCATGTGGAAGCTCCTTTATCGGATAGTCTTTTTTTGTAAATTCATTCGTATCAATATCATAAATTAATACTTCTTCATCTCCACTTATATGTATTGGGAAGAGATATATTTTGTTTTCCACTCTCTTTGGAAACTTATTTCTTAATGGATAACCCTTTACATTAATTACTCTTGTAAAATTATTATCATATACAACAAACGTATTATTCAAACTATCTTCTAAGTATATCTTATTATTAATTTCCACTGCCCCTTCAAAAAAAACCTGCTTAATTTTTTTATCTGCTTCCAATAATTCTATTTTATGGCTTGTCAAATCTATCTCTAGCAAATATCTATTTTTTCCATGGGGAATAATATATCCCTTCTTTTCAAAAAAATACATATCTACAAATGGCATGTTTTCTTCTTCAATTCTTTCCGAAATTTCATAATATGTAACATCTTGAGTCTGGACGTTAAAACAAACTATTTTATCTTTGAAAAGAGGTAATATCCATAAATCATCTCCCCAAGCAAACATCTTATAAAAATTTGATTTCATACAATTTTTATCAAAAACAGCAATGCATTCGCATATCTCTGTTTCCATATTATACCGAAATAGAGCTGGCATATGCTCATCAAAGAAATATAACCAGACATTATTTACTACTGTATATGAAAATGGCGTCAAACCATGGGTTTGCCTATAAACTAACTCTGTTTGAACCATGATTAGCCTCCTGTGATTATATTAAATTCTCATATTATAGGAATCTTTATCTACTCCTTCTATCCTTTGTATCATTACTGGTTTTTCTACATTTCTATACAATTGCACAATAGAACTCTTATCCCCATAATAAGCATCGCTCAGAGCAATGGCCCGATCAATATCCGCCGTATCGTCATAAATCCCCCAACCTTCCGCCCGGTACGTATCCACAATTTTTTTGTACTCTTCCCACAGCCCCGGTCTCATGGATTTAAGGGTTGCCTCTATCAATGGATGAGGCCTCCAAAGCAATGCAATTTCCTCCTGATGTTTCTTAAATACCTGCAGCACATCTTTGATCTTTCTATTCATCTTTTCATCATGCTCCAGCAACGCCTGCACACTGGTATTGTAAAAAACAATCTTTTTCCAGCTCCCATCATCTTTTTCAATGATCTTTAACCACTCTTCTGGCACTGTCATGTCTTCTTTCCTGACAGTCATTACTTTATCTATCTTTGGCGAACCAAGCCCCAGGATTTTCTTTTCCCAATACTCTCTGGTATCTTTCCCCGACTGCTCCTTCATAAAATCCGTCAGGACGTTCACATAAATTTTTTTCATATTCTCTGACTGCACGATAACCTTATCTGCATGAAGAACCCCCGGCGTTGTGCAAAAATGCTTCATCTTTTCTACCGCAGCCTGGTTTTCCGGATCAATCTCTCCTAATATAAAATAAGGAATATAGACTAACTGCTCTGTAAATCTCTTCAAATTTTCCGAGTAAAAAAACGGATGTACGCTGGTGACATAATTATTATTGTCATAAGGATTATGTATATAAATCACATCCGGCCTGCGCCACTGAAAATCATACTCGTTATAGTGGGTAATTGGCACATACTCCGGGTATTGATCGCCTTCATAATGTTCCTCCCCAAAACTCCCGTCCGGATTTCTGTCATAATATGGAATAGGAATCACATAGGCATCTGTGTTCTCGTCTTCATCAGCAGCTTTCCACACACTTTCCAGGGAATCCCACATAGAAGCCTTATAGGGCAAAAATACAACTTCTTTTCTGTCATCCGGCATTTCATCTTGAATACGATTCTGAAAATCTGTGAGCTGTTCTCTGATTTTTTCTGACAATCTGCAGCATATCGTTTCATCTGATAAGTGAATGCTCATCTGGTAGAGATTCTCGCAGTAACTCTCTAACAGTTTCACAATCGGAGCATACTTCTCTCCAAATTTTTCCAGACTGGTTCCAAGCTGCAATGCGGCATCCTGACACTGGATCAGCATCTCCGTCAGCTTTTGAGAATCCTCACGAGTGACTCTAAGTACGTAGTCATTGGCTTTCATCATAGTGGCAGCCAGATTTAACATGTCCTTTTTTCTGTATCGTTCCAAGCTTTCTGCCTCCTTGTCCCAGTATGGAACAAATATTTTTTATTATCATATGAATTATCCGGGCATCTCCTGCCTGCGGTTTCCAAAATAGAAACCCGCTTCGCTCCGCGTAGGCCGCGGTCCTGGCATATCGGAAAGCCGCCCTGGGGCAGCCTGGGTAATGCCGTTGGGATACCTGCGTCTGCATGGGAATCCCGCCAGCCATGTGAAATTTCAAATGAAATTCCGGCATGGCATTTCTATTCAAACATACATCCCCAAGATCCAAAAACGGTGAAACCTTCCCTTTTAGTCGGAAAAATTTATTCTTAAGAATATATGATTGTGTCTTTTCTCGTTCTGATATCGGATTTCAGCCCTTTGAACCCTGGCATCATCAGAGAACCGAATTGGATACTGCTTCCTTATATTTTTGTTCAATATTCCTGGCTCCATTGAGTGAAATTGAACTCCGGTATCCGCAACTTTCACATACAAATCCCTCCGGCAGCCTTTTTCCTGGCTCCCCGCAGTTAGAACAGACTTCCCCGGTCCCTCTCGAACTGATCTCCACTAGCTCAATGGAATGAACCATGCACTTCTCCGCTAATCTTTTTCTTACATATCCGCTGAAACTTTCTGTGAATTTCCTGTTTGCGCTTTTAGAAGGAAGCCTTTTTTTATTTCGCGTTACGGGTTTCGTGATAACGATTCTCTCCGGCTTTTCTGTTTCTAACATTCGGTTGAGTTCCGTATTAATGTAGGTTTCAATTCTTGCTCTCTCTCTTTTCTTCTGACTGTCATATTTAAAAGTGCCCAGGTTATTTGCCGCAATATGAAAAGCCTTCTTTTCATCACCCAGAGCCAGACTGTCGCGGTAGCATCTCTTTGCATGGTTCCGTTCCCTGATTTTTTTCATCAAGCGTTCCGACTTTGCACTTGACAGATTTCCCAGCTCACTTCCGTAAACACTGCCTGTAGACAAAGTACACATGTTCTGATAACCAAGATGAATATACAGGGTATTGTGAAACTCTTTGTGTTTTTGCCTCTTTATCTCAACAGGAATCGCAATGGCAGCGCAGTTCTCTTTCAGACATATGCGTATCTGCCGGCTGCTGGTTTTCTCGTCCCTTAACGGGAGTTTTACTCTCCTGCGCCTTTCTCTGGAAACAAGGTACAGACATCTGTCTTTGTAGGAATACCCTTGTGGAGAGACACAAAAAACATCTGACCTGCCTGTAACCGGCTTACTCAGGTATTTCCTTGTAAGCCTTCGGAGATAATTGTTCAGACGCTCCGGATCCAGTTCCAGATCTTTCACTTTTTCTGGCACCTTATAGTCCTCATGGTTTAAGATCGCGGCGTATACATTATCCAGCTTCAAAACTGTCCGCAAATACATTCGATCATCCGGACTGAAATTTTCATTCGCCGTAATAAGCGTCCGGATCTTGTTTTTCAGCACACTCCACATTCCTTTTATGTCGGTGACAGCATCCCTTACCGCAAGCTCATAATATACGGAAGGAAGATTTAACTGCTCCCGGAGTCCGCAGTGGCGCATCTGTGTCATAATGTCAAAAGCGGAAGACAGTTTCCCCAGACCCTTTACTCCTGAATATCTTTGATACACTCCTGCCTTTACCCTGCCGCAGTCCGCTGCGATTCCCTGCAGAAACTCTATGGTTTCCCTGGGAAGTTCCTCTGTATACTGCCAAATAGTCTTTGTGAAGGTATCCTCCCGTTTCTCCGCCATTTTTCTTCCCCTTTGGCGCTTATGCTGCTGGCTGTTATAAACGTAGCAGTCATGGTGTACCGCCGTTAATGGAGTTTTTGTTTTTCGCAGATTATACCCATCTGTGAAAATTATTAAAAAGCTTTGTAAATACATCGCTTTCTTGCCTTGTCTGACCATAAATATGACCATAAAAACGGCCATAGAAATTGGAGAATATCTTGTTTGTTTTCGATTTTATCCAATGGCAGAATAGAAGCACGAGGATTTTTTGACCATTAAATTGACCCTGAATGGCCTTTTTTACCTTCTGTTACTATGAAAGCTCAGCGCTCCGGTGCTGAACGTGCGAAAACGGGGCCGCGAAGCGGCATCTTCCACTCCTGTTTTCTGCACATCCGCCGGAGGCTCATAGGAAGCACTTTGATTCATGGTGGTGCCTGATAGCAGGCATGGGGGGACTATGATATGCCTATGTATCCTCGTCGGTCCTTTGAATTGCCTCTCCGCCTTTCCCCGCCCTGTGAACTATATCGTTCCAAAATATTAAAATTTTTCTCAATCTGTTGCCAACATTACTTAAATAGTGTAAAATAGAGCCGATATTATCTGTAGGGAGTTCAGAACGATTCCCATTATCTTTTCACAGATGGGTATAATCTTTGAAAAGATCGTTCTATAACAAGTATTGGAATTTAAATTAAAGATGTTTGCTGTGTTACGCAACAGAACGTCATTTTCGAGGGTGCGGAGTATAAAGCCATTACCCGTATTTTTATCGGGCCTACAAAGTCCCTTAAATCAAGCGGGAAAAGCCCTCTATCGTGCAACACCCATAATAAATTGAGAGCGCAAAGCGGACTTGTCCGTTTGCACTCTCTTGATTACCCTGAAACGAAAAAAACAACCGCAATCAAGGCTGGGCGTTAGCCCGTTCCTTTTAGCCCTGACTGCGGTTGTCTCTTTTGCTATGCGGTTGTTCTTATGCTGCTGTTTCTGCTTTCATGCCGGTCTGCGGGCTTTTACATCAGTAAAGGGGTGTCCGTTCCGCTTGTATCAATCGCTGTGAAGCTGTTGTCAACCGTCCGATCGGCTTTGCCATCTACGGCGGCAGATATGTCAAGCCCATTTCTCATCTTTTTTCCTCTTTTCTGAAAGTTCGTTTTTCAATCCGTGCGGTCAGTTCTTCCCGTATCTGCATATAGCGCATTTTCGGGACAGGAAGCACCTCGCCCGTTACCAGCGTCACGGCGTAGCGTTCTATCTTCGCCACATAATCGCAGTTAACGCAAAAGCTCCTGTGGATACGGTAAAAGTTCGGGGGAAGCTGCCCCTGTAAGTCTTTCAACGTCCGCGAAACCTGTTTCCTCTCGTTCAGCATATGAAGAATACAATCCCTGTCTGTCGCCTGTATGTAGACGATCAGGTTGGTATCCAAAAACTGATTGGCAAGATCGGTCTTGATAATCAGCATGTGGGATTTTTTGTTCACGCTTTCCGCCAGCAGCTTCTTGACGTAACGGTAGGTCTGCGTGCTGATCTGGACGGGGAAAACCTCCTCCCCCACAAGCTCGCTCCACGCGTTAGAAACGTGCATATGGTAAAGCCGCCATTCGCCTTTTACCTGCCGGAAGCAGAATGTAATCCGCTGCTTTACCGCATTGATAAGCGGCGCGTCCCCGTCGGAATAAAGGGCATACTGTCCAAGGACGATAAGCTGCCCCTCGCACCCGGTTTCAACCAGGCGGAAGTCCGGCTCCTCCAAATGGCAAGGGGGCATAACAAAGCCGTCCTTGAAAAATCCCCGGATTGCTGCCGCGCCGGAAGCAAGCACATTTCCAGTCCCCATCCATAAGCAGTCGTCAGAAAGGACAGAGAACAGCGGTTCCGTGTTCAGGCGGTAGTATTCCTGAATAAATTCCAGCGTATTTTCACAAATGGTTTCCCGTTTCAGTTCCATACTGTCCGTCCTCCTTTTTTGCCAAAATTTTTCCGGAAATAGTATAGCACAACAAAATCTCCCCTGTCTACAAAATCGGGTGAACAGTGCACTTAGCGTTGTGAATAGTATTTTGTGTGTATATGTGAGTATCTTCCATACGAAAAATTCTGCAAAGGCTTTGACGGCATATAAGAACTTCTAAAAGGATAGATTTTGGAAATTCCCCGTTACAATGGCGGATTTTTAAATGCGGCCGTAATTTCATGATCCAATGAGATTTCTATAGGGGATGTCATTTCCGGATTTTCAGATGGAAAATCGCTTCTGTAATGGGAACCCCGGCTTTCTCTGCGGAGAAGAGCGGCTTTTAAAATGCAGAGAGCGGTCATAAGCTGTCCCTCCAGAATCAAAGAATCCGTAATGGCAGCAGTGTCTGCGGAAGGAGACCAATGGATATCGGAAAGCATCTGCTCCAGCTTAGCCTTTGTATCCAGAAGGCCGCATTCATTTCGGATGATCATGGCATTTCTGTACATGTATTTTTGAAGTTCGGAGCGAATAGAAGCCCGGTCTGCGATTTCACGGCAGGGGAAAGCAAGAGCAGCCGGCTGCGGGCCGGAAACGGTAGTTTTTGGATTCGGAGCAGCAGTCTGTGAGGCGAAAGCAGCGGCGCGGCCGGCTCTCAGGCCAAATACCAGCCCGTTTGCCGTTGAAAGTCCCCCAATGCGGTCAGCCCCGTGCATTCCTCCGGTAACCTCTCCGCATGCATAGAGCCCGTTAACGCCAGTAAATCCGTCGGCATCGATGAGGATTCCACCGTTGGCGGCATGGGAGAACATCCCAATATGGATGATATCGTTCACACTGACATGCTTTTCAGAGGAAAGCCAGTCAAAATATATTTTTATAAATTCCGGCGGGTCGTTTTTTGCCGCTTCTGCGTAGGAAACCTCAACGCCATTCTCATCTTCCAGGGACGCCTGATACAGTTTCAGATCAATTACATGAGAAGGAAGCCGCGAAGTGAAAGGACCATAGGTGGACCGCAGATCCAACAGGGCTTTTTCATCATCACTGAAAAGGGGAGTATGCCCGGAGGTACAGAAAGCCGCAAAGCGGAATGTCTTTTCGTTGAAAATTGTATTCCTGGCCGGATACAGATAGCCTGGCATCATCTGCATAAATTCCATATTGACCAGACGGCATCCGGCTTTTAATGCAAGAAAATGACCGAGACCGCATACGTCGTCGGTACAAAGATGGCTGTAAAACAGACTCCCGTACCCGCCTGTGGCGAGAATCAGGGCGCGGCATCCAATGTATTGAAGTTCATGATTGCAGGAAACAATGGCGCCGCACACACGCCCTTTCTCTTTCACTAATTCCAATACGGTACAATGGTCCAATATAGTGACATTTTGTTCTTTCAGCTGTTTTGAAAAGGTATGACGCAGACTGTCCGCCTCCAGACCGTTCCAGTTCCTGTGTTTATGATCAAAACAGGGAATGTATTCCCGTTCGGAACTTTTGGCAGCTTTTTTAGGATGGCAGCCCATGGATTCCAGATGAGAAATTGCAGGATTGATTCCCGATACAAAAGTGCGTACCAGGCCAGGGTCCGCCATTTGGCATCCCACCTGACTGACCGTGGCAATCATATCTTCAACGTCGTTTTCGTCTTCCGGACCCACGAGACCGAAGCCCCATGTCCCGGGGTAGAAGCTGGAGCCGGAAAAAAGGTGAGGTCCAGACAAAACCGCAGTCCGGCAGCCGGAAGCGGCGGCTTCACGTGCGGCCGACAGTCCGGCAATACCAGAACCTGCAACAAGAACATCAAAAAAGCAGGAAAGCTTAAGATCCAAAACGATACCTCCTTAAAAGGAACGGACCTGCTGTCTGCAGGCCCGCCAATGTATGTATTAATTGAGTTTCGGTAAACTTGCAACAGCCATGGATTGCCCGACGCGGCGGAAATACTCATCTGGAAGTCTTAACTCGAACTTCCCGGCAATTTCCGGATACTCATCATCGAGAACATGCTTACATGTCTCAATTAACAAATCTCCGCCTTTCCCACTCATTACGCGGCCCAAAAGCAGCACATAGCGGAAGCCGTAAGTCTGATAATAATAAGCCAGCGTATGGCCCAGGTAACAGCCGATGGATTCATATACCTTTGCAGCACGGGGATCGTCCTCTGCCATTAACTTCTGAACGGCTTTCAGCTTTTCTGCCGGGGATGCGGATTCATCCAATTCAATTCCCGCACGGGGAGCAAGCTTGATCACGCCATCCTGGGAGAAATATTTTACACCGCAGCCGATGTCGCCGGCCCACTCATCAATCATGGCATCGGGATTTGCATCAACCGGGACAAATGCCAGCTCGTTGAGCCATCCTGTAATGCGCCCTTCCTCATCCACATAACCTACGGCTTCACTGGTGCCCATTGCGATACCCAGTACGTTGTTGTCTTTAATGCTCATTGTACCAGCCAGAGCAGACACATCCCCGTCATTGGCAACGGCATATGGAATATCGCCAAAGGTATCCTTTACGGCACGAATGTAGATATCTTTTACCTTTGCCTCGTACAGGTCTTCCGGTACTTTTAAGAAGAGGGAGGCGTTCATGGTACGATTGTTGATGAAAATTCCTGCGGAAGAAATACCGACGGCATCCACCCTTGGCATGTGGGAAGCGGCAGATTTAAATGCCGCAACGATTCCGTCATAGTGATAGTCAGGATCGGCGGTTGTCTTCGGGAACCATACAACCTCTTCGGAGAAAACAGTTTCACCATCAATCACAGCAGACACTTTACGGTCGGATCCGCCTGCGTCAAAACCGATACGGCATCCCTCCAGATGGCCGCCCATGGCGATAGGAGCGTCTTTGGTTTCCGGAATATTATCTGTTAAAACAACTTCAAATGCATGCTCATAGATATGAGACATAAAATCCCAGTCGAATTCTCGTGCGCCGCCTTTGCAGTAAACGCTGGAAAGATAATCATAGGTATCTTTATCATTTACATAGACACGGAAGCCGCCCTGAAGCCAGAGCATGGTCTTAACAAGTCTGTCAATATAATAGTGGTTCGCAGCAGCCATTGCCGAATTTTCGTGAAGCTTTGTGTGACAGGTAGCCATCTGGCCGTCAGCTCTCTCTACTGCAACAGAAACCGGCTTTGTGGCGTTTTCCAGAAAAGCTCGGTTAAACTTTAAAAGAGGAGTAAACTCTGGGTCCAGTTCTGGGACATTTTTTAATTCAACAGAAATTCCATAACGATTCATAATAATCCTCCTATCAATATTTTGGGTAGCTGTTCATCGGCACCGGTATAATATCTGTCGATATTATACCATGTCTCCGACATGCTATGCTCCGCGGGATGCACACGATTCGCTAAGGAATTTGTCTGTCCTTTTGGACAGACGCGAATCGGCGCAGGTATAATATCTGTCGATATTATACCATATCAATTCCCTTTTGTCACTTTATTCCAGGGAAAACGGGGGCAGGCCAATTCCGCTGCATGTGTTTGCCCATGGCACAAGGGAAGCAAAGCGGACTTCCTCCAGGCTCTTGGATAAAGTGGCGGACAACGTTAGATATATTCTGACAGAGCTAAACTGCTGCGGAATCATTACTTGCTTTCGCAGTGATGTTCGCTTCCGCACCCATGCTCCCCACAGGAGTGTCCCTCCCCATGATGCTCATGGTGGCTGCACTGAACATCCGGATTAAATTCCAGCTTATCCTTCAGCAAAGCTTCTACAGCCTGATCGGTCTCACCGGAAACTCCGCCATACAGTTTAATTCCGGCCGCTGCAAGCGCCGCCTGGGCGCCGCCGCCAATACCGCCGCAGATCAGGGTATCCACCTTCAAAGCATTCAAAACGCCTGCAAGCGCGCCATGCCCGCTTCCGTTTGTATCAACAATTTCCGCAGAAATGATTTTTCCATCCGAAACATCATAGACTTTAAACTGTTCCGTATGTCCGAAATGTTGAAATATCTGACCATTTTCATACGTAACTGCAATTCTCATAACATAGTCTCCTTTCCTCTTTACATATTGTTTATAACACTGATGATTAAAACATCTGTCATTGCTGCACCCTTTACTGTTTTCCCGTCACAAAGCCGGAAATCTCCGCCTTCAATTTTCAGAGGGCATCCCTCTACAAGCGCATCCACAATCTTCTTTCTGGCGCTTTCATATATGCGCTGGCTTCCTCTATACCGTTGTTTTTTCAAAATCTGAAGCCGGATGCTTACAGATAGGACAGATGAAATCCGCCGGGAGCTCCTCTCCCTCATAAACGTATCCGCAAATCGTGCAGCGCCATGCAGTTTTTCCTTTTCCTGCATTCTGTTCCGGCTTTGGTTTGATAGAAGACTGATAGAAACCATAAGTGGCAGACGGTTCTTCTGCCAACACTTCCATATCATCCACAATGGCGATAAACAGGGTATGACTTCCCAGGTCAATCGCCTGCTCCACCGTGGCGCTGATGTAGGCATTGGTTCCCTCTGTAATATAGAAAAGGCCGTTTGCACTTCGTTCGCAGCCGGCATACCCTTCAAACTTATTCACATTTCTCCCGGATTGGAAGCCAAAATGTTTGAATGTATCGAAGCTTGCCTTTTCGCTCAAAATTGAAATATTGAATTTTCCGCTTTCCTTCACCAAATCATGTGTAAAATTATCTTTATTCACCGCAATACTGATTCTGTTGGGAGTGGAAGTTACCTGTCCCGCCGTATTAATAATGCAGCCACTGTCTCTTTCGCCCACGCGGGATGTAAGGACAAACAGTCCATAGGTCAAATTATACATTGCTTTTTTATTCATTCTTCTATGTCTCCTTTTTATTCTTTCTCAACCGGGCAAAATTTCAGAACATCCTCTGTGCTCCTCAGTAACAGTTCAGTTACCCTCTGAACTGCTGTCTTTTTTGTGATGTCGTTTAATTTTGGCGGCCAGACGAAATTTTTCTGCCAGCTTTCCGTAGTATTTACATACCAGATGATCGTATTTTTCTATCTGGGCGTATCGGTCTGATGCGATGGCAAAGTCCGCGGCAGGAAACCGCGGACCTTCTAAACGCTTACGCCCTCACTTTAAAAACAGCCTTCTTAACATCCGAAGCGCCATGGAGCTGTACCTTTACCATATGGACATCCTCCGGAAATACCACAAGGACATCACCCGGACGCATGGTAACCCAGCTGTCCACAGGTCCATCATAGGGAATAAAATCGCCGGCCTCATCGTAGGCTCCTGCTTTCAGAGAAGACGCATCCGTCACGCCAATCTTTTCTTCTCCCTCCAGCACCACATGAATATCGGCATAATATTTATGACCTTCCCATGCCGCCTTATTTTCCGGCATTGTGGTATAGTCAAAGCGGTTTATGTAAACCAGATCACCGTCCACATCATTCCGGCCCATCTGGAGCTTCGTAAGATCAGCGCCGGCCAGATAGTCGATTGCCGTGTCCATAGGACTGCTGATCCCCTTATAGCGGTTAAGCTGTGCAAGCTTTGTATAAATCATGGCAAAAACCTCCTGTCAAATCCTGCCTTTACTTTTTCGCTTCCTATGCCGTCTGCCCTGTTTGCGCCGCCTGTGCTTCCTGTAGCTTCTTCTGCTGCTCCGCATATAAATGACAAGCTACCATATGACCGTTTTCCGCGTTCTGAACCGCCAGAGCCGGATCCTGCTGTTTACAGATTTCCATGCAGTGCGGACAGCGGTTGTGGAATGCACAGCCGGATGGTTTATGGATGGGGCTTGGAACCTCCCCCTCCAATACCTGGCGTTTCTTGGTATTGTGGATATCCGGTACCGGAATTGCCGATAACAAAGCCTTTGTATACGGATGAAGCGGTTCATCATACAGAGCGCGGGAATCGGCAACCTCCACGATTTTTCCAAGATACATAACCACAATACGGTCAGACATGTATTGTACCACGCTTAAGTCGTGGGCGATGAACAGATAAGTAAGGTTTAAATCTTTCTGGATATCCTTCATCAAATTTAAAACCTGAGCCTGAATCGACACATCCAAAGCAGATACGGGCTCGTCGCAGATTAACACCTCCGGCATAACCTCCAGCGCTCTTGCGATGCAAAGACGCTGGCGCTGACCGCCGGAAAACTCATGGGGATAACGCATCAAATAATCCGGCTGAATGTTTACCATTTTAAGAACTTCCTGCATCCGCGATTCACGTTCGCTCTGGTCATGCATTCCATGAACCTTTAACGGTTCCTCAAAGGATGTATAAATTTTCTTCTGCGGATTCAGTGCAGAATAGGGATCCTGGAATACCATCTGCACTTTTTTACGGAAATCAAACATTTCCTGCTTGTTAAACTTGGTAATGTCACGAAACTTTCCGTCATAATTGAAAAGCACCTGGCCGCCTGTGGCTCTCTCGAGCATCATCACAGTTTTTCCGAATGTGGACTTTCCGCACCCGGACTCACCTACAATACCAAGGGTTTCCCCCTTGTAAACATCAAGGCTTACATCGTCCACAGCCTTTACATGGCCGACTACTTTTTTAAAGGCACCTTTGGTAATGGGAAACCAGGTACGCAGATTCTGTATTTTAAAGATGACTTCTTTCTTCTCATTCATATTACTTCACCTCCGCAGCAGCCGGTTCGCCTTCGGCAAGGGGGAAACTGCTGTATTTTAAACAGCGTACCCGATGACCGGGTGACAGTTCAAACATCGGAATATCTTTGGCGCGGCACTTATCCTCGGCGAATGGACAGCGGTCGGCAAACTCACAGCCTCCCTTAAGATCAGCCGGATTCGGTGTGGCCCCGGGAATCGTCTCAAGCTTCTGCCCGTCAGCCAGGCCAAGAACCGGAACACTGCGTAAGAGCGCCTGGGTATAAGGATGGCTGGTATGGTCGAATACATCTTCCAGAGAACCAAACTCAACCACGCGTCCCATATACATAACGCATACTTCATCCGCCATCTCAGCTACAAGGCCCATGTTATGCGTGATAAGAATAATGCTCTTTCCGTCCTTCACCTGCATATCCTTTAAGAGCTCCATGATCTGGGCCTGAATGGTTACGTCCAGAGCCGTTGTGGGCTCATCACAGATAATCAGCTCCGGATTGCAGATCATCGCGATTGCGATAACTACACGCTGCTTCATACCGCCCGAAAACTGATGGGGATAGCAGTCAATACGCTCTTCCGGATCCGGAATACCGAGCTTTCTGAACATTTCCAGAACTTTTTCCCTTGCCTGTGCTTTCGTCATGCCCTTATTGTGCTGTAAAAGGCCCTCTGCGACCTGATCGCCCACTTTATAAACGGGATTTAAGCTGGACATAGGGTCCTGGAATACCATAGACATTTCCGGTCCGCGAAGCGCTCTCATTTCCGGTCCATGGGGCTTATCTATCTTTTCAATATGATATTCCGTCACTTTACCGTCACGAAGCGCGTTGTACTGAATGCTGTCCGCCTTTATAATGGCGTTGCGCCCCAGAAAACGCATGATGGAGTTCATCGTCACGCTCTTGCCGCATCCGGACTCGCCTACCACGGCAAGGGCTTTACCACGTTTTAACTGAAAGGAAACGTTTTTTACAATGCGGATTTTTTTCTGATCTGAAACGAAAGTGGTATTCAGGTTCTCTACATTTAAAATAATTTCTTTGCTGTCAAAGTTCTTACCCATTTTATCCGTCCCCCTTTACTGCTGTTTGGCATCCAGCACGTCGCGAAGACCATCACCGAAGAAGTTAATGGCCAGAACAAACAAGCTGATAGCCGCGCCCGGGAATACCCAGATCCACCACTGATTCTGTACAACCTGAATACTCTTGGCAGCATTTAAAATATTGCCCCAGGTAGGAGTGGAATCTGCCACGCCAAGCCCGATGAAGCTTAAGGAAGCTTCCTGAAGAATGAAGTACGCAACATTGGTTGTAGTAGAAACAATAATGGGTGTCATAACGTTGGGGAGAATCTGCTTGAACATAACGTTGGACTTGGACATTCCGAATGCCTCGCAGACCTTTACGTAAGTCTCGCCCTTTAAACTCATGAATTCATTTCGTACCATACGGAATGTGGTCATCCATCCGGTGATTACGAATACGAACAGCATATTTCCCATGCTGCGGGTCCCCAGGATTGCAACCAGCATCATAACCAGAACCAGCTGGGGGAATGCCTGGAACAATTCAGATACGCGGACAATGCACATGTCAACCTTGCCGCCGAAATAACCGGAAACAGCACCAAGAACAGCGCCGAGGACACTGGACATAACGGCGCAGAAAACGCCGATGAAAATGGAATAGCAGCCGCCGAAAAGAACACGGGCCAGCATATCACGGCCAATGGTATCTGTGCCAAACATGTGCTCTCCGTTGGGGGGAGTTTTCATGATCGTCGGGTTTGGAGTCCCGTAATCAATCCCGGTTGCCGCGGCAACGATGCATGCCACGGTGATGACCACAATGACAACCAGACCAAATACGGCCAGTTTATTTCTTAAAAACTTACGAATATTCTTTTTCATCAAAGAGGACGCTGCACTCTTATTCTGTTCTTTGATGCTCATAGAGTTCGTATTACTCACAGCAATTTCCTCCTTTCCTTATTCACCCAGGCGGACACGCGGATCCAGTAAGGCATTCAGTACATCCACCATGAAGGAAGCAACCAGCATAACGGCAGCAATGATCAAAGTGATTACAAGTACCAGATTGTAGTCCATATTTGTGATGGCGTTTGTCATTGACGTACCGATTCCCGGATAAGAAAATACGCTCTCGATAACCACCGAGCCGCCGATCAACGCCGGAATACGGAACATTAAAATAACGAGAACCGGTTTCATTGCATTGCGGAAGCCATGCTTTAAGTAAACCTTCCACTCCGGGATCCCCTTGGAGCGGGCCGTTTTAATATAATCGCTGTTCAGCACATCCAGCATGGTGTTTCGGGCATATCTCATGAGAACCGCAACCATACCGATTGTCAATGTTGTTACAGGGAGGAACAGATGCATGAACGCATCCACAAAGGCGTTTGTGGCATCGGGACTCACACGGTTTGCCGCCGGAAAAATCCCCATCTTAATAGAGAAAATCCAGATCATCAAAATGCCTACTAAAAACTGCGGAACTGCCTGGCCAAGCACTGCCAGAACGCGTCCTATGTAGTCCACAATGCCATTTTGCCGGATCGCGCTTATAATGCCGATTCCGATTCCAATAATAGAACTAAAAAGCATCGCATAGAGAGACAATTCTAACGTATAGGGAAGGCGGTCCGCGATGATTCCCGCGATGTCTTCGCCCTTGTTTGTAAGCCCCAGGTCACCTTTTAAAAGGTTGCCCAGCCAACGAAAATACTGCACAAGCAGCGGATCATTTAAACCCAGATCTTCACGGAGCTGTTCCACGATCTCAGGAGACTGGGACTGAACCTCCGGCGGAACCATAAAGGTCAGCGGGTCAATCCCGGTGGAACGCAGGCCCAGAAATACTACGAGGCTGATTACAACCAGCATCGGAATCATCATGGCCAGCTTTTTCAGGATGAATTTGAGCATATCATCACTCCTTCAATAAATTACAGGATGTCGGGGGCAAAAGATATTTTGACCCTGGTATCATACAGTTAATTTTTGCCATATACCCATATACCAGAAGGGAGAGACGCAGGGTTAGGCTCTCGTCTCTCCCTTCTTACTCACCTGCCTTCACTTACAGGCGGTTTTTAAGGACTCAGAGAATTCTAAAAGTTCGTTTGCATAGGCAATTTTCGATAAATTCCTACTTGATTTCCCAGTTCGCATAATCAATATCGCATGTGTACAACGGGTTGCAGAATTCAACACCAGACGGAACGGAAACATTATTGCTGACAAATACATAGTTACCGACAGTAAATACCGGAACCTTATAAACCTTTTCCTGTTCAAGAGCCTGAAGCTTCTTTAATGCTTCGTTCTTGGCTTCCTGTGTTGTAGATGCGGAAAGTTCTGCAATAGCCTCGTCAAATGCGGTGTCGCCGCCAAATACATTTCCGAACAGAGCATCTGTGCTCATATATTCAGAATACCACTCTTCCATGGAGAAGGAGCTCTTGCCCTTGAATCCCATATCATATTCACGTGTTGTGAACAGATCCGTGGTACCGTCGTTGGAAAGAGTAGCCTCTACCTTAAGGCCAAGCTGCTCCAGATAGTAAACCACCATGTTGATCAGGTCAATGGAAGTCTGGTCGTTATTGTAGTAGCAAATACGAAGCGGACGGGTCATGTCATAACCGGAAGCAGCAATTGCAGCCTTGGCAGCATCTGCATCATATGTATACTCAAATCCGTTGTATGCTTCATTTGCATTGGGAACGCCGCTGTTCAATACCATTGCAGACGGATAAAGAGCGGCCAGAGTTGCGCGATCAATGGCCTGGATTAAGGCCTTACGAACTTCAATGTTCTGCATAGCCTCATTTTCTTTGCCGTCAACCCCCTTCATATTGAAAAGGAAGTATTTATAGAAAAGAACATCTACCGGAATAGACTGATAGCTTCCAAGAGATTCCATACCTTCTACAAGATCAGAAGCGTTGCCGTACAGGAAGTCCGCACCGCCTGACTGCGCTGCCGTAAGGAAGTCAGTAACAAAAGAAACCGTAACTTTTTCGATTTTCGGAGCTGTTCCTTCATAGTTGGGGTTCAGCTTTAATGTGAAATAGTTGCCAACATTGAGCTCATCCATCATGTAATAACTGGAAGTAACCGGATTCTTCCAGAAATCGGCAGCGTCGATGGTGGCAGCGTCGGCGCTTTCAAGACTGTGCTTCGGAAGAATGGAAAACTGTGCAAGGATATCCATCATGGAAGCATACGGAGAGTCCAGCTTCATTGTAATAACATTACCGTCCGCGCTCTTTTCGGTAATCTTGCCGAATGCGGCAGAATAAATAGAGTTCTTATTGGTTGCTGCCATAACAGCGTCAATGGACCATAAAACATCGTCAGCAGTAAGAGCCTCACCATCCGACCACTTTAATCCGTCCTTCATAGTGATTGTGTAGGTAAGACCGTCTTCACTGATCTCTACGCTTTCTGCCAGATCCGGAGATGTCTTTGTTAAAGAACTGTCTGCCAGCAGAAGACTACGCCACATAAGGTTTGTGGCCATATTATGGTTCAGCCATGGAGTCGGCACACGGTCATCTTTCGTGGAACCATCGTTCGTGGAAAGAACCAGCTTGAGGGTTTTATCCCCTGTGGACTCCGCAGGAGCTGCTGCCGCCGCCGCTGTGGTTGTGTCTGCCGCCGCTTTCTGGGTTTCAACTGCGGCCTGAGTCGCTGCAGCCTGGGTTTCTGATGTTTTGCTGCCGCAGCCGGTAAGAGCTCCAGCCAGTACGGCAGCTGACATTACTGCTGCCATTACGCGAGATACACTTTTTTTCATAAAAATTTCTCCTTTTCTTAAACTTCCAACACCTCTGTCTATCTGAGGTTTAAAGCAGTCTCTTCCTTTTTCCATTTCTTTTTCTGCACTTATACAGAATTCTGTTCATAATGGAAGGCAGAATCAAAACAACTTTTGGAGCTTTTTTTATTCTAGCACAAATAATTCTCATCGACAAGCATATCCAACAATATTTTCTAAAAATTCTTTTAATCTTTGTCAAATTTTAACAACAAAAAAAGACCTGATTCCACATTTCCATGCAAAACCCGGTCTTTTTTATTCCCTCTTAGCCTTTTACAGCGCCAAGCGTAATTCCCTTTGTAAAGTATTTTTGGAAAACCAGAAATACAATGATAATCGGAACAGCCGCCAGGGCGGAACCTGCCATCAAAAGGCCATAATCTGTGGAGTTTTCCGCCTGCATGGTAGCAATACCAAGGGAAATCGTCAGCTTGGAATTTGAAGTAAGCATAATCAGCTGCATGAAATAATCATTCCAGGAGTTGATGAACGTAAATATCGCCAGCGCTCCAATACCAGGCTTGATCATCGGAACTACCACGTCTACAAAGGTACGGACTTCTCCTGCGCCGTCAATACGGGCCGCCTCAATCATTTCTCCCGGTACGCCTTCACAGAACTGCTTTAAAAGAAATACTCCGAAAGGCCATCCTACAATCGGGATAATTGCCGCCCAAAGCGTATCATACAGGTTCAGAGCAGACATTTCACGAATCAGCGGAATCAGGATAACCTGCTTTGGAAGAGCCATCGCACAAACAATTAAGGAAAACAGGATTCCACGTCCAACGAATCTCTTCTTGGCAAGGGCATATCCGGCCATCGCTGCCGTAATACAGGTAAGGATCATAGAGGTAACGGACATAAATACCGTGTTGACCACCCAGCGGATTGCAGCCGGAATCGTCGGTCCTGTAATTCCAAAGAACTCAAACAGGGGGGCCGTTCTCTTGCTCATAAGAGTATCATAGTTATCCATCACCCACTCGGAAGGCCACCACACCGGAGTAACGGACATGATGTCCATCTTTGTTTTAAAAGATCCGGTAATAATCCAGTACAGGGGGAAGGTAAACAGGATCGCAACAATCGTAATTAACACGAATGACACAATATCGTAAACAGATCTCTTCTTTTCTGCCATATCTGCCCCTCCTTAATTTTTTTCCTGCCCAAGCTTAAACTGAACGGCAGACAAAAGCGCAATGATAAGGGCAAGGATGACGCCCATTGCGTTGCCATAGCCATAGCGATACAGCTTGAATGCGTTATAATAAATGTAGTACATGATTGTCATGGTGGAATTCTTCGGTCCTCCGGAAGTAAGAAGCTGGATCAGAGCGAAGCACTGGAACGAGTTAATTGTTGTGATAACCAGGATATATAAAGTTGTAGGCATCATCTGAGGCCATTTGATCTTCCAGAAAGTCTGAAGATCGGTGGCGCCGTCCACGCTGGACGCTTCAACCAGGGACTTATCCACGTTGTCAAGAGCTGACACGTAAAGGACAATGGGCTGGCCCACGGATGTAGTAAGAAGAATCAGAATAATACATCCAAGAGCAAATCGCTCGTCGCCCAGCCAGTTAATGTTCTTGTCAATCACGCCAGTGGCAGTTCCGATATAGTTCAAAATGCCATAATAGTTGTTAAACATCCATTTCCACACCATGGTAACGGCAACGGAACCGGTCACGACAGGAAGATAAAAAATACAGCGGAACGCGGAGGTTGCCGCAACCGGCATCTTGCTGATACAATTGGCAACCCAGAGTGAAAAAATACAGGTGACAGGAACAGAAACCAAAACAATAATCAGCGTGTTCTTAAGTCCCTTCCAGAATACCGGATCTCCCGCCAGCTCCGCGTAATTCTGAAAACCGATGAAAATGTCGGCGCGCCCCATCGTGGCATCAAAAAAGCTCGTATACACGCACATAAACATCGGATATACCACAAAGCCCACGAAAAAAATAAGAAATGGCAAGAGGAATAAGTAAGACGCCACAGTCTCCTGCATCATCAGCTTATGAGTTTTCCCATTATTTTGTTTAGCCAAGAACATCCCCCTCTCAGTCTAAAAAATCCGCCCCATTCCCATCCCGAACCGGTCTGGCGAAGGGGCGGTATTCCTTACCTAAATTACAAAATACTGGCTGGAATTATTTTGCTGCCTCATTTGCATTTTTTACAAACTCTTCAACAGATGCTGCAACATCGTCGCCTGCTCCGACTTTCTGAAGCATATTCCACCATTCGGTACGTGCTGTTGCCCAGCCTGGAACTACCTGGTAGTAGTCGCCCATGTACTGCATGAACTGACCATACTCTGTCTTCATCTCATCGCCTGCATACATATCAGCCAGAGACTCACGTGTGGACCAGTATGTGGATGCCTTTACACAATCCTCTGTGTTCTCATCACAAGCCCATTTAATGAAAGTTTTAGCCGCTTCGATCTTAGCCTCATCGCCGTTGTTGAATACGCCGAATCCCCAGATACCGCCGCAGAGTTCTGCAACGCCGTCGTCAGACGGGAACGCCATCGGGAATGCATCGAAAGTCAGCGTTTCTGCATTGTTCACTTCCTGTGCAATATTCCAGCAGAATGCCATCTGAAGAACTCCCTGTACAAACAGGTTAATCTCATCACCGCCTACGATAGCCGGGTCAAAGTTAATGCCGTCCTGAGCAACCAAAGTCTCCAGAGCTTTTACGTTTTCGGCAGAGTTTGCCGTATACTCTGTGTGATCAGCGTTTGTGAAAGTACCGCCATACAGGTTGTTAATCAGGGCACGTGTACCCTGGTCACCGCCCTGGCCGCCGCAGAATACTGCACCGACATTTGCATAGCCTGCATCATAAAGAGTCTGAACTGCCTTTAAGAAGTTTTCCGTTGTCCAGGTATGTGTCGCTTCATCCACATACTGCCATGCGCCTGTCTCTTCAAATACATCGCGGTTAATCGCCATGCAGTGAGCAGTCATACATAACGGATATTCATAGTAAGCGCCGGATGCATCGTGGCAGGCTGCCTCAACAGAAGCATATGTATCGCCCTTTACTGCATCAGTCCAGAGATCAGAAAGGTCAACCATCACGCCTTTTGCGCCCCAGTTGGCTACAAGGCGCTCCGGTCCTTCCATAATAATGTCGGGAGCCGTCTTTCCTTCGATCGCTGTGTTTACTTTATCATCACCATCCTGATAGGTCAGGTATTCAACCTTTAAGGTGATTTCCGGATGCGCCTCATTGAACTTTGCAACCAATTCGTTAACAGTCGCCTGATCTCCCCAGTCGCCAATCGGATAGGTCCACAGGGAAAGCTCAACAGGTGCTCCTGCCGCTTCCGCAGCAGCTGCTGTTGTTTCCTTCGCCGCTTCTGTTTCTTTTGCTGCTTCCGTTTCTTTTGCCGCTTCTGTGGCCGCAGCCGTTGTTTCCGCCGGTTTGCTGCTGCATGCAGTCATAGACATAATCATAGATGCAGCCAAAAGCACAGCAAGTGATTTTCTTTTCATTTTACATCCCTCTCCTCATCATAATTATTTTGCACAATGTCACAATGGACACGGTCTCTATATTTATAAATTTTACACAATTTTTTCCATTTTGTCAACACTGGCATGCAAAATCTCCTTATTTTTAAACATTTCAGATTACTGCTCAAAGGGCGGGGAAAAACGGATAAAAACAGGCATAAAGTTAGCCATTTCGTGGAACATGCCGCCTTTTTGTGCGAAGACAGCTTGACCATCTTCTATAATAATGATATTCTTAAAATCAATAAAAAAGACTACCTATTTTCGGAGGGAGGAGTATATTTTTATGAAGAAACATATTCTCTGTCTGGGAGACTCCAATACTCATGGCTACTGTGCCGACCCGGCTGACTGTGCCGACGGCGGCATCCGGTTTAATGAGGAGGAACGCTGGACAAAGCTGCTTCAAAAAACTCTTGGAGAGGGCTATCTGGTCATTGAGGAAGGCCTGTCCGGCCGCACAACCGTTTTTCAGGATCCTCTGTTTGAAGGCCTTGCGGCCATTGATTACATAACTCCCTGCATGAAAAGCCATGAAATGATCGATCTCTTAATTATCATGCTGGGTACCAACGACACCAAAGACCGCTTCTCCGCCAGCGCCCCGTGTATCGCCCTGGGAATGAGCCGCCTTGTAAAAAAAGCCATGGCCGTGGAAGCCTGGAAGGACGGGAAACCTAATATTCTGGTAATCGCACCTCCTCCGATCGGAGAAGGAATGCTCTCCAGTGAAGTATCCGGCACCATGGGAAAAGGCTGTGTGGAAAAGGCAAAGGGGCTTGCAAAAGAATACCAGGCCATATGTGAACTCCTTGGCGTTCACTTTCTTGATGCCGGAACCCTGGGCTGTGAATTCAATCAGATTGACTATATGCATCTGACGAAAAAGGGACATGCCGCCCTCGCAGAAGCGCTTGGGGCCCTTGTTCCAATGCTGGCCTGATAAAAACAGAAGGGAGCGGTTCTTAAGATGAGAAAACACATTCTTTGCTTTGGCGATTCCAACACCCATGGCTACTGCGCCGACCCAGCCGACTGTGCCGACGGCGGCACCCGGTTTAATGAGGAGGAACGCTGGACAAGGCAGCTTCAGGAAAGACTGGGAGGGGGATATCTGGTCATCGAAGAGGGCCTTTCCAACCGCACCACCGTATTTTCCGACCCCTTTCTTGAGGGCCTGGCCGCCATTGACACCATTGTCCCCTGCCTGAAAAGCCATGAAATGATTGATCTCCTGATCATCATGCTGGGTACCAACGACACCAAAGAGTACTTTTCTGCCAGCGCTCCCTGTATTGCTCTTGGAATGAGCCGCCTTGTAAAAAAAGCCATGGCCGCAGACTGCTGGAGCGGCAGGCCAAATATTCTTGTGATAGCGCCTCCGCCCATCAGGGAAGAAATCCTGAAAAAAGAAATCATCCATACTATGGGAACAGGCTGTGTAGAAAAGTCCAGGCAGCTTGCAAAAGAGTATCAGGCTGTCTGTGAGCCCCTTGGCGTCCATTTTCTTGACGCTGGGGCCTTAGACTGTGAATTTAACAAAATTGACTGCATGCATTTGACAAAACGAGGCCACGCCGCCCTTGCCGCCGCCCTGGGCTTCCTCGTTCCGGAGCTTGTCTCATAAAAAGCTCTGCTTTAATTTTGTCTCTCCTCATCTTCCGCTTGCTCTGAGGACAGAAACGGAGCGAACACCGGCTCAATAAAAAAGCTGGCAGCCACAGCCCACAAGCAGGGCATAAAAATCACTGGCCACCACAGCCACATGCAAATCCATATGGTTACTGCGCCCAGAAGACTTAAGGCCATGGTTTTCGGAAGGTTAGCCATACACATGAGGACACAGTTTCCAAAAAGTCTGGGGAGATTCGTCTCAAAGCGGGATAACAGAGGAAACAAAAAGCTGAGCATCCCAAGCACCACCAAAAGTACCACAAAATATCCCCATAAAAGGGCATACCCCATCTGGCTTTCAGAAGCCATGGCGCCTATCAGATTCCATATTTTAATGCCTGCCGCCCCTGCCGCCAATGCAATCAGCCCTGCCGGAATCCCTGTTTTCAGATTTCTTTTCAGGGATCTGAAGAATCTCCGGTAGACTACCTTTTCTCCTTTCCGGAAAGTGTGAACTGCCGCGTCGTAAAGGGCCGCCGTTGCCGGACCAAGAGGAAGCAGAAATACAGAAAAAAGCAGCCACAGCATACTTAAAAACAGGCAGTCTGTAATCCAGTTCATTGTAATTACAAGCCCGTTATCTGAATCCATCCATTTATCAAACATTGCAAAAACCTCCCATCGGAGAAACCCGTTTCCAGAAAATATTACCACATTTCCATTGGTCTGACAACCGAAAAGGCCAGTGACGAGAAACCAGGCATTCTTCTTCCATAATTTAGTTGAAAATATTTTACCATAGTGATACAGTAGAGGTATATCTAAGATGCGAAATAGTAACCGTTCAGGCGGGTTTGCACAGGCAGACGACATCTGGACTGTTACGCGAAATAACATCCGGGATACGATAATTAGTAAGGAGGATTTGCTATGGATCGAGAAAAATTCCTGGCCGAACGGGAGTGGGTTCGTTCTGAACTGGCAACGGTTGTAGATTTCTGGCTGAAACACGGTATGGACCCGGTTTACGGCGGAGTTTATACCTGCCTGGATCGGACAGGCAAAGTCTATTCGACAGACAAAAGCGTATGGATGCAGGGCCGCTGCGGCTGGATGTTCGCCCATATGTGCCACGTATATGGCGTAAAGCAGGAATGGCTGGATGCCAGTAAGAGCTGCCTTGATTTCATGGAGGCCCACTGTATCAACCGCGATGCCGGAAACCGCATGTACTTTACGGTTACTGAGGACGGAAAGCCATTGCGTCAGCGCCGTTACTTCTTCTCAGAGGCCTTTTATGCCAGTGCAAATGCTGAATATTACGGCGTTACCGGTGATAAAGAATGCTTAGAGCGCGCCCGCCGTGCGTACAACCTCTACTGGGATCTGTCCCATGGCGGAAAAGACCCGGTAGGAATGGGGCCAAAGACGATTCCGGAAACGCGTTCCGGGCGTTCCTTTGGTCAGCCCATGATTATTTTAAATGTAATCAGTATTCTTCTGAGAGTTGACCCGGAGCACAAAGCGGAATACGAAGACCGTGCACAGCAGTGTGTGGACGAGATCTTTAAGTACTTTGTAAAACCGGATTTAAAATGCCTTCTGGAAAATGTCGCTCCTGACGGAACCGCACGTTTAAATTATACGGAAGGCCGTACAGTAAACCCCGGTCATGATATCGAAGGCGTATGGTTCATTCTGGAGCACGCAAGACGTACTGGAGATACCAGTCTGATTCCGAAGGCGGCACAGATTTTTGACTGGGCCATTGATCTTGGATGGGACAAGGAATACGGCGGACTGCTTTATTTTGTGGACTGTCTCGGACTTCCGCCGGAGGCTTACGAGCATGATATGAAACTTTGGTGGCCCCACAACGAGATTCTTATTGCGTCCATGATGCTCTACCGTGATACCAAAGACGAGAAATATCTTGACTGGTTCTATAAGACCCTTGATTACTGCAAGGAGCATTTCTCCGATCCTGAATATGGCGAATGGTACGGATACCTCCGCCGTGACGGAAAACCGACAATGCCCTCAACCAAGGGTTCTACTTTCAAGGGTCCGTTCCATCTCCCCCGCTGCTTAATCCAGGTGGACCAGATGATGGGAGAGATTCTGGAACAGGCGTAAAGGAGGCTCTATGATTTACGACAGGCTTTCCAATGTCAGAAAATATCTCGGCATCAATGAAAATCTGGATCTCGCGCTGAATTATATAGAAGCGCATCTTATGGACATGCCCGAAGAAATAGAACTAAAAGGGCAGGATGTCCGGGCGTTCTTCAATGCGTACCGGACGGTGCCGGAAAGCGAGTGCTTCTTTGAGGCTCACGAAAAATTTGCAGACATCCAGATTATGCGAAGCGGCTCAGAACGGATCGCCGTAAGCAGCGTGGATGCTCTGACCGTGACGAAATCCGTTCCTGAAAATGATTTCCAGGCTTTGGAAGGTCCTGAGGAGCTTTCCGTCATTCTGAAACCTGATTCTTTTCTGGTTGTATTTCCGGGAGATGCCCATAAATTAAAAATCATGGTGAACGAACCGGAAGACGTTACGAAAACTGTATTCAAAGTTAAAATGCACTAATGTACTACCATACCATTTAAAAAGAGAGGTTGATTATTATGAAAGACATTTCCAAATACCAGGGCCTTATCCCTGCATTCTATGCCTGCTATGATGACGAAGGACAGATTTCTCCGGAAAGAGTCCAGGCCTACACGCGCTTCCTTGTTAAAAAGGGAGTAAAGGGCGTTTATGTCGGCGGTTCTTCAGGCGAATGCATCTACCAGAGCGTCGCTGACCGCAAGCTTCTTCTCGAGAACGTAGTCTCTGCCGCTGAAGGCAAGCTGACAATCATCGCTCACGTTGCATGCAACAACACAGCAGACAGTCAGGAACTGGCACGCCATGCCGAGAGCCTTGGCGTTGATGCCATCGCTTCCATTCCTCCGATTTACTTCCGTCTTCCGGAACATGCAATTGCAAAATACTGGAATGATATTTCTGCCGCCGCTCCCAACACGGATTTCATTATCTACAATATTCCGCAGCTTGCCGGCGTCGCTCTGACCATGCCTCTGCTGCACGAAATGCTGAAAAACCCCAATGTTATCGGCGTTAAGAATTCCTCCATGCCGGTTCAGGATATTCAGATGTTCAAATATGAAGGCACACAGGGCGGGCGTGAATTCGTAGTCTTCAACGGCCCGGATGAGCAGCTGATCAGCGGTCTTATGATGGGAGCCGACGGCGCCATCGGCGGAACCTACTCCACATGCCCGGAGCTTTATTTAAAGCTGTTCGAGCTGGCAAAATCCAATGAGCAGGAGAAGGCACGCGCTCTTCAGTATGATATCAATAACATCATTTACGCCCTCTGCTCCTGCAAAGGCAATATGTATGCCGCTATCAAGGCTGTTCTTAAGAAACGTGAAGGTCTGGAACTGGGCGGCGTTCGCGCTCCGCTTGTAAATCTGGTTCCGGAAGATGATGCCATCATCAGCAAGATCTGCGGAATGATTGACGCAGCCGTCGCAAAATATCTCTAAACTAAAATAGAACGACCAATGTGGGGGACTGGCATATGGATTATGCAGGGGAGAGTTTGGAACGGAGCGGAACAGGGACTTCGGATATCAGAACTCATGAACATCAAAACGGCATGCAGAGTGTTCAGAATCTGGAGGCTGTCATCAATGAGGGGCTTCGCGCCGCCCTGTTGGAAGAACACCCGGATGATTCACTTCAGGTGCTTTTAGAGCACCTGGGGAAAGCCCTGAACGGAGAACGAACCTACATATTTGAACAGAACGAAGCCGGCTGCGATGACAACACCTACGAGTGGACTGCCGACGGCGTGGAGCCGGAAAAGGAGAATCTACAGAATATTCCTCCTGAGATATGTGCAAGCTGGTACCGGAACTTCAGCGTCGGCAGGCATATTGTCATTGCACGCCTGGAGGATATTCAGGAAACCGACCCGCTTCAGTATGAGACCTTAAGGCGGCAGGGCATCCGTACCCTTGTGGTAGTCCCTCTTTATGACGGCAAGCGCATCATCGGCTTTTACGGAGTGGACAATCCTCCGGTGAAATCACTTGAATACGCCTCTAATATGCTCCAGACCGCAGCATATTTTATCGTATCTTCCCTGAAGCGGCGCAATCTGGTCCGTGAGCTCCAAAAACAGAGCTACAATATTCTCCATGCTCTCAGTGTTGATTATCTGAGCATCTATCAGGTAAATTTTGACACTGGCGAATGTGAGCTGTACCGGAACAGTGAGCAGATGGGCACGGATTGGGCCGCCCATTTTGAAAACGGCTATGAGGCCGCCATGGAGCGGTATATCTCCCGCTATGTGATCTCTGCGGATCAGGAGCGTCTGCGTGCCCTGACCCAAAAGGACTATGTACTGAAGCAGCTCCAAATTAAGAAGAAATTTTCTGTCCGGCATCAGGTAAACGACGGCGCTTTCGGATTGAAGCACCTGGAGATCCATTTTTCCGCCACAGAGAGAACGGCAAAGGAGAACTGTGTCATTTTTGCTCTGCGGGATGTCAATGCCGTAGTGAAGCAGGAGGAAAAATACAAATTAGAGGCAAGGCGGAGCCTGGAGGATATCCTGGAAGGAGCCCGAACAGGCATCTGGACGATCGAGCTGGAGGAAGGCTGCCAGCCTAGAATGTACGCCGACCGGACCATGCGGATTCTTCTGGGCGTATCGGATGAGATTACGCCGGAGGAATGCTATCGGCACTGGTTTGAACGCGTTGGACCCGACTACTCGGAGATGGTGCAGGAAGCAGTACAGGAAATGCTGGAAACCGGGCGCTCCGAGGTGATCTATCCGTGGAACCATCCCCAGCTTGGAAAAATCTATGTCCGCTGCGGCGGCGTACCGGACAAGACCTTTAAGAAGCCGGGCGTCTGTCTGAATGGATATCACCAGGACATCACTGAGACCATGGTGACAAGGAAAAAGCAGGAACAGTCCATCATGGAGCTTTTAGAGCGGGTAAGGCAGGCAAACTCCGCAAAAAGCGAATTCCTCTCCCGTATGTCCCACGATCTGCGTACGCCGATCAACGGGATTCTCGGAATGTTGTCCATTCTGGAAAAATGTCAAGACGACCCGGAGCGTCAGAGCGAATGCCGCCGAAAAATCCGTGTGTCAGCGGAGCACCTTCTGTCTCTGGTAAACGACGTGCTTCAGGTCAGCAAACTGGAAAGCGGGAGGCTGGCAGCAACGGAAGAACCCTTTGACCTTCACGATGCTTTGGCGGACTGTATCACCATCCTGTATGCCCAGGCTGAGGAAAATGGAATCCGCCTGGAGATGGAGGATTCCGGCCTGCTGCACAGCAAGGTGATCGGGAATCCGCTGCATCTGAGACAAATCCTGATGAATGTCATTGATAACGCCATCAAATATAACCGTCCTAATGGTTCTGTATCCATCAAGGCTGAAGAAACCAGCTTTCGGGACAAAACTGCAAGCTTCCAGTTCGTGATTAGCGATACGGGAATCGGCATTGGAGAGGATTTTAAAAAGCATATTTTTGAACCCTTCACTCAAGAACACCAGGATGCAAGGACCCATTACAGCGGCGTTGGGCTTGGCATGTCCATCGTAAAGAAACTGGTGGAGCAGATGAACGGATCTGTTGAGGTTGACAGCCAGGTTGGCAAGGGAAGTGTGGTCCGGATCGTTCTGCCCATTCGTGTCGATGAAGAGCAAAGCGAACCGCCCTCAGATGATGACCGAAATACATCGGACAATATTTCCGGAATGTGTGTCCTTTTGGTGGAGGACAATGAAATCAACTGCGAAATTGTGGAGTTTATTCTAAAGGATGCTGGCGCAGGGGTTGTGACCGCCAATGACGGAAAAGCTGCCGTAGACACATTCGCAGCATCCCAAGAGGGGACCTTTGACTGTGTACTTATGGATCTGATGATGCCGGTCATGAGCGGATATGAGGCGTCCCGGGTGATTCGCAGTCTGGAGCGGGAAGACGCAAAGACCGTGCCCATCATCGCGCTGTCAGCCAATGCGTTTGACGAAGATATTGCGCTGGCAAAGGATGCCGGGATGAACGCGCATTTGGCAAAGCCTGTGGACATCCATAAAATGTTTCAGGTTATGAGCCGTTTAAAACGCAAATAGGAACTGTCGCAAAACAGCAAATTTCTACGATATATCGTTTCAATCCTTTCAGGTATTGCATACATATTGTAGAATTACTGATTTTTGCGACAGTTCTTTTTGTGCACAAGCCCACACAGAGGAATACGCCGCTAACGCAGCGTGTGGGTCGCACGCCCTGTTTCGTTAATACAAGTTACCGTATCTGCGATAAAATGCTGGGATCCTTGATCTTTGTATCTTCCGCAAACAGAATAATTTTCGACATGATTTCCGCCGTCTTCGGGTCGTCATCAAGAAACGGCAGGAACATCCTGCCCCGGTGCTGGGAATGTACCGGAACCACATAGAGCATGGAATTTCCCATCTGGTGTACCACACCGCTCCCAAGGTGGACCGTATAACGTCCCAGTTTCCCGTCGATAACTGCATGATTTCCTTCCAGTGTAACATTTTTGATTTTAAACAGCTCCAGATTGCATTCCGCAATGGCGCGGCGCATTTCAACAGTGGAATGACTGGTCTCCGGGTCTACGCCTCCGGCGTGTGCCACACTGACAGCCAGGTCCACATCCCGCATGACTTCGCTGTAAATGATATCCGGAACCTCTGCAACCTTCATCGGCTTAAAGGTTTTCCTGTCATAGAATACCACATATTCCAAGGTCGGCGCTTCCACATCACTGGGAGAGAACCAGTCGGCCATGGCATAAATTCTGGCAACAATGTTCTCTTTATAGTAAATCTTCTGAAGCCCGTCTTCATAGTCGGCCACCCAGCGGCGGCTTCTCAAGGCTCCCACCGTCTTCTGAGGCTGAATCTGGTTTCCGGCAAACATCAGGGATTCTGTCTTATTTAACTCCTCGGAAAGCTTCACGTACAACTCACGGAAAACCTGCTTAAAGGGCTGGCGGATTTTCCTGTCAAACAGCGCCTTCTGATATTCATGCCAGCATCCTGTCTCATAGAGATCATAGGGATGGGCAATATAGACTTTTTCGTCCGTCCCGATCTCCGTCAGAGTGCCGGACCAGTCCATCAGACCGGATTCCGTTAAAAATCCAATACGCGCCGGATTCTCCAAAGCGTCCCCCTGGCCTTTGCCCGCAGCGGATGTCCCTTCGTTTACCGCCCTCACAACCAACGGCTCTATAATGGGGCGCACCACCGGATTCTGATTCAGCTCCAAAAGCTCCCAGACCTCAAACGTGGTCCTGTCCTCCATGGCCTGCTCCATCATCTGCTTCGTCCGGCTGTACTGCTCTTTCAACTTTTTATTGGCATCCTGATATTGAAGAACCATCTCATTTTTCTTATATTTTGCCGGAATGGATTTTAAGCTCTTGCCTGCTTTTTCGCATAAAAGGCTGCTCTTGCCCGTTTCATCCACAAGAAGCTTAAGGGAAACATCCCCTTCCAGTGTCTGCCATTCAAAATAGCTTCCAAACGATTCCGTAAGCTTCGACTCCATCCGCAGCGTCAGCCGGGTCACATCTGTAAATCCCGCATTCACGCTTAAATTCTGAAGCGCCAGTTCCACCGCGCGTCCTTCACTGGCACGTCTTTGCGCGCCGAAATTCCGGCTCTCTTTTTTATATTTCTGAATATACTGGTAGCGCTCCAGAAGCTGCTCCTCTTTTTTCTTCTTGTTTTTATCCAGCGGAAGAAGTCCTGTACTCATTAACAGGTCTTTGTTCCGTTTCGCGTCAATCTCTGCCTTTAACTCCTCCAGAGACACCCTTCCCAGAGCCGCGTCCGCATACTTCCTTGCCCTGGCATGGGCCGTACCGGAGGAAGAATACTTGGCCGCATCATAAAGCAGCTTAAAATTCTTTTCTCCCAGCTTTCCATACGCCTCAGAAAACCAGTTCACATCAAAGGCTCCGCCTGCCAGCTCCTCCGGCGTCAGCGGCGTATACTTCGCAACCATAGATGTGGTAAATTCATCCATCCGTTCGCTGGTATGGGCCATGAAATAATAACACCCGCTCTTAAGGCCCGGCATCTCCAGATATTCTTCCACCATGGAAATCCACTGGGGCGCATACATGGCGGCCTCCACCAGCCGTTTTTTTGTAATATCCGTCCCCTTTAAGGCCTTCTTGAGGTCCCCGGCCGTTTCCTCCGGCTTTGGATGGCAGACCTTTAAAAGATGGCTGAGTACTGCTTTCTTGCTCTCCTCTCTCGAAGCATAATAGTAACTGCTCCGGTCCAGAGGATCATTTCCCAGAGCGCTTAATATCTGAATCAGGATATCAATTCCATAAATCATACGGATATCCATGATACGTCTGGAAAACGGAGTACTCTGCTCCCCGCGCTTTAATTCCACCTTAAGAACCACAGGAATGATTTCCTTATAAAGCATATGGGCCAGAGTCATCTCCGGCATTTCATCCCCGATGGTATCAAACCTGTACTTTCCATCCACCGGCACGATTTTTCCAGGTCCGAAAAACGCGTTAAGCTCTCCCACTCTGGCATTTCTCGAAGTAACGTTTCCTTTCTGCTCTACCGTACTAATCGGTCCGAAAAGACTTCCAATGCCCATAAAATCAGAGATTGCCTTGTAAAACAGGTCCTTATCCCAGATTCCCCGCACATAGGCCTGAACAACGTCCGCCTGGCCAAAAATCGAGCCAAGGGCCTCCCCGCGAATCTGGGGACCATTTTCCAGAGACGCCCTGGAATATCGTTCCCTGATTTTAAAGCGCAGAACAAAGCTGTTTACCCAGTCTTTTTCCGGTACATTTTTTAACCAGGACAACATGCTGGCAAAAACCGGAAGCTCCGCTGACCGTCTCCGGACAATTTGCGTTCCCCGATAATAGCGTTCCTCGCCTTCATACATATCATTGGAATCATCCAATACAGAAACCAGCTTCGCAGTTACCACGAGAGCACATCTGCTCTTAAGCCCCTGCGGTACATACTCTCTGAACAAAGTATCAATCACTGTATTGGCCTGAACACCATAACGCAGTCCCTGTATCAGGTTCTTAAAGGGCTCCCGCTTTCCGAACACCAGTCTGTAAACAGTAAGATTATTCTCATAATCCGTTCGTCTGTGCCGGCAGGCCTGGTAAAGATACAGCTCCATCAGCAGATCCGGCGTCTTTATCTCTGTCTCATAAAACTTCTCCCACAGCTCCCGGAACGGATATTCGTCCAAGGGCGTTGCATCGGGGTCATTGTTAATCCATCTGCAGCGTTCCAATCCGGTTCCCAGAACTTTCTCCTGTCCCCAGGTGGTCGTATATTCCAGCGTCTGGTTCTTTTCAATCAGCGCGTTTAATTTTTTAAGGAGTTGAATACACTCTTTTTCTCCATGTGCAAACAGCTTTTCTACCCCGGAGGAATCCACCGTGACCGGAGGCAGAACCCATTTTTTTGTCGTGTCATAGAACCCGTATCCCGGCGTATTTAAAATATCCTGCGCCTCGCTGCTTTTTTCCACCAGCTCGCCTAAAAGTACCTGCTCTTTCCCTGTAGGCTCTTTCAACGCGGAGAGCAGCGGACGGATTTCCTTAAACTCCTCCGGCTTTTCCTTTTTCACCTGCAGCGCCAAATCCAGTGCGCCCATATGGCACTCTTCCGACTTTTCTTCCAGAAGTCTTCCTATACACGCCCGGAGTTCAGCCGGACTTTGTTTTCTCAATAAAGACAGCGTTCCGGCGCGGCCCTTCTTGTATTTCAGGTTCTTTTCAATTTTTTTATAGTCGTCACCGGTCAGCTCCATGGCCTCCACCAGTTTAAACGCCGATCCCAGGGCATACTCCTCCGGATTGTGAAGCAGCTCAAACAGCACATCCTTTTTTGTCTGAGTCTTCGGCCTGTAAAGCAGTACGCGGGCGGCCAGCGCGCGGCCGCTTGCACCATAGGTCTCCCCCTGGCCGATCAGCGGAATCATCATGGCCGTTTCATCCAGGTATTCCTCATCCTGCAGCATCCACGCCAGAAGGCACATACGCACGGCAACATCCGACTTCGATAATGTCACGCGATACCATGGGAAAATACACGGATTTAAATCCACACCCTTTTTGGGAATCGCCGCAAAAATCCGCCGCAGGCACAGATAAAATTCCCGCGCCTCTTCCTCGCTGTCAAAAAAGTTAAAGGAAGTCGGGAGTGCCGCCTTCGGCATAGACGCACTGTGGTCCCGGAGAGAAAAATAATTTGTCCCCTCATCCAACAGCAAATCCCTAAGACATCCCTGTGCACCTTCCATAAAGCACGGCATATAGCAGGCCACCAGCTCCAGATCGTCCTGATATGTAAGAATGACCTCCTTGGCGGCGGCTCCTTTCAGCCGTCTTTCCTGCAGGGTACGGTTAAAATAAGAGGCTGTCATTTTCTGATTCTTCGTACCGTTCCTAATCAGCTCTAAAACCGCCTTTACGCCCTCCTCCGCATCATAAAAGCCCCTGGCCCAGAGGGCACAGCTGATGGCAATGGAATCGTTGGACTGAAGCTGCTCGTCTACAAACTCCGGCTCTCTTAGGCATCTTCCCATGAGCCGCATTAACTTATCCGTAATCCGGTCCACGGACCTTTCATCAAAAATCCCAATCCAGGTACTGACTGCCCGTTTCACGGAGGAATATCGAACCAGATTGTTATCTTCGATGATCTTAAACAGATGCAGAAACGCCTCCGGCCGCCCGGCATCCATGGTTTCGCAGACCGCCTGTCTTGCCCCTTCCTGGAGCCTTGCCGCCAGAAGGAAATCCCCCAGAAGCTGATACATTTCCTCACTCTTGCACATGACAATGCCGCGAATCAGCTCGTGGCTGATCATGGCGGTATTTCCTTCTCCCAAAAGAATATCCTTCACTGCCTGGATAGTATCCTTATTTCCCAGATCAATCTGCGCTGCCAGAATCCCGGAATAAGACCAGAATTCCGTTCTTGCATGGTCATAAATTTCCGGAGCCACATTTCCTGTAAGAATATTGGCCAGACTGGCATCATAAAATTTCAGCTTCGAATACGCCAAAAGAAGCTGGACGCTTCTCTGTACAAAGGGCACATAGCTTTTTGACCGCACACTCCTCCGGTACCACCCGGCCGTCATTTGGTACTGGTTCATCTCATCTAACGCATAGTAAAATTCGTTCTGAAGCTCTTTGGGGACACATACATCCACCAGCCGGGACATCTGTCCTTTATAAAGGCTGCTGAGATTCCAGTACGTCCCCATTTCCAAAAGCTCTCCTATGAATTTGCTGTCTCCAAACGTTACAGTTTGATACGTATTAGACGGAAGCAGTTTTCGCTCTGCCTCAGACAGAAGATATTCGTTTTTCTTTAACTGTGCAATCCATTTCTCCGAGATCTTCTTTCTGCTGTCATAAGTAAATTCTGCCATAGCCTCTCTCCTCTCTTTTTGTATTTCCTTCTGTTCTTCGCTATTTCATGCAGTTATTACCTGTATATTGTTATGCCTATTATCACAAATTTTTCATCTAATTTCAAGATACCAGGGCCGAAAAATCGAACCGGAACCGGAAGTATAGCTGATCCCATTGCCGCAGGCAATCTTAAATGGACATATGCAGATAACTCATTTTGCAACAGCCCCAGCCTTCGCGCGGCCGAACTGTTACCGAAATTGAAGTGGAGATTGACAAGGCAATCCAAAAAGAATAGAATAGTTTTATGGAAAGGGGATATGCCAATGAATGACAATAGCATCTTAAATCTGATACTAGAAGAATTAAAATCTCTTAAAAATGATGTGGGGACACTAAAAAGCGATGTGGAAGAATTAAAATCTCTTAAAAGTGATGTAGCGGAATTAAAATCTCTTAAAAGTGACATGGGGACACTAAAAAGCGATGTGGAAGAATTAAAATCTCTTAAAAGTGATGTAGCGGAATTAAAATCTCTTAAAAGTGACATGGGGACACTAAAAAGCGATGTGGAAGAATTAAAATCCCTTAAAAGTGATGTAGCGGAATTAAAATCTCTTAAAAGTGATATGGAAGTCTTGAAAATCAAAAGCGAGTTAACTTATCAAAAATTAAACGACTTAACATTAGATGTAAAAATAGCAGAAAGAAGCATAAGAAAAGATATCTCACGTTTGAAAGATGCTCAGGAAACGATTATAGAAGTGCTTGAACAAAAGAATATATTACCGAAAGCAAACTAATAATTTGAAACAATTTTAATCGTTCAGCCCTTAGAGCGCACATTTAATATCATACTCACTTTTTGCAAAGAAATTTGCGTGCAATTAACAGTAATTACAGCCGAATGCCGCAGTTTCACACAAGCTGATTTCGAAATGCACGCTCTAGTGCACTGTCTACATTATATTCAGCCAAACCTCCTTGTCTACTCGCCCATCTGCTGCGTTGGATTTTCTAGCCGTAGCCACCGCTACGCCGTCAAAAATCCGCCTTGCAGATGAACGGCTATCCTGCGGAGTTTAGCCAGATATAATGTAGTCAGTACACTAGAAGATAATCAGATACGAGGAGATTTTATAAATGGAAAAGATGAAGCAGTTAATAGAAATGACAGAAAAGAAGGAAGGACTGATCTATGAAGCCGCGGACCATATCTGGAAGAATCCTGAGACCGGATATCGTGAATGGAAGACCTCCCGGTATATGGAAGCTCAGTTTGAAGCTCTGGGCTACTCTCTGACCAGAGCAGGAAATATTCCCGGATTTTATGCCGATCTGGATACGGGAAAGCCCGGCCCAAAGATTGCAATTTTCGGAGAGCTGGATTCCCTTATCGTTGAAAGTCATCCGGACGCTGATCCGCAGACCCATGCAGTTCACGCATGCGGTCATCATGCACAAAGTGCAATTCTCCTCGGCATTGCCGCTGCTTTAAAGGAACCAGGGGCCCTGGACGGTCTTTGCGGCTCCATCCGCTTCCTGTCCGTTCCTGCGGAAGAGCTGATCGAGCTTGGCTTCCGTGAATCGCTTCAAAAGCAGGGAATCATCAAATACTTTGGCGGTAAGGTGGAATTTATCTACCGCGGCTATCTGGATGGAGTCGACATGGCGCTCCTTATTCACTCCGGAAGTCTTCCGGAAGGCAAAACCCTGGCCATAGGCCGGGGGAACAACGGCTGTGTCATTAAAAACATTACCTTCGAGGGAATTTCCGCCCACGCCGGCGGTTCTCCGGAAAAGGGAGTCAACGCTCTCTATGCGGCCACCTGCGGCATCCATGCGGCCAACGCCCTCCGTGAGACCTTCATAGACGACCAGCATATCCGTTTCCATCCCATTATCACAGAAGGCGGACTTGCCGTAAACGCCATCCCGGAAACCGTAAAGCTGGAAGCCCAGGCGCGCGGAGCTTCTTATGAAGCAATGTATGAATACAACAAAAAAATCAACCGTGCACTGGCCGGAGCCGCCGCATCTATGGGAGCCCGGCTGAATATCAATGACCATCCCGGCCACATTCCGCTCAATAACGACCGGAACCTGGCTGCCATTATGGCCGAAGCCATGGAAGCCATCTCCGGTCCCGGCAGCGTGGTAACGGATGAAGACTGGAGTACCGGAACGACAGACATGGGAGATATCTCTTCCATCATGCCCACGGTCCAGCCCCATGCAAGCGGTTCCATCGGAATCGGGCACGGTAACAACTACTATGTGGCCGACAAAAAACTGGGCTGTCTGTATCCGGCGGAATGCCTGGTTCTTACGGCTGCAAAACTACTCTCCGACGATGCCGCGCTTGCAAAGAAGGTGATCGCTGAAAACAAACCGTATTTTAAGTCCAAAGAGGAATATCTCGCTGCCATTGACAGGCTGACCATGGAGAAAGAGGCCGTTATTTATAATGAAAACGGTACTGTTACCCTGCTATAATCTGCTTTTTTCCCTGCTCTCTCGAAAAGCACCCTCGCCGCAACCGAAAGATACTTAAACTAGTGTACTGGCTCGATTACTTTCAGCCAAATGACGCAGAATGAATTTTCAGTCTGCAAGGCGGAGAATTCAGGCAAGCCATTTGGCGAAATGTAATTGAGTCAGTGCACTAGATCTGCCTGATTAATGCCAATAACAAATCAGGGGGCTGTTGCAGATTTTCCATTTTGCAGCAGCCCCCGTTTTTTAGAATTCCAGATTCTTTCCGGTCTCCTTGCTGAATACATGTGCAACGCTGCCATTAAAGCTAAACGCCAGTTCTTTTCCTGTTGCAAAGTTTGCCATGGTTTCCGCATCCAGTCCCATGGTCTGCACAATTATAATGGCATCCACACCCATGGTATTCACATGAAGGTGTACCGCGCTTCCCATCATCTCGCTTACATCTATGGTACCGTGCAAAGCGGCTTCGCCGCTCTTTGCAAGGGAAACATGCTCCGGACGCACGCCCAGAGTAATCGACTGGGGCGCAACATTCTTTGCTTCCAGCTTCGCCTGCTTCTCTGCATCCAGCTCCACACAAACCTCGCCGATCTTTACGGAATACTTTCCGTTTTCTTTTACAAGATCAGCGGAGAACATATTCATACGCGGCATTCCGATAAAACCTGCCACAAACAGATTGGCTGGGTGATCAAATACCTCCTGCGGCGTTCCAATCTGTTGGATTACACCATCCTTCATAATAACAATGCGGTCGCCCAGGGTCATGGCCTCGGTCTGGTCATGGGTAACATACATGAACGTGGTATTGATTTTCTGGCGCAGCTTGATGATCTCCGCACGCATCTGGTTACGAAGCTTTGCATCCAGGTTCGACAGCGGTTCATCCATCAAAAGAACCTTCGGTTCACGCACGATAGCACGTCCGATCGCCACACGCTGGCGCTGGCCGCCGGAAAGAGCTTTCGGCTTTCTGTCTAGATACTGGGTAATATCAAGGGTCCTTGCGGCTTCCTGTACCAAGCGGTCCACTTCCGACTCCGGCATCTTCCGAAGCCTTAATGGATATGCCATATTATCATACACCGTCATATGCGGATACAAAGCGTAGCTCTGGAACACCATGGCGATGTCGCGATCCTTCGGGGCCACATCGTTCACCAGCTTGCCGTCGATATAAAGTTCTCCACCGCTTATTTCTTCCAGACCGGCAACCATTCTCAGGGTAGTGGATTTACCACAGCCGGACGGTCCAACCAAAACAATAAATTCCTTATCTGCAATCTCCAGGTTAAAATCCTGAACGGCAAGAACGCCCTCCTCTGTAACAAGAAGATTGTTTTTCTTCTCTTCTTCGCCCTTTTTCTTTTTCTTCTTGGATTCGCTGTATGGATAAACCTTTTTAATCCCTTTCAAAGATAAGCTTGACATAATTTATCCTCCTTTTGCAGCTGTTTAATCCCCTCACAGTTTACGGTCAAAATCCGCTGAAAACTGTATGTGAAACAGCCGTCTCCTTTTCATACTTCGCATTGACATGTTAAAATCTCCGGAAACCTCATGCCGACACGGCAACAAAATTTCCACATCGTGCAAAATACGGAGGAGCGCGGAGAAACGAAACCTGGCTCACCACATCATTCCAACGCCGCTGAGTAGCGCTTCGCTTCACAATACGCCTTGCGTCATCAGAAAGTCTTTCCGGCGGATGGCCCGTCTCCTGAAAACCGCGGCGAACAGCCCGTCTCAGAAGAATCAGGCGATGCCCCGGAAAATCCTCCTCGCAAAGGTCAGATATGTCCAGAAAGCCATCCTCACACAAAAGTTCCAGAAAGGAGTCGTCTGTTTCTTCCGCCTGGTCAGCCGCAAAGCATTCAAATAAATCTTCCTGGCTGGTTATGCCATGATTCATTGACCCATCCCCTCCTTTCCGGACCTCATAACCTGAACTGCTACCTATTTTACAACATTTCCCCGGAATATGATTTTCTGTATTGCCAGAGTTTCTTTATCCAGCAATACGCATGTGGCATCTTTTCCCTTTTCCAGGCTTCCGAACCGATTCTCCATTCCGATGGACTTCGCCGGATTGTAGGATGCGGCCCGTACAGCGTCCGCCAGCGGAATTCCGAATTTTACGGCCTGACGCATACATCCCATCAGGCTGGTGACGGAACCTGCCAAAGTCTCCGGGTGGCCAAGCAATGTTGCACGGTTTCCGTGTACCTCAATCATCTGGCCGCCGAAAGGATATTCGCCGTCCGGCATTCCGGTTGCACGCAGAGAATCGGAAATCAAAATCATACGCTCCGCACCGAACATGGCAAAGGTGGCGCGGATTACGCTTCCGTGAACATGGATGCCGTCACAGATGATTTCCGGCATTACCTTTTCATCGTCGCGGGCAGCGCCGATGACTCCCGGTTCCCTGTGATGAAGAGGCGGCATACCATTGTAAAGGTGAGTGGCATGGTCTGCTCCTGCCGCAAATGCGGCAGAGGCTGTATCGTAGTCTGCGATGGTATGCCCAACGGAAACATGGATTCCTTCTGCCGTGGCTGTACGGATAAACTCCATCGCGCCCGGCTGCTCCGGAGCAACGGTTACAAGCTTCACAAGGCCCTTGGCGTCTGACTGAAGCCGTCTTAACATGGGAATATCCGGGTCATGGAGAAAATCACTGTTCTGTGCGCCTTTCTTGGCGCTGGACAAAAAGGGTCCCTCCAGATGAAGTCCCACCAGTTCTGCGCCGTCTGCCTGCTTTTCTTTATGGGCGGCGGCATTTTTACAGATGGGAGAAAGCTGCTCCTCCGGCAGCGTCATTCCAGCCGGGCAGATATAAGCCACTCCCTCGGACAATTCATAATCCGCCATAGCCTGAAGGCCCTCCGGAGTTGCATCGCTGAAATCCTCGCCCACACATCCATGGAAATGGACATCCACAAGGCCCGGAATTACATAACATCCGGATGCGTCTATAACGGTTTCGCCTGTGCTTTCTGAAGAAATCACAGCCCCGTCCGTACACAAATCTTTTTCTAAAAAGCCCTTTTCCAAGTCAAATACAAGCCCGCCGGTTATCCGCATATTTCTACCCCCGCGTCTGCCAGTTTAGAAAGCGCTGCCTCATCGCCCACAATCACTACGTCGCTGTGGAGCTGGAGAATAGAGGCCGGACACTGCGGCGTAATCGGGCCGCACACGGCGTTATAAAGCGCGTCTGCCTTATCTGCGCCGCTGGCAATCAAAAGAACACGGCGTGCCGCCATAATGCAGCCGATGCCCATGGTCAGGGCCTGTTTCGGCACATCATCTGCACTGGCAAAGAAACGTGCATTTGCCTCGATCGTGCTTTCTGTTAAATCAACAACATGTGTCTCTTTTACGAAGCGGTCACAGGGCTCATTGAAGCCGATATGGCCGTTGCGGCCCAGGCCCAGCAGCTGTAAATCCGCATAACCAAGGGATTCCACCAGCTTGTCATAGCGGGCGCATTCCGCCTCCGGATCCGCAGCCAGTCCGTCCGGTACATTTGTATTTTCCTGAATAATGTCGATATGGTCAAATAAATTAGTCTGCATAAAATAGCGGTAGCTCTGGTCATGGGTTCCGGCAAGTCCCTTATACTCATCCAGATTGACCGTCCGGACTTCCCTGAAGCTGAGATCTCCTTTCTGGTTCCATGCGGTAAGCTGTTTATAGGTCCCGATGGGAGTGGAGCCGGTAGCCAGTCCCAGGACACAATCCGGGCGGCGGATCACCTCCGCGGAAATCAGGTTGGCCGCACGGCGGCTCATGGCATCATAATCCTTTTCGCGATATATTCTCATAGTTTTTCCCCTTTCTTGAAACTATTTATTCTTTTTTCATATTCTCCTGGATTGCAGGGCAGGCCGGGCACTGCCCATTGCTTTCTGCGGTAAATGCAGAAACCAGATGCACGGGTATAATGTTTGTCAACATTATACCATGTCCACAAGCGGACATGGTGCCTCCGGCGGATTCCAGTGCCTGGCTTTCTGCGGTGCACGCAGAAACCAGATGCACAGGTATAATGTTTGCCAACATTATACCATATTTCACTTTGCATGTCATCAGGAATCTTGTTATACTCTTCTTATAATAATCAGGAGGTACAATCTTATGAAACTTGAAATTTTTTGTGATAATCTCCATGGAACGGTTGATACACATGGGGGAGAGCTTATTTCTTTTTTATCTGGGACAGGCAATGCAAAGGCCACGGAATATATCTGGAATGGAGACCCCAAATTCTGGATAGGAAGAAATCCAATCCTTTTTCCCATAGTAGGCAGCCTGAAAAATCAGACCGTAGAAATTAACGGTACTGCTTATCACATGAACCGCCATGGTTTTGCACGGAATATGGATTTTACCGTTGCAGACAAGGGAACGGATTTTGTAGTATTGGAGCTTAGGGAAAACGCAGAGACTCTCGCCTGCTACCCGTTCCATTTTTCCCTCCGTGTCTGCCACCGAATTCTGGAACAAGGTTTTTCCACTTCCTTCTATGTTGAAAATACGGGAGAAGTCCCCATGCCTTTCTGCATCGGCGCACATACAGCATTCCGCTGTCCAATGCATGAAGGGGAACAGTTTTCTGATTACCGTATTGTATTTTCCAAACCGGAGCATGCGGATTCCCTTCTTCTCACTCCAGACGGTCTTATCAAAGCAGAAGGACATCTGCCTTTTCTTAAGGGGACAGACCGGTTT
>CAJUIP010000002.1 GCA_910586315.1 uncultured Lachnospiraceae bacterium | reverse complement strand
GTATCGCCTTGCCAAGGCGAGGGTCGCGGGTTCGAATCCCGTCTCGTGCTTTTTTGATTGATGCGGAAGTCTTTGTTTGTGAAAGCTTCCGTTCTTTTTTATTTCATAGGAAAGACCCTGCTATATTAATGAATAAAAGTAAGGTGGGAGAAGGTTTTTTACGAAAAGGGCAGCTTTGCATATTTTTTGTTACCCTGGCGCATACTGATGAAAAAACATGCGGCTGCTATCCTGGAGGTGGCGCCGCAGGGAAAGTGAGGTAGCCGGGCATGGAAGACCATACCATTCGACTTTTAAAGGAATGCGATTCTGGATGCAAAATGGCCGTGAGCAGTATGGAGCAGGTTTTGGAGTATGTCTCTGACGAGAAATTAAAAAAGACCATTGAAGAGTACGAGGAAAAGCACCAGGACATGGAATATGAGGCCTATAAGCAGCTTGTGGATTTGAATCAGACTGGAAAGGAACCGGAAAAGCTGGCCTATGCTTTCTCATGGATTTCCACAGAATTTAAGATGATGAAGGGCGACGATAAACAGGCAGCCAAAATCATGATGGATGGCTGCAACATGGGGATTCAGTCCATCTGCGGATTTAAAAATCAGTATATCGGAGCGTCCAAAGACAGTATGGCGCTGGCAGACCGCCTGGTGAGAACGGAAGAGGCCTTCCGGGACGAGATGAAAGCCTACTTATAAAAGAGAAAATTCGTAACAGTTCGGCCTTGCATCTTCTTGCTTACAGCGGACAAGAAGATGCAAGGCCGAACTGTTACGAAAATCCCTGTGAAACCCGTATGGCCTGAGTCTGATGTGGGAGGCACATCAGGACTTGCCCTTTTTCGGGAGATTCTCACAGGTTTTTACAACAAATTCCGACAGAAGTTTGTCATCATCCAGCTCTTCTATGAGAAAATACGGTTTGGCTCCTTCGTAGGGAGGAGCCAGACGATGCGCTGGAGGGAGATCCTTACAGGCTTCAGTGACTTTGACAAAAAGCTGGCTGTCACAGATGACAGCAAAAAACAGCCCATTACAGTAAAGACCGTATTCCCCGAACATTTTCCGATATGTGATGGTGCCTGCCCCGGCCATCTGGTCGGCGGCATATTTTACAAATTCTAATTTAGATGCCATGATATTCTCCTTTCCGGGCGTGTTGGAAAATTGCTTTCCGACAGTACTCTAGAGTGTATTCGTGGACCGTAAGTGTAGCCAGAATTATTATTTTTCATCGCACACCTGGAAAATGAAGAACTTTAAATAGGAGGATTCCTCATTTCCCCAGAGGATGGGATGGTCAGGGGCCTGGGTGCGGTATTCTACCTGGCGGAGACGTTTGTGGACGTTTCCGGCGGCTTCACGGATAGTCTTGGCAAAGAGGTCCGGCGTCATGAAGTGGGAGCAGGAGCAAGTGGCCAGATAGCCCCCGTCTTTTATCAGTTTCATGCCCCGCAGATTGATTTCCCGGTAGCCTTTTATGGCATTTTTAACGGAATTTCTGGATTTTGTGAAGGCAGGCGGGTCCAGGATGACCACATCGAATTTTTCTCCTTTCTTTTCCAGCTCCGGAAGCAGGTCAAAGACGTCGGCGGCGATGAATTTTACCCGGTCGGAAAGGCCGTTTAGCGCAGCGTTTTCTATGGCCTGGGCGATGCCCTGCTCAGAGGCATCCACACCAAGAACCTCACTGGCTCCGGCAATTCCGGCGTTTAGGGCGAAGGAACCTGTGTGGGTAAAGCAGTCCAGCACCCGTTTTCCACGGCAGAGGCTCCGGATAGCGAGGCGGTTATATTTTTGGTCCAGGAAAAACCCTGTTTTCTGGCCGTCTTGTACATCCACCATATATCTGACATTATTTTCCACAATTTCCACCTTTGTGTCAAAGGGATCCCCAATGAAACCTTTGAAGCGTTCCATGCCTTCCTGAAGGCGGACTTTAGCATCGCTTCTTTCATAGATGCCGCGAATTGTAATATGATCTTCGGCCAATACTTGTCTGAGCTTTTCAAGAATCACCTGTTTCCATTTGTCAATTCCCAGCGCCAGGGATTCCACCACCAGCACATCGGAAAATTTGTCAATGACAATTCCCGGCAGAAAATCGGCTTCTCCGAAAATCAGACGACAACTTCTTGTGTCTACAGTTGCTTTTCGGTATTCCCATGCATTCCGAACCCGCATTTCAATAAAGGCCTCATCCACGTTCGCGTCCTTTTTTCTGGACATCATTCGGATCATGATTTTGGATTTTGTATTGATAAAGCCGCTTCCCAGAGGATAGCCGTCAAAATCAAACACTTGTACCATGCCGCCGTTTTCAAACTTCCCCTCGATCCGGTCAATTTCATTGTTGTAAATCCAGAGCCCCCCGGCTTTTAATGCGCGGGCCTCTCCTTTTTTTATGTAAACGTTTGCCAATGCTGTATCCATGCTGATCCTTTCTGCCCGCAGGCAACAAATGATATAGCCAGTATATAAGAAAAAAAGGTAAATTGCAAGGCCTTCTGCTTTTGTTGAATCCGGGCGCATTTTGTGTTATACTGAATCTGGCAAAGCGGCGTACTTTACGCGATAAGGTATTTGTCAGGGCATTCTGCAACACATGCCCGGGCGGCGGACGCCCGGCTTCTACCGAATAACAAGGGACAGGAGAAGATCATGGAAGTATGCGAAATCAGACGCGAATTGAAGGAAAAGCTGGCTGATGCCGAAAAGATTTTGATTGGAATCGGGGCAGAATGGGAGGAAGATGGAACGGAGAAGGAGAAAACCCTGAAGGAGGCATTTTCCTTTCTTTTAGAGACAGTGGCTGGAAAAGACTATTTCGTGATTACGACATTGAATCTGGCGGCGCTCTTGAAACACGGGTTTGAAAAGACGCATATGGTGGCTCCTCTTGACGTATCATTAACAGAGGACGAGTGGGACGGCTACATGAAGTGGCTGGCCGGGACTTTAAACAGAAACACGGTTCTTCTGGAACTGGGAGAGAACTTTCTGCATCCCACAATGATTCGGTGGCCGTTTGAAAAAATGGCATTCATTAACAAGAAGGCCTGTTTATACCGGGTTCATAAAAGGTTTTACCAGATTACGGATGAATTGAAGGAAAAAGCTACTGCCGTGCAGGAGGATTCCGTATTGTTTATGGCAGAGTGGAGTAAGGAGGAGAAAGATGGCAGCAATTAGCAATGACTGGCTGGAGCCAATGAGCGGTGAGTTTAAGAAGCCATATTACAAAAAATTGTATGAAACGATAAAAGAAGAGTACAGCACCAGAGAAGTATATCCGGCGCCCGATGATATTTTTAACGCTTTTGCTTTTACCCCGCTTTCGAAGGTGAAGGTGGTAATTTTGGGGCAGGATCCTTATCATGAGCCGGGGCAGGCCCATGGTCTCTGCTTTTCTGTAAAGCCGGATGTTCAGATTCCGCCGTCACTGGTGAACATTTACCAGGAGCTTCATGAGGACTGCGGCTGCTACATTCCCAATAATGGTTATTTAAAAAAGTGGGCTGACCAGGGAGTTATGCTTTTGAATACGGTGCTGACCGTGCGGGCTCATGCCGCCAATTCTCACAGAAACATTGGATGGGAAGAGTTTACCAACGCCGCAATCCGGGTCTTAAATGAGCAGGACAGGCCGATGGTGTTTATCCTCTGGGGAAAGCCGGCTCAGACGAAGAAAGCAATGTTAAACAATCCAAAACATCTGATTTTAGAGGCTCCCCATCCCAGTCCCCTGTCGGCATACCGTGGATTTTTCGGCAGCCGCCCATTCAGTAAAACGAATAAATACCTGACTGCCAATGGTCTGGAAGCCATCGACTGGCAGATCGAAAATATAGGAGATTAGTATGAGCGGATTCATTGAGTTTTTGAAAATCGTTGTTTTTGGTTTGGTGGAGGGCTTTACGGAATGGCTTCCCATCAGCAGTACCGGGCATTTGATTCTGGTGGAGAATATTGTGCATCTGAATGTTTCGGATGATTTTATGAATGTATTCCGGGTGGTGATTCAGCTTGGCGCAATTCTTGCTGTACTGGTCTTATATTTCCGGCGGCTGAACCCGTGGGATCCGGGAAAAAAGGAGCCCCAGCGTCTGGCCACATGGCATCTGTGGTTTAAAATAGTGATTGCCTGTCTTCCGGCAGCGGTTGTGGGAATTCTTTTGGACGAGATTCTGGATACGTACCTTTATAATCCTTATGTGGTGGCTGCCATGCTGATTATTTATGGTATTTTGTTCATTGTTTTGGAAAAACACAATGAATTTTTGGATTTCCCAATTAAAAAAGTTTCGCAGATCAGCTATTTGAATGCCTTTTATATCGGACTGTTTCAGCTTCTGGCGCTGATTCCGGGAACTTCCCGGTCGGGCGCCACGATTTTGGGGGCCATGCTCCTTGGATGTTCCAGAACGGCAGCATCGGAGTTTACGTTTTTTCTTGGGATTCCGGTAATGTTTGGAGCCAGCCTGCTTAAGATTATCCATTATGGCCTGGCATTTTCGGCTGTGGAAATTTTCTTTATGCTTGCAGGCATGGTAATTGCTTTTCTGGTTTCCATGTATTCGATTAAATTCCTGTTAAACTATGTGAAACGCCATGATTTCCGGTTCTTTGGATATTACCGGATTGTTTTGGGCGTTATTGTACTGATATATTTTGGCCTTACAGCACTTTTAGCGCTGTAAGTGCCAAAGCCATGGGAAGGGGCCGTCCGGCACATATGCGGGCGGCCCCTTAAGATATGCTCTGCTGTGCAAAGCCCGTCCGAAGGGCTTGAATTTCGGGGTGTCGTATGGCATGAATTGCGAGATGCCTGTATGGTATGAGTTTTCACAAATAGGTAAGAAAGTTATCACATTTTTATCACAAATGACTGGTAAACTGTGCTTCAGAAAGGAAGGAAACACAGTAACTGCTCCATGCAGCGAATGCAAAGGTCTGCTGCATGGTTAGGAATCAAAATAACACAGTTTCATAGAAGGAGGAGATCTTTTTTATGTATGAAAATAAATGGACAGAAGACGAGGATACGAGGAACATGGAGAATAACACAGATATGAACCGGGAAGCGGGAGGAAGCCAAAGAGAAACGGAAGAACAAAAACCGCTGACAGGCCAGAGACGGCAGGTATATGGATTGAGCGGTCATGCGGTTTCAGGCAGCCAGACAAGCCGCAATGACCGAAATGGAGCCGGATATTCTCCTTATGATCAGCACGCCCAGGGACATCCCGGATATGGATACTATAATTACAGCCAAGGCGGTCAGAATCAGAACCATGCCCCCAATTCGTATACGAATCCGTACCAATTTGGGCAGAATCCCAACCCCGGACAGAACATGGCGCCGGATTTGAAACATAAGATGCCGAAAAAACGCTCATATATGAAGACAGGGGCTCTTGTCACTGCCGCAGCGCTTCTTTTTGGAGTAGTTTCCGGAGGAACCATGTTTGGCGTGAATCGGGCGGCGGAATTGCTGTTTCCGGCTGAGACTCAGGCGCAGACATCCACAGGAGCCTCCCTGGAACAGGTGCAGGTGGTTCCGGCCTCTCCCCAGATGTCTTCCGACGCTGCCTCCGGAGTGGTCATTGAGGATGTTTCTCCCATCGTAGACGCGGTTATGCCATCGGTTGTTGCTATTACCAATACCACGCTTTATAAAAGCAGTCCCTGGTTTGGCCAATCACAGACGTATGAGGTGCCCAGCAGCGGTTCCGGAATCATCATCGGACAGAATGATGCAGAGGTCCTGATTGTGACTAATAACCATGTAATCGAAGACTCCTCCAGCCTTGCGGTCTCTTTTATTGATGAGAGTGTTGTGGAAGCAGCCATAAAGGGGACGGATTCTGAGTCTGATCTGGCAGTCATTGCAGTTCCGCTTGAAAAAATTTCTGCTGATACAAAGGAACAGATCAAGGCTGCCACACTGGGGGATTCTGATTCCCTGAAAATGGGTCAGGGAGTGATTGCCATCGGCAATGCGCTGGGCCGTGGTCAGAGCGTAACCGTAGGCCATGTAAGCGCCCTGGACCGTGAGGTTACTGTGGATGGCATCAACAAAAAAGTAATTCAGACAGATGCGGCTATTAATCCTGGGAACAGCGGTGGCGCCCTTTTAAATTCCAGGGGCGAGGTTATCGGCATCAATGAAGCCAAGTATGCGGATGCGAGTGTGGAAGGCGTCGGATATGCAATCCCGATTTCCTATGCCAAGGACATTATTGAGGAGCTGAAGCTGAGAACCACGAAGATTGAGGTTGCAGAAGAAGAGCAGGGATATCTGGGAATTCAGGTTCAGAATGTTGATTCTATGATGTCCCAGCTGTATGGAATGCCGCAGGGTGTTTATGTTTATAAAATCACTGAGGATTCTGCAGCCGCGGCTTCCGATCTCCGGGAGAAAGACATCATTACGAAATTCGATGGGGAGACTGTGAGAACCAATGCAGATCTGACAGGATTATTAGCCTACTATAAGGCAGGCACTACGGTGACTCTTACGGTACAGTCCATGGAAAATGGAGAATACGTGGAGCGGAAGGTCGATGTGACTTTAAAGAATCGGCCGCAGCAGGAAGAACAGTAATATTTAGGAAGAAAAGAGGTTCTTGTCCGTGTTATGCGGGGAAGAGCCTCTTTTACTGTCCCACGAAAAGCACTTCACGCTTCATATCGCACTGCGGCGGGGAAGATGCTGTTAAAAAACCGCATTCGGTTTTGCTTGCGGGCAGAAGGAAAATGCTTTATAATTGTTATTTGTATTAGTTTATACAGGGAAAACAGAAGGAGAATGAACTTGGAACATAAAGAGAAGAACGGACAGGAATTCCATGAGGATGAGTATGAGAAGGTATGTTATGTCTGCCGCAGGCCGGAGAGCAAGGCCGGAAAGATGATTACCATGCCCGGCGGAGTCGATGTCTGTCGGGACTGCATGCAGAAGGCCTTTGATACGGTTACAAAAAGTGGGATTGATTTCGGAAAGTTCTCCGGAGTGACGCCGGAGCAGCTTTGGAACGGTGGTATGCCATTCGGTATGTGGCAGACGGCCCCAGCGGCTTCGAAGGAGGACACTTTGAATAACAAAAGGGAAACAGAAGAGGAAAGGAAGATTCGGCAGGAAACCGGTGAGGAGAAGGAGATTCCACAAGAAGCCGGTGGGGAGAAGAAAATCCGGCAGGAAACCGGGGCGGAGAAGATGATGCGGCAGGAAGCCGAGGCAGGAAATGAACCCGACGGAGAGGACGATGGGGAAGAAGAGCAGGACTCCTCTCAGGGCGGTTTTCCATGGGGGAATATGGGATGGGGAATTCCCATCGGCCAGATCGACTTAAGTGCAATTACCGGAAAAAAACGAGTGAAGAAAAAAAAGAGCGGGGAGAAAAAAGAACTTTTTAAATTGGAAGATATCCCGGCTCCTCATATCATAAAGGAACAGCTGGACGAATACGTGATCGGTCAGGAACAGGCCAAAAAGGTTATATCTGTGGCGGTTTACAACCATTATAAACGGGTCTTTGAGCATACATCTCCGGACGCAAAAAAGTATGGGGAAGATGTGGAAATCGAGAAGTCCAATATTCTTATGATCGGTCCCACGGGAAGCGGAAAAACTTATCTGGTAAAGACACTGGCAAAGCTTTTGAATGTTCCTTTAGCGATTGCGGATGCGACATCCCTGACGGAGGCCGGATACATTGGAGATGATATTGAGAGCGTGATTTCAAAGCTTTTGGCCGCTGCTGAAAATGATGTAGATCGGGCGGAAATGGGAATTGTGTTCATCGATGAGATTGATAAAATCGCTAAGAAAAAGTCCACAAACACCAGAGATGTAAGCGGAGAATCCGTGCAGCAGGAGCTTTTGAAGCTTTTAGAGGGGGCATCTGTGGAGGTTCCGGTGGGAACGAACCAAAAAAATGCCATGACGCCCATGGAGACCATCAATACAGACAATATTTTGTTTATCTGCGGCGGGGCCTTTCCGGACCTGGAAAATATTATTAAGGAACGTCTGACGGAGCAGACTTCCATTGGTTTTGGAGCTGATCTTAAGGATAAGTTTGATAAGGACCCCAATATCCTGAGCAAAGTGACCAATAAAGACTTACGGAATTTCGGAATGATTCCGGAGTTTTTGGGGCGTCTTCCCGTGACTGTGACCCTTCAGGGACTCACAAAGGAATTTCTGGTACGGATTTTAAAGGAACCAAAGAACGCTATCCTGAAGCAGTACCAAAAACTTTTGGAGATGGATGAGGTAGAACTTCGGTTTGAGGAGGATGCCCTGGAACAGATTGCCGAGGAGGCGCTTAAGAAGGAGACGGGGGCCAGAGCCCTGCGGGCGATTTTAGAGGAGTTCATGCTGGATATTATGTATGAGATCCCCAAAGATCCCAATATCGGTTCCGTGACTATCACACGGGCATATCTGGAAAAGCGCGGCGGCCCACGCATTGAAATGCGCGGAGCCATGCTTTTGGAAGAAAATAATTAGGGGCGCAGACGGAGAAAAGCCTCATATAAATCCAGTGTTCCATATCCAAATTCACGATTGGGGTATGTGAGCGCTGGATTTCTTTTTGCGCCCCGAATCAGGTAGGTTTTAACGGAGGATGTGTTCATAAAGAAGCTATTTCCCTGGATAACACCCCAGTGCAGCAAAATGGCGGCGGCGCCGGCCGCATGGGCGGCAGCCGAGGAGGTTCCGCTCATCCTGGTAAAAGTATTTTTTAGGCCGGCGCCCTGGACATTTACCCCGGGGGCGGCAAGATCGGGTTTTATCTGGCCGATGCGGTTGTAACCGCGGCTGGAGTGGATGTAGATTCCCCCATGGATATGGTCATAGGCCGTCACAGTCAGCAGGTTCGGAGAATTGCCGGGGTCGGTAATGGTTGTATCGGGGTCCGGGCGGAGGAAAAATGTATCATCGGAAATAAAGCCGCTGCTGGGAAGCCAGATGTGAAAGGTCCCGCGAAGATCCAGAGTCCCGGCGACAGAAAGATTCCAGATTCCCGGCATGGGATTTTTAAACCGGATGAATACCATCTGGCTGCTTGCTGTGCCAGTGGAAAAGCCCGTGTAGACAGTAATTTCCGTGGGCTCCAAAAGGAATCTTAAGACATTTTCTTCGCCGGTTCTGGGGGGCAGAGGCGATACGACTTCTCCGGTGGGGGAAGTGAAGCCTACCCGGTAGACCTCCACATTCTGGGCCCAGAGCTCCATGGAAAATCCGGCGTCATCTTCTCCCACATTCAGCTCCACGCTCTGTATGGTATCGCCGGGTTCTGTGGCTCCGCGGTAATGGTGCCCGAATCCTGTCTCATTTCCGGCTGCCGTTACCAGGACAGTGCCAATATAGCTGCTTACTTCGTCTAGGAAAGCGCTTAAAGGCAAATTCCCCACATGGCCGCCCTGATTGGTTCCAACGCCGAGGCAGATTACAAGGGGCTTATTGTACTGGCGCGCCAGGGAAAGCAGGTAAGTGATTCCCATCATAATATCATTTTCCTGATAAGCATCGGCATCCTGGCGTATCAGATAGAAGTCCCGAAGGTACTGCTTGGCTGGTTTGAGCTTTACTATCGCAATATCCGCCTGGGGAGCAGCTCCGGTAAAGTCGGCGTCTTCGTCTTCTCCGCCGGCAGCGATAGAGGCCAGAAAGGTTCCATGGCCGATTTCATCGGTGGAGGGAACCACAGACAGGGGATCACTAGAAGAGAGAGCGGCATTGATGATTTCCCGGGGGTACTGGGTTCCATACAGGGAACGGAAGGAGTTTCCCGGAATTACGTTTCCGCTTCCATGGGTCTGGTCCCAGATTCCAAGAATCCGGGATGTGCCGTCGGGGTTCCGAAAAAGAGGATTCTGATAATCAATTCCCGTATCTACCAAGCCGATGATGACTCCGGCACCCTGGTTTCCCAGGGCAGGAAGCCTGGAGGCAGGAAGAATGCCGGAAGATTCCATACTGGTGGAATCCAGGAGGGAGTAGAGCTTAGGAACCGCGGTATACGTGTAGGAAGAGAAGGCAAGGGGCTTTAAGTCGCGAAGGGGCGTATATATGACGGCAAAGTTCTGACTGATGAAATCAACGCATTCTGTTCCAGTCCGGGTAATAAATTCCTGAGGGGAAAGAGGGTATCTGGCAATGAATTCCGCGTAGCTCTCAGAGGCTACATTTTCAGTACAGGCCATATTCATACTCCGGAATAAAGTTGTTAATAATATATGAAAGGATAGGCCAAAATGTGTTACTGCTTACTTCCCGGCGAAGAAGGCAAGTAACCATGGCGGGAAAGTCAGGGACAGTTTCCGTGGAAATATATGGACGGAGTCGAAAAAATGGTGTAATATAAGGAAAGAAAGGGGATTTGTTATGTTTGGATTTCTGACATTTGGTACAACGCTTACACTTTTGGATCTGGCATTAAAAAAACAGGTCGAGGCACAGGAGGATAAGAACTTTCCGAGGGAATTAAAAGGTTCCCAGGGGCTTATATGGCTTTATAAAAATCATAATCCGGGATTTTCCTTCGGATTTCTGAAGGGAAGCCGGGCGGTGGAGCTGGTCCCCTTATGCTTTGCATCGGGAATTGCAGGGGCATGGACGTATTTGATGGGACTTAGAGGCAGGTTTATGGAGAAACTGGCCCTGACCCTGACTCTGGCCGGGGGTATCAGCAATGTTTATGACAGAATGACCCGCGGTTATGTGGTGGATTATTTCAGCATACGCTGGAAGGGATTAAAAAAAGTAGTGTTAAATCTGGGAGACCTGTTTATTTTTACAGGCGCCGTCCTCGTGGCAGCTTTAGGATTTCTGAAGTCCGTGAAGGACTGGAGGGACAGCAGCTCAGAGGGGATGTGAACGGTAACCCGGGAGCAGAGCTGAACGGTTATAGAATATTCGGGACGGAGGAGACGCAATTATGAAACAGTATGATTATCTGCTTGTGGGCAGCGGCCTGTTTGCAGGTGTATTCGCGTATTATGCGAAGAAAGAAGGAAAAAAATGCCTGGTTCTGGAAAAGAGGGAACACCTGGGCGGAAACATTTACTGTGAGGAGACAGAAGGGATCCATGTTCATAAATATGGCGCTCATATTTTCCATACCAGCAGCCGCAGGGTCTGGGATTTTGTCAACAGCCTGGTGGAGTTTAACCGCTATACCAACAGCCCGGTGGCCAATTATAAAGGCGAAATGTACAACATGCCTTTTAATATGAATACCTTCAGCCGGATGTGGGGGATTTCCACGCCGGAGGAGGCCAGACAGATTATCGACGAACAGCGGAAAGTGATAAAAGGGGAGCCGAAAAACCTGGAAGAGCAGGCCATCAGCCTGGTGGGCACCCATATTTACCAGAAATTGGTGAAGGGCTACACGGAAAAACAGTGGGGAAGGCCCTGTAAGGAACTCCCGGCCTTTATTATTAAACGTCTTCCGGTGCGCTATACGTATGATAACAATTATTTCAACGATTTATACCAGGGCATTCCCATCGGCGGCTACAATAAGATTGTGGAAAAGCTGTTTGAGGGCTGTGAGATACGTCTGAATACGGATTATCTGGAAAAGAAGGAAGAGTACGATTCCCTGGCGGAAAAGGTGGTGTATACAGGAACCATCGACCGCTATTTTGGGTATCGGTTTGGCAAGCTCCAGTACCGGAGCCTGCGGTTTGAAACGGAGGTTCTGGATACGGATAATTTCCAGGGCAATGCGGTAATCAACTATACGGACCAGGAAACTCCCTACACAAGAATCATTGAACATAAGCATTTTGAGTTCGGAACCCAGGAAAAGACGGTAATCACCAGAGAATACCCGGCAGAATGGACAGAAGGCATGGAGCCCTACTATCCGGTCAACGACGAAAAGAATCAGGAGCTGTATCAGAAATACGCGGCTCTGGCCGGCAGGGAGGACCACGTGATTTTTGGCGGCAGGCTGGCGGAGTACAAGTACTATGATATGGATAAGGTAATCGAGTCGGCGTTCGCCTGCGTGGAAAAGGAGTTTGGACATGCATGAGTTTTATGAACCGGAGGTGTTAAAACGGCTTCAGAACACGGAGCTTTCCATGTTAAAAGATTTTATGGAGCTTTGCGATGCCCATGGACTCGTTTATTTCGGAATCGGCGGTACGGGAATCGGCGCCCTGCGCCATCAGGGCTTTATTCCCTGGGATGATGACATTGACATCGCCATGCCGCGAAAGGATTTTGAAAAATTTCTCCGCCTGGCCAAAAAGGAGTGGCAGGGAAAATATTATATTTTAAATAATAAAACAAATGAAAATTATCCGATGATGACTACCAGGCTCTGCAAGTGCAATACCGTATTCCAGGAGCAGGTTATGAGGGAGGTAGACTGCCCTTTTGGAATCTTTCTGGACCTTTATGTGATGGATAACATTGCGGACGGACCGCTTGCGGTGCAGGTACAGGCCTGGACCGCCTGGTTTTGGAGCAAACTTCTGGTGTTGTCATGTATGGAAAAGCCATATCTGGCCCAGACCGGAGCAAAGGCGAAGGCTATCTGGGCAGTCTGCAGCCTGGTCCACAGGACGATAAAGGCGCTTCGTATTCGTCCGGCCATCTTCCGTGCCCACTGTGAGGCGGCCTGCCGGAAATATGAGAAGATGAATACAAAACGGATGGCATTTTTGCCGGATACCAATCCTTTCTGGAATGTGGTCAATAAAGAAAAAATGTTTCCGATTCAGAGACTGCCCTTTGAGGACACAGAGATGGCCTTTACCGGCGATATCCATGAGATTCTGGAAAGCCAGTACGGCGATTATATGACCATGCCGCCGGAGGACCGGAGAAAGACGCATTACCCTTATCGTTTGGGATTTTCGCAACCGTTTGCAGGGCGCGGAAAACCGGACGAAAATGGACGTTAAGCTTGCTTATAAGATAATTTTCTGACAGGCAGCAGGAGAAAGAAAAGAGGACATAGAGCCATGTGTTATGTGAAAGAATGTGTAAAGGATATTGTACGGATCGGCGGCCGGCAGGGGCGCGCGGAGTTTCTGAGGCTGGACATGAATGAGAACCCGGAGGGGCTGCCGAAGGAGCTGGTGGAAAAGGTGAAGGAAAAGCTCACGCCGGAATTTTTTTCCACATACCCGGAGCCGGAACGGTTTCTTAAAATTCTGGCGGAATATCTGGGGGTAAAGCGGGAGAATGTCTGTGTCACCAACGGCTCCGATATGGCAATCCGCTATCTGTTTGAGGTGTTTGGCCGTCCGGGCTCCTCGGTTGTCACAGTATCCCCGACGTTTGAGATGTACCGGATTAACTGCCTGATTTTCGGCCTGAAGCATAAACCTGTGATGTACAATCCCGATTTTTCCCTGGATTTTTCAAAGGTTCTGGATGCCATCACAGAGGACGTCAGCATCGTTTCTGTTTTAAATCCCAACAATCCCATCGGTACGGTTTACACGGAGGAACAGTTTGACGCCATTGCCGGGAGGGCAAAAGAGGTCGGGGCCCTGGTCATCGTGGATGAGGCCTATCATTATTTCTATGATAAAACCTTTTTAAATAAAATTTTTGACTATGATAATGTGGTATTGATAAGAACCTTTTCCAAGCTGTTTTCCGTGGCGGCCATAAGGCTCGGATTTATTGTCGGAAATGAAAAACTGGTAAAATACGTCTGGAATGTGCGTCCCACGTTTGATACCAATGCAGTGGCCTTAACGTTCGGAGAGACGCTTTTAACGGAGCCGGGGCTTTGTGAAAAGCTGGTGGCTATCGAAAAAGAGGGCCGGACGTATCTCACGGAGAGTTTATCGGAGCATGGATATGAATATTTTGCGGAAAACGGGAATTATGCCTTTATCCGGACGAAAACCGCTGTTTCTCAGGTGAAAGAGCGGATGGAAGAAAAAAAGATTCTCGTTAAGACCTACAGTCAGGAAATACTTAAGGACTATATAAGGATTTCCACCGGAAGCAGAAAGGTCATGAAACAGTTTACGGAAGCGTTGTATGAGGTAGACCGATGAAAGCGTTTATTCTGGCGGCCGGAAGGGGCAGCCGCATCAGCAAATATATCCCCGACATCCCCAAATGTACCGTTGATGTGGGCGGCGAGCCTTTAATCCGGCGGACCGTGGGGATGCTCTTAAAAAATAAAATTGAAACCACCGTGATTGTGGGCTACCGCCATGCGGAAATTGAGCGTGTGCTGGAGGGCCTCCCGGTTCATATTGTATACAATCCTTTTTTCGATGTGACAAACAGCATCGGCTCCCTCTGGATGGCCGAGAGCGCGGGCCTTTTTACGGAAGATGACTGCATTGTAGCCAATGGGGATGTGTACTGGAGCCAGGAAATTCTGGATTTTGCGATGAAGCAGAAGGAGGAAATCATTCTTCTGGCGGATTCGGCCCGGGTTCTGGATGGAGATTATTTCTTCGGAACGGAAAACGGGATGCTAAGACGGTATGGAAAAGGGCTGACACGTAAGGAACGGGACTGTGAATATACGGGAATTGTCTTTATGAAAGCTCCCTTTGTGCCAAAATTTTTAAAGAAACTCAATGAGCTGATTGACACCCAGTGCCATGGAATGTGGTGGGAAGACGCCATTTACCGTATCAGCGGGGAGGAAGACATCCCCGTTAAGGATATCAATGGGTATTTTTGGGCGGAGGTGGATTTCATTGAGGATTACAGAAGAATTCTGGACCATATCTCAGAAAAGACAGGAATGAAGACCAATGGAAGCATTATCACGCCTGATCATAGGCAGGGAATCGAAGAATCCTGAAAAGCGTAATATTGTCTGGAACATGGCAGGAAGCTTTTTATATGCTCTGGCTTCCATGGTCCTTACCATTGCCGTGGTTCAGATTGCCGGAGAGGACGCGGGAGGAATCTTTACTTTTGCGTTCACCACTTTTGGACAGCATATGTTCATGATGGCTTATTTTGGAATCCGCCCTTTCCAGATCACCGATATGGGACATAAGTATTCCTTCGGAGAATATCTGGGACTCAGGTTTTTTACCTGCGGGGCGGCTCTTGTGGTGGGCTTTTTCTATGTTTTTGTCCATAATTATACCTTTGAGAAGGCGGCGACGGTCTTTCTCATGGTGGTATATAAGGTAATTGACGCGCTGGCGGACACCTTCGAGGCGGAGTTCCAGAGGAGCGGCAGGCTTTACCTGACCGGAAAGTCCAACGCATTCCGGACTGTGCTCTCCGTATCGGTTTTCCTGGGAGCGCTTTCTAAGACCCAAAATCTTGTGACTGCCAGCCTGATGGCGGTGGGGGCCCAGGCCGTAGGATTTCTGGTATTTGATGTTCTCATAATCCGGCAGCTTCCCAACATTGACTGGAAATCCGTACCTGGAAGGAAGTTTGGCCTGTTTAAGGACAATACGCTTCTGTTCTTTTCCGCAGTGCTGGATTTTTACATTTTTTCCGCCTCCAAGTATGCCATTGAGGGCTGTATGGCGGATAAGGACCTGGCCGTTTACGGCGCCATTTTTATGCCCACCAGTGTGATTAATCTGGTGGCGGGATTTGTGATTCGCCCCTATCTTACAAAGCTTTCCTTAAACTGGGAGATGGGAAGAGTGAAGCTGTTTATAAAGACCATCGGGCGGCTGTCAGGAATCATTGCCATCCTTACGGTTTTCGCTGTGGGCGGCGCGTGGGTTTTGGGAATCCCGGTTTTAAGTCTTTTATATCCCAACCTTTCCTATGCCTTAAAGGACTGCCGGGCGGCGTTAATCCTCATCATTGCGGGAGGCGCTCTCAACGCTTATATGAACCTGTTTTATTATTCACTTGTGATTATGAAAAAGCAGCGTTTTATTTTCGGGGTCTATGGAATTGTGGGTGTTCTGGCTGTGGTGATTTCTGCGCCCTTCGTCCGCTGGGGAGGAATCTTCGGCGGCGCTCTGGCCTATGTTGTTTTGACGGCGGCCCTGATGGCGCTCTTTGGGATTCTTATGCTTGCGGGAATTTTTGGCCGCAGGCGGACTGACATGACTTTGGAGAAAGGGAGGAAGGGACGTTGAGCAGTACCCATGCGTTTGTGATTTGCGCCTATAAAAAAAGTCCGTATCTGGAAAGCTGTATCCAGTCACTGATGAGGCAGACGGTAAAAAGCGATGTGATCATGGTCACGGCAACGCCCTCGCAGTATCTTTCAAAGCTTTGCCGGGCTTACAAAATCCCTCTGTTTATCCGTGAGGGAGAACCAGAGATCGGAGCGGACTGGCGGTTTGGCTGGCAGCAGGCCGGAAAGGACCATTCCCTTGTGACCATCGCCCACCAGGATGATATCTACCATAAAAATTATGTGAGGGAACTGCTTGGGCAGTATGAGGCCCATCCGGATATGACCGTGTTCTGCACAGATTATGTGATTTTGAAGACAAAAGAGGAGCGGATGGCCGACGGAACGCTGTATCCGGTTCATACAGAAGTTGTATCCGGCGATATGGGGAGGTTCATAAAAAAGATTTTGCGCTTCCCCCTGCGGTTTTCCTTCCTGGCTCATATGGGGTGGGTGAAAAAAAGTGTGCTTCTGTTTGGAAATTCGATTTGCTGTCCAAGCTGTACGTATAACCATGACCAGATTGGCGATGAGATGTTCCAGTCGGAATTTTCTTTCGCCCTGGACTGGGACAACCTTTGTGAGCTGGCAAAGCGGCCGGGACGGTTTCTCTGTGTGGAGCGGCCGCTCATGGCTTACCGGATCCACGACGGGGCGACAACCAAACAGTGCATCGGGGACCACAGAAGGGCGGCGGATGAAATCGCCATGTTTGAAAAGCTCTGGCCCCGCTGGATGGCGAAACTTCTCCTGCATTTTTACAAAAAGGCCTATCAGGCATACGGGGAGGAAACATGAAAACAGATGTGGTGATTCCGGTTTATAAACCGGATCAGAGGTTTGCAGAGCTTTTGAGACGTCTGGAGGCGCAGACATGCCCGGTAAACCGGTATATTATCATGAATACGGAAAAAAAATACTGGGATGCCTGGCTGGAGACGGCAGAAACGCTGCCGGAGAATCTGTCGGTGTATCATGTGACCAAAGAGGAGTTTGACCATGGGGCCACGAGGAATGCGGGCATTGAGCGCTCGGACGCAGATGTATGCGTATGCATGACGGACGATGCCCTTCCTTATGACAGATACCTTCTGGAACGGCTCTGTGACGCCCTTTGGAAAGAGGAGACCGTGGCTGTGGCCTATGCAAGGCAGCTTCCGGACAAGGACTGCGGCATCATAGAAAAGTACACAAGAAGTTTTAATTATCCGGAGGAAAGCCGGCTTAAGACAAAGGAAGACTTCCCTGAGCTGGGAATTAAAACATACTTTTGCTCCAATGTGTGCGCCGCCTATCAGAGGGAGCGATATGTAAGCCTGGGCGGATTTACCAGAAAGACCATATTCAATGAGGACATGATTTTTGCGGCAAACGCCATGGAACATGGATACGCGGTAGCTTATGCAGCGGATGCAAAGGTGATTCATTCCCACAACTATTCCGCCAGAGAGCAGTTTCGCCGGAACTTTGATCTGGGGGTTTCCCAGGCGGACCATCCGGAGGTGTTTTCCGTGGTGCAGTCTGAGGGGGAGGGAATCCGTCTGGTGAAACAGACAGCCGGGTATCTTTTGAAAAAAAGGAGAGGAACTCTGCTGCCGAAGCTTATTTGGGTGAGCGGATTAAAATATATGGGGTTTTTCATGGGAAAGCGGTATAAAAAGCTTCCGGAGGGGCTTGTCCGGCTCTGCACCATGAACAAGAATTACTGGAAAGGATAAGGCCTGTCATGTCGGATTTACTAATCATTATTCCTGCATATAACGAAGAAGCGAACATTGAACGGGTGGTGGACCGTCTGATTACGGAGTTTCCGCAGTTTGACTATGTGGTGGTTAACGACGGGTCCCGGGACAGAACCGGAGAAATCTGTGAAAGAAAACAGTATCATTATCTGGACCTTCCGGTAAACCTGGGACTTTCCGGCGGGTTTCAGGCGGGAATCCGCTATGCCTGCAAAAAGGGATATTCTTATGCCATCCAGTTTGACGGAGACGGGCAGCACAGGCCGGAGTATATCGGCCCCATGAAAGAAAAGATGGATGAGGGATATGACATTGTAATCGCTTCCCGGTTTATGGAGAAAAAAAAGATTGGCTCCATGCGGATGCTGGGGAGCAATCTGATTGAATTTGCCATCCGCCTGACCACAAAAACCGTGATTAAAGACCCTACCTCCGGGATGCGGATGTTTAACAGAAGGATGATTGAGGAGTTTTCCAGGGAATTAAATTATGGACCGGAGCCGGATACGATTTCTTATCTGATAAAGCAGGGCGCAAAGGTGGCGGAGGTCCCTGTGGTTATGGATGAGCGTATCTGCGGCGCCAGCTATCTGACCCCCATTAACGCCTCCAGGTACATGATACAGATGTTGATTTCCATCTTGTTTATACGGAATTTCAGAAAGCGGGATAGGGAATAGAAAGGGGAAAATCAATGACGCTGCTGCTGCGGGTGGTACTTATAGTTGTTTCGATCTTGACAACGCTCTTAATTTTACGAAAGGTCCGCATGTCACAGATGCGGATTGAAGATTCCGTGTTCTGGATTGGATTTTCCTTTTTGCTGATTGTATTCAGTGTATTCCCGAAGATTGTATATCTGATGTCGGATATGACGGGAACCCAGACGCCGGTGAATTTTATTTTTTTGTTTGTGATTTTTCTCCTGATTCTTAAAATGTTCCGGATGTCCGTAAGGATTTCGCAGCTGGAGACAAAAATCAAGGACCTGGCGCAGAAGATGGCCATAGACGAAAATCTGCGGCGGGAAAATGACGGAGAGTAGGCAATGAAGCAGATGAGAGGGTATGCAGGCCCCGCCGTCATGGCGGTTCTTGTGACGGTTTTGGGGGGCTGGCACTTTACGGATACGAAAACCGGGGCGCTCGCTTCGGGGAATTTATGGCTCTGCACCATGTATGGCTGGCTGTTCTTTTTTGCCATGTTGTTTCTTCTGATTTTGGCGGCCGGGCTGTTCCGGAAAAAATGGCCTCCGGAGGTATGCGGGGCGCTGGCCGTTCTTTTCCTTGGCGGCGTGTATCTCATTGCGCTGCCGCCCCTTTCCGCACCGGATGAGATTTCCCATTTTGCCAGCGCTTATGGGATTTCCAACGTTTTTCTGGGCGAGGCACCTGTAGATGAAAAGGGATATGTGCGGATGCGGAAGGAGGATGAATTTCTTCAGAATGTGAATGGCGCATCGGGAACGGAGGAGAGGATTTCCCTGGGACGGACCCTGACAGAGAAGACGTGGGAGGAGATTGGGGCGCATGCCGCCGGCGTTTTTGTTTCCCGGGAAAGAAACGAGATGGTTTCCACCGTACAAAAGCCGGTGAAGACAACTCCGGTTTCCTATGTCCCGCAGGCTCTGGGGATTACGCTGGCGAGGCTTCTTGGAGTCAACTGCGTGATTCTTGCGTGCCTCGGACGCTTTTCTAATCTTTTGTTTTTTGCTGGGATGGTTTACTGGTCCATGAAGGTGCTCCCCTTTGGGAAGATGGTTGTTTGCGGCGTTTCTGTTCTTCCCATGTCCCTTCATCTGGCGGCGTCTTATTCTTATGATGCCTTCCTTATGGGAATGTGTTTTCTTTTCGGAAGCTACTGCCTGTACCTGGCCTTTGCGAAACCTGTGGTTCGGAAGCGGGATATCGCACTTCTGGCCCTGCTGGCGGCGGCCTTTGGTCCCTGTAAAATGGTATACGCGGTGATGCTGGGGTTTGCTCTGCTGATTCCGGTAAAAAAGTTTGGCGGATGGAAGAACTGGGGAATGGGGGCGGCCGTTGTGGCGGCGGCGTTTCTGGCGGCCATGGTCCTGGTAAACCGGGAAACGGTGCAGGACTATGCCGCCGGAACCGACAATTATGTTTCCTGGGCTGGGGAAGAGGGTTTTTCCATTCCCTATATCCTTCATAACCCCCAGGTCTATGTGCGGATGATGTATGAGACCCTGGTGCATCAGGGAGACGAGTGGACGCTTTCCATGCTGGGAGAGCGCCTGGGAAATCTGGATCCGGTGCTGTCGGTTCCGTTTTTTGTATTGGTTGTTCTGGCCGCCTGCCTGGCGCTTCTGGGAATCCGGCGTGCCGGGGAGGCTCTGTACCTTTCGGGATGGCAGAAGGCGTGGATTGTATTTCTTGCGGCCTCCTGTCTGGTAGGTCTCATGACGGCCATGATGGTGGGATGGACCCCCTTAAGCTCCAGGGTGATTGAGGGTGTGCAGGGGCGGTATCTGCTTCCTGTGCTGCCGTTTTTAATCATGACCATGAAAAGTAACCGCCTGGTTCGGACTGTGGGCAGTGACGAAAAGCTGTTTTTTTACATGTGTGCACTGGACTGCTATGCGGCTATGAGGCTGTTTAGTATTGTCAGTATGCGTTTGTAGTGGTATTATGTAGGAATGGTTTGCTGCAGAATATGCAAATTTTGGAAGTGAGGTAAGAAAAATGGGTAAAATTAAAGTAACTTCCTGTGAAGTGGAAGGAAAAGTGATTGAGGGACTTTATGTGATTGAGCCGACCGTGTTTAAGGACGAGCGCGGATATTTTATGGAGACATATAATCAGAATGATTTTAAAGAGGCCGGCCTGGATATGGTATTTGTGCAGGACAACCAGTCCATGTCTGTGAAAGGCGTGCTCCGCGGGCTGCATTTCCAGAAGCAGTTCCCGCAGGGAAAGCTGGTGCGGGCGGTGCGCGGAACGGTATTTGATGTGGCCGTGGATTTGCGGACCGGCTCAGAGACGTATGGAAAATGGTTCGGTGTGGAGCTTTCTGCGGAAAATAAGAAGCAGTTTTACATTCCCGAAGGCTTTGCCCATGGCTTTTTAGTGTTGTCCGATGAGGCGGAGTTTGCCTATAAGTGCACGGATTTTTATCATCCCGGCGATGAGGGCGGCCTGTTATGGAGCGATGAAACCATCGGCGTGAAATGGCCCATCGAAGAAGGAATGGAACTGATTATTTCCGAAAAGGACAAAAAGTGGGGCGGCTTTGGCGAAACGTTTAAGTTTGAGCGGTAAGAGAGAGGTTTGATGACAGCGTGAATTATATTGGTTCTCTTCTTAAGGAATTAGTGGCGAAACGGCGGCTTGTGTGGGACCTTTCCAAGGCGGATTTTAAAAAGCGGTTTGTAGGTTCTTATTTTGGAATCGTATGGATGTTTGTCCAGCCCATTGTCACCGTACTGATTTACTGGCTGATTTTTGGGCCGATTGGTTTTAAGAGTGCCCCTCCGGTTCCCAACGCATCGTATATTGAATGGCTGATTCCCGGCATTGCGCCCTGGTTTTTCTTTTCCGAGGCCATGAACACGGGAACGGGGTGCCTTCAGGAATATAATTATCTGGTGAAAAAAGTGGTGTTCCGGGTGGAAATTCTTCCGATTATTAAATTGATTTCCAGCCTGTTTGTCCATGGATTTTTTGTGCTGATTATGTTTGCGGTGTTTCTCATCGGCGGGAACAGGCCCATGGCCACCTGGATTCAGATTCTCTACTATTCGTTTGCGGCCTCCATGTATGCGCTGGCGCTCACCTATCTGACCAGCGCCATTCAGGTGTTTTTTAAGGATATGGCCCAGATTGTAGGCATCTGCCTGCAGTTTGGCATGTGGCTGACCCCGATTATGTACAGTGAACAGCTGTTTTTGGACAAGGGCATCACCATTGCGCCCCTCATTCTTAAGCTGAATCCTTTTTACTATCTTGCGGCCGGATACCGGGACAGCATGCTGACGGGGAACTGGTTTTTTGAGCGGCCCACGCTGACCATTTATTTCTGGGTTGTGACCATTGGAATGATGTTTGTGGGGCTCAAGGTGTTTAAGCGGCTGCGCCCGCATTTTTCCGATGTTCTGTAACTGCGAGGTAGGAGGAATTCATGTCCCAGAATGCGATTGAAGTAAAAGACGTAACAAAAATATACCGGCTGTATGACAAGCCCATCGACAGGCTGAAGGAATCCCTGAGTGTGACACATAAAAGCTATCACAAGGATTTTTACGCCTTAAACGGACTGTCTTTTTCGGTGGAAAAGGGGCAGACCGTGGGAATCATCGGCACAAATGGTTCCGGAAAATCCACCATTTTAAAGATTATCACCGGAGTGCTGACGCCGACGACGGGAACTGTCAGCGTGGACGGGAAGATCTCGGCCCTTCTGGAGCTGGGCGCCGGATTCAATATGGACTATACCGGAATTGAAAATATCTACATGAACGGAACCATGATGGGGTATACGAAAAAGGAGATGGACGCAAAGCTCCAGGAGATTCTGGAGTTTGCGGACATCGGGGACTTTGTTTACCAGCCGGTGAAGACGTATTCGAGCGGTATGTTTGTGCGGCTGGCCTTTGCCCTGGCCATCAATGTGGAGCCGGAAATTCTCATTGTGGATGAAGCTCTTTCTGTGGGAGATGTGTTTTTCCAGGCCAAGTGCTACCGCCGCATGGAGGAGATTCGAAAGAGCGGTACCACGATTCTCATGGTAACGCATGATATGGGAAGCATTATCAAGTATTGTGATAAGGTGGTGCTTTTAAATAAGGGCGAATTTATCGCCGAGGGCGAGCCGGGCCACATGGTGGACTTGTATAAAAAGATTCTGGCAAACCAGATGGACGCCTTGAGGGAAGAACTGGAGAATGACTACTCCGGCGGTATGGGAAAGGCGGACGGGACGGAAGGCGAAAGGCCGGTTCCGGCGGGACATACAGGCGGGGATGAGAACGGCCTGATGAAAGAGAAAATCACCATCAATGCCAACCGTACCGAGTACGGAGACGGAAGGGCGGAAATTTTTGATCTCGGTCTTTTTGACGCCAGGGGAAATCTCACGAATCTGCTCCTTAAGGGAGAGATGTTCACCATCAAAGAGCGGATCCGCTTTCATGCGCCGCTTGCATGCCCGATTTTTACCTATACCATAAAGGATAAAAAGGGGACGGACCTTTCGGGAACGAATACCATGTATGAGGGAGCCGATATTAAACAGGTAAATGCCGGAGATGTTTACGATGTGTCGTTTACGCAGAAAATGACTTTGCAGGGCGGGGAGTATCTCCTCTCCATGAGCTGTACAGGCTTTGAGGGGGAGGAACATGTGGTATACCATCGGCTGTATGATGTGGCAAACATTACGGTGATTTCCAATAAAAACACCGTCGGCGTCTATGACATGGAATCAGTGGTGGAGGCAAAACTTACAAAAGCTTAGTGTATTGTCTGCATGATATTTAGCCAAGCTTCCTTGTCTGTTCGCCTATCCGCTGCGCTGTATTTCCTGGCCGCCGCCCCCATTTGATAGTATATTGACTTCTTGCAGAAGCATTTGTACGAAATCAGCAGTCATGACGGCCAAATACCGTAGTTTCACATAGGTCAATTTCGGAATGTGTGCTGTAGTACTACTAGGAGACGGAGAATATGAAGGATTTTAGTTACGAAATTCTGGATTTGCTGGAAAAATATAAGAATGATACAGCGGCGGCGCTGGAAGGGGAGACATGCCCGCAGTGTCTCTATGCATTTTCGCCGCTCAGGGAGAATCTCTTTGAGTGGGTGGAGTTTGAACCGGAGGCCAGGGTGCTCCAGATTGGTTCCGACTATGGCTCCTATACAGGGCTGCTTGCGGAGCGGGCCGGAGAGGTCGTAGTTCTGGATTCCAGGGATGAAAACCTGGAGGTGAATTGTCTGCGCCATGGGGGCCGGGGAAATGTATTCTACATCCGCCGGGAGAACAAAAAAGGATACGCCGGGGAAGCATCCGGATTCAGGGAATATAAGCCGACAGGGAATACGGGGGAAACGGCAGAGCAGAGAATGGCCGCCCCATTTGACTATGTGGTGCTGGGTGGATTTCTTACGGACTGTAAAAAGGAAGAGGCCGCAGGGATTTTAAAGGAGGCCGCAGGATTTTTAAAGCCGGGAGGAAAGCTCCTGGCGGCGGCGGAAAATGAGGCCGGAGTCCGTTATTGGATGGGAGCCAGGCAGCCGGGCACGTCCTTTCTTGAGACAGAGTTTCGGGGACTTTTTGAGGAGCTGAAAAGGGAGAACGGCGGGAGCTTTCTTCTGTATTATCCGGTTCCGGATTACCGCTATCCGGTAACGGTCTATTCGGACGCCTATCTTCCGCAGACCGGAGAGGTGACCAATATTTCCGCCAGGCTTGACGGGCCGGGCTTTTGGTTTGGGAGCGAGGAAGAGGCCATGGCCAAGGCGTGCCAGAACGGAACCTTTACGAAATTTGCCAATTCATTTCTTGGCGTCTGGGAGAAGGGGAGCCTATGAGACAGATCATATTTGTAAAATATAACCGGACCAGGGCGGAAAAGTTCCAGCTAAAAACGGTCATTGCCTGTCAGGACGGAGGGCTTTCCGTGGAGAAAACCGCTCTCACAGAGGAGGGGCAGGCCCATATTTTGTCCTTTGGGGAAAAATATGAGAAGATGAAAGATCTGAATCCGGGAATCTGCTTTTTAAAACCGGAGTTCCTTTCCGGGGGGAAAACGGTGCGCTTCCCTTATCTTACGGGGAAGACCATCGGGGACGTGCTGGGAGAGGAAATCCGAATGGGCGAAGTGCCTTATCAGGCTTTAAGGGAGGCCATGGCCCTGGTATTCCCGGAGGACTTTGGAGAGGGAAGGGATGAAAATGTCCGGGAAAGCTTTGTTCCCGGAGAGGCATTTCGCTCTGTATTCGGAGAGATACCGCCCATGACGGACCGGGTGGTTTCTGTTTCTAATGTGGACGGCCTGTTTGAAAACCTGATGGTGTCCGACGGCGTGGTGTATGGCATTGATTACGAGTGGGTGTTCGATTTCCCGATTCCCGCCAGATTTCTTCATTTCAGAAATCTCCTTTACTTTTACCGCCGCTATGAAAAGATTCTTACGGCCGGACAGGAAGAAATTTTTGAAGCTTTTGGAATCGGAAACGAGGAGCAGCAGGTGTTTTTCTCCATGGAAGAGCATTTCCAGTCCTATGTCCACGGCGAAGGCCGTTTCCAGTATATGAAGCAGTACGAGCAGCCCGCAAAAACACTGGAATTTCTTCTGGACCGGGAGAGCGAGCTTTATAAGGTGAAGGAATGGTGCGAGGCCTTAAAGCAGGAGATTGCGGAGAAGGATGTGACGATTGTCAAGCAGCAGGAGGTCCAGCGGCTTACCAACAACCATGTGGCAAATCTGGATGTGATGATCGGAGATCTCCGGAAGGAGAATGCGGAGATTGCAAAAACGCTCCAGTATCTGGCAAAGCATGAGTCCATTGTGTGGAAAGTCCTTAGAAAATGCCACCGCCTTGTGGAAAAAGTCATGCCTAAGGGGACCAGGAAGAGAAAGGTGCTCACGTACTTTAAAAATACCATGTTCCACCCGAAAAAATACGGAAAGCTTTACTTTTCCGCGGAGGGGCGGAACCGGATTCGCGGTGATTTTAAGATCGGCGAGGGGTATCTGGAGCATGGAAAGCTGCGTTTTACAAGGTTTGAGAATCCAACCGTATCCATTGTGATTCCTGTTTACAATCAGATTCACTATACGTATGCCTGCCTGTTATCCATTCTGGAACATACGGCGGATGTGACTTATGAGGTCATCATTGCCGACGACGTATCCACCGATGCCACGAAGGAGCTTGACAGGTATGTGGAAAATGTGGTGGTCTGCCGCAATGCCACGAACCAGGGCTTTTTAAGAAACTGCAACAACGCGGCGAAAGCGGCCAGGGGCAGATATGTCATGTTTTTAAACAATGACACCCAGGTGACGCCGGGATGGCTTTCGTCCCTGGTGAACCTGATAGAATCGGATTCTTCGATTGGTATGGTGGGCTCCAAGCTGGTTTACCCTGACGGACGGCTTCAGGAGGCCGGAGGAATTATCTGGAGCGATGGTTCCGGGTGGAATTACGGACGGCTGGATGACCCGGACAAGGCAGAATACAATTATGTGAAGGACGTGGACTATATTTCCGGTGCGGCCATTCTTCTTTCTGTGGATTTATGGAAGCAGATCGGCGGTTTTGACGACAGGTTTGCACCCGCTTACTGTGAGGATTCGGATTTGGCCTTCGAGGTAAGAAAGGCCGGATACCGGGTCGTGTACCAGCCGCTTTCCAAGGTGATTCACTTTGAGGGCGTCTCCAACGGAACCGATGTGAACGGCACGGGACTGAAACGCTACCAGGTGGAAAACAGCAGGAAGTTGAAGGAAAAATGGGCGGACGAGTTTAAAAAGCAGTGCGTCAATACGGGAAATCCTAACCCCTTCCGGGCGAGAGAGCGGAGCCAGGGGAAGCCGGTGATTCTTGTGGTGGACCATTATGTGCCTACCTTTGACAGGGACGCGGGCTCCAAGACCACATACCAGTATCTGAAAATGTTCATTAAAAAGGGATATGTGGTGAAATTCCTGGGAGATAATTTCCTCCATGAGGAGCCGTATTCGACGGTGCTTCAGCAGATGGGCGTGGAAATCCTCTATGGACCGGAGTATCAGTCCGGTATCTGGGACTGGATTACGAAGAACAAGGACGAGATTGATTTTGCCTATCTGAACCGGCCCCATATTGCCACGAAATATGTGGATTTTATCCGCCAGAATACCAATATTAAGATAATTTATTACGGACATGACCTGCATTTCTTACGGGAGTACAGGGAGTATGAGCTGACGGGAGATATCCAGAAAAAGCGGGATTCCGATTACTGGAAGTCCATTGAGTTTTCCCTGATGGAGAAGGCGGCAGTGGCCTATTATCCGTCTTATGTGGAGGAGAATGCCATCCATGAGGTGAAACCGGAGCTCAAAGTGAAGGCGATCACCGCCTATGTGTATGAAAACTTCCTGGAAAATATCGATATGGACTTTTCAAAGAGGGAAGGGCTTTTGTTTGTGGGAGGCTTCGCGCATCCGCCGAACGCGGACGCGGTGCTCTGGTTTGCAAAGGAGATTTTCCCGCGGATCCGGGAGAAAATCGAGGTTCCGTTTTACGTGGTCGGCTCCAAGGTGACAGAGGAAATCAAAGCTCTGGAGCAGCCGGGAGACGGAATCGTTGTAAAGGGCTTTGTGACGGAGGAGGAGCTTTCTGCCCTGTACGCGGGCTGCCGTCTGGTGGTGGTGCCGCTGCGGTATGGCGCGGGAGTAAAAGGAAAGGTTGTGGAGGCCATCTACAATGGCTCGGTGATTGTGACCACTGCCATTGGTGCGGAGGGGATTCCGCAGGCGGAGCGTGTCATGAAGACGGCCGACGAGCCGGAGGCCTTTGCAGAGCAGGTGGTGAATCTCTATAGAGATCCGGAGGCCTGTGCGTCTATGGCTGCGGAGACGCAGAAATATATCAGAGAGTATTTCAGCGTGGATGCGGCCTGGGATGTGATTAAAGATGATTTTATGTAACGGTTCCGTCTGGCGGAGATTCCGGGGGAAAACGTGTGGGAAGTTTTTTCATGATTTTTTCCCGGAATTTTCATAAGGCGGACGGTGCGTACTTGTTGTCGGCGGTACGCAGGTAAGAAGATGCGAAACGGAATGATTACTTTTTTATCAAGGAGTAAGGAATGAAGAAAGGCAGACCTTCCGGGAACTGTGTGACCGGACGGGCCTGCTTTTTCCTCGCAGTGTCGTAAGTGTATTTTCATTGAAACCGAACGGTATTTAAGGCAGGGGGAAGCCAGGCCGCCTGTTTAAATCCACCCTCCGTCGAACCTGATTACCTGCCCGGTCAGATAGGCGGGGGATTCTGTGAGGGAGAGGACCATACGGGCCACCTCGTCCGGAGTTCCCATGCGGCCTGCCGGGATTTCTTCTAAAAGTGCAGCGGCTTCTTCTTTGGACAGGAAATGGTTCATGTCTGTGTCAATGACTCCGCAGGCGATGGCGTTGATCTGAATATGGGAGGGCGCCAGTTCTTTGGCGAGGGCTTTTGTGAGGGCGTTGACGCCGCCTTTGGAGGCCGAGTAGGCGGCTTCGCAGGAGGCACCGCAGACGCCCCAGACGGAGGAAATATTGACGATATGACCGGACTGCTTTCGGACCATGGAAGGGATGGCCAGCTTGCAGCAGTGAAAGACGGAGGATAAATTGGCAGCAATCAGGCTGTCCCACTCCTCAAAGTCCATGTCCTGCAAGAGTCCGACACGGGAGATTCCGGCGTTGTTTACCAGGATGTCTACGGAACCGAAGGTTTTTGATATCTCTTCGAACAAATGGATGCAGTCCTCTTTTTTTCCGACGTCCGCACATACGGACAGACAGGGAGCGCCGAGGGCTTTTATCTCTTTTTCCACCTCTTTTAAGGCGGGGAGGCTGCGGGCGCAGTTGATTACAACAGAAAAGCCCAGAGAGGCGTATTTTAAAGCGATGGATCTGCCAATTCCGCGGGAGGAACCTGTAACAAGAACGGTTTTTGACATGGATGGGACTCCTTTCCATAGGGGTATATAGTTCTTTGGATTATTGTACCAAGTCGCTGGCGTGACGGCTAGCCCAAAGTACGATAAAATTCCCACTTTTTTATAAAAAAATTTCAAAACACCCTTTCCAGCGAGGCTTATTAAAGTGCCACTATTTTTCCCATTGCCAATCTTCGTTATTCAAAAAAGCGGACAGTTTGACGCTTTAGGAGAAGTTAATCTTTTTGAAATTACAGTTTGCCCGCCTTGCAGACTGAAAATTCATTCTGCGTCATTTAGCTGAAAGTCATTGAGCCAGTACACTAGTGTACTGACTCATTTATATTTATCTTAATATATATTTATATAAATCTGTTTGCAGTATATATTATTGGCATTATATATTAGACTAAATATAGGAAAGTCGCTACACTAGATTTTAAGAGAAACGTCGGAAGTCAGGTATTAAGCAGAATATCTAAAATATAATTGAATAGGAGGCTAGCATCTATGAGCTAACCTCCTACTCAGCTTGATCTCGTAATCTTCTTTACGAGATACTTTCGTCTTCCTCAAATCTGCCACTAATGGCTCGATCCTGGCTCAGGAAGAACGTATAACAATATGGGCATACCCATACAGTTCCAAATTTAGTATATGCACTTTTTTCTAATAAATTCTTCTACCTAAGTGTATTTATTTCTAATATTATATCAATACTCATCTTATCCGTCAAGCAATTATTTCTGGGTTTTCGACATTTTTCGTTACTTTCCACAGGCATTGGTCTTCTTACAATGATATCTGTGGACACAGAGGTTTTCGGTATTAACCTTTATTTAGTTCATTTTCAATGTAAATACGGTTTTCGAGAGTAAGATGTATTTGGTTGCCAGGTATATATTTACTCATGATTCCTCCATCTACTGCTGTCAGAAGGAGAGATAACAATACCACGTTTGTACGAAAGAGTAAATTCCACCAGGGAATAAGAGAGCGAAATTTAAAATTTCATTTTAGGGACCCTGTATATTTTATCTGAAGTAGTTGAATTTAGTCGATAAATTGATATAATGAGGATATTAGATTTTGAATGGTGGGGGGACACATGAATAGGAGCTTATTAAAATTAGCAGAACATGAGTTTAGAGAAATTGTCGATACATACTTATCACCCCTATTTGATATTAGAGGAGACATAAAGATAATAGAGAGTGAAAGCAATAATACTGAATTTGTGTCTTATTTAAAGGATGAGAAAGGGCAGGGTATCTTAAGGATATATCCATGTATTAGTGACGGAGTGGCAAAATCACCTTTTTATTGCGAAGTCGGTACTTATTCTTCTATAACAATAAAGCGGCGATTAGTTCCAATTCTGCGGGAGATTTTGAAAGTTACGGAATATAATTGCTTTAATAATATGATACGTAAACAACGAAACTACGGAACAAAAACCTGCAGACATATTTCATATAAGCAACGAACATTTCAGTTGGCATTTGAATTGGGCATGTGTGCAGGACTTACAGCTACATATGAGAAAGCAACAGTTCTACATTCAATATTAAGTAAAATGCAGGAATGGTCGGGAAGAACATATGAAGGAAAGAATGTTCCTTTTGGACTTGTTGTCGATTTTTCAATAACTGCATCTCCAGAGGCAGTAAGTTATTTGCATTTTCTTGAGAATGATAGTAGTGCTGTTTTTACAGATGGGATATTTTCGGGTATACGACTTGATAAAGATGGGAAATTACTTTCATTTTTAACAAGGAACACGCCAGCACCAGTTAATACCAAGGGTCAAGATATGTTTGTACCTTTTCAGTTTTTTGATATTGCACAACACTGCGAGCAAGATACAGTGGGGATTATTGTTTTAACGAATGGTGAAATTTTACTTATAAAAAATCGGGCAGTATGTTTTGCGAAAAGAGGAAATAAATGGGTATCTTTTGATTGGGAGAGAGTATACTTTAATTTGCGTCCATATTTTTTGCAAGGAACATATAATGATGAAGAAAGTATTCGTAATAAAATAAAGGCTATTTATTGCACACTGTTAGATGTATCATTTTCACATACAGGTGGTTGTTTAGCTATTGTAATGCCAAATATAGAAACAAATAAAATATCACAAATAATAAAGGAGAGATTTGACTTAAGTATTACGGGTAATCTCCCAGAGGATATTAGCGAGAATAGCAAGGAAAAAATTGAAGTATTAAAATATCTTTTGGTTGACAATAATTCCATTCGCTCTTTTTTTGATATTGAGAAACCTTTGCGAAAGGAAATATTAAGTTTGGACGGTGCAACCGTAGTTTCTTTAGACGGCTCTTTTTATTGTGCAGGTTCAATCGTTTCCGTGTCAGGAGGAAGTTCAGGAGGTGGACGCACAGCGGCGGCACAACGTCTTGCCGAAATTGGTGTAGGTATAAAGGTATCTGAGGATGGGTATATAGAAGCCTATGGTTTACCATTAGAACAAACTGAAGATGAAAGTGAATATCGCACATTATTTAAGATAAAATAATCTTGAGTTTCCGCAAACTGCAATTTCAAAAGGGTTAACTTCTCCTAAAGCGCCAAACTGCCCGCTTTTTTGAACATTGGCAACAGTTCAGACCTGCATCCTCCTGCCCACGTAGCGTGGACAAGAAGCACGCGACAGGGCTGTTACCGTTGCCACAATAATGCCTAGGTTCCTGCACGGAAATCATTTGTATTATTTCGGGAGGACATGATATAATATTGATAGATACGATTTCAGCGCCGATTTGTGTTCGGCCATCCATGTTTTTCAGGCGGAGGCTGCCGCCAGGAACAGCAGACTTGAAGATCGGAGGAAAGAATGGAACAGATTTATGACCTTGTGATTCTTGGCTCCGGCCCGGCAGGGCTTGGAGCTTCCATATATGCCAAAAGGGCAGACTTAAAGACTCTGGTGATCGAAAGGGAAATGGTCAGTGGAGGTCAGGTTTTAACTACCTATGAGGTGGATAACTATGCGGGACTTCCGGGAATCGGCGGTTTCGATCTGGGAATGAAGTTCCGGGAACATGCCGATAAGCTGGAGGTTCCGTTTGCTGAGGATACCGTACTTAAAATTGAACCGGCGGATCTGGCGGAAAATGAGCTGGTGCAGGCGGCAGAGGCAGGCGCAGGACTCTGGCAGGTAGTGGGAGAGAGCGGCGTTTACCTTGCAAAAACCGTAATTCTTGCCACAGGAGCCCGCCACAGAAAGCTTGGCGTGCCCGGGGAGGAGGAGCTTTCCGGAATGGGTGTTTCCTACTGCGCCACCTGTGACGGGGCATTTTTCAAAAAGAAAACCACTGCCGTGATCGGAGGCGGGGATGTGGCTATCGAGGATGCCATTTTCCTGGCCAGACTCTGTGAAAAGGTATACCTGATTCACAGACGGGATGAACTGCGCGGGGCAAAAAGCCTTCAGAATAAGCTGATGGCTATGGAAAATGTGGAAATTATTTGGGATACGGTGGTGGATTCCATCAATGGAACGGACAAAGTGTCTTCTCTGAGCCTGTCCAATAAAAAGACCGGAGAAAAAAAGGAAATTTCTGTGGACGGCGTCTTTATCGCTGTGGGGATTTCACCTAATACAGGAGCTTTTGAGGGCCTTGTGGAGATGGATGCGGGCGGATATGTGAAAGCCGGAGAAGACGGACGGACCTCAGCGGCCGGAATTTTTGCGGCCGGAGATTTAAGAACCAAGAACCTCCGCCAGATTGTGACTGCGGTGGCCGACGGAGCCAACTGTGTGAGCAGCGTGGAACGGTATCTGAACGAACAGTAGGGAAAGAAGGACTTCAATGAGAAAAGCAGGAAGAATACTGGCGGTGGGATGTTCCCTGACGATACTGGCCGCAATGGTATCCTACGGGGATGTGACCGACGGTACGGTGAGCGTCAGTCCAAGACTGGGGATTCCTGTGGTGGCATCCACAGAATCGTCCTATGCAGACGTGGCGATTTCCCATGTGAGCAATTACGTGAATGTGCGGACAGAACCAAACACCACCAGCAGTATTGTGGGAAAAATCTATAATAACTGCGCCGCCAAAATCCTGTCCACGGTGGATGGGGAAGGCGGCAGATGGTATCAGATTCAGTCCGGTACCGTCAATGGATACATCAAGGCAGAATATTTTATCACGGGCGCCGAAGCAGAAAAAATTGCTAAAAAAGTCGGCACCGTTTACATAACTGTGAATACAGACTCCTTAAGGCTCAGAGAAGAGCCCAATACCACCAGCAGGACGCTGACCCTGCTCTCCCGGGACGCAGAATACATAGCTCTGAAGGAAGAGGAAGATTTTGTGGAAATTCAGGTGGATGCGGATTTAGCCGGATATGTCCATAAGGATTATGTACAGCAGCGGGTGGAATTTGAACAGGCTGTGAGCCTGGAGGAGGAAAAACAGAAAAAGGAAGAGGCTGAACAGCGAAAGAAAGAGGCGGATGAGGCCATCGCCGCCATGGAAAATCTCAGGAAAGAAGCAGAACAGGCCCGGACGGAACCCGCTTCGGAGACTCTGGATGCGGCAGAATCCACAGAATCCATCGGAATGATTGCAGCCAATCCCAATGAGACCAGGGCCCCGGAGACAGAAGCCGCTTTCTTGGAAGGCGAATCTGCCGCAGTGCAGGGAGCGGAAGCTGCAGCGCCCGCAGAAACCGGAATTGCGGCGGGGAACCGGAACGGGCCCGGCGGACAGGGGACAACGGGTTCCGTAAAGATTGGCCCGGGAGCTGAGTTTAGTCCGGAAGCCGGGGAAGATTCTCCGGCGGACAATGGAACACAGGAAGGGCCGGGAAGTGAAAAACTTGCTTCAGCGACCAGAACGGCGATGGTGGCCTATGCAAAACAGTTTCTTGGCAATCCTTATGTGTATGGTGGGACAAGCCTTACGGAGGGAGCGGACTGTTCCGGATTTACCATGCGGATTTATGAACATTTCGGTATTGACATAGGCCGCAGCTCCAGGGACCAGGCAGCAAAAGGACGGGAAATTCCCATTGAGTCCGTACAGCCGGGAGACCTTTTATTCTATGCCAGCGGCGACTATATTAATCATGTGGCTATCTATGCCGGAGGGGGCCAGATTATCCATGCCAGTACGAAAAAAACAGGAATCACAATGTGTACCGCCTATTATCGGACACCGTATAAAGCTGTAACATTTTTAGATTAATAAGCAGGAGGGGTTAATAGTATGAACGAAATTGGAACCTTTGACATTTTGGGGCCGAATATGATCGGACCTTCCAGTTCCCACACAGCGGGTGCACTGAGGATTGCGTTTATCGCCGGAAAAATGATTGGGAAAGCCGTGTCTGTGAAATTTGTGCTGTATGGTTCCTTTGCAAGAACCTACCATGGGCATGGTACGGACCGGGCGCTGGTGGGAGGAATCCTCGGGTATCATCCGGATGATGAGCGAATCCGCGATTCTTTTGAACATGCGAAAGAGGCGGGGCTGGATTTTTCATTTGAAGAAAATTTTACCGACAAGGAAATTTATCCCAATACCGTCGATATCTATGTGAAGGATGAAAACGGCGCTTCCCTGTCTCTCCGTGGAAAATCCATTGGAGGCGGAAACGCCGTGATTACAAGACTCAACGGCGTGGATGTGGAGCTGACTGGAAATTACAGTACGATGGTCATTGAGCACATAGACAAGAAGGGGACGCTGGCATTTGTTACTACAGTACTCAGCGCTTACGACTTAAATATCGGCTCCCTTCGCCTTTACCGGGAAAGCAAGGGAAAAATTGCCTATGCCATTATTGAAGTGGACAGCGATGTTCCAGGCCAGATGGTAAGCGCTATCCGCGGCTTCGAGGCTGTAAGGAATGTGCTTCTGGTACCGGCGATTAAACTGGATTAAGGGGGGAACGGTATGAATTTTATCAATGGAGCAGAGCTTCTGGCGTACTGCGAAAAAGAAAATAAAAAGATATCTGAGGCCATGTTTGAGCGTGAGACCACGTATCTGGAACAGAATGCGGAAAAGACAAGAGCCAGAATGAAAAAGGCATATTCCATCATGCAGGCGGCGGTGAAAAAGCCCATGAACGAAGATATTGTCAGCATGGGCGGCATGATCGGCGGTGAAAGCAAAAAGCTGCATGCCCTGAGGGCGGAAGGAAAAAATATCTGCGGAGAAGTGGTTTCTAAAGCCATTGCCTATGCAGTGGGAGTTCTGGAGGTCAACGCCTCCATGGGACTGATTGTGGCGGCACCGACGGCCGGTTCTTCCGGCGTTATTCCGGGTGTTCTCTGTACCCTTCAGGAAGAGCATGGATTTACAGACGATGAAATTTGTCAGGCGCTTTTTAACGCGGCGGCAATCGGGTATCTGATAACAAGAAATGCCACCACAGCGGGAGCAGAGGGCGGCTGCCAGGCGGAGGTGGGCTCCGCCAGTGCCATGGCGGCTTCCGCAGCCGTAGAGCTTTTGGGGGGCACTCCGAGACAGTGTATGGATGCGGCATCCTTTGCCATGGTAAATATTCTGGGACTGGTCTGTGACCCTATCGGGGGTCTGGTGGAAAATCCCTGCCAGAACAGGAACGCCATGGGAGCCTCCAATGCTTTGATTTCCGCAGAGCTCTCTCTGGCGGGAATTAAGAGCATCACACCCATCGATGAGACCATTGCCGTCATGTATGCCGTGGGAAGATCGATTCCCTCCGAACTCAGGGAAACATCCCTGGGGGGAATGGCAGTGGCAAAGAGCGCGTGTGAGACCTGCATGGCCTGTGCGGAAAAGAGAAGAAAAAAATAGATGGGAAGCAAAAGGACCTGAGTCGGTGCAGGAGAGCGCCGGTTCAGGTCTTTTAGTTTTTTCCCTGTTCATGAATCCGCAGGAGTTCAACGATTTTGTAGGCAAGAAGCTTTGTGTCCTCCGGCAGGTCGTCAAGAATGGAATCCGGAGACGTTGGCGGAAGCTTATAGGCGCCATTTAAAATATGGTTAGGCGATACGTTTAAGATTCCGCAAAGCTTAAGCAGCAGCTCAATAGACATGGATACATGGCCGCATTCCATGTGGGACATGTGTACAGTTGAGATATCCAGAAGCTCTGCCAGCCTTTCCTGCGTGAGCCCGGCGGCCTTACGGTATTTTTTTATATTGATCCCTATGACCTTACTGTTCACAAAAATCTCCTTTTTAGTTTAAATTATATCCTTATAATTTTAAAAAATAATAAATTATTAAAGATATATTGCTTTTTAAAAGATATAAAAGTATAATTTGTGTCAGACGTGAAAAAGGAGGGCTCATGAGATCGGACAGACAAAAAGCAGCAATTTCCGCAGCAGCGGCAGCGGCAGTCATTGGCGTCTGTTCTTTGGGCGCAGTGATGGCATGGCAGAACGTCCAGGAAGGAAGCTGCGAAAAATGGCAGCATGGGATGGAACAGGAATGGATCCGTAAGGGGGAAAATATCTGGATTTTTACAGGCCCCTGCAGGAAAGGCTGCGTAGAATTTGAATATAAGCTGGAATCTGCTTTGGAAGAGGGATGGATTTTACGAATTTCCGACAGGACGGGGACGTATTGGGAAGAATGGGCCATCCGTCCGGGGAATCGGAAAATACAATGCCTGCTCCCGGATGAAATGTTTCTTAAAATTTGTGTGTTCAATGAGAATCCCAAAACCGACGGCCGGGAAGGAGAGTTTTATATCAGAGAAGTTGAGCATGGCTCATTTACAGATGCCATTCAGGCTTTTTACAGTAAATAGAAACAAAAACACCGCTCCGGCATACAGCCGGGCGGTATTTTTTTAACAGCAATTCAATCCTTTTAGAATTCTGGTTCAATCAGGCCATAAGAATTTGCTTTTCTCTTATATACAACGTTGACCTCGTCGGTATCTGCATTGAGGAACATGAAGAAATTATGTCCTAAAAGCTCCATCTGGATGCAGGCCTCTTCGGGATCCATAGGCTTCATGGCGAAGCGCTTTGTTTTAACGATCTTGATTGCCTCTTCATGTTCCGCTTCTTCCTGGAGGAAAGCTTCGCTGAAGGAAAGCGCGCTCTGCTTTTTGTCCACCAGCTTGGTTTTATATTTTTTAATCTGACGTTCGATGATTTCTTCCACGAGGTCAATGGATACATACATATCATTGGAATCCTGCTCAGCACGGATGATCGAGCCTTTTACAGGGATAGTCACCTCAATTTTCTGGCGCCCTTTTTCCACGCTCATGGTAATCTGTACTTCGGTATCGGGAGAAAAATAGCGTTCCAGTTTTCCGATTTTGCTTTCCGCAGCCTCTCTTAATCCTGGGGTAATGTCGATATTCTTTCCGCTGATGATATAACGCATAAAATCAACTCCTTCTCTTGGGATGCCTCCATTATACCATATAAGTCTGTAAAAGACAACTTGTATCGCGAAAAATTGTGACAATTTGATAAAAGAAAAAAAGTAATGAAACGATAAAGGATTATTGATATGTCAATGGGTTTTAGTGAAAAAATGGTCGAAAAAGCAAATTTTATGAGATGTGTACAAAAATTTGAAAAATATAGTTTCCACAGGAAAAGTGAGTAATCCCCCGGGAAAAATGTGGATAATGTGGATAACTTGGTGTATAAGTGCTTTTTCCCTCAAAAAAGGGAGGGATTCAGGTGGACAGATTTCAACATAATCCATGGGAATACGTGTGGATAATGTGGATAAATAAAAAATCGAATGTATGATTTGTGCAATTTGTCTGGTTTACCATAATTATTTCTGTTATGTCACCGTAAAGGCGGGAATCATGGGGAAAGATGAAAAAAGTGTTATGGAATTATGACCAATTTGTAAAAAAATTAGGAAAGCATTGAATAAAGCCGGGGAAGGTGATAAAATATAAAAGATTGTACTAAGATTATGATACCATATCCGTATACCATTATCAGATTTAGGAGCGTGCAGAATGAATCTTGTTGAAAAAGTATTTGGAACGCACAGTGAGCGGGAGTTAAAGTATATTTACCCGATTGTTGATAAAATTGAAAAGCTGCGTCCGGATATGCAGGCCATGAGCGACGAAGAGCTAAGAGACCAGACCAGAAAGTTTAAAGAGCGTCTGGCCAAGGGAGAGACGCTTGACGATATCCTTCCCGAGGCTTTTGCAACCGTAAGGGAGGCAGCGAAGAGAACCCTTCAGATGGAGCATTATCCGGTACAGTTAATTGGCGGCGTTGTTCTCCATCAGGGACGTATTGCCGAGATGAAAACAGGTGAAGGCAAGACCCTGGTATCCACCTGTCCTGCCTATCTGAATGCTCTGGCGGGAAAAGGCGTACAGATTGTAACGGTCAATGACTATCTGGCAAAGCGTGACGCCGAGTGGATGGGCCGTGTTCATGAGTTCCTTGGGCTGAAGGTCGGCGTCGTGTTAAATTCCATGACCTCTGAGGAGAGGAAGGCTGCTTATAACTGCGATATTACCTATGTGACCAACAATGAGCTGGGCTTTGACTATCTGCGTGACAATATGGCTATCTATAAGGAACAGATGGTGCTCCGCGAGCTGGATTACTGTATCATTGATGAGGTGGACTCCGTTTTAATTGATGAGGCCAGAACCCCGCTTATTATTTCCGGCCAGAGTGGCAAGTCCACAAAACTTTATGAGGTCTGCGATGTTCTTGCAAGGCAGCTTGTGCGCGGTGAGGAATCCGGTGAGTTTAATAAATTAAATGCTATTATGGGTGAGGAAATCACAGAGACCGGGGACTTTATCGTAAATGAAAAGGATAAGGTTGTAAACCTGACCGAGGAGGGCGTAAGAAAGGTTGAGCAGTTTTTCCATATTGAGAATCTGGCGGATCCGGAGAATCTGGAAATTCAGCATAATATTATTCTTGCTCTTCGTGCCAATTACCTGATGTTCCGGGATAAGGACTATGTGGTAAAAGACAGTGAAGTCCTCATTGTAGACGAGTTTACCGGGCGTATTATGCCGGGCCGCCGTTATTCTGACGGCCTTCACCAGGCCATTGAGGCGAAGGAGCACGTAAACGTAAGAAGAGAGTCCAAGACCCTGGCCAATATTACCTTCCAGAACTTTTTCAATAAGTTCCATAAAAAGGCCGGAATGACCGGTACGGCTCAGACGGAGGAGCGGGAGTTCAGAAATATTTATGAGATGGACGTTATCGTGATCCCCACCAATAAGCCGGTGGTTCGTAAGGACCTGGACGATGCCGTCTATAAGACAAAGAAAGAGAAATTCCATGCTGTGGTGGAGGATATTGTAAAGGCTCATGAAAAGGGCCAGCCGGTGTTAGTGGGCACCATCACCATTGAGACCTCTGAAATGTTAAGCCATATGTTGAAAAAGCGTGGGATTCCCCATAAAGTATTAAACGCCAAGTTCCATGAAATGGAGGCGGAAATCGTTGCAGAGGCCGGCATTCACGGCGCTGTTACCATTGCCACCAACATGGCGGGCCGCGGTACGGATATCAAGCTGGATGAGGAGTCCAAGGCCCTTGGAGGTCTTAAGATTGTCGGAACAGAGCGCCACGAGTCCCGGCGTATTGACAATCAGCTGCGCGGACGTTCGGGCCGTCAGGGAGATCCGGGGGAATCCCGTTTCTATATTTCTCTGGAAGACGATTTAATGCGTTTATTCGGTTCTGATAAGCTCATGAGCATGTTCAACGCTCTGGGTGTGCCGGAAAATGAGCAGATTGAGCATAAAATGCTGTCATCCGCCATTGAAAAGGCCCAGAAAAAGATTGAGACCAACAACTATGGAATCCGTGAAAACCTGCTAAAGTATGATGAGGTTATGAATGAACAGCGTGAGGTGGTCTACGCAGAGCGTCTTCAGGTACTGAATGGAGAAAATATGCGCGATGTAATCATCAAGATGATTACTGATATCGTGGAGGGCGCTGTGGACATGTCCATCGGGGACGAACAGTCCGCGGATAAGTGGAATTTCAAGGAGTTAAATGAGCTCCTGCTTCCGATTATTCCCTTAAAGCCGCTGGAGCTCACGGATGAGATAAAAAATATGAAGAAGGATGAATTGAAGCATTCTCTGAAAGAGGAAGCGATCAAGTTCTATGAGTCCAAGGAAGCAGAATTCCCGGATGCAGAGCAGATCCGCGAGATCGAGCGCGTCATTCTTCTTAAGGTTGTTGACAATAAATGGATGTCCCATATTGACGATATGGATCAGCTTCGCCAGGGTATCGGTCTCCAGGCCTATGGAAACCGCGATCCGCTGGTGGAATACAAGATGAGCGCCTATGAGATGTTTGATGATATGTCTGCGGCAATCCGTGAGGACACCATCCGCATCCTCTGCCATATCCGTGTGGAGCAGAAAGTGGAGAGAGAACCGGCAGCAAAGGTGACGGGAACAAATAAGGATGCCAGCACGGCAAGAACACCGCAGAAGCGGGCCGCCCAGAAGATTTATCCGAATGATCCGTGTCCCTGCGGCTCCGGCAAAAAATATAAACAGTGCCACGGCAGGAAGCCGTTAGCCCAGTAAGAGAGGACGGTATCTATGGTTGAGTTAGATCAGTTTAAATATATATTATCCACATATGAAAAGCCGCTTCAGGAAGTCAGGGATTCCCTGAATCTGGACGCGAAAATCAGGCGGATTGACGAACTTGACAAAACCATGGAGGAATCCAGTTTCTGGGAGGACGCGGAGCTTTCCACAAAATACGTGAAGGAAGCGAAAAACCTGAAAGATACGGTTGCGGAGTTCAATAAGCTTCAGAATCAGTACGAAGAAATCGGCCTGATGATTGAAATGGGATATGAGGAAGAGGATCCGGCCGTAATTCCGGAAATCAATGGAATGATGGACGAATTTACGGCCGAGTTTGATGCCCTGCGTCTCAGAACGCTCCTGACAGGCGAATATGACAGCAATAACGCCATCATGCGGCTCAATGCGGGAGCAGGAGGAACAGAATCCTGCGACTGGTGCAGTATGCTTTACCGGATGTACTGCCGGTGGGCGGAGAGCCGGGGCTTTTCCGTGGAAGTGCTGGATTATCTGGACGGGGAGGAAGCAGGAATTAAATCCGTAACCTTACAGATCAATGGGGAAAACGTGTTTGGTTATCTGAAGTCTGAGCGGGGCGTTCACCGTCTGGTGAGAATTTCTCCCTTCAACGCCAACGGAAAACGACAGACTTCCTTTGTGTCCTGTGATGTGATGCCAGATATTGAGGAAGACTTGGATGTGGAAATCAATCCAGATGATTTGAGGATTGACACTTACCGTTCCAGTGGCGCCGGCGGGCAGCATATTAACAAAACCTCTTCGGCGGTGCGTATTACCCATATTCCCACGGGAGTCGTGGTTCAGTGCCAGAACGAGCGGTCCCAGTTCCAGAATAAAGACAGAGCGATGCAGATGTTAAAGGCCAAGCTTTATATGTTGAAGCAGCAGGAGAATGCGGAGAAGATTTCCGATATCCGCGGAGATATTAAAGAAATTGCCTGGGGAAGCCAGATTCGTTCCTATGTCCTTCAGCCTTATACATTAATAAAAGACCACAGGACCGGGTATGAGAGCGGGAATGTGAACAGTGTGCTGGACGGAGCCTTGGACGGGTTCATCAGCGCGTACTTAAAATGGGAGAGCCTCGGACGCCCGCAGGTGAAGGGCGGGGAGCTGGAATAGAGTAAAAAAGAGCCCGCCGGGAACAGAATCGCTTCCCGGCGGGGCTCTTTCTTTTAGAGCGTGTTTGAAAATTCATTCCCATCATCTGCACGCCCCATTTTGCAGGAAATTTGGCCCTCATTCGGTCAACGTAGCCCACTACGCCTCCCTCATTCGAACCTAATTTCCCACAAACTGTGACGTACATCTGTCAGAAAGCAATTTCCAAACATGCTCTAGGAAAATATGGCAGTTTAATGCTTTTCTTCACATTTGTCGTTTAACTGGTGAATCAGGATGCCGTCTTTATCCGTACAGTAATAATATCCGTCGGCATCCTTTAGGTTTTTCTTTTTCTTCTGAAGAGAACCACTCTCATTTACAACATATTCTTTATCATCGTACTCCACGATACCATATTTCATACCGTCCTCAGCAGCCAGCCGTCTGCCGTTTTTGTACAGGTATCCATCGCTTGGACCTGTAACGCCCATGCCCTTCGGGGTACCGTTGGATTTGAAGTTGAAGGTATAGCTGGAGCCGTCGATGGTTACGGTCTGAGTTCCTGTTTTAAGGGAGCCGTCACTGTTAAAGTAGAATACATGAGTATTGGGGTCGCTGATCTCGTCCACGTTGGCGATATAGTCTACGCTGGCCGGGTTGGAGGCCAGGGCCTTATTATTATCTTCCTCGGTAGTAATGATCTTAAGTCCGGTAATCAGCTCGCCTCTTAAATTAAAGGCATAAGTCTTGGAGTCGATGGTTTTAAATTCTCCGGAGGCAATTTTTCCGTTGCTGGATGCGTAATACCAGTAGGTGGAGCCGTCATCATGTCCACTCTGATTCATAGCGGCATCTGGGGTAGCCTGGAACCACGCGGTATGTAAGGACGGATCGTCGTAGTCGCCGTAGAATTTCCAGCTCTGGTCTTCTTCGTCCTGATGCCAGCCATAAATGGCAACGCCTCTCTCGTCAAAATGATACTTTTTATCAGCAATGGTTTTATCAGTACTTACAGTCTTCTTACCGTTGGAGGCGAAATAGAAGTGGTAAGTAGGCTCGGTATCGTCCTCGTTGGAATCATCGGGAACTGTCATGTAAACCCATGCGTTGGTAACAAGGCTTCCGCCTCCTTCAATGTCGGCGTAATACATACCGCTGGACCAGTTCTCTTCTTCCTCGATCCATTCGCCGTTTTCCGTAATCCAGCCGGTTATCATTCTCCCGTACTGATCAAAGGCGTATTTCTTTCCTTCGATATCCGCGATATATGCTTTATTGTCTTTTGTAACATAAGCGCGGCCATTGGAGCCGAAATAATACCAGCTTCCCTCATCAACCAGTTCGTCGCCCTGCCATTCCGGATTCTGGATAAATCTCCATTCGTTGGTGATCATTTCACCGGAGGATCTCAGATAGTAATAATTTTCATTGTCATTGAGCAGAGTGTTGCGGAGCATGATTCCATCGCTTCCGAAGTAGTAATACTTGCCGTCAACCTGTCTCCAGTCATCTTTTACATTTTCACCGTTGTTCTGTACATAGGTCCACTCATCCCCCAGCGCCTGCCATCCGGCGGCAAAAGATGTAATGGCGGAGCCAAGAGCAAGAACTGCTGATGCGGCAAGAACGGCATAACAGAAATTTGCTTTTTTCATAATGATATGCTTCCTCCTTTAAAAGCTTTTTCTCTATTTGTTATTATAATCATAATACCACTGAATGGCAATGAAAATCCAGCCCCTAGTTGTGGTAAAAATGTGGCAGGGCCTTACAAAATACTTAAGAACTAATTTTCTTGAACCGGAGGAAGTTATTCGTTATAATAGAAATGAAACGTGATGAAAGGAAAGAAAATGAATGAAGCAAAAGGAAATGAGACAGACGGGAGGAGACAAAAATGGAGTACAGCCGTTTTAAAGAGAATACAGAACGGGTGGTGGAAAGCTGTTCCAGGGTCATTGTGGGGAAAGAGGAGTCCATACGCCTGATTCTCATAAGCTTTTTATGCTCCGGCCATGTGCTTTTGGAGGATGTGCCGGGTACAGGAAAGACCATGCTTTTAAAGGCGTTTGCAAAGACTGTGGGAAGCCGCTTTAAGAGGATACAGTTCACCCCGGATCTTCTGCCGTCGGACTTGACCGGAATTAATTATTATAATCAGAAGACAGGGGAATTTCAGTTCAGAAAGGGGCCGCTGTTTTCAAATGTGATTCTTGCGGATGAGATTAACCGTGCCACGCCCAGGACCCAGTCAAGCCTTTTGGAGGCCATGGAGGAGAAACAGATTACGGTGGATGGCGTTACCTACCCCATGGATGAGCCGTTTTTTGTCATGGCAACGCAGAACCCGGTGGAATCTTATGGCACCTTTCCTCTTCCCGAGGCCCAGCTTGACCGGTTTTTCATGAAAATAAGTCTGGGCTATATGAAAAGAGAACAGGAAATGGAAGTGATTTCCAGACCGTCTTCTGAGGCTTTGCTGCTGGAACTGGCCCCGGTTCTTACGCCGGAGGAAATTCAGGAAATGAAGGCGGAGCTTACGAAAGTCTTGGTTCATGAGGACGTATTGGGATATATGATGGATATTGTGGAAAAGACGAGAACCGAGAGCCGGTTTATGACCGGGGTTTCCACCCGCGGAGCCATCGCCCTCTACAAGGCATCGCAGGCCATGGCGGCATCCATGGGGCGGGAATTTGTGATTCCTGAGGATGTGAAGCATGTGGCGCCCTGCGTTCTGAGCCACAGGATTATTTCCAAAGGCTCGGAAAGCTTTGCGGATGCCAGAAGTTATCTGGAAAAGCTTGTGGACGCCATCCCGGTTCCACTGGAGACATTACGATGATTTTGTTTATAATCGTGCTGGGAATTATTTTATTTGCGGTTGAGAATTATTCCATGTCACATACTCTGGACCAGGTGGAGCTTACCACTTCGCTGGATAAGGTACTGGTGGAACCAGAGGAGGAATTTTTCTGGACCATGACTGTCAAGAATGGAAAAAGGTTCCTGGTGCCGTACCTGAAGATTCGGGAGCAGGTGCCGGAGGGACTCGTGTTTTCCGATACGGGAGAGTCAGTGGAAGAGAGCGGGGGAATGGGGCTTTCTTCGGTCTTATATCTGGCGGCGAGACAAAAGACAGAGCTTGTAAGAAGAGTGCTGCTTAAGAAACGCGGCCGGTACTTTTTTCGCGGCTCCCTGGTGGAGGCCGGAGATTTCTTAGGGATACGGATTCTTCTGGAATCCTATCCGGAACTTACGGAGATGGTAGTGAAACCATGGCCTTATCCCGGGAATGAACTTTCCTTGCTTCTTGGCGGCTATCTGGGAGAGTTTTCCGTGGAGAAGAGCCTGTTTGAGGATCCCATTCTTACGTTGGGATTTCGGGAGTACACAGGCCGGGAACCGTTTTCCTCCATAAGCTGGACGCAGAGCGCCAGGCTTGGAACCTTGTTGGTAAAGCAGCAGGAATGTATGTCGGATATGACTTGTACTGTGCTCTTAAATACAGAATGCCGGACGGTGAAGGCGTCTGGACCTTCCCTGGAAAAATGTTTCTCCATGGTGCGGAGCGTATGCGAGGAGCTGGAACGAAAGCGGATCCCATATGATTTTTGCACTAATGGGATTATTGCGGGGGCTATGGGAAACTGGAGAACGGTGGAGGAAGGCCTGGGGGCCGGGCATTTAAGTACAATCCTGGAAGGATTGGGAAGAATGACTTATGACTGCCGGGAAGAGACCGTTACCTTTTACAGCCGGATTCTTAAGGGGAGCCGGGCCGGGCGGAGTTTTCTTCTGGTGGCTCCGGAGCAGACAGAGGAGACGGAACGGTTTCTATTGGCACTGGAGGAGCGGTCCGGACGGAAGGCGCTCTTCTTATGTGCAAAAGAGATGGAGGAAGCGTAGAATGGATATGCTGGTCTTAAAGGTTTTAACGGATGGAAGCCTGTATCTGGCTGTTTTCATGCCTTTTTTCATATCTGCGCCTGCCTGGGGAAGGGTGGGATTGCTGGCCATTTTGGCATCCTGGGTAGTCTGGCTGTTTTTTAACTGGGGGAAAAAAAGACTGGAAGGAACGGTATCGAAGGCCGTATTTCTGGAATGGAAGCTTTTGGCGGCGGCCATGGTGTTTGAAATGGTATTTTTGGGGATGGCGGCCTGGAGACAGCAGTGTGCGCCCTTTGCGCTCTGCTTTTTTGCCGGCAGTATTCTCCTTCTTAGGGGAAGCAGACTGCAGGAAAGCGGTCAGAAACGGGGGATGTTCTGGGGCGCCAATGGACGGGAGCTTTTCGTCATGCTTTTGGTGGCAGCGGTTTTGTCCTGGAAACCGGTGATACAATGTTTTTGGGGACTTCTGGGAACCTTGTATCAGACGCTTCTTCTTCCTGTGATTGAGGCTTTTCTTAAGGTTTTTATAAGGATTCTCATGTGGCTTGCAAAATATCTGGCTTTCTTGTTTCCCGGAGCGCCGGAGAAAATAAAGATGGATGAGGAGATTTTCCTTGACGGCGGGATGCTCCCGGACCTGGGAGCGCCAGAAACGGGACAGGTTCCTCTTGCCGTAAAGGTTCTGGGTATAGGTATCCTGGCATTTGCCGCATTCTTGTTTTTTCGGTTTCTGTTCTGGAGATTATCGGAGTCCGGAGGAAGGAAAAAAATGTATGCGAGAGGAGAAGTAAGACAGAGTTACCTGAAGGCAGAGGACAGACCCTTATCCGGAAGAGGTTTTTTTGGCGGAGAGAGAAATGTACGGTACTATTACCGAAAATACCTGAAACTTTGTATCCAGGGCGGTCTGGACATGGAAAATCATGGCGTCACCAGTGAACAGGTTCATGAGCGGGCGTCAAAAGTATGGGGAATGGAGGAGGACCTTGCAAAGCTCAGGACCATATACTTAAAGATCCGCTATGGAAAAAGGAAGGAAAGCGGGAGTGAAAGAGAGAAAGTTAGGGAGATATACAAAAAAGTAAAGGAGCGGGCGGAAAAATAAATGGGACCGCTTCCCGTGCCGAAGAGATCCATGCGGCACGGGAAGCGGTCTCATATACGATACCGGGGAGATTTTTTTAACAAAAAGGGCCGTTGCAAAAAAGAAAAGTTCATTAAAATATAGTATACTGTTCTCAAACGGGAACCTATATCTTGTATGAAAAACTCACTTTTCGACAGATCCTTACGATTTTTCTTCCAGGTACCGGCCGGCGTCTTTCAGGAAGCTGGCGATAATCATAAGGATCACCAGGGCCACCGGAAAGGCGGCAATGATGGATACGGACTGCAGATTGGCCATGGAGCTCTCAGAGAACACCAGGGCGATGGGGAATAAAATTAACATGATGGCCCAGAACACCTTAATTGCTGTGTGGGGTTCCTCGTCTCCTGTCATCTGCCTGTAAGTATAGGAGGCGGCAACCAGGGAGATGGAGTCAAAGCTGGTGGCATAAAAGGCGATCATGGCGGCGATCAGAAGAATCAGAACCACAGGAGCCAGAGGCAGGGTATCCACGATGGCGATGATGGTGGAATAGAGGTCCTGGGTAACTCCATAAAGGCCCATGACATCCAGCTTTTTGCCTGCCTGAAGTCCCAGACTGTAATTCCCCAGGATCAGAAAGCTTAAAAAGGTGCCGCCCAGACTGTAAACGTAGCCGCCTAAAATCGTCTGGCGGACGGTGCGTCCCCTGGAAATGCTGCCAATGAAAAATGGCGACGCCACGCACCACACAATCCAGTAAGACCAGTAAAAGATCGTCCAGTTCTGGGGGAAGGAGGTAGTTCTTAAGGGATCGGTGAAGGTGGCGAGGCTGAGGAAATTTTGTGCCAGATTTCCGATCGCGGCAAACCCTGTCTCCAGAATATACCGGGTTTCACCGCCGAACAAAAGCACATAGGCCAGAAGACCGAAAAATAAATACATGCAGGAGGCGGAAAGCCGGGAAATTCCCTTCATTCCATGAACCAGGGCATAAGTGTAGACGATACATATCACAATTAAAATGGAAATAGTAATCCATTTTGATTCCGGAAGTCCGGTGAGACGTGAAAGTACCTGAGCCATGAGCGGCGTGGCCAGAGAAAACGTGGTGGCTGTCCCGGCTAAAAGAGCGAACAGAGCCAGGAGATCGATGGCTTTACCCCAGATTCCATCCACTTTATTGCCAAGTATGGGGCGGCAGGCTTCGGAATATTTTTGTTTATGGCAGCCGCGGACGTGGAGCATGAAACCGAAAGCTACGGCCAGTACCAGATAAAAGCTCCAGGGAATAGGCCCCCAGTGGAAAATCGGGTAGGTGCTGGACCAGATCTGCATGGCTCCCATCTCAGCGATGTGGGGGTCGTTGGCATAGAGGATCCATTCGCAGAAGGAGTAGAAGAGGATGTCGGCCGCGAGCCCGGCAGTGAACATCATGCTGCTCCATGCAAAATCTGAATATCTGGGCTTCTCATTTTCTTTGCCAAGCCGGATGGAGCCATATCTGGAAAAGGCCAGATAGAGGGATAAAAGAAAGATACCGAGGCCGATCACTAAATAGTACAGGCCAAAGGTGTCTCCCAGCAGAGAACGAAGCTGGTCCAGAATCTGTTTGGAGCCGTCCGGGGCGGCGATAAAGCTGATACATAAAAACAGGATCAGGCAGAAGGGAATGAAAACAGTACTCCAGTCAATTTTATTTCGCAATTTCATATTCACACCTCGATGTTCAATTTTTGAAATATTAATTGGTTATTGAACATTATAGCATCGACGAGGGGAAAATGCAAGAAAAAAATGGCCGCGTGCTTCCTGTCCGCAGTACGCGGGCAAGAAGATACAAGGCGGAATGGTTACGAACCGGTTACTGTTCGGGAGGAAGAAAAGCCGAAAAGCGGAAAAGGTTGAAGGCCCGGAAAACAGGTGTTATAATGAGCGTAGGATTCCAAAAACTTTACAGTAAAAAGGAGAGCGTATGAAAATGACGATGAAAAAAATCGCAGGTCTGACATTGTCGGCGGTCCTTGCCGCTTCCATGAGTATCACATCTTTGGCCTTTTACCAGCAGCCGGCCAGCAAAAAGGGACTTCTGATTTCACAGCAGGAGCTGTTTGATGATATTCTGGAACTTGGAGTGGATCAGGTAATCTGCAACCAGGCATCTGACCAGAATCCGGATGCGTATCTTCCGCTGGCAAAGAACTGTAAGTACAGCCAGGTTACCCTGACTATGATTCTTTTAAACAGGAGCGGCGCAAAAGATCCAAACCTGCTTCCGGTTTCCAGTCCCGTAGACGGTGTGGGAAATTATGCGTTTAATTCCATGACTCCGGAGGGCGAGCAGGCAGTGCGGAACTATGCCAGGACTCTGGCCGGCGTTTATGGAGATTACGTTTCCAACTGGGTGATCGGGAACGAGGTCAATGATGCGGCTCTCTGGGATTACAATGGGATTTCCGATATGGATGAGCATGCTGCGGGCTATGCAAAAACCTTCCGGATTTTCTATGAGGAGATTAGAGCGGTAAATCCTGAGGCCAGAGTGTTCATTCCCTTTGATATGCGATGGAAGGCCACCAACGATCCGTTAAGATATCCGGTTCAGGACTACCTGCCGAAGCTCAACGCCCTGCTAAAGGACACAGAGTACGGGATTGCATGGCATCCTTATCCGGTTCATTTCTTTACGAAACCGGAATTTCTGGATGACGACGGAATCTCTTTCGATATCAATACCACGCCGAATATTAATATGAAGAATCTGGATCTTCTGACCGATTATATGCAGAATGCGGACATGCTGGCGCCAGACGGAAGCGTCCGTCATTTAATTCTTTCCGAACAGGGCTTTACTTCCGCCTGTGAGAACGGCGAGGAGCGCCAGGCAGAGGCAATCAAAGCGGCCTATGAGATCGCAAAGAAGAATCCCTATGTGGACGGTTTTTATCTGGTCCGCCAGGTGGATGCCAGGGGCCAGGAGGCGGCCGGAGGCGCTTTCGGGCTCTGGACGAGAGATCCCGATGCATCCCGGGACGAGACTCCGCTGGCAAAAAAGAAAGCATGGTATACGTATCAGTCATTGGAAGAGTAGGGCTCTGGGAGCAGGGTCCTAAGAGGAGGCGGACATGAAACGGTTGAAAAACAGACTGATCGAGCTGGGTGTAATGATAGGCGGGAATTTGATTCTTGCGTTTGCAACGGCATTCTTTATTTTACCATATAATATTGTCACGGGCGGTGTAGCCGGTATTGCCGTGGTTCTGGAACCACTGTTTCATATTCCGGCCCAGTGGACCATTAACGGCGTAGTGGTGATTATGTTTATCATAGGAATGATCTGTCTGGGAAAAGAATTTGCCATGAAAACGGTCATAAGCTCCATTGCCTACCCGCTGTTTCTGAATCTGATCATGGCGCTTCCAGTTTCCATGCCAACAGATCTGGACCCGATTCTGGCCAGTCTGTACGGAGGAATTTTCACAGGAGCCGGAGTGGGGATTGTGATGCGTATGGGCGCCAGTACAGGCGGAATGGATATTCCTCCGCTGGTGGTCCACAAATATACCAGACTTCCGCTTTCCAGGCTGGTATTTATTACAGATGTGCTGACTGTGGCCCTGGGGCTTATTGCCTATGGCGTCAATAATGTTCTGATCGGCCTGATTTCCGTATACGTGGGAAGCCGGGTGATTGATATGGCTCTTACTTTTGGCGCAAAGCGTTCCAAATCCCTGGAGATCATCTCCAGCCAGTATGAGAAGCTTTTGCCTTATATTCATGACAACCTGTACCGGGGCTCTACCATCATTGAAGCGGAAGGAGGCTATACAAAGGAAAAGAGAAGGATTCTCCTTACGGCCGTCTCTTCCAACCAGTACAATAAGCTGATGCAGTATATCTATTCTGTGGACAGCGAGGCTTTTGTTATTGTACATGATGTTCTGGAAGTCCAGGGATACGGATTCACTTATGAATAAAGGGAGTGGCCTGAATATAAATGGGACTTTAGAATCTTCACCGCTGAAACCAAAAAATGTGGGAAAATTAAGCCGGATTCTTAATTTTTGTATTGTAAGAAAACGAGCCTTCGATTATAATAAAGGCATAGGGTAACAGCTTCCGGAAGGCCGGAAGCAAAAAAATCATAGAATGGAAAAGAATTAGGAGGAGATAGGACATGAAACCATATCGTGAAATGTCGAAGGAAGAGCTTGCTTCATTAAAAGAGCAGTTAACAGCTGTTTATAAGGAGTATCAGGGCAAGAATTTAAGCCTGAATATGGCGCGCGGTAAGCCGAGTCCTGCACAGCTTGACCTTTCCCTGCCCATGTTAGACATATTAAACAGCAAAAGCGATTTCAATACGGCTGACGGTGATGTGAGAAACTATGGTGTTCTTACAGGCCTTCAGGAAGCCAAGGAACTGATGGGCGCAATGATGGACGCTCCCGCAGAGAACGTGATTATGTACGGAAGCGCCAGCCTTACTCTTATGTATGATACGGTATCCCGTTCCTATACCCATGGCGTAATGGGAAGTACTCCGTGGTGCAAGTTAGATAAGGTGAAATTCCTCTGCCCGGTTCCGGGATATGACAGACACTTCGCAATTACTCAGTTCTTTGGAATTGAAATGATTAATATTCCGCTTCATGACGACGGTCCGGATATGGACTTAGTGGAGAAGTATGTAAATAACGACGAGGCTGTAAAGGGTATCTGGTGCGTACCGCTTTATTCCAATCCCTCCGGCCAGTGCTACTCGGATGAGGTTGTAAAGCGTTTCGCGAACTTAAAGCCGGCGGCGAAAGACTTCCGTATTTTCTGGGATAACGCGTACTGCGTACATCATTTGTACCCGGATCATCCGGAGCATGTTCTGGAAATCCTTTCCGAGTGTGAAAAGGCCGGAAATCCGGATATGGTTTACAAATTTGGTTCCACTGCGAAGGTTACTTTCCCGGGCGCCGGTATCTCCGCAATTGCCACTTCCAAGGCAAACATTGAAGATATCAAGAAGCAGATGAACAACCAGTTAATCAGCCATGATAAGATCAACCAGCTCCGTCACGTTCGTTTCTTCAAGAATCTGGATGGAATTAAGGCTCATATGGCAAAGCACGCGGAGCTTCTTCGTCCGAGATTTGAGGCAGTTGATGAAATCCTTAACAGAGAGCTGGCAGGTCTTGAGATTGGTGTTTGGACAAAGCCCAACGGCGGATATTTTGTATCCTTTGATTCTCTTGACGGGTGTGCAAAGGCAATCGTTGCCAAGTGCAAAGAGGCTGGCGTTGTTATGACAGGCGCAGGCGCTACATATCCCTATGGCAAGGACCCGAAAGACAGCAATATCCGTATTGCTCCGTCCTTCCCGACTCTGGAGGATTTAAAGATGGCTGCCGAAATCTTCTGCGTATGCGTGAAGCTGGTAAGCATTGACAAGCTTTTAGAGGCATAATTCATATTTGTAAATAAAAAATTAAGGGACTGCGGCCGTTTTTCGGTCTGTGGTCCCTTTACTTTTTGTCCTGGCTATACTAAAATGGAAGAAATTGTCCGAAAGTATACAGGAGGATGAATACGTGGGGAAAATAAAAGAAGGCGCGGTGAAGGAGGGGATTGCCTACCTGGTCTTCGGCGTGCTGACGACGGTGATTGACTATGTGATTTCCAATGCGCTGTTTTATGCCGGACATATGGGTTCCGTCCTGTCTCAAACTGCTGGCTGGGTAGCGGCTGTGTTGTTTGCGTTTGTGACCAATAAGTGGTGGGTATTTGGAAGCCATACGCTGATTCCGGCCGAGGTGTGGAGAGAATTCGTATCTTTTGTGCTCTGCCGGGTGGTTACTTTTTTATTCAATCTGGCAGCAATTTTTGTCATGGTGGATTTGCTGAAACTGGAGTTTTTTATCTGTAAGCTTCTGATTTCCGTGGTGGTGGTGATTTTGAATTATGTGTTCAGCAAAATCCTCATATTTGCCCATAAGAAAGAAAAATAAAGGAGTATTCCCTGATGGAACAGAATGAGCTAAAAAATATTTCTACAGAGATGGAGACAGCTCCCGGGGAAAAGAGGAAAAAATTCCATCGGGCCGGTTCGTCTTTGATTCGGCCGGGAGACGGGCTTTTGGCGGCCTTTTTTGTGCCGATTGTCATAATGATTATTATTTTTATCCAGAGGGGAATTTTCCCGTTTGGAGAGGAGAGCTTTCTGCGGACGGACATGTACCATCAATATGCCCCCTTCTTTTCTGAATTTCAATATAAACTGAGACATGGCGGGAGCCTTTTATATAGCTGGGATGTGGGGATGGGGGTCAACTTTGCGGCTCTGTATGCCTACTATCTGGCTAGCCCTTTCAACTGGCTTTTGATTTTATGCCCGAAGGCCTATATTATCGAGTTCATGAGTTATATGATCGTCCTGAAAATCGGTCTGTCCGGCCTAAGCTTTGCCTGGTATTTAAAAAAGCACTGCCGCAGCAATTCGGTCGGCGTTGGCTTTTTTGGGATATTCTATGCCCTTTCTGGTTACATGGCAGCGTATAGCTGGAATATTATGTGGCTGGACTGTATTATTCTGTTCCCGTTAATTGTCATGGGGTTAGAGAGGCTGGTGAAAAAGGAAAGAGGATTCCTTTACTGTATTACCCTGGGGCTTTCCATTCTTTCCAATTACTATATTTCCATCATGACCTGTATTTTCATGGTTCTGTATTTTGTGGCTCTTCTGATTCTGGAAAAGCCGGGCCCTGTAAAAAAGTATGTAATGGCCTGCGTCCGGTTCGGAGTTTATTCGCTGCTTTCCGGCGCTCTGGCGGCCTTTGTGCTTTTGCCGGAGGTTTATGTATTGAAAACCACTGCTTCGGGAGATATTAACTTTCCGAAGACGTTAAGCTCCTATTTTCCGATTTTTGATATGCTTGCCCGCCATATCGGCAATGTGGAGACGGAAATTGGCCTGGATCACTGGCCGAACATTTACTGTGGAGTGGCAGTGCTCATGTTTTTCCTTTTATATCTGGCATGCAAGAAAATTTCTCTGAAGGAAAAGGCCGTGTATTGCGGTATGCTTCTGATTTTTTTTGCAAGCTTTTCCGTCAACGCCTTAAATTTCATGTGGCATGGGTTCCACTATCCAAACAGCCTGCCGTGCAGACAGTCCTTTATTTATATTTTTTTAATGCTTTTCATGTGTTTTAGGGCTTTCATGTATCTGAAGGCCACGCCAAGACGTCATGTGGCTGCGGCGTACTGGGGCAGTATCTGCTTTGTGATTCTGGCGGAAAAGCTTGTGGAGCAGGAGCACTTCCATTTTTCTGTTTATTATGTGGCGATTCTGTTTTTGTCCATGTATGCGGGACTGATTTATCTATATAAAAGAAGGAGACGTGAAGCGGCGATTTTTCTGGCCTTGGCGGTAGTGTCTATTGAGGCGGCTGTCAATACCACAGTGACCAGCGTGACCACCACCAGCCGGGAGGCATACACAAGGGATAACAAGGATGTAATTTCTCTCGTGGAAGGGCTTCAGCCAGCCGGAGATTTTTACAGGATTGAGAAGAAGACGAGAAAAACGAAAAATGATGGGGCATGGATGAACTTCCCCTCAGTGTCTCTGTTTTCATCAACAGCCAATGCAGACCTGACGAAGTTCTTCAAACGTCTTGGCTGCGAGGCATCCACCAATGCATACAGCATCACAGGCAGCACCCCCTTTGTTGACAGCCTGCTTTCCGTAAAATATGCCCTGTATTCTGAGGCTGTGTCCGGCACGGATCTTGTCCGCAATGTGGCGGAAAGCGGAGGAACCTATCTTTGTGAAAACCGTTACACGCTCCCTCTGGGCTTTGTAATGCCCCCGGACGTGGAGGACAACTGGCAGTATGCCATGGATAATCCGGCAGAAGTACAGAACGATTTGTGTCTGATTCTGGGAAGCGATGACGTATTGGTTGCCGTGGACAGTGAATCTTCTGGATCCACATGCAGATTTACTGCGGATATGAGCGGGGAATATTATGTATTTGTCCAGAATAAGCGCGTTAAGGAAGTGAAGGCGGGGCTTCCCACGGGCCAGAAAACCTTTAGCAATACAGACCGGGGATATCTCCTGGAGCTGGGGACCATAGGAGTCGGAAATGAAGTGGTTCTGTCCACGGAGGAATCCGGGGAGGTTCTAAACGCTTCGGTATATCGGTTCTCCGAGCGGGCTTTGATTTCGGTCTATGAAATTTTAAACCGGATGCCAATGCATCTCACAAGCTGGACCGATACGGAGCTTTCGGGCACAGTGGAGGCAGAAGAGGCAGGCCTTTTATTCACCTCCATTCCCTATGATGAAGGATGGACCGTGTCCATTGACGGGCAGAAAGTGACACCCAGGAAGGTTTTCGAGGCGTTTCTGGCAGTTGACATTCCAGCGGGAAGTCATCAGGTGCTCTTTACCTATTTCCCGGGAGGATTGGCTTTGGGGATTAAGATTTCAGCGGCGGCATTGCTCATTTTGTTTGTTTTATTTATCGTAAAGCTTCATGGTCCTGGCGGCAGACGTGCTGTTACACATGAAAATATGGCGGGCAGATATGCTATCCCTGAAGACATAGTGGAAAAACGTGAGAATTTAATGACAATGAATATCACAGAGGAGGAACACAAATGAAGCTCTGGGGAGGACGATTCACAAAAGAAACCGATCAATTCGTGCACAATTTCAATGAATCTATTTCTTTTGATCAGAAATTTTATAAACAGGATATTGCAGGCAGTATTGCCCATGTAACCATGCTTGCCAGGCAGGGGATTCTTTCAGCTGAGGATAAGGAAGTCATTGTAAAGGGGCTGGAAGGGATTCGGGAGGACTTAGAGACCGGCCGGCTTGTCATCACTGCCGGGTACGAGGATATCCACTCTTTTGTAGAGGCGGTACTCACAGAGCGCGTGGGAGAGGCAGGAAAGAGGCTTCATACAGGAAGAAGCAGAAATGACCAGGTGGCTCTGGACATGAAGCTTTATACCAGAGATGAGATTGATGAGCTGGATACTCTTTTAAAGACGCTTTTGACGGAGCTTCTTTCTCTGATGGAGGAGCATCTTGATACGTATATGCCTGGTTTTACCCATCTGCAGAAAGCGCAGCCGGTAACTCTGGCCCACCATATAGGCGCCTATTATGAAATGTTTTGCCGTGACAGGGGGAGACTTCGGGATGCGCGAAAACGCATGAATTACTGTCCTCTGGGCTCCGGGGCCCTGGCAGGGACCACCTATCCTCTGGACAGGGAATATACGGCGGAGCTTTTGGGCTTTGACGGTCCCACGCGAAACAGTATGGATTCTGTTTCCGACCGGGACTATGTGATTGAACTGCTTTCGGCTCTTTCTGTTATAGCCATGCATCTGAGCCGGTTTTCCGAGGAAATTATTATATGGAACAGCAATGAGTACCGGTTTGTGGAGATGGATGATTCATACAGCACCGGAAGCAGCATCATGCCTCAGAAAAAAAATCCGGATATTGCGGAGCTGATTCGCGGAAAATCCGGCCGGGTTTACGGCTCGCTGATGTCACTCCTCACGGTGATGAAAGGGATTCCGCTGGCCTATGATAAAGATATCCAGGAGGACAAGGAACTGACTTTCGATGCCATTGATACCATAAAGGGATGTCTTTATCTGTTTACCGGGATGATTTCTTCCATGACATTCCGAAAGGATGTGATGGAGGAAAGTGCCAAAAAGGGATTTACCAACGCAACCGATGCCGCGGATTATCTTGTAAATCATGGGGTGCCCTTCCGGGATGCCCATGGGCTCATCGGACAGCTTGTGCTTATGTGCATCGAAAAGAACAAGTCTCTGGACGAGCTGACTCTGGATGAGTTTAAGTCTGTCAGCGAAATATTTGAACAGGATATTTATGAGGCGATTTCTTTAAAGACCTGTGTGGAAAAGCGTACAACCATTGGAGCCCCCGGTGCGGAGGCCATGAAAAAGGTTATTGCTATATATAAGGAAGAGCTGAGAGAAAAGTAAAAGAAAACACAAAGGGCCCCACAGGGGCCCATGTGTGTTAATATCGTTTTGGTCAGGGGAAGGAAGGTCCCTTTGACTGTATTCACAGTGTAGCACATGCAGAGAATCTTGTAAAATGATTATATTTTTGATATAATGTTAAGGAATAGTAACATTTTAGGCAACAGTTCAGACTTGCAGAGAGACAAGGATGAGAAGATGTGGGAATGGGCTGCTGCCATTTTGAGAAAACACGGCGGGATATTATGACCTTTTTGGAAATTGAAGCGTTTTTAAGTATTGTACAGCACGGAAGTTTTTCGGCGGCAGCAGAGAAGCTATATATTACGCAGCCGGCTCTGGGGCGGCGGGTCCGCGCCCTGGAGGACGAGCTTGGATATACGCTGTTTGTGAGGAACAAAGGCGTCCGCCATGTGGAACTCACCAGACAGGGGCAGGCTTTTATTGGCATCGCCCACCGCTGGCAGGCTTTATGGAATGAAACCCAGGAGGCCGCACTTTTAGGGCATGAAAAGAGCTTTTATGTTGCCAGCGTGGGAAGCCTTCTGGCATTCCTTCTTCCCACGGTGTTTCAGACCTTCATGAAAGAAGAGCCGGGCTGCTGCCTCCATGTGACCACGCTGCATTCCAGTGAAGCCTATGCCTATGTGGGAAACAAAAGCGCGGATATGGCCTTTATTACGGATCCCATGTATTCTTCACAGGTGAAGACTTCGATCTTATTTCGGGAAGATCTGTGCCTGGTGGCGGGGGAAGAGCTGAAGCTTCCGGGGCAGGTAAAAATAAACGACCTGGATCCAAGGCAGGAGATCCGTACCAGATGGGACAGAAATTTTGATGCCTGGCACGATTACTATTTTGGAAGCGGTTCTGTTCCGCGGGTATATCTGGACGAAATGGGCTTTTTGCAGTATTTTACCCAGACCGGGGATAACTGGGCCTTTCTTCCTGTGTCGGTGGCCAAATGGATGGTAAATGCCTCTCCATTAAAAATCCATGAACTGGATGTGAAGCCTCCCAGGAGGACTCTTTACTATTTAAATCGGGTTGGTGATGTGTCGCCATATGAAAAACATCTGCTGGCCCTTTGCCGCAGCCGGCTGTCCGGTGAGGAAGGCATCACGGTCATGGAAGAAGAAGCAGCTGGTGAAAGGTTATGATCCCTGGCCGGTGATTTTTCGAAGCGCTTCTGCAAGCTGCGCCGGGCAGGAAGTAGACCGCTGCTTACACTTGATTTTAGATAATTTTTCTATCAGTTCTTCGGGGCTGTGTCCCTCTGCCAGCGCGGCAACCCCTTTGCCGTTTCCATCGCATCCTCCGAGAAAGGAAACATTTTCCACCTTCCCGTCAATAATATCAAATGAAATTTGTTTGGCACATACGCCTTCCGGTGTATATGTATACATACGAATTCCTCCTTAAAGCGGTTACAGCTTTGAAATTTTCTGATTTATAGTATGCGAAATGGGGGAAAATGGGAATGGAACAGACAAAAAATTAACTTCCGGGCAGCTTCAAAAGCGGAGGCAGCCCGGAAGTTTTGTGAGGAATATTATCGTTTGTTGCTTGCTGTCCAGATATGCATTTTTTCGGCGTCCGCAATTAACTCATCGCGGAAATCAGGATGCGCCACAGAGATAATGGCCTCAGCTTTCTGCCAGGTGGAGAGTCCCTTCAGGTTCACCTTGCCGTATTCTGTAACCAGGTAGTGGATGTTGGCGCGAGTATCCGTTACAATGGAGCCCGGGTTTAGGGTCGGGAGAATTCTGGACTTTAACTGGCCGTCCTTTGTCTTGAAGGTAGAGGAGCAGCAGATAAAGCTCTTCCCGCCTTTAGAAAGGTATGCGCCGAGAACGAAGTCAAGCTGTCCGCCGGCGCCGCTGATATGTTTGATTCCGGCTGACTCTGCATTTACCTGGCCGAAGAGATCCAGATCAACGGCATTGTTGATGGACATAAAGTTGTCCAGAGCGGAGATGGAACGGATATCGTTGGTGTAATCCACCGGAGCGGCCATGCATTCCGGATTTTTATTCAAATAATCGTACAATTTCTTTGTACCTGCGCCAAAAGCGTATACCTGGCGGCCTTTATCGATGTTTTTTCTGGCGCCGGTGATTTTGCCTGCATTTGCGATATCAACGAAAGCATCCACATACATTTCGGTATGTACGCCCAGGTCCTTCAAGTCGGATTTTGCAATCAGTGATCCGACGGCGTTTGGCATTCCGCCGATGCCAAGCTGTAAGCAGGCACCGTCAGGAATTTCGGAAACGATTAATTTTGCAACGGCTTCATCCACCTCGGAGGCAGCAGAGCCGCCCATCTCGGCGATAGTGGGATTGGAGCCCTCGACGATCATATCAACTTTGGAAATGTGAACGCCTTCTTCAAAGCCGCCATAGCAGACAGGCATATGTTCGTTGACTTCCACGATCACAACCTTCGCGGTTTCGCAGACAGCGGCCATATGGGAAGCATTGGGGCCGAAGTTAAAGAATCCATGTTCGTCCATGGGGGCGACCTGGAAAACTGCCACATCCGGTTTGGTCTGGGATTCTCTGTAATACCTCGGAAGCTCGGAATACCGCATCGGCGAATAGAAGGAGAAGCCCTGCGCGATGGCCTTTCTTTCGATTCCGCCCATGTGCCAGGAATTCCAGGTCAGATGTTCTGCCGGGTTTTCGATTTTGAAAATTTCCGGTACCCACATTAAAATACCGCCGCGGAAATTTACGTTTGTAAGTTCCGGCAGCCTTTTTGCCAATGCGGCATCGACAGCCACGGGGGTTCCGGTGGTCCAGCCATAGTCTACCCAGTCGCCGGATTTAACCACGCCGGCGGCCTGCTCGGCCGTTACCAGTTTGTCCTGATACATTTTTTTGAAATCCATTTTGTGTCCTCTTTTCTTTCTGTGAACAGTAACTATTTTATGGCTCCATTCTAGCATTTTCTTTCAGGAAGGTCAATAAAAATGAAGGGTACCTATTTTCTGGGAACTATTGATAAAAGAAGGAAAAAGGGAGGAAAAATATTATAAAAAAACATGTTAAATATTTGACAACAAAATCCAAGAGTGTTATCATTAAAGATATTATGAGAAGGGTAACTAATACCCAGTTTTTTCGAAAAACAAGGAGGAAAAGCTATGGCAAAGAAAATTGTGCTGGCCGGTGCATGCCGTACAGCGATTGGAACAATGGGTGGTGCATTAAGTACGGTTCCGGCTCCGGAATTGGGGGCTATTGTTATTAAGGAAGCATTAAACAGAGCTGGGATCGCCCCGGAAAAGGTTGACCAGGTATATATGGGCTGTGTCATCCAGGCAGGTCAGGGCCAGAATGTGGCCCGCCAGGCTTCTATTAAAGCAGGACTTCCGGTTGAGGTTCCGGCGGTTACGATCAACGTTGTGTGCGGTTCCGGTTTACAGTGCGTAAACATGGCTGCCCAGATGATCGAGGCCGGAGACGCGGACATTGTTGTGGCCGGCGGTACGGAAAATATGTCCATGGCTCCGTATGCAATGATGAAAGGCCGTTACGGCTACCGTATGGGAAATGCGACATTGGTCGACACCATGGTAAACGATGCGTTATGGGATGTATTCAATAACTACCACATGGGCATTACTGCTGAGAATATTTGCGAGCAGTGGGGACTTACCAGGGAAGAGCTGGATAAATTCGCAGTCGACAGTCAGAACAAGGCAGAGGCTGCTCAGAAGGCCGGTGCGTTTAAGGATGAGATTGTTCCGGTGGAAGTAAAGCAGAAAAAGACTACCGTGATTGTAGATACAGACGAGGGTCCGCGTCCCGGCTCTACCATGGAGGCCCTTGCAAAGCTGAAACCGGCATTCAAGAAGGACGGCGGCCTCGTAACTGCGGGCAACTCTTCCGGAATTAACGACGGTGCTGCTGCTGTTGTTGTTATGAGCGAGGAAAAGGCAAAGGAGCTTGGCGTTACTCCGATGGCAACATGGGTGGCGGGCGCCCTTGCAGGTGTTGAGCCGCGCATCATGGGAATCGGTCCGGTTGCAGCAACCAGGAAAGTAATGGAAAAGACAGGAATGAAAATCGGCGACTTTGATGTGATCGAGGCAAATGAGGCCTTTGCAGCTCAGTCCGTAGCTGTTGGAAAAGACCTTGGCTTTGATCTTTCCAGATTAAACCCCAATGGCGGAGCAATTGCCCTCGGACATCCGGTAGGAGCTTCCGGATGCCGTATTCTGGTTACTCTGCTTCATGAAATGCAGAAAAAGGATGCCAAGACCGGTCTTGCAACCCTTTGTATCGGCGGCGGCATGGGGTGTGCAACCATCGTTAAGAGAGACTGATTTTCTTTATGAGTTTTTTATAGAAAACAGAGCAGGAGGCGATAGCAATGAGCTTTGTTACATATGAGCAGGACGGCTACGTGGGGATTGTCACCATCAATCGTCCGGAAGCGTTAAACGCATTAAATACCCAGGTTTTAAAGGAACTGGATGAGACAATTGACAGGATCGACCTGAATGAGACAAGAGCTGTCATCATAACAGGAGCGGGAGAGAAAGCTTTTGTGGCGGGGGCGGATATTGCCGCAATGAGTAATATGACAATGAAGGAGGGCCACGAATTCGGAAAGTTCGGAAATGATATTTTCCGTAAACTGGAGACCCTGCCGATTCCAACCATCGCGGCTGTGAACGGCTTTGCCCTCGGCGGTGGAAATGAGCTTGCGATGTGCTGTGATATTCGTTATTGTTCTGAGAACGCCGTATTCGGACAGCCGGAAGTGGGCCTGGGAATTACTCCGGGCTTTGGCGGGACTCAGCGTCTCGTGAGACTTGTGGGAACCGGAAAAGCGAAAGAAATGGTATTTGCAGGAACGAACATCAAGGCGGACGAGGCCCTGCGTATCGGCCTTGTAAACGGCGTATGCGCGAAGGAAGAGCTGATGCCGACGGTTATGAAGTTAGCAAAGAAGATTGCTTCCAACGCGCCGATTGCGGTCAGGAACAGCAAGCTGGCAGTAACGGATGGATTCCTTTCCGATTTGGATCACGCAATTGCAATCGAGGAGAAATATTTCTCCGAGTGCTTTGAGACGGAAGATCAGAGAGAAGGCATGAAAGCATTTCTTGAAAAGCGGAAGGTTGAGAAATTCAACAATCGGTAATTGCAGACAGAGATTTTTGCAGAAAATATAAGGAGGCACAAAACATGAAGGTTGGTATTATCGGGGCAGGGACTATGGGTTCCGGAATTGCACAGGCTTTTGCACAGACCGAAGGATATGAGGTAATGCTGTGCGATATTAATGAGACACTCGCCGCAAACGGCAAGAATAAAATTGCAAAAGGGTTCGAAAAAAGAATTGCGAAGGGCAAAATGACACAGGAAGACGCGGATAAGGTTCTGGCCAAGATTACAACCGGTGTGAAGGACATCTGCGGGGACTGCGACCTGATCATCGAGGCTGCCATTGAGAACATGGAAATCAAAAAGCAGACCTTTAAGGAGTTGGATGCAATCTGCAAGCCGGGCTGTATCTTCGCGACCAACACATCCTCACTTTCCATTACCGAGATTGGTTCCGCAGTTGAAAGACATGTGGTAGGCATGCACTTCTTCAATCCGGCTCCGGTTATGAAGCTGGTTGAAGTGATCGCGGGTCTCAATACAAAGCCGGAGGATGTAGAGACTGTTAAGAAGATTTCCGAGGAAATAGGAAAGACTCCGGTACAGGTAGAAGAGGCCGCAGGCTTTGTAGTAAACAGAATCCTTATTCCGATGATTAATGAGGCAATCGGCATTTATGCCGAGGGCGTTGCGTCTGTGGAGGGGATTGATACCGCGATGAAGTTAGGCGCAAATCATCCGATGGGGCCGCTGGCGCTTGGCGATTTGATTGGCCTTGACGTGGTTCTTGCAATTATGAACGTTCTTCAGGTCGAAACCGGTGATACCAAATACCGTCCGCACCCGCTTCTGAAAAAAATGGTTCGCGGCGGACTTTTAGGCCAGAAGACAGGAAAAGGATTCTACGATTATACAAAATAAGTGTTGTGATGGAATCGAAGCGGGAGGCAGGCAGATGAATGCCTGTCTGCCTCCGGGTATGGGAAGACTGGATACATAGAGGAGTGAAGCATCCACATTCTTCATGTTATATATGAAACACAATTCATAAGGAGGAACTAAACACATGGATTTTACATTAAGTAAAGAGCATGAGATGGCGAGAACATTGTTCCATGATTTCGCCCAGAATGAAGTGAAACCTCTCGCTCAGGAGGTGGACGAGACTGAGAATTTCCCGAGAGAAACCGTTGAAAAAATGGGTAAGCTCGGTTTCCTGGGAATTCCGGTTCCGAAGGAATACGGCGGACAGGGCTGCGACCCGCTTTGCTATGTTATGTGCGTAGAGGAGCTGTCCAAGGTATGCGGCACCACAGGCGTTATTGTTTCCGCACATACTTCTCTTTGCTGTGATCCGATTCAGACATATGGTACAGAGGAACAGAAGCAGAAGTATCTGATTCCCCTTGCAAAAGGTGAGAAATTAGGCGCTTTCGGTTTAACTGAGCCGGGTGCTGGTACTGACGCACAGGGACAGCAGACAAAGGCTGTTCTTGACGGCGACGAGTGGGTATTAAACGGAACCAAGATCTTTATCACAAATGGTAAGGAAGCTGACGTATACGTTATCATTGCAGTTACAGGCACTGTTGAAAAGCGTGGCAGAGTTCAGAAGGAAATTTCCGCATTTCTTGTTGAAAAAGGAACGCCGGGCTTCTCCTTCGGCACAAAAGAGAAAAAGATGGGTATCCGCGGTTCCTCTACCTATGAGCTTATTTTCACGGACTGCCGTATCCCGAAGGAAAATCTGTTAGGCAAACAGGGAGAAGGCTTCAAGATTGCCATGCATACCCTTGACGGCGGACGTATCGGTATCGCTGCACAGGCGCTTGGCCTTGCAGAGGGCGCTCTTGAGAGAACCATTGAATACGTGAAAGAAAGAAAGCAGTTCGGCCGTGCAATCGGACAGTTCCAGAATACACAGTTCCAGCTTGCCGATATGGCAACAAAGGTTCAGGCAGCTCAGTTTATGGTATACCGCGCAGCTATGGCTAAGAAGACACAGAAGTCCTATTCTGTGGAAGCGGCTATGGCAAAACTGTATGCAGCAGAGGTTGCTATGGAAGTAACAACCAAGGCTGTTCAGCTCCATGGTGGTTATGGTTACATCAGAGAGTACGACGTAGAGCGTATGATGCGTGATGCAAAGATTACAGAAATCTACGAAGGTACCAGTGAAGTTCAGAGAATGGTTATCTCCGGCAGTCTGTTAAAGTAAGCCGAAGGAAAACCAGAACAAAGAAAACGAAAATAAGGAGTGAAATACAGTGAAAGTAGTTGTTTGTATTAAACAGGTGCCGGATACCAAGGGCGGCGTAAAGTTTAAACCGGATGGAACACTTGACAGAGCAGCAATGCTTACCATTATGAACCCGGATGATAAGGCAGGTCTGGAGGCGGCTCTTCGCTTAAAGGACCAGTATGGCGCAGAGGTTACAGTAGTTACCATGGGTCTTCCCAAGGCGGAGGAGGTTCTTCGCGAGGCAATGGCCATGGGCGCTGACAACGGCGTTCTTGTTACGGACCGTGTTTTAGGCGGCGCCGATACATGGGCAACATCCCAGACAATTGCAGGCGCTATCCGCAACTTAGAGTATGATTTGATCATTACAGGCCGCCAGGCGATTGATGGCGATACCGCACAGGTTGGTCCGCAGATTTCCGAGCATCTTGGAATCCCGGTAATCAGCTATGCACAGGATATTAAGATTGATGGCGACTCCGTTATCGTTCAGCGTCAGTTTGACGACAGATATCATATCCTGAAAGCAAAAATGCCGTGCTTAATTACAGCACTTTCCGAATTAAACCAGCCGCGTTACATGACTCCGGGCGGAATTTTCGATGCATATCAGAAGGAAATTACCGTTTGGGGCAGAAATGATCTGAAGGATGTTCTGGATTCCAACCTTGGTCTTAAGGGATCTCCGACTCAGATCGCAAAGGCTTCTGATAAGGTAAGAAAGGGCGCAGGCGAGAAGGTTGTTCTCGATCCGGCGGAATCCGTTGATTACATTGTTGGAAAGCTTACTGAAAAGCATGTACTGTAAAAAAGAATGGCTACGAAGCGAGGAATGAGCGCAACAAAATTTTAGAAAGTGGTGAATAGTGATGAGCTTAGCAGAATATAAGGGTGTATATGTCTTTGCACAGCAGGTTGATAATGAAGTAAGCAGTATCGCTTTAGAACTGATTGGCAAGGGCAAAGACTTAGCAAAAGATTTAGGTACTACTGTTACAGCAGTTTTAGTTGGCTCCGGCGTTAAGAACCTGACAGATGTACTTGGTGAGTACGGCGCTGACAAGGTTATCGTTGTTGACGACCCGGAATTAAAGGAATACAGAACGGAGCCGTACACACATGCTCTTGCATCTGTAATTGAAACCTACAAGCCGGATATCTTCTTAATCGGCGCTACTGCCATCGGCCGTGACCTTGGCCCGCGTGTTTGTGCACGTGTCCATACGGGCCTTACTGCTGACTGTACGCAGCTTGATATCGGAGATTTTCCGCTTGTTCCCACGCCTGGTAAGGAGCAGAAGCACGGTCAGCTTCTTATGACACGTCCGGCATTTGGTGGAAATACAATCGCCACGATTGCCTGCCCGGATTTCCGCCCGCAGATGGCTACGGTTCGTCCCGGCGTTATGCAGAAGCTTCCGAGAGAGGCTGGAAGAAAGGCAGAGGTTGAGGAGTTCAATCCTGGATTTGTTTCCAACGAGAAGTATGTTGAGATCATGGAAGTTGTGAAAGCAGTTTCCAACGTTGCAGATATTATGGATGCAAAGATTCTTGTTTCCGGCGGTCGTGGAGTGGGAAGCCCGGAGAACTTCAAGATTCTGGACGAGCTTGCAGAAGCAATCGGCGGTACGGTAAGCTGTTCCCGTGCGGTTGTAGACGCTGGCTGGAAGCCGAAAGATTTACAGGTTGGACAGACCGGTAAGACCGTTCGCCCGCATGTATACTTTGCTATCGGTATTTCCGGTGCGATTCAGCACGTAGCCGGCATGGAAGAGTCTGACATTATCGTTGCTATCAATAAAGATGAGACTGCTCCGATTTTTGATGTTGCCGATTACGGTGTCGTTGGCGATCTGAACAAGATTGTTCCGATTCTGACTCAGAAAATCAAAGAAGCAAAGGCTGCTGCTGATAAATAAAAACGTGGAATACGTGTAACTAAGGTGAGTTATGCTAGACCTTGTGGATATTCCGGGTAAAAAATGCATGGAAAGCTTGTTTTCATACATACTTTTTACCTGGAATCTTCATAAGGCAGACGCTGTGTGTTTTCTGTCCGCGGTATGCGGGCAAGAAGACACTAACAAATGAATCTGTATTTATATGCCTCCAAACCGGAATTTTCCTGTTATTGTTCACAGGGTACCTGTGTGCAGGAACCATTTTTTGGGTCAGAGGCATTTTTATTTTATTTAGTACTTGACATTACATAGTAATTGGCATAATATAATATTGCATGGATAAGTAGTACTGATGTCCTGCCTGCATTTCACTGGCCTGCTTTTCCGATAGCACAAAGGAAAAATACTCAACACAGTCCAACGACACTTTCACACTTTTTCCTTTGCACTCTCGAAAAAGCATCCTCACCAAGACGGAAAGGTATTTAAATCGGATTATACTTGGAAAGGTATGATGTACATATGAATGCACAGTTTAAAAAAGGAGTTTTGGAGCTGATTGTTCTGGAGTCAGTTCGGCAGCGGGATATGTATGGATACGAACTGGTGGAAGAGGTTTCCAAGGTTGTGGATGTGAACGAGGGAACGATATACCCGTTGTTAAAACGTTTGACAAATGAGCATTATTTTGAGACCTACCTCCGGGAATCCAATGAGGGGCCGCCGCGCAAATACTATCATCTGACAGCAGCAGGGGTGTTGTACCGGGATTTGCTGGAAAAGGAATGGAATGAACTGACAGAAAAGGTAGGAGAATTTTTAGAGGGGTGCCGTCATGGATAAAAACACATTTATGAAGGAGCTGGAACAGGCACTGTCCGTGCTCCAGAAAGACGAACTGAAAGATATTTTGAGCGAATATGAACAGCATATTGACATGAAGATGAAAAGCGGACTTACCGAGGAGGAAGCCATTGCTGATTTTGGAAGCCTTACAGAGCTGACAGAAGATATTTTAAGCGCGTATCATGTGCGGGCCGATTATGCCGCGCCCAAGAAAAAGCCCTTCCAGGGACCAGAAAAAGCCAAGGCGGCCTGCATTCACGCAGGAGAAAAAGCGGCCGAAGGCCTTAAGAGCCTGGGAGCCTTTCTTGCGTCTGTACTGGCATACTGGAAACGGAAAATCAGGGCGCCCTTTGTGTGGGCTTTTGGCAGATGGAAGAAGCATAAGGAAAAAGGATATCATATGGAAAAACAAGAGATTACGACCTGGATTCCGGGAGATGTTCCCGAAGATAGAGAACCCCAGATGCAGAACGGAGAAAAAGAAGGGGGAGGCGCAGTTGGGGGAATGCAGACCGGGCCCGGCAGGCTTCAGGGCTTTGGGCGGAAACCGGATTGGAAAAAGAGATCCGTATGGAAAGCTTTTTTGAACGGAATCGAAGCTGCTTTTCGCCTGATGGTGCAGGCTGTTTTATGGGGAGTCCGCATGATGTGGAATGCCGGATGGATTTGCTTCTCTTTGTTTTTTGCAGTGTGCGGCGTCGTGTGTCTGTATATTTTAGGGCTGTTTGTTGTACTTTTGATGCAGGATTATCCTCTGGCTGGAGTGACTGTGGGCTTTTTGGGTGCTATGCTTTGCGCCTTTTCTGTGGCTGGACTGGGACTGACTTTCCTATGGAGGAAAGAAAAAGCCAGGGATATAAGACATGGAGACAGTGGCGGGCCGGACAGGGAAAAGGATTCGGCTCAAAAAACGGAGGGAGAACAGTATGCGTAAAATACAAAAAATATTAACTGGCACGCTTCTAGGAGGAGTTTTGCTGGGGGGAATTGGTACGGGAGTAGCTTTGGTGGAATACTCGTCTTTTGCTTATGCAGGGGAAAAGACAATAGGAGAGGAAAATCTGGTGACCCGGGAAATTGATTTCAAATTTGAGCCGGAAAAGGGGAAGGTTGTGGTGGTTCGCGGGTACTGGGACAGGAATTATCCGAATGCCCTGGAAGAGGATGAGACAGTACCGGAAGGCGTGGTACGTTACGTGGTGACGCATAATTCCAAGATAACGGATGTGGAATTAAGCTTTGAAACGTATAGCCAGGAAGAAATGGAAGAAGTAGAAGAAATGGAAGGAGTAGCGGAAGGGGAAGAAATAGAAGAAACGGAAAGAGTAGAAGAAGCGGAAGAAATAGAGGAAATGAAAGGAGTAGAGGAAGGGAAAGAAATAGAAGAAACGGAAGGAGTAGAAGAGGCAGAGGAAATGGGGATACAGGCGGGTATGGAAAATATACCCCCGCAGGGATATTTAAGCCTCCAGGTCCGGTATGTGGGCAATGATTTTGAAATGTTCATGCAGAGCAAGGACGAAATTCTAAACGAGCTGAAGCAAAAGCGGATTTCCAGTTACAATGTAGCCTATATTACCGATGTGAGAATTAAGGTAAACCCGAAGACCATGCCATATCTGGATTATGAGACAATGTACTAAAGTGTGTGGAAGAAGAAAGGGTGTGCGCCGGAGCGCACACCTAAATGAAATAAATAGTAATCGCAGCAGTTTAAGTATCCTTTGAATTGCTGCTGATAATCTATATTTTTTCGTCCGCCTGTGCCATTTTCATGGCACGTACCTTCGTGGAAAGACCGTACAGATTAATAAACCCGGATGCGTCATGATGGTCATAGAGCTCACCGGTGGTAAAGGAGGCGATACTCTCATTATATAGAGAGTAAGGAGATGTGGTTCCCTGCCTGATAATGTTGCCTTTGTAGAGCTTCATTTTACAGCTGCCGGTCACATATTGCTGCGTGGATTCCACAAAGGCCTGGAGAGCTTCCCGTAAAGGGCTGAACCATTTTGCAGAGTAAACCACGTCAGCGAATTCATTGTCAATGTTTTTCTTATATTTTAAGGTCTCTTTGTCCAGAATCAGTTCTTCCAGCTGTTTATGAGCTTCAATTAAGATTGTTCCGCCCGGGGTCTCATAAACGCCGCGCGATTTCATGCCGACCATACGATTTTCCACGATATCGGTAATTCCGATTCCATGTTTTCCGCCCAGCTCATTGAGCTTTTCAAGGAGTGCGGAGAATTTCATTTTTTCACCGTTTAAGGAGACAGGAACTCCCTTTTCAAAAGAAATGGTCAGTTCAACTCCTTCGTCCGGAGCTTTCTCAGGAGTCACGCCAAGAACCAGCATATGATCAAAGTTCGGTGCCTGGGCCGGATCCTCTAACTCCAGTCCCTCATGGCTGATGTGCCAGATGTTGCGGTCGCGGCTGTAACTGCTATCGGCCCTGAAGGGAAGGTCAATGTTGTGTGCGGCACAGTATTCCAGCTCTTCTTCACGGGATTTGATATTCCAGGTTCTCCAGGGAGCGATAATTTTCATTTCGGGAGCCAGTGCCTTGATTCCCAGCTCGAAACGTACCTGATCGTTTCCTTTTCCTGTTGCACCATGGCAGATGGCAACGGCGCCTTCCTTTTTCGCAATATCTACCAGGATTTTAGCAATCAGAGGACGGGCCATGGCCGTTCCGATTAAATACTTGTTTTCGTAGGTGGCGTTCGCCTTTACACAGGGGGCGATATATTCATCGCAGAATTCATCGGTGACATGTTCAATATAAAGTTTGGAGGCACCGCAGTATTTTGCTCTTTCTTCCAGGCCGTCCAGCTCGTTTCCCTGCCCTACATCAATGCAGACACAGATAACTTCGTAATCATAATTTTCCTGTAACCACGGAATCAGTACGGTGGTATCAAGCCCGCCGGAATATGCCAAAATGACCTTCTCTTTCATAACGTTTCTCCTTCGGTTTTATTGCGTATAGTTTCCTTATGACACATAAATATACAACGGATTTTTTGAAAAGTCAAGAAGAAAAATGAATTTTTAAAAATATTTTTGCATAATATGCATTATGATTCAGCCATGCGAAGATTCAGAACAGGGAGGAGGCCAGACACTTCCTGACTACAGAAAACGGGCAGGAAGATACATGACTGAATCGTTATTGATGTATGAAGCCAATGCATATGAAGCTGACATATGAAGCCGGCTGCACGAGTAGTACAGCCGGCTTTATGGGAATTTTTACAGTTTTATTATTCAACTTCCACCAGTTCATATTCTCTGGAACCGATACTGAGCTTTGCTGCAGCTTCTACTGTGTGGACGCCGTTTCTGGATTCAATTCTTTCCAGAAGGTGGTCTCTTCCAGGGTCATCTGCTTTATAAACTAGATCCAAACAAGCCTGGTCGATAGCAACCGGATCCAGAGATACAAGGATTCCAATGTCTTTCATGCAGGGATCTTCCGCTACGGCGCAGCAGTCGCAGTCCACGGACATGTTTTTCATTACGTTTACATACACAATGTTTCCCTTGAAATAATTTACAACGGAGGCGGCCGCATCAGCCATGGACTCCAGGAAGGAATCGTGGTCAGAGGTCCAGATTTTTTCCGGTTCTCCGGCTCCATGGATATATGCCTTTCCGAAAGAAGAGGCAATACCGATGGAGAGCTGCTTTAAGGCTCCGCCGTAGCCGCCCATAGGATGGCCTTTAAAATGGGATAATACTACCATGGAATCATAGTCCGCAAGGTTTTTTCCCACATAGTTCTTTTTGATGACAGCTCCGTCAGGGATTTCAAGTTCAAGATCCGGACCTTCTGCATCCAACAGGTCCACATTGAAGATATCAGACCATCCGTGAACCTTGAGAGTTTTTAAGTGCTTTTTGGTGGTGTTTCTCTGTCCCTCATAGGCAGTATTGCATTCCACCACGGTTCCATTCACATGTTCAATTATGGGTTTCCAGAAACCGGGTCTTAAAAAGTTCTGGTTGCCGACTTCTCCGGAGTGGAGCTTAACAGCCACCTTTCCGTCAGGCTTCTTTCCGGCCATATCGTAAAGCTCTACTACTTTTTCAGGGGTGATAGTTCTGGAAAAATATATTTTCGGTGCCATTTGTTTCCTCCTTTATTCAGCATACTTGGATACTTTTATTGTAGCAATGATTCCCACGCTGCGTCAAGTAGAAAGACCGTCAAAATCACCCCAAAAAATCACCAAAGGGGTTACTATTGCAGGGGGAATATGGTAGAATGTCGTCAGACATTCTACAGCGCCGATTCGGGTCCGTCCGAAGGTCGGACAAATACCATAGCGAATCGAGTGCAACCTGCGGAGCATACGATATCGGAGACATAGTAGAATGTCGTCAACAGATATATACGGAGGAAAAAATGGACTGGAGAAAAGAATTTGGGCGTGGACTTAAGGATGGAATGCCCATTTGCCTGGGATATATTCCTGTAGCCTTTACTTTTGGATTTATTGCAGTTTCCGGTGGTCTGCCTGTATGGGCGGCATTTTTGATTTCTTTAACGAACCTTACCAGCGCGGGCCAGTTTGCGGGAACTAATTTAATTCTTCTGGGGGCAGGATATGTGGAAATCGGACTTACTACCTTTGTAATTAATATCCGGTATATGTTAATGTCCCTGTCGCTGACCCAGAAGATTGAGGAGGCGATGGGCACTCTGAAACGTATGCTCTTTGGGTTTGCAGTGACAGATGAAATTTTTGTGGTGGCTTCCTTAAAACCTGGAACCCTGAGGGCAGTATACCTTTTTGGGCTGATTTTTCCGCCGATTGCCGGCTGGAATCTGGGAACTGTTCTTGGGGCATGTATTTCATCCGTTCTGCCTGCAGCTCTCCAGAATGCCATGGGAATCGCTTTATACGGCATGTTCATTGCACTGATTGTTCCGGCAGCCAGGGACTCGATTCATGTGCTTGTAATTATACTGATTGCTGTTTCCGTAAACTGTATGTTAAAATATATTCCGGTATTCTCCTTCATCTCTTCGGGATTCAGGATTATTCTTTCCACTATAGCTGGGGCTGGGTGCGGCGCGGCGCTGTTTCCAAAGGACGATACAGAATATGTGACAAGTGAGGCGGAATGGTGTGAAAAATAATATATATGGCATTTTTTACGACTATTTGTGCCGCCAGTCAAAGGCGGCGGAATGGAGAATGATATGGATATGAAACGGATCATCATCTGCATTTTTATTATGGCGCTGGTGACATATATCCCCAGAGTGGTGCCGCTTACGGTGTTCAGAAAACAGATTCGGTCACGGTATTTACGGTCATTTCTGGACTATACGCCCTATGCTGTTTTAGGGGCTATGACCTTTCCTGATGTATTTACATCAACAGGAAGCCTGTATTCGGCCTTGGCGGGAACGGCAGCGGCGCTGGTACTCAGTTATTACAGAAAGGGCCTTGTTACGGTAGCGTGCTCAGCCATTGTGGTTGTTTATGTGGTTGAGATGATTTTATAGGGCACAAGCCGGATACGGATAAAAAGGTTTGTGACCGGAGAGGAGGAACCATATGGAAGAATGGAATGGATATTTGGAGGCGTTGGCGTCAAAGGCGCCAGTACCGGGAGGCGGAGGAGCTTCTGCTGTCTGCGGAGCGCTGGGAGCAGCCTTGGGTGAGATGGTTGGAAATCTGACCACAGGAAAGAAGAAGTATCTTTTGTGGGAGGAGGAAGTGCAGAAATGCCTTGGAGATCTGAAAGACTCCAGAAGCCGTTTCCTTTTTTTGTCAGCGGAGGATGCCAGAGTGTTTGAACCGCTTTCCAGGGCATACGGCATGAAGGCGGAGACGGATGAGGAGCGGAGAAAAAAGGAAGAATATATGGAAGGATGCCTTAATGAGGCGGCGGCAGTTCCTCTTAAAATTATGGAGGAATGCATGAAGGCTATGGGGCCTGTGGAGCTTTTGGCGCTTCATGGGAGCCGTCTGGCAGTCAGCGATGCCGGAGTGGGGATTCAGTTTTTGCGTTCTGCTCTGCTGGGGGCTGTGATGAATGTATATATTAATACGAAGCTGATGAAAAACCGGGAACAGGCAGAGCAGTTGAATCAAATGGCAGACCGGTTTGTGAAGGAAGGAACCGAGAAGGCAGACCGGATTTACGGAATTGTACTGGAGGCAGTGAAAGGATGATTACACTAAAAGGGGCAGAAGTATCAGGAAAGCTGAAGGAACAGGTGGGGGAGTATTTAAAAGGTATGGATGGATACGTCCCGACGGCAGCCATTGTCCGGGTAGGGCAGAGGCCGGATGATATTTCCTATGAGCGGAATGTGATGAAAAAGATTGCTGCCTTTGGCATGGAGGCCAGGTCCTTTGTGTTTCCGGAAGCTATTTCGGAAGAAGAGTTTTGTAAGGAGTTTAAAAAGATCAATGGGGATGACGCAATTGACGGGATTCTTCTTCTTCGGCCTCTTCCTAAAACCATGGATGAGCGGGCCTTTGAGAGGATGATCGATCCCCGAAAGGATCTGGACGGCATCAGTCCTGTGAATATGGCCGGAGTGTTTGCCGGAGAAGAGGATGGTTTTGCCCCCTGCACGGCTGAAGCTGTGATCGAGGTTTTAAAAGCCTACGACATAGAGATTACAGGAAAGCATGCAGTGATTGTGGGACGCAGCATGGTTGTGGGAAGGCCCCTTTCCATGTTGTTTTTAAAGGAAAATGCCACTGTGACCCTTTGCCATACCCGGACAAAGGATTTGGGAAAAATGTGCCGGGAGGCGGATATTTTGGTGGCGGCAGCCGGAAAAGCCGGGATGCTTTCCGCAGAGCATGTGGCCGGCGGCGCTGTGGTCATTGATGTGGGAATTAATGTGGATGAGAATGGAAGGCTGTGTGGTGATGTAAAATGGGAGGGGCTGGAGACGGCCGCTCTGGCTGCGACGCCGGTGCCGGGCGGTGTGGGAGCCGTGACGACAGCCGTTTTATGTAAACACCTGGCCCAGGCGGCCCTCAGACGGCGGGGATACCGTAATACATGCCCTTCGGGCGGGCGTTCGGCTATCGCCGAACGATAAGGTATAGAAATCTCCTGATATGGAATACTATTGGTAATTCATTTCAGGAGGTTTTTTATGTGGGGAATTGTTGTGGCGCTGCTTTCCGGAGCGCTTATGAGTATTCAGGGAGTGTTTAATACGGAGGTAACCAAGCAGAGCAGTATCTGGGCGGCGGCCGGATGGGTACAGCTCACCGCTTTTTTGACCTGTGTGATTTTATATTTCTGCACCGGGCGCGGAGAGATATTGGGAATGTTTTCCGTGGACAAAAAATATATGTTATTAGGCGGTGTCATGGGAGCCTTTATCACATGGACCGTGATTAAAAGCATGGATGGCCTGGGACCCGCAAAGGCGACGCTTCTCATTGTGGTGACACAGATCCTGGTGTCTTATCTTGTGGAAGTGTTTGGAATGTTTGGGGTGGATAAGGCAGGTTTTGAGTGGAAGAAGCTTATAGGCGCTGCCATTGCTATTGCCGGAATCGTGGTGTTTCGGTGGTAATAAAGGAATAAAAAGTTTTTAAAATGGGACTTGTTTTTACAGATGTGTTTGGATAGAATATAAGTAGGCAGAACAGTATCTTCTGAAGAATTTTTCAGGAGGTATGATTATGTGGAAAAAACTCAGTAAGAAATATTGGAAAATTGCAGCGGCCGCGGCATTTTTGTCCGTGGCTGGGCTTTTCTATGGCGTCTTTGGAGAAAAACCCGGAGGCGTTTTGCTGGAAAACAGGTCTGAAACCGCAGAGGCGAAAAGAGAGCCCGGCACGGGGAATGAAAAAGATGTGTCTTCGTCGGAAGCTTTTGCAGAAGCCGAACCGTCGCGTGCAGATGAGCCGGGATATTTTGTACATATATGTGGAGAAGTGAATCGGCCGGGAGTTTATGAGCTTCCGGCCGGAAGCCGCGTGTTTGAAGCCGTGGAGGCAGCAGGGGGATTTACAGAAGATGCGGCCTTAAATGTTTTGAATCTGGCACAGAAGGTTTCGGACGGAATGAAATTGGTAATATTAAGCGAAGAAGAGGCGGAAGCTCTTTCAGAGGAGTCCCTTTCAGGAACGGAAGTGGAGTCCGATGGACGTATCAACATTAACACTGCCTCAAAGGAACAGCTTATGACTTTGACAGGAATTGGGGAGTCACGGGCGGATGATATCATCCGTTTCAGAGAGGAATCCGGCGGTTTTAAGAAAATTGAGGATATTATGAAGGTTCCCGGCATCAAGAATGCAGGTTTTCAGAAGATAAAGGATCGTATCACAGTTTAGTAGGAGGAGAAAATGGCAAAGGTTCTGGTTGTGGATGATGAGAAATTGATTGTAAAAGGAATCCGGTTCAGTTTAGAACAGGATGGAATGGAAGTAGATTGTGCGTATGATGGGAATGAGGCTATAGAGAAGGCAAGGCAGACAGAATATGATGTAGTGCTGTTGGATGTGATGCTGCCAGAACATGACGGGTTTGAGGTGTGTCAGGCAATCCGCGAATTTTCTGAGATGCCGATTATCATGCTGACAGCCAAGGGCGGCGATATGGACAAAATTCTGGGGCTCGAATACGGCGCAGACGATTATATCACGAAACCTTTCAATATTCTTGAGGTGAAAGCCAGAATCAAGGCCATTATACGGAGAAATTCCAGAAAATCCGGTAAGAATGGAAGGACAGAGAACAGCACAGTGGTATGCGGAGATTTAAAGCTGGACAGAGAGAGCAGACGGGTGTTTATTAAGGAGAAAGAAATTAATCTAACTGCAAAGGAGTTTGATTTGCTGGAGCTGCTTGTAACAAATCCCAACAAGGTATATAGCAGAGAAACACTCCTTAGCTATGTCTGGGGAAATAAGGCCATGGACAGCGGAGATGTGAGGACCGTGGATGTGCATGTACGGAGGCTCCGTGAAAAAATAGAACCCAGTCCCAGCGATCCCAAATATGTTCACACCAAATGGGGGGTAGGCTACTATTTTCGTGCCTAGTGTACTGGCTCAAAAGACTGTTTCCATTTTTTGCAAAAGAGGTGTAAGATGAGAAATATCGAAATCCGTCCCGTTACTCCGGATGATCTGGACGCAGTTACAGCCGTGGAGGCTGCCTGTTTCCCGGCAGCAGAGGCCGCAGTATATGAGTCCTTTCGTCAGCGTATTGCCACGTTCCCGGAAAGCTTTTTCGTGGCTGTTTGTGAGGGAACCATTATCGGCTTTATAAACGGCTGCGTAACCAATGAGCGTACGATCCGCGATGAAATGTTCGAAGACAGCAGTCTTCATACTCCGGATGGCATATATCAAAGTATTTTCGGACTGGATGTTCTTCCCGAATATAGATGTCGTGGGATTGCCGCCGCTCTCATGAATCATTTCATTGCCGACGCCTGTAATAAGGGGCGTAGGGGACTGATTTTAACATGCAAGGACCGTCTGATTCCTTATTATGAGAAATTTGGCTACCGGAATCTTGGGGTATCTGCGTCTGTGCATGGCGGAGCTGTCTGGTATGATATGCTGCTGGAATTTGAGGAAGCTGTCGGATGAAAATAACTGTGGTAGCTGTGGGAAAGATTAAGGAACCATTTTTTCAGAAGGCCATTGAAGAATATTCCAGGAGGCTGAGCCGTTATTGTAAACTGGATATCATTCAGGTGGCGGATGAAAAGACTCCGGACGGAGCCAGTGCTGCCTTGGAAGAACAGATCAAAGAAAAAGAAGGGGAACGGATTCTTTCAAATATAAAGGATGGAAGTTTTGTGGTGGCCCTGGCTATTGAAGGAACCATGCTGAACTCTGTTGAGCTGGCATCTCAAATTGAAACATGGGGTGTATCGGGTATCAGCCGGGTTGTTTTCGTTATAGGCGGTTCTCTGGGGCTTTCCAAAGCGGTTCTGGCGCGCTCTGATTATAAACTGAGCTTTTCCAGAATGACGTTTCCCCATCAGCTGATGCGGGTGTTGCTTTTGGAGCAGTTGTATAGAAGCTGGCGTATCATACAGGGACAGCCGTACCATAAGTAAGGGCGAAAAAGAACATAAGTTCTTGAAAATAAAAGAGAATAAGAGTTGTATTTTTAACCCCATGGGAGTGTGTAGCGTCCATGGGGTTTTGCTATTGGTTTTGTGTTTCTTCTGGTGGGATGTATTCTATCAGTTCATGCAAATCAAATTCCGGGGCGTGACACAACCTTGACAGCACAGCAATGTCCAGCCGCTGAACCTCATTTTTACAGTATTTTTACAGTTATGTTCTTTGCATTTCAGCCCGAAAGGATAATTTATTGATAGAAATATTACGTTGTTTCATCAATTCTTCTAAATGTATCTTAACAGTACCAAATTCAAGGTCTTTCATATCTCCATTCTCCGTTTAATATATTTCTATGATATTTTATATAGATAGGGATTGAAAGCTATAAAAATGAAATATGAACTGAACCAGTATATTACAATAGAATATGAGAAGTTAAAAACGGAAACAGAGCATAGGGAAGTTGTGGAAAAATGCGAGTTTTGATGATGGCAAAGGACAAAGATTTTACAGATTACTATTCTAACCGCACCTTGGCAAAAGAAAAATTTCCAGATGAAAGACTGTATGGTAGCAGAGGATGCGGGTTCGGGTTATACTGCGGCTACCCGAAGGATGAAAGCCTATTCATTTACAGCAAAAAGAGGGAAAAGTGTGCCGCAGATTATTTTACAGGGGAACTGGGTGGAGCAATGGGGATTTGAGATTGGCTGTAGTGTATCGGTGGAGTGCTATCAGAATAAGCTGGTCATCCTAAAAGATTAAGAGCGAAAAATTCCGGGAGACAGGTTCTCCGCTTCTTGTAATTTGCCGGAAGGCTGTGTATAATAAGAATAGATAACAAAGCTTTTGAAATATACAGAGTTTTCCGGTAGTGTTTTATATGAAAGAAAGCAGGTAGATAAATGGGAAACATGGAAACAAAGCAGACAAAATGGGAAGAATTAAGCATATCCAACGACTTCCTGTTTGGGAAGGTCATGCAGAACCCGGAGTTGTGCAAAGAGTTACTGCAGAGGATTCTACCGGATTTAAAGATTGACCGTATTGAATATCCAGAACTGCAGAAGAGCATCAATGTAGATATGGACGCTCACAGCGTCAGACTGGATGTGTATGTAAAGGACGACAGGGAGACGGTTTACGACATAGAAATGCAGGTCAGTGATACAAAGGAACTGCCAAAGAGAAGCAGATATTATCAGGGAATGATTGACCTGCAGCTTGTGGATGCAGGCCAGCATTATAAAAAGCTGAACAAAAGCTATATCATATTTATCTGTCCCTTTGATTTATATGGGAAAGGGCGGCATATCTATACCTTTGAATATATTTGTAAAGAAGACAATAGTATTTCTATGGGGGACGAAGCCGTAAAGATATTTCTGAACGCAGATGGGACAATGGATGATGTCAGCAGGGAGTTAAAGGCATTTCTGGACTATGTGGCAGGGCAGAAGCCGGAGGATTCCTATGTTGAGAAACTGGAAGAAGCTGTGCAGGAAGCCAAGAAAAACAGGGAATGGAGGCATGAGTATATGACATTGTTAATGCGAGACCAGGAGAATGTGGAAAAAGGTGAGGAACTGATGCTTGCTTTAATGCAGAAATTGGTGGCAGACAAACGATTTGGTGAAATAGAGAGAATAAAAGATGATAAGGACTATCGTCTGATATTATACAGGGAGTATCACATTATCTAAGAGCAGGAGTATAACAGGGCAGAGCATTCAAGTGTTCTGCCTTGTTTGACAGAATAATATAGGGCCATTGTTTGTACTTGGATATTTGAGAAACTGGAAGAAGCTGTGCAGGAAGCCAAGAAAAACAGGGAATGGAGGCATGAGTATATGACATTGTTAATGCGAGACCAGGAGAATGTGGAAAAAGGTGAGGAACTGATGCTTGCTTTAATGCAGAAATTGGTGGCAGACAAACGATTTGGTGAAATAGAGAGAATAAAAGATGATAAGGACTATCGTCTGATATTATACAGGGAGTATCACATTATCTAGGAGCAGGAGTATAACAAGGCAGAGCATTTCAAGTGTTCTGCCTTGTTTGACAGAATAATACAGGGAGATTTTTCGCATTTAGGTATGTTATGGAGCGCCGTATCACAAGTAAAGGCGAAATTGTATACCGTTGCAGGAGGCAGAACAGGGATAATATTTGTGCTGTTTTCTCAGGAGTTTACGCACTTGGGGTTCTTATGGAGAACCATACCGCAAGTAAGAGTGAAAAGGAACGGATGTTCCCGAAGATAAAAGAGAATACGGGCTGTGCTGTCAAGAAAGCGGAGAAAAATTACCTTATATCAATGAAATAAAAAAATGATGGAAGCCACAGGTGAAAAATTTGATGAGGTTTCAGCAAATAAAGAAAAATAGGAATGGTATCATCCTTATAATACAAATTATATAGGTGATTTAAAAGATTTTATCACTCATGAAAAACTTACGATTGATGAGTATTTGCGTGTACATCCTAAAAGTGGAATACCATTAGCTGATGCAGAAATTGATGATAAATATGTGAAAAAATTTCCGCAATATTTAAACCACATTGCCAATATTTTAATTCAGAAAAAGACAGGCAATACGGAAGCAGTAAACGCTGAATATGCTATGACATTAAAGCATAACAACTTATCAAATTACGGAGACTGGAGAAAAAATGCCTGAACAAATCTTAATCAAAAATATTAACTGCGATGAAAGGAAAAAGAACATTGTAAAGTTCACATTGGAGCGGCTCCCGGATTGGTTTGCTATTCCAGAAGCTGTAGAAAAATACATTTCAGACAGCAGCGGGAAGCCGTTCTTCTGTGCATTTGATGGCGATAAGCCGGTGGGATTTCTCTATTTGAAAGAAACCGGCCGGCATACGGTTGAATTGGCGGTAATGGGAGTGTTGAGAGAATATCACAGACGGGGCATTGGTCGAAAACTCTTTGAACAGGCAGCAGAAAAAGCCAGGGAGATGGGGTACTCTTTCATGCAGGTAAAGACTGTCCAGATGGGCAGATACGATGTTTATGATGAAACCAACAGGTTCTACCTTTCGCTTGGGTTTCAGGAGTTGGAAGTTTTTCCAACCTTGTGGGATGTACGGAATCCATGTCAGATTTATATCATGTCCATTGGCAGGCAGGAAAACAGCTGATGAATAAGCAGCAGACGTGTGTTTCAGCATATGCTCGCGCTGAGCGCGGGAGCACAGCGCCAGTTCTCCCCTTTCAGCGGGAGTGCAGTTATTTATTAAATCGGATTGGCGGATAAATTGAAACAGGAAGGCTGCCAATGACAGCTCAGAAGATATCTGGACGGTTGTGGCTGTCATGCAGAATTGGAGAAGGACCAGTAATAAGCGGTTGCTTTTTGCCGGTCTTTTTTTATGCGATCAACGAGCCAAAGTCCGTGCTTGCATGAGACCTTGGCGACTGCCGCGATAACTTGAGAAACTCGCAAAGCGTGTTTCTCATAGTTGTTGTCATAAACCTGTCCGGGAAACATATATTGAGGATAAAGGAGTGTGAAGGATATGGAGGCGGCCAGACTTAAGGATATTTTTAAGAAGGCAGTGCCGGAGATAAAACAGGTACAAGAAATCCGGATTCGGGCCGGGAAACCGGTGTTTGTTTTCATGGACGGTCAGGAGTTTCTGCTTTTGGAGAAGGGAACCCTGGAACGATGGGGAAGCGCGAAGCCAGAGGATGCAGTGACAGCCGACCAGATGCTTATTAAAGAGATTCTTGGGATTTTCTCCAGACATTCGCTGTATGCCTTCGAGGATGAAGTACGTCAGGGCTTTTTAACTATCGAAGGAGGGCATCGGGTGGGAATTTCCGGAAAAGCGGTACTGGAAGGACAGCGGATGAGAACCATCAAGGATATTTCAGGGTTAAATATCCGTCTGGCACATCAGAAGATTGGCTGTGCGGATCGCGTTTTACCGTTTCTGTATGAGAATGGCTGTCTGAAAAATACACTGTTTCTCTCTCCTCCGGGTGCGGGAAAAACCACTCTTTTGAGAGATACGGTGAGGCAGATTTCTAATGGAAACGCATATGGAAAGGGAATGGAGGTGTCCGTGGTGGACGAGCGGTCAGAAATTGGGGCAAGCTTTAAAGGGATTCCCCAATGTGATCTGGGAGTGCGGACCGATGTGATGGATGCCTGCCCGAAAGTTTTGGGAATGCTTATGATGATACGGTCCATGGCGCCCCGTGTGGTGGCTGTGGACGAGATTGGAACCCGGGACGACTTAGAGGCTCTCAGGGATGTGATGAACTGCGGATGCAGGATCCTTGCCACAGTCCATGGAACCCGGGTGGAAGATCTGGCGGGAAAGCCTGTGCTTTCTGAAATGGCAGCGGAAAAGATGTTCGAGCGGTATGTAGTTCTTACAGGGACCCCTCGTCCGGGAACCGTAACCGACATTTATGATGGAGAATTTATGAGACTGGGGCCTGCGAATTAGTGGATGTGCGAATGGGCGAGGAGGTCTGGCTGAATATAATACGGAGGGGACAGCAGGGAGACGTAAACATGAAATATGTGGGGATTTTAATTATGGCCGGAGCAGTGATTGGCGGGGGGTTCCTTGCTGCAGACAGATGGAAGGAAAGACTTAAGGTTCTTCTTTTGCTCCGGCAGATGATTTTTTATTTGAAAGGACAGATTCTGTATTCCAACGCTACCCTGCCGGAGGCACTTTCCGAGGTGGGAAACCGGTTTGCCGATGGCAGGGAGGGTGCAGAGAAGGAGCCGGGGCTCTTTTTTCTCCGGGTATTCCGGCGTATGGAGGAGAAAAGCGGCACCCCTCTTTTCACCATCTGGAAGGAGGAGATGGAGAAGTTTCCGACGGAGTTTCCCATGGATAAGGCAGACAAACAGAATCTTTCTGCTTTGGGAGAGAATCTTGGGTATGCAGACCGGGATATGCAGGAGAGGACACTCCTTTTTTACCTGGAGCAGACGGATGATTCCATTCACTTTTTAAAAAAAGAAATGGAAACCAGAACAAAGCTGTACCGGTGTCTGGGAATGGCAGCCGGGCTGTTTTTGATGGTGGTCATGGCATAGGAGGAGGAAATGGGTGTAAATCTGATTTTTAAAATTGCGGCAGTGGGAATTTTAGTTTCGGTGATCTGCCAGGTACTGAAGCACAGCGGCAGAGAGGACCAGGCCTTTCTCACAAGTCTTGCAGGCCTGGTTTTGGTGCTGTTTTGGATTGTTCCCTACATATATGAGTTGTTTGAAACCATAAAAAACCTGTTTGCTTTATGATGGGAGGGCTTGTTTATGACAATTGTGCAGGCAGCCGTGCTGGGAATCGCAGCAGTTGCTTTGGCGGTACAGCTAAAGCCATTAAGACAAGAGTATTCCATCTACCTGATTCTGACAGCTGGCATTGTGATTGCATTCCTCGGTATGTCACGACTGGAGTTGATTCTGGAGACGGCCAGAACCATTGGAAGTTATATTAATGTAAAAAGTGTCTATCTTGGTACGCTTCTCAAAATGGTAGGAATCACTTATATAGCGGAATTTGCCTCCGGAATCTGTAAGGACGCGGGATTTTCAGCTCTGGGAACCCAGGTGGAGATGTTTGGGAAACTGTCGATTCTGGCTGTCAGCGCTCCCGTGCTGCTGGCTTTGCTGGAAACATTGCAGGTGTTTGTGGGATGAGAGGAAAATGGTTTGTATGGACGGTCGTACTGGTTCTGGGATTCTTTATTCTTTGTCCTGAAACGGCAGCCGGAGCCTGGACAGAGGAAACAGAGGTATGGGATGATTTTGATGCCGCAGAAATTCAAAAATTTCTGGATTCAATGACTGGGGATGGGGCTGGGAAAGTTTCCTTTCAGGAGCTGATGAAGCGGCTGGCATCGGGTGATCTTGCAGGAGTGCTGGCGCAGGCGGCCGGAGAGGTGAAGAGGATCCTGTTTCAGGAAATTGGTACCAATATGAAGCTTATGGGACAGATCATAGTACTGGCCTTTATCGGAGCGATTTTTTCCAATTTTTCAGGAATTTTCGGTTCCGGGCACGTATCAGAAACAGGGTTTTATGTGGTGTATCTTTTGACCATGACCATGCTTGCAGCCAGCTTTTTTGCCAGCATCACTGTTGCAGATTCCATTTCCAGGGATATTCTGGAGTTCATGCGGGTACTGCTTCCGGCTTATTTTATTGCAGTGGCCATGGCAGGAGGGGCTTTCACTTCATCAGCCATGTGCGGCTTCACCTTCGGGGCCATCGGGGTGGTACAGGCCGTGGTTTCGGGGATTCTTCTTCCGCTGATGCGCGTCTACATGATGCTAGTACTGGCTGGGAATCTTTATAAGGAGGATATGATCTCCAGAATGACGGAGCTTTTAAGGCAGGGAATTTTGTGGACAGTAAAGACCATGTTTGGTATTGTGGTGGGATTTCATGTGATCCAGGGACTTGTATTGCCGCAGGCGGATGCTTTAAAGAATGCCTCTGCCATGCGTCTGGCGCAGATGATCCCGGGGATTGGAGCCGGGGCCGGAGCCGTATCTCAGATCGTTATGGGTTCCGGAATACTCATAAAAAACACAGCAGGGGCTGCGGCTGTGGTGATTCTTATTTTTATGGCAGCAATTCCTATGCTTAAGCTGTTTGTATTGATGCTTCTATATTATGTGGCAGCAGCCGTCATGCAGCCGGTCTGTGATAAAAGGCTGGTCTCCTGCATGACGGAGGTGGCTGGGGGACATGGGATCCTGATTAAAATAGTGGGGTATTCTCTGGCGCTATTTGCAGTGACTATCGCCATTCTCTGCATTTCCACCAATGCTGCCTAGTATGCGGGGTGAGGGCTATGGAAGAAATATATGGCTGGATTGGCAGTCTGGTTTTTTATCTGATTCTGATGACCATGATTCTGTCTCTGATTCCGGATAAGAAGTATGAAAAATATCTGCGGCTGTTTACGGGGATGATTTTTATTCTGTTGGTGTTTGGGCCCTTTACCGATTTGTCCGGTCTGGAAGCGCGGATGGCAGGAATTTTTGAGAGGCTGACGTTTCAGAACGATGCAAAGCTTTTGCAGAAGGAGATTGAGGATGCAGATGGAAAGAGAATTTCTAAGTTGATTGACGGATACCGTGAGATGGTGGAGACCGATTTAAGAACTATGGCCGAGGGGATTTCTGTGGAATGCATAAGCGTACAGGCAGTTCTGGATACGGATATGGAGAATGGAGAGTTTGGGCGGCTCATGGAAGTCAAGATGCAGGTAGGTATCCCCGACCTTCCAAAGGATAAGAATCGCAGGCTTTCTGCCAACAGGGAAATAGGTAATCTGAAAAAGAAGATAGGAGAGTATTATGGACTGGAAGAAGGAAAAATTACAATCGATCTGGAAGCTCAATAAAGAAAAACTCATTTTTTTGTTTTGCTCAGGGCTTTTGCTTTTCATCCTTTCCATGCCGAACGACGATATAAAAGATTCGAAAGAGACGGGAAATTTATCTCCACAGGCCGCATTTCCTGAAATTGCAGCAGGAAGCTATGAAGGGCTTTCTGACGGGCAGGAGGCGGGAGGGAACGTGATGTCCGGAGTCACTTCTTCAGGCAGCACAGGAAGCATGGAGACTTATGAAGCAGAACTGGAAAAGAGAATCTGCTCGATTCTTAAGGGGGTAGATGGAGTTGGGGAGGTGGAGGTGATGGTGGTTCTGAAGTCTTCGGAGGAAAAAGTGCTCCATGTGGATACCAATACCTCTGTTTCCACCACGGAGGAGAGAGGAGATGGGGGGACCAGCCGTATCATAAGGCAGCAGGATCTTTCCGAGAATACGGTCATGGGAAGCCAGAGCCAGGCACCTATTGTGGAAAAGGAGCTGAGCCCTGAACTTTCTGGAATCATCATAAGTGCAGACGGCGGTGGAAACGCGGTGGTGAAAGCTGAAATTTCTGAGGCCATGGAAGCATTATTTGGCCTGCCCGCACATAAGATAAAAGTATTAAAGCGGGTGAAAAAAGGAGTCTGAGGAATGAAACGAATATTCAGAAGAAACCAAGTAATCATCACAACTCTGGCCATCATGATAGCAGCGGCTGGATATCTCAACTATTCTGCCAAGAAGGAAGTGGCCGGAGCTGAGGTCTATGAGGCAGGCATGATGGAAATTTCAGACGAAGACATTTTGGCTGAGAACCAAACGCTAAACGGTGTGGATGATGGCACTTTGAAGGAAATCGCAAGCCTGGATGGAGACGGTGAGGAAAACATTAAGGATGGAGGAACGGCTTTGTCCGATGCGGCGGGGGAAAGCGCGAATCCGGCGCAGGCGGAGGCCGCAGGAAGCGAAACGGCGGAGGCCGGGATAGAAAATCCCGGGGAGGCAGTTTTAACCAACGGCACCAGCGTGGCAGAGTACATAGCAGGCGTCCAGCTGAACCGGGAACAAATCCGGGCAAAGAATAAGGAAACTCTCATGCAGCTCATTAACAGCGACCAGATTCCGGACACGGAAAAGCAGGCCGCCATCCAGAACATGATCCAGATGACAGAGATCGCTGAGAAGGAAAATGCGGCGGAGACTCTGCTAAAGGCCAAAGGATTTGTGGATCCGGTGGTCAGCATCACAGAAAACAAGGTGGACGTGGTGATTAACGCTGTTTCCATTACAGACCCAGAGCGCGCTCAGATTGAAGACATTGTGAAAAGAAAGACAGAGATCGGAGCCGACGGCATTGTGATTACGCTGATGGATCTGGAGAATTAAAAAATTGCCGCAACAAACACATGAATAAATGATGAATGCCCCCTTTTTCTGGTATGCAAAAAGAAAAGGGGGTGTTTTATGGGGAATGGCAGGCCTTCATGCACTGGCCGCGGCACTATATGTCAGGCATATTGACAATACGAAGGCGGCATGATAAGGTGGTAATATATGGAAGACCTGTACACCTGCTATACTCGGGGAGGAGGATTATATGAAAAAGAGAATTTTCAGAATCAGCGTGCTGGCGGTGCTATTCTGCGCGATGCTTATGGGACAGGCGTTTGCCGAAGAGAAGAAGTATTCAATAGATAAACTGATGCCAAGCGAATCAGTGACGGAAGACCAGTTGAAAGAGATATACGAAGTAATGAGGAAGGAAATAGCAGAATCGCCCATTTCATTAAATGAGAAAGAAACAACCACAACAAAAACAAAAACCTCTGCGGCAGATGCTTCTGATTCTGGTTCATCTGCATCGGAAGAAAATATTATGAAGGCTACCATTGACGGGAAAGAGGAGACCTTCTATGTGGCCGTAACAGAAGAAAATGAAAATACCCAAAGCGGCCGTTATTATTATTTCCTTGGATTGTCCCTGACTGATAGCGGTGCGATTGAAAAAATGCTCAGTTTCGGAGTGAATCCTAAAGCGCAGACCGGTAAGGCGACAGAATTTGCCGTAATCTATTACCGACCGGATTATAGCTTAGACGAACAATATTCAAAGAAAGCAAAACAAAAAGCTGTATACACTCTGACAGTAAACGAGGAAAACGGCACACACCTGGAGGGAACTTTCGAGGCAGATTTAAAGACCGGAAGCAGATACGGCTATGCCGTTATACCCATATCCGGTTCCTTTAACTTAAATTATGGCGAGCAGGTGGATTCCGTGAAAGAGCTTTACGACATCGCGAAGGGCCGCAGAACCGCTTCTGGCTCCGCCGTTTCCGGCTCTTCGTCAAGCGGCAGTGCGGACACCAAAACCTCGCGAAAGGAGACAGTGGATGATACCTGCCGTACCTGCAAAGGTACAGGGCGTTGCTATATCTGTGGCGGCGATGGTCTTAACAGGACAGGGTCAGATGAAGGAAAAGTTCACAAGTGCCATACCTGTCGCGGAACAGGGACATGTCAGGTATGCTATGGCAGCGGAGTGGTTCGTTAAAATTTTTCGGATTCTTTTGCATTCTTCGTGAAGCAGCCTTAAAAAATTGCCAAAAAGCCTATGCAAAATTCATGGGTCATGATATAATGTCGCTAGACATTATATCTGTGCATGTGGTTTCTGCGCTCGCCGCAGAAATCCAGGCGCTAAAATCCGCCGGAGGCATCATGGCCGCGAAGCGGTTATGATATAATGTCGCTAGACATTATATCTGTGCATGTGGTTTCTGCGCTTGCCGCAGAAATCCAGGCGCTAAAATCCGCCGGAGGCATCATGGCCGCAAAGCGGTCATGATATCATGTCGACAAGCGCTATAAATCCTGGAGTGTGTTTGAAAATTCGTTTCCGCTATCTGCATGCTCCGCTTCGCGTCAGATTTGGCCCAAATTCACTTAACGTTGTCTGTCACGCCGTGTTTATTTGGCCCTAATTTTCCACAAGGTGGAATGCATATTTGACGGAAAGCAACTTTCAAGCATACTGTAAGCGGATACGGCGGCATGATTGTATTGACTATGGATTGCAGGAGGTAATTATTGTGGCAACGGATACAGAGAGAAGCAGTCATAAGGTATATGAAAAAGATAAAATCGGTGAAGTGCAGATTGCTGACGAAGTGGTAGCAATTATTGCCGGCCTGGCGGCAACGGAAGTAGAAGGCGTGGATTCCATGGCCGGGAATATCACCAACGAGCTGGTTGGAAAGCTGGGGATGAAGAACCTTTCCAAGGGCGTAAAGGTGGAAGTAACCGAGGAGCATGTCTGCGTCAGCATGTCTTTAAACTTAAAGTATGGATACAGCATTCCGGAGGTTTGTGAGACGGTACAGGAAAAGGTCAAGAATGCCATTGAGAATATGACCGGACTTACGGTGCTGGAGGTCAACATCAAGATCGCCGGCGTAAGCATGGAAGAAAATTAAATATGATCTGAAAAACAGGAAAACAGACCGCCAGTTGCAAAATGATTGTGATTGGCGGTGTTTTTTTCCCTGCCCTGTGTACTGTTGTAAGAAAAAGTCTTGTAGGAATATGCATTTTCATGTATAATCGGAAGATAGATTCGGTTCCCCGGCACCGGCCGCCGGGGATGCTTTAGATAAATGGAGGTGGCCCAATGACCAGAAGGGAAGCGCGGGAGCATTGCTTTAAGATGCTGTTCTGCCAGGACTTTTATCCGGCAGAAGAAAAAGAGGAACAGCTGGAACGGTATTTTGAAGCCCCGGTTGAAGATGTGACAGGAGAGGATGGAACCGATGAAATCCTCCATAAGGTGAACGTAGAGGATGGGGAGAAAAAGACTCTGGAAGAGAGAGCTGAAAAAATTATGCGGGAAATCCCCAGGCTGGATGAGGAAATTAACAGAGTTGCGGAGGGCTGGAAGACCAGAAGAATGGGACGAGTGGAACTCACAATCCTGCGGCTTGCCCTTTTTGAGATGAAGGATGATGATGAGATTCCGGAAAAGGTGGCAATCAATGAGGCCGTGGAATTGGCCAAAAAGTTTGGCGGCGACGATGCGCCGGCATTTGTAAACGGAATTTTGGCCAAACTGGTTTAATAAGGAGCAAAAACAGGGAATGGCAGGAGTGTATTCGGTCACACAGGTGAACTCATATATTAAAAATATGTTTACGGAAGACTTCCTTCTTCGCCGCATCTCGGTGAAGGGGGAAGTTTCCAACTGCAAATATCATACATCCGGTCATATTTACTTTACTTTAAAGGACAGCGGAGGCACTCTTTCCGCGGTCATGTTTGCGGGGCAGAGGCGGGGACTTAAATTCCGCATGGCCGAGGGACAGCAGGTTGTCGTAAAAGGAACCGTAGATGTTTATGAGCGGGACGGCAGGTATCAGCTTTACGCTTCGGAGATCGAGCTCTCCGGGCGCGGAGACCTTTACGTGCAGTATGAAAAGCTTCTGCGGGAGCTGGAAGAGATGGGGATGTTTGCAGCCCAGTATAAAAGACCCATTCCAAGATACGCAAAAACCGTCGGAATCGTGACGGCTCCCACGGGGGCGGCGATTCGGGATATCATGAACATCAGCAGGCGGAGAAACCCATATGTACAGCTCATTTTGTACCCTGCCCTGGTCCAGGGCGAGGGGGCGAAGGAGAGCATTGTGCGGGGAATCAAAACCCTGGATGCTATGGGACTGGATGTTCTGATTGTGGGACGCGGGGGAGGCTCCATTGAAGATCTGTGGGCGTTTAATGAGGAAGTTGTGGCCAGAGCGATTTTTTCCTGCAATACGCCAGTAATTTCAGCAGTAGGTCATGAAACGGACGTCACCATTGCCGATTATGTGGCGGATCTCAGGGCCCCGACGCCGTCGGCGGCTGCGGAACTGGCGGTTTTTGATTATGTGCGGTTTCAGGCGGACCTTCTGGCCAGGAGGCAGAAGCTCTTACGGGAAATGGGATTTTTCCTGGACCAGGTGAAGGGAAGGCAGAAACAGGCGGAACTGAAGATAAAGCTTCACCATCCCCGGCATGTGATTCGTGAAAAACGCCAGAGGCTGGCGGATCTGGAAGATGTCTTAAACCGGAGGCTCACAGATCTTATTGAGGAGGACAGGAGAAAGACGGAGTCCAGAAAAGAATGGCTTTCGGCGGTCATGAATCAGAGAATGGAGCAGGATAAAAAAAGACTGGCTCTGATAAGCGGAAAAATGTGGGGACTCTCTCCCTTAAAGAAGTTAAGTCAGGGATATGGATTTGTGACAGACAGGGATGGAAACCGGGTGGAATCGGTAAAACAGACGCCGCCGGGCTGTGAGATTGTGGTACAGGTTACGGACGGCAGGCTGCGGGCCCGGGTGGAGGAGAGACAGGAGGTTTTGGCATGGCGGAAGAACGGGATTTAACTATTGAGGAAATATTTGCGGCTCTGGATGAGCTGATTGATAAACTGGAGAGCGGCAAAGGGTCCCTGGAGGATGCTTTTAAGAATTATGAAGAAGGCATGCGGTTAGTGAAAAGCTGCAATGAAAAGATAGAAAAAATTGAAAAACAGATGCTCGTGCTGAGTACAGAGAATGTGGAAGAAGATGGAAGCTCGCGCTGAGCGCAAAGACTGCGGAGGAAGAAAATGGAAGCCAATTTTAAAGAAAAATTAAACCAGGCCGTGAAGGAGACGGAGGCTGTTGTGTACTCTTTCCTGCCTTTGGAGGAAGGCTGTCAGAAAACGATTTTTGAGGCTATGAATTACAGCGTGAAGGCAGGCGGCAAGCGCCTGCGCCCGCTGCTGATGCGGGAAACTTACCGGATGTTCGGCGGAAAGGGGAAGGAAATTGAGCCTTTTATGGCGGCCATTGAAATGATTCATACCGCATCGCTGATTCATGACGACCTGCCCTGTATGGATAATGATGAGCTGCGCCGGGGGAAACCCACCACATGGAAGGTATACGGTTATGACATGGCGGTTTTGGCCGGGGATGCCCTGATGATTTTTGCCTTCGAGACGGCGGCAAAAGCCCTTGCCATGGGAGCCGATGCGGAGGCCGTGGGACGAGCCATGGGGATTCTGGCGGAAAAGACGGGAATTTACGGCATGATCGGCGGACAGACCGTGGATGTGGAGCTTACAGGAAAGCCTGTATCGAAGGAGCAGCTGGACTTTATTTACAGACTGAAGACAGGGGCGCTTCTGGAAGCGTCCATGATGATCGGCGCAGTGCTGGCGGGGGCTTCCGAAGAAGAGCTTCTGGCGGTCAGGAATATTGCAGCTGATGTGGGGCTGGCATTTCAGATTCAGGATGATATTCTGGATGTGGTGAGCACTGCCGAGGTACTTGGAAAACCGGTGCTCAGTGACGAAAAGAACAGTAAAACCACGTATGTGACGCTGGAAGGACTGGACAAGGCAAAAATGGATGTGAAGGAGATTTCCGAAAGGGCAGTCAAACGGCTGGCAGATCTGTCCGGGCAGAATCCCTTTCTTGTAGAACTGGTGGAAATGCTGGTGACCAGGGAAAAATAGTGTGACAGTTTGGGAGGCATCCTGGCTGTTACAAAATAATGGATGGAACAAAGGAGTAAGATTGACATGCTTCTGGAAAGAATGGAACAATCTTCCGATATCAGGAAATTAAAGGAAGAGGATTATCCGGCGCTGGCAAAGGAAATCCGCCAGTTTTTGCTGGAAAAGATCAGCCGTACCGGAGGACATCTGGCCTCCAATCTGGGGGTGGTGGAGCTGACCATGGCCCTCCATCTGGCTTTTGATCTTCCGAAAGATAAAATTATCTGGGATGTGGGCCATCAGTCCTATACCCATAAACTGCTGAGCGGAAGAAAAGACGGATTCGATGACCTGAGGCAGTTCGGCGGCATGAGCGGATTCCCAAAGCGAAAGGAAAGCCCTTATGATGCCTTCGACACCGGGCACAGCTCCACTTCCATTTCGGCAGGCCTGGGAATTGCCCAGGCCAGGGAAATTCTGGGAGAAGATTATGCAGTGATATCTGTAATCGGGGACGGTGCTCTCACTGGAGGAATGGCCTATGAGGCGTTAAATAATGCGGCCCAGATGAAGAAAAATTTTATCATTGTTTTAAACGACAATGAAATGTCCATCTCAAAAAATGTGGGGGGCATGTCCAGATATCTCGGAAGCGTCCGTACAAGAGAAAGCTACGCCGATTTAAAAAAAGGCGTGGATAAGGCCCTAAGCTCCATTCCTGTGGTGGGAAAGAGCCTGTCTTATGGTCTGTATCTGGCAAAGAATGGAATTAAGCAGTTTCTGGTGCCGGGAATGCTTTTTGAGGATATGGGAATCACCTATCTGGGTCCGGTGGACGGCCATAATGTAAAAGAAATGGTCCAGGTTTTTAAGGAAGCGAGACGGGTGCGCCATGCGGTCCTTGTTCATGTCATCACCAAAAAGGGAAAGGGATATGGTCCGGCGGAAAATAATCCGTCCAGATTCCATGGCGTGGATCCCTTTGATATTGCAACGGGAAAATCTTTAAAAGAGAAAATATATCCCAGCTATACGGATGTATTTTCCAAAAAGATATGCGAGCTTGGAAGAGAGAATCCCAGGCTTGTGGCGATTACGGCGGCCATGCCGGACGGAACAGGGCTTACAAAGTTTTCAAAAGAGTTTCCGGACCGGTTTTTTGACGTGGGAATCGCCGAGGCGCATGCGGTTACCGCGGCGGCGGGGATGGCGTCTGCAGGCTTAAAGCCTGTGGTGGCGGTGTATTCCTCCTTTTTGCAGAGAGGATACGACCAGGTGCTCCACGATGTCTGTATTCAGGAGCTTCCGGTGCTTTTTGCGATTGACAGGGCAGGCCTTGTGGGAAGCGATGGGGAAACCCATCAGGGTATCTTTGACATTTCATTTCTAAGTCTGGTGCCCGGTATGAGCATCATGGCCCCGAAAAATTTTTGGGAGCTTCAGTCGATGCTGGAATTTGGCGTGAAGTTTGACGGACCTTTAGCTATCCGCTATCCCAGGGGAGAGGCATACCGGGGGCTTTTGGAATTTACGGCTCCGGTGGAGTACGGAAAATCAGAAATGCTTTATGAGGAAGAGGGCATTGCCCTGTTTGCCCTTGGCAGTATGGTCAGCACCGGAGAGCATGTGAGGGACAAGCTTAAGAGCAAGGGCTATTCCTGTACTCTGGTGAACGCCAGGTTTGTAAAGCCGCTGGATACGGAGATGGTGGACAGGCTCTGCAGAAATCACAGGCTCATTGTGACTATGGAGGAGAATGTTCTGCGGGGCGGAATGGGGATGTGCGCCACCAGGTACATTCATGAACATTATCCGGGTGTCAGAGTTATCCAGATTGCTCTTCCGGACGCCTATGTGGAGCATGGAAATGTGTCGGCACTGAGGGAGATGCTCGGAATTGACAGTGATTCTGTCATTCGGCGGATTTTTGAGGAATATTTGGATAAGGAGCGGCAGGATTCATGAAGGAACGGTTAGATGTGCTTTTGGTGAAGCGGAATCTGGCAGAATCCAGGGAAAAGGCGAAGGCGGTGATCATGTCGGGAATCGTCTATGTGGACGGCCAGAAGGAGGACAAGGCGGGCGCTTCTTTTCCGGAGACCGTACAGATTGAGGTGCGGGGAAGCACATTAAAATATGTGAGCCGCGGAGGCCTTAAGCTGGAAAAGGCCATGACCTGTTTCGGCGTGACGCTGGAAGGAAAAATCTGCATGGATGTGGGGGCTTCTACCGGAGGCTTTACCGACTGTATGCTGCAAAACGGCGCGGTGAAGGTGTACGCTGTGGATGTGGGCCATGGGCAGCTTGCGTGGAAGTTAAGAAATGATGAGCGGGTCGTCTGTATGGAAAAGACCAATATCCGGTATGTGACGCCGGAGAGCGTCGCCGATAAAATCCGGTTTGTGTCCATTGACGTGTCCTTTATTTCCCTCACCAAAGTTCTGGGGGCGGTGAAGGCGTTAATGGAGCCGGACGGCGAGGTGGTCTGCCTGATTAAGCCGCAGTTTGAGGCCGGCCGGGAAAAGGTTGGGAAAAAAGGCGTCGTGCGGGAGAAGTCCGTTCATCTTGAGGTCATTGAGAGGGTGGCGGCCTTTGCGGGAAGCATCGGGTTTGAGGCGCTGCATCTGGAGTTTTCCCCCATTAAAGGCCCGGAGGGAAATATTGAGTATCTTCTGCATCTTAAGAATCATACGGATGGAGCGACGTTCTTAAATGACGGCATACAGGCCAGGGAAATTGTGGAGAAGGCCCATGAGACACTGGCGGGCTGACTGGGTTGTATTCAGCCAGACTTCCTTATTTTGTTCGCCCGTCGTTTAAGCCCATCTTGCTGATGGACGAATATGGCTGTTAACAGCGGACAGGAAGCGTATGGCAGAATCGTTATGTTAAATCACTGCGGGGGCAGGCATATGGAAAATTTTTACATCATCGTAAATGAAGAAAAGGATGGACATAAGGCCGTAAGGCAGGTCATAGAAGAATATTTGGAAAGCCGCGGAGGGGTTTGCCGGGCCTCCAGCGGAGAGTTTCATAAAGGACGCAGGTACACAGCTATATCAGATATTCCGGATGGGACGGAATGTGTAATCACCTTGGGCGGAGACGGGACTCTTATCCGGGCGGCCAGGGATTTGGCAGGAAGCGGGCTTCCAATCATCGGAATGAACCTTGGAGGGTTAGGATATCTGACCCAGATAAGCAGAGAAGGCGATATCAGAGAGCTTCTGGATGCACTGCTTTTAAACCGCTATCAGGTGGAAGAGCGGATGATGTTAAAAGGGTGCGCGTATCATCAGGGGGAGATGGTGACGGAGGACATTGCCTTAAACGATATTGTTATGACAAGAGAAGGCGATCTGCGAATCCTGAAATTTAAGATTTATGTGGACGGTCAGTTCTTATACGAATACAGTGCGGACGGAATGCTGGTGGCGACTCCCACTGGTTCCACGGCCTATAACTTATCGGCGGGAGGGCCCATCGCCCAGCCGGATGGAAAGCTTTTGATTTTGACGCCGATATGTCCCCATACGCTGACTTCCCGTACCATTGTGCTGGGACCGGAAAGCCGCATTCGGATTGAGATTTCCGCCGAAAACCAGGGAAAACAGAATGCGGTTTTTGACGGCGACACCAGAGTTTTGCTGGAACCGGGAGATTATATTGAAGTGGAACGAGCACAGACAGTGACGCGGGTCATCAAGCTGGACAGCCGTTCGTTTTTGGATATTTTGAAGCACAAGATGTATAACGCATAGAAGGGAAACAGGGAAAGAGGTATTTTGCATGAAAGTGGACAGACACAGTAAGATTGTAGAGCTGATCGGAAAATATCAGATTGAGACCCAGGAAGAGCTGGCGGCGCGTTTAAAAGAGGCTGGATATCATGTGACTCAGGCGACGGTTTCCAGAGATATCCGGGAACTGAAACTCACAAAAGTACAAAGGGACAACGGCCGTCAGTGCTATGCGGTCATGCAGCCTCACAAGGACTTTGGAGAAAAATATATCCGAATTCTGAGAGATTGCTTTGTCTCCATGGACATGGCCCAGAATATTCTGGTGATTAAGACCGTATCCGGTATGGCCATGGCTGTGGCCGAGGCGCTGGATGTGATTGGCTTCCATGAAATTGTGGGATGTGTGGCAGGAGATAATACCATTATGTGCGCCGTGCGTTCTGTGGACGATACCATTCTTTTGATGGATAAATTAAAGAAAATTATTGCCGAATAGAATTGAGGTGATTGCATGCTGCTTGGCTTACATGTAAAAAATCTGGCCCTGATTGAGAAGGCGGAGGTGGAATTTGCCGGGGGCCTAAACATACTGACCGGAGAAACCGGCGCAGGAAAGTCCATTATTATCGGTTCCATCGGACTGGCGCTTGGAGGAAAAGCATCGAAGGATATGATCCGCCGGGGGGAGGAGAGCGCATATGTGGAGCTCGTCTTTTCTGTAGAGGATGAAAAGAAAAAACAGGCGTTAAAAAGCCTGGACATTGTTTTGGACGAGGAAAATACTCTTATTGTTTCGAGAAAAATCACACAGGCCAGAAGCGTAAACCGTATCAATGATGAGACGGTGACAGCATCGCGTCTTCGGGCGGTTACCGGCCTTCTTTTGGATATTCATGGACAGCATGAACATCAGTCACTTCTTCACAGGCAAAAGCATCTGGAAATTCTGGACGAATATTCCCGGAGTGAAACAGAAAATCTAAAGAAACAGACGGCGGACGGATATCGGCGTTACCTGGAATTAAAAGAAAAACTTGCCGGCTTTTCCCTGGACGAGGAGGGGAGAAAGAGGGAGGCTGATTTCCTGCGGTTTGAAATTGAAGAAATTGAACAGGCGGGAATCCGTCCAGGGGAAGAGGAAGAGCTTTCGGCCAGATACCGGAAATTTTCCCATGGGCAGAAAATCATCCAGTGTATGCAGGAAGCCTATGAGGCTGTGGACGGTGAGAGCATTGGCCGGGCCGTGAGAAATGTGGAAAGCGTAGTGGCTTATGATGAAAATTTAAGGGAAATTCTGGAAGGACTTTCCGACGCGGAGAGCATTTTAAGCGATTTAAACCGCTCTATTTCCGATTATATGAATGAAATGGAGTTCAATGAGGAAGAATTTAAAGAAACAGAAGAAAGGCTGGATTTCGTGCGCGGTCTTATGGCAAAGTACGGAAAAACAGAGGAAGCCGTGCTTTTAAAGCTAGAAGAAAAGAAGAAACGGCTGTCGGAGCTGGAGCATTATGACGAACTGGCAGCGGAGGCAAAGCTTGCCTTTGAACGCCAGGAGGCTTTTATGGAGGAGCTTTGTGAGAAGCTTTCAAAAAAGCGGAAAAAGGCGGCCAAAGTTTTGGAGGAGAGGATCACCGCAGAGCTTCTGGATCTTAATTTCCTTCATGTGGATTTTAAAATTGAACTCCGGCGTCTGGGACATTTCTCAGCCCAGGGATTCGATGAGGCAGAGTTTTTAATTTCCACCAATCCGGGAAGCATTCCGCCAAGGCCCCTCTTTGAGGTTGCGTCCGGCGGCGAGCTTTCCAGAATCATGCTGGCGATTAAGACGGTTCTGGCCGATACGGATGATATTCCCACTCTGATTTTTGATGAGATCGATACGGGAATCAGCGGGCGGACGGCGCAAAAGGTGTCAGAGCGGCTTTCTTATATTGCAAAAAGGCATCAGGTGTTATGCATCACTCATCTTCCGCAGATTGCCGCCATGGCAGATACTCATTTTGAAATTAAAAAGGATGTGGAAGACGGGAAAACCATTACCAGAATCTGCCGCTTAAAAGAGGAAGAGGAGATTGAAGAACTTTCCAGGATTCTGTCCGGAGCCGAGGTAACGGATAAAGTAAAGGAAAGCGCCAGAGAAATGAAACGGCTGGCGAATGAATGGAAAGAAACTGCGAAAAAATAACAGGGTGAAAAAAGAAAATGGTCACATACTAGGAGAGGAGCTAATCACTGCCCTCTCCGTTTTTTTGTGGAAGAATCAAGCGGACAAAAACAGGGCAGAATCAATATAGATGAGGAGGTTTTGCCGTGACAAGAAAGGAAAGGCTGCATAAGATACTAGTCGGCATTTTCTGGGTTTCTCTGTTTTTCACAGGCGCGCTTGCATGGATCTATATGCAGCATGCAGTGCCGGACCGTTTGAATCTTGTGGTAAGTGAAGAGGAAATTTTCCATTTTTCCCTTCCGCCCGGAGTGACGTTAGAGAGCGAAAGCGAAGAGGTGGTTCTGGGAAATGCATCCAATATCCCCGCGGGAAAGGTCCGTCTCCAAGCGGCGGAGCCGGTTTCTATGTATGGGGCATCCGAGGGAAGCTATCAGGTGGGAATGAAGCTTTTCGGAATCATCCGCATGAAGGACATTCAGGTGGATGTGGTGGATGGCATGTATGCCGTCCCCTGTGGAACCCCGGTGGGAATCTATCTGAAATCCAAAGGGATTATGGTAATCGGAACGGGTGAGATTGTAAACGATGCCGGAAACGTGGTGGAGCCGGCATTTGGAATACTGAAGTCCGGAGACTATATTGAAAAGGTCAACGGCCAGGAGATGAACGACAAAAACGATTTAATATCAGCGGTTAACGCCTGCAATGGGAACGCCGTGCAGCTTGAAGTGCGAAGAGGCGGGGAGATTATGAAAATTGACTTAAACCCCGTCCATGCGGAAGACGGCACCTATAAGCTTGGCGCCTGGGTCCGGGACGATACCCAGGGAATCGGTACGGTAACGTACGTGGATTTAAACGGCTCCTTCGGCGCCCTGGGCCATGGAATCAGCGACAGTGACACGGGGATGTTAGTGGACATTGAGGACGGGGAGCTGTATGAGACACAGATTCTTGGGATAGAGAAAGGCGCGTCCGGAAAACCCGGAGTAATGTCCGGAGTGATCTATTATGGAAAAGGAACAAAGCTGGGAGAGGTGGCAGCCAATACGGACGAAGGAATTTTTGGAACCGTCAATGAAAAATTCAAGGAAGCCATTCAGTCCCAGGCCATTCCAGTAGGGTTCCGCCAGGACGTCCACAAAGGTCAGGCATTTATCAGAAGCGATGTATCAGGGGAGGTGAAAGACTATGAAATTGAAATTCAGAAAGTGGATTACTCAAGTCTTCAGAAAAATAAAGGGATGGTGATTCAGGTAACAGACGAAGAACTACTACAGCTCACCGGAGGAATCGTACAGGGAATGAGCGGCAGCCCGATTATCCAGGATGGGAAATTAATCGGAGCCGTAACACACGTCTTCATCCAAGACTCCACAAAAGGATACGGGATATTTATTGAAAATATGCTCTCGCATTGAGCCGGGCAGCAGATGGAAGAAACAGGCGCACGGGAAAGCTTGCTTTCCCGTGCGCCTGTTTCTGGAAGATGCTATGGGGCGAAAGCCCCACAGCCGCTGGGACGCCGAAGGCGGGCCAGAGGCTGCCGCCCGGCGGAGTGGAGGGAGCCAGTCTCTGGAAGATGCTATAAGGCGAAAGCCCCACAGCCGCAGGGACGCCGAAGGCGGGCCAGAGGCTGCCGCCCGGAGGAGTGGAGGGAGCCAGTTTCTGGAAGATGCTATAAGGCGAAAACCCCACAGCCGCTGGGACGCCGAAGGCGGGCCAGAGGCTGCCGCCCGGAGGAGTGGAGGGACATTTCAATGTCTCAATCCTGACCTGTAGGCTTACGCTTTCATCGCAGAATGGGTATTGCGATGTTCTTTTCATCTGATTTATACTCTCTGCTGCTTGCCTTCCAACAGATCAAGCGCCACCTGCTCCGTGAACTGAAACTACTGTTATTTCAATCTCAGGCTTTTCCGAAAACTGCTTGTTATTTTGCCGGGAATATGGTATTCTTTTTACCAAGGAGTTCTCCTTATTCTATACCGCGAGCGGTATTGCCTTTTTATCTTGTGATGCATATAAGCGTCATGTTTCTGGCGGCGTGCGCCGCAGAATTCCTGATTTTGTAAAAATATAATTTTTAAACGGGAGGGATTGCATGGGAAAAGCCGATGTGGCGATGAATCAGATGATGCGACGAAAAGAAATTTTTGCGGATTTTGTCAATGGAATTGTGTATCATGGAAAACAGGTCCTGAAACCGGAAGGACTGGAGTGTATTTCCGGACAACCTGGAATTTTATATGAGGCGGCCTCTGGAAAAGTACGCGCTCTGGAGCGCAGAAGGGATATCCAGATGAAAGCGGATATGGGGATGTATTCGGTGATCTTTGCTGAGGAAAACCAAAGCAGGGTACATTATGCCATGCCGGTACGAAATATGCTGTATGATGCCCTGGAATATGTGAGACAGGTTCAGGAAATGGAAAAGAGCCACAGGAAGAGAGGAGAACTTCGAAAGGGAGAAGAATTTTTATCCGGTATTACCAAGGAAGACCGTCTGACCCCGGTGATTACCATTGTATTTTACTTTGGAGGAGAGTGGGATGGAAGCAGGAGCCTGTATGAGATGATGGGATGGAACGAAGAAGGAGCCTGGAGGAAAGAACTGGAGACATATCTTCCAAATTATAAAATGAATCTGGTCGATGCAGGAAATGTGGAAAATACGAATGTGTTTACCAGTTGTTTACAGCAAATTTTTGATATGCTAAAATGTAGAAAGGACAAGAAAAAACTGTATCAGTATGTAAGAGAGAACCGAAAAGAGCTGATGCAGATGGACCACGTGGAGCTGACAGCGGCCATGGTCATGATGGGGGAACAAAAACGGCTGATGCGGATACTGGAGGAAAAGGGAGAGGAGGAGTTCGAAATGTGTCTGGCGATTGATGAATTAATTGAAGACGGGAAAGCAGAGGGGAGAGAAGAAGGAAGGGTAGAAGGAAGGGCAGAGGCTGTCCTTGATCTTCTAGGGGCATTGGGTACGGTTGCAGAGGAACTGCAGAAGTTTATTCTGTCTCAGAATGAGACAAAAGTACTGCAAAGCTGGCTTTATATGGCTGCCAAATCTGAAAGTATAGACGAATTCAAGCAGAAGGCCAACCTGAATATATAGAATCAGAAAAGCCATGCACCTGTTTCACTTCAGATATTCTCACAGGGATTCCTGCCGTTTTTTCAGAAAACTTTTTGAAACATACCTTGGAGGCCTGTACAGCGGATAAGAAAATGAGAAGTTGTGGAGAGAATTTATTTCCGGCCAGATGGCGAGAGATGAAAAGGGGATAAAACTGCGGGGAATGAATTTTCAGACATGCTCTAAAGGGGGAAATATGCAATGAAAGCAGTTTGCATAATTGGAAGTCCGCGTGAGAATGGAAGCTATATTGACGGCAAGTGTATTCAGAACGATGATGTGGAACAAATGGTATTAAATATTTTGACAGCAGACCTCGTCTTGATAGTAACACCATCGTATTGGGGGGATGTAACGGGACAATTAAAGACTTTTTTTGACAGGAATACTCCTTATGGAAATACAAACCCAAACAGGAAATTTCAATCTTCTGGTGCAAAAGGAATAGCCATTAGCGTACGAGCCGGGAAGACAGAAACTGAAAATCAGAGAATATTAGATTCTATAGAGCATTACTTTGGCCATATGGAAATAGAAATAATTGCTAAGATTTCTGTATGTGAGGTGGATTCTTTAGAGGATTTGCTAAAAAAGCAACAGGAAAAAATTGATGAAATATATCAGCTCGGATTAAAAATAAGCTCGCTTTGATATCCCACCCCGCTCGCCAGGGTATGTATGATTCTGACGAATATGCCCTCCTTTTTTCAAAGTCCGTCCTCAAACTGCTTATAGGAACGGCGGATTGCAGAGATCAGTTCCATCATCTGGGGATGCTGACGGGCGGCTTTTTTAGAGTAAAACAGGCAGAGGCTTGTTTCCAGTGTATGTCCCTTAAAGGGAACAGCGGTTAGCTCTCCATTCCGGACTCTTTCATAACGGCGGAGAGTCGGGGAAAAGGAAAGGGCAAAAGTCTGCGGATTTTCTGCAGCCTGGGAAATGACATTGGATAAGGCACCTATAAAGATTCGCCTGTCCGGACGGATTGTGCATAAAATTTCCGCGCTGATATCAGAACCCACGGAGGGAATATTGCTCGCATCCATCCTTGTGCCGGGCAAAACCAGAAACATGTCTTCCACATCCTGCATTTCCAGAAATGGTTTCCTGGAAAGAGCGTTTGTGCTGCTTACAAGACAGCGGGATTCTCCGCGGGTAAGAATAACCGGCGGGTTTCCCTGAACTTTTGTGTAGACCTGGAGCTCCTGGTCGTTGCAGGAAAGCAGTGCGATGGACGGTTTCTAGATGCTGCGGGAAATATGTTCCCCTGGTTTAACGGAAATGACATAATTAACAGGGAGATCAGGATATTTCTGGCTGAACTCCACCAAAATATGAGGAAGCAGAAAATCTGCAAAAGAACGGCCCACAAAAATGTCAATCAGCGAAAGCGTATTCTGATGTCCCAGCTCCAGCCAGCTTTCATAGTATTCTACCATTTTCTTTGCCTGAGGAAGAATTTTCTTTCCTTCCGGTGTCAGTGTAATTCCGCCCCGGCTCCGTTCAAACAGACGAAATCCCAGTTCTTCTTCAAACATTTGGAGAGATTTTGTCAGGCTGGGCTGGGCGATATATAATTTCTGAGCCGCTTCGCTGATGGAACGAGACTCAGCTAAAACTGTAAAGTATTGTAAAACCTCTATTTTCATTATAAAAGCGGCCTCCTCTTTTGTTCTTACATGGAGTGGCTGTACATGTCTGCTATTATCATAATACAAATATCATAATACAAATCATCGGGAATTTCCATTATAGATTTTTTTCATATCTGCCTCCGGTTTCCCTATTTTACAATTTTTATCCGCCATGGTATACCAGAAATAGAAGTAATCAGCTGGCGCCGCTTTTTACTGACCCAGTGTACTGTCTGCATTATATTCTGCCAAACCTCCTTGTCTACTCGCCCATCTGCTGCGTTGGATTTTCTAGCCGTAGCCACCGCTACGCCGTCAAAAATCCGCCTTGCAGATGAACGACTATCCTGCGGAGTTTAGCCAGATATAATGTAGTCAGAACACTAAAGTGAAACGTCTGCAAAAAGGAGAAAGCTTATGATTTATGAGATGACACAGGAGGTCCCTGTGCTGGCAGGACGGGGAGCAGTAAGGGAAATGGCTTCCAGGCTGAAGCATCAGTACGGAATCCGGAAAGTCATGGTGGTTTACGGTCCGGGAGTAAAAGAAGCCGGCTTAAGCGATCGGGTACTGGAGGCTCTTAAGGCCCAGCAGCTGGAATGTATGTGCTATGACAAAGTGGAGCGGGATGCACCGGACTACATCGTGGATGAGCTGGGAAACATCATTCTGGAGAATCATTGTGACGCCATCGTGGCCGTGGGTGGCGGAAGCACCCTGAACACTGCCAAAGGGGCCGGAGTGGTAGCCAGTAACAAAGGAACGATCCGTGACTATATGATTCAGCGCCCGGCAAGGCTCTCGGGAGGCGACACGGCCGCCGGTTTCCAGGCCGTACATAAGCACAGACAGGATATTCCGCTGATTGCGATTCCGACCACATCCGGAACGGGAAGCGAAATCCGCCTTACGGGAGTGGTTCATGATACAGAGCTGCATTTAAAGGATATCATCGAATATACCCCGAAGTTAGCAGTCCAGGATCCGGAGTTTCTGACCACGATGCCCACATTCATTACGGCAACCACTGCGTTTGACGCCATGGCCCATGCCAACGAGAGCATGACCAGTACCGTATGCTGGCGAAAAAGGTGGGAATCCCTTCTCTGAAAGAGAGAGGAATCACCAGAGAACAGATGACAGAGAAAAAAGTGATTGACGACATATTCCTGAACCAGAACGCGATGAACAAGTTCCCGAGCGGAAAGGGAATTACAAGAGAAGACGCAAAGTGGATGATGACGCAGATCTACGACCAATACTAAAGGGGGAAAATAAGATGAATGATTATATGGAAATTGCAAACAGTCCTCAGATGTGGATTGCATGTGCGCTGCCGATTATTGTAATTGCATTTCAGGCGGTTTTGTTTGTGAAACGCGGTCTGACAACTGCGAAAAAAATTGGCATCACGGATACGCAGATCCGGCATGCGGTGCGAAACAGTGCAGTTACCTCCATCGGTCCTTCCGTTGTTGTTGCAGTAGGAACCCTGGCCTTGGTAATGGCTCTGGGAACTCCGTTCAGCTGGCTTCGTAACACTTTTATCGGTGCGATTCAATATGAACTTACGTCGGCAACCTTTGGCGCCCAGTTTGCGGGAACCGACCTTCAGCACATGACGCCGATTGCTTTTGCCAATGCAGTCTGGGTTACGACCATCTGTTCCATGGGATGGGTCATAGTGACAACTGTATTCTCAAAACGCTTTGACAAGATTAACCAGCTGATTTCGGGAGGCAGCCAGAAGATGGTATCCGTAATTGCCCTTGGCGCTTCTCAGGCCTGCTTCGGATATATGTGCGTGGATAAGGTGATTAAAACAACGATGTTTGAAACCTTTAACGTGGACGGCCTCTGCTGTGTGGTGGGATTCGCGGTGATGGTGATTACCACTAAGATGTCCGCAAAAACAGGAGTGAAGTGGCTGAAAGAATGGGCCCTTACCATCGGCATGTTTATAGGTATGCTGGTGTCAATCCCCTTTATCGCTTAAAGACCTCAGAATAACAAGGAGAAAAACGTATGGATGAGCAGAGAACGGCTGTAAGCAGCGAAACAGTAAAAAATATTTATAATAAAGAATTTATGCCTGGAATTTACCGCTGGGGTATGTTTACCGATATACTGGGAGCTGCCCTGTCCTGGGCGCCCATTTTTGTACTGTCCTTTATTTTCGGAATCACTCCCAGTTTCAGCATGATTCTGCCGGCGGCATTTGCGAGAGCAATGACCGGATTGTTTATCAACTGGTTTGTGGAACCATTTACCTTTTACCCGATCATTGGCCTTCCGGGGCTTTTCATGACGATGCTTTCAGGAAACACCTCAAATTTACGTCTTCCCGCCCTGGCCTCTGCCCAGCAGGGAGCCGGCGTGGAGCCGGGAACGGAAGAGGGAAATCTGATTGCGATTATCGGAATTGCTGTCTCTGTGGTGATTTCCACCGCGATGATCACGTTTGCGGCCGTCGGAGGCGCTTCAGTAATGACTGTGCTTCCGGAGAAAGCCATTTCCGTTTTAAATTACCTGCTTCCGGCACTGTTCGGCGCCATTTTTGCCCAGTTTGCCATGAAAAACTGGAAGCTTGGAGGAATTGCTCTTGTTCTGGCAGTAATCGGAAACCTGGTTTCAAAGCTGCCGGCAGTGACAGCCATCGGAGGAATTTCTATTATCTTTAAGTTCGTGGGGCCGATTTTTGGAACCATGCTGATAGCGAGAATGCTGGATGGAAAGACACAGGAGGGCTGATACATGAAGAGGGATAACTACATAGGACGGATGAATCGGGTTCCGGAGGCCATGGAGCAGAAGGGGATAGACTGCTTCCTGGCCGGCCCCTCCGCCACGATGCGCTACTTAAGCGGGTACAGCGGGAGAGGTGATGAGCGGCTGCTTCTTTTGATACTGGCGCCGGGATGCAGACCGTGGATTTTTGCAAATCAGCTTTATGAACTGCAGGTGAAGGATGCTCCTGTGGAGGAATTTGTATACTGGTCTGACGGAGAAAACGCAGTGGAACGGTTCATCAGGGAGCTGCGGATGCGGGGAATCCGCTTAAACACGATTGCCATTGATAAATCCATGCCGGGAATGTTTTCCGTACCGATTATGGAACAGCTTCCGGGAAGCCGGCTTGTTCTGGGAAATGAACTGGTGGATCCGCTCAGGGTCCGCAAGGACGAAGAAGAAATGGCGTGCATGGCCCAGGCATGTAAATGGGCCTCGGAGGCTCTGGAGCGGACCATTGACCGGGGGACCTGGTGGATTGGAAAGACAGAGGCGGATTTCAGGGACGAGCTGTGCCGTGAGATGACAAAGCAGGGATTAAACGCCCATGGGGCGATCGTGGCAGTGGGAGCCAATGCTGCAGTTCCTCATCATGTGACTGGCCAGACCATAATCGAAAAGGGAAATTGTATGCTGGTGGATTATGGTGCAAACTGCGAGGGATATTGTTCCGATATGACAAGGACCTTCCATTTTGGAGAGCCGTCAGACGAGTTTAAACGCGTTTACGAAGTTGTAAAAGAGGCAAATCGGAGAGGGCAGGAGGCCGCAAAAATAGGAAATCTCCTTCAGGATGTGGACCGGGCGGCCAGAAGCTATATTGAATCTCAGGGGTATGGTCCATATTTTACCCACAGAACAGGCCATGGCATCGGACTGGAAGGCCATGAGGGACCTTCGGCGGCAGAAGGTGTGGAAGTTCCTATTGTGCCGGGGATGGCATTTTCCATTGAACCGGGTATTTATTTTCCGGGACGCTTCGGAGTGCGGATTGAGGATCAGGCTCTGATTCGAGAAGACGGGCTCCATATTCTTCATGACTTTTCGAGAGAGATCAGAATAATCAAATAAAAGGAGGACAAAAGCATGGCAATGGTTAATACGGAAGAATGGTTTGACCAGCATACAAATGAGCTGGTAGAGGACATCTATATGCTGGTGCGGATTCCAAGTGTCAGCGTAAAGACGGAGGATCCCGAGATGCCCTATGGGCCGGAATGCAGACGGGTACTGGATGCGTGCCTGAAGTTAGGAGAGAGTATGGGCTTTACGCCCTTCAACCATGAAAATTACTGCGGCACCCTCTTGTGGAAGGGAGAAATGGAAGAGGAAATCGGCTTCTTCGGCCACGCGGATGTGGTTCCGGCCGGAGAGGGCTGGACGTATAAACCGTATGAGCCAACCGTTGAGAACGGCCTGATTATGGGGCGCGGAGTGGCTGACAATAAAGGCTCGGTGCTGGCTGCCCTGTATGCGCTGCGGTATTTAAAGGAAAATGGATATAAGCCCAGACATTCCATGCGGATATTCTTTGGATGCAGTGAAGAGACGAATATGGAGGACCTGGAATATTATGTTGCACACTATAAGCAGCCGGTATTTTCCGTAGTGGCGGATTACCGTTTCCCCGGAGCGTATGGAGAAAAAGGGCTGCTCGAGCTTGATGCGGAATGCAGAGAGGAGAGCAGGGTGCTGGTATCTTTTGCGTCCGGTGTGATGTCCAATGCGGTGCCGGCCCATGCGGAAGCTGTCCTTTATGTGCCGGAGAACTGGAAGGAGACAAAACAGGCGCTTAAAGCCCTGGGAGCCGAAACAGAAGAAGGGGAGGAAGCCGGTACATACCGTGTCAGTGTGGAAGGAATCCCGGCCCATGCGGCTTTTCCGGAAGGTTCTGAAAGCGCGGAGGTGAAGCTTGCCGGGATTCTTTTAAAAGCGGGCGTCCTGGACGAGGGCGGAAAGAGGCTGATGACTGCCTGCTCAGAGCTTTTTGAGGATTATTATGGAAAGGGACTGGGAATTGAATATTCCGATGCGGAGTCCGGAAAGCTGACGCATGTGGGAGGCATGGCTTCCTATGAAAAAGGTGTGTTCCGCCAGAACATCAATATTCGTTACAGCGTGACGGCGGACTATGAAACACTGATAAAGCAGCTTAAGGAAAGACTGGGACAATATAGGTTTGAGGTGACCCGCATTCATCACAGCGGCCCCAGCTATATAGACCCTGAGCTTCCCGTGATTCAGAAAATGACGGAGATTGCAAACAGGGTACTTAAAACGGATCTGAAGCCTGTAGTAATCGGGGGCGGCACATACGCCAGGAAGCTGGACCGGGCGATTGCTTACGGCATGGGAATGCCGGTGCGGCGCATGCCCTTTGGAAAGACAAGGGGAGGCGCGCATCAGGCAGACGAGTATGTGGAAATAGAAGATCTGAAGAAGGCATTCCTCATTTATGTGGAAGCCATCCAGGCCATGGATGAGTTAGTCAGTGAAACCATGATTTAAGAGAAAGAGGAATTAGAAATGACAAGTAAAGAACGAGTAATTGCGGCTCTGGAGGGAAGAGAGCCCGACGGCATTCCGTCCCTGTTTTCCATCCATTTTCTTGACCCTGAGACAAAGGCGCGACTTTTGGGACAGGATTCCATTGACGCACACCTTAAATTTTTCCGGGAAGCTAATGGCGACTTTGCCAAGATCATGTACGAATATCGTGCTCCCGGTACGGAAGTTATTCGCACTCCGGAAGGATACAACCGTCTGATCGGCCGTGACTTAAGCTACATGGACAGACAGCTGGAATTTTGCCGGACCCTTGCAAAGCAGACAGATCCGAACCTGTTTCTTCTGGGCACGCTTTATGGCGTATGGAGCAGCTGCTATATCCCCTTTATGGAGATGGGAGGCAAATATACAATGGAGGAAGGCCAGATGCTCATGAGCACCTTCCTTCGCTGGAATGAAAAGCCGATGCTTGAGGCGATGCAGCGGATTACCGACGGCCTGTGCAGACTGGCAGCTGCCTATATAAAGGAAGCGAAGCTGGACGGCGTCTACTATGCTGCAACACAGGGCTCCAGAAGATGGCTCACAGACGAAGAGTGTATCCGGTGGGTAAAGCCCTTTGACCTGCAGGTTATGGAAGCGGTTAAAAAGGCCGGCGGCTACTGCATTCTCCACATCTGCCAGTCGGACGTGGGAATGGACCGTTTCGATGAGGATTATGCGGCGCTGGCAGACGGCATCAACTGGGGCGTGTATGATGTCCCGATGAGCCTTGCAGACGGCAGAGAGCACTTTAAGGGAAAAACGGTGATTGGAGGCTTCGCAAACCACAAAGGCCCGCTGGTGGATGGGCCCGCTGAGAAAGTCCGGGAAGAGGTACGAAATATCGTCGGGAATTTCGGACGAAAGGGATTTATTCTGGGCGCTGACTGTACCCTGTCTTCCGACCAGGATCTGGATTTGATGCGTGCGGCAATCTGCGAAGCAAGAAACCTGTAACATGATGGCAGTGCATTACAAAAATGAGAAACAGGCCAGGTTCGCCATCGCCGTCACCATGTTTATCTACGCTTTTTTCAGCACCGCGCTGATACAGCTGACCGCTCCGATTCTGTCCTATATCGTGGAGGCGGAAGGGTATACGGATCCGGTTCTGTCCAACATGATCGTGACCATCGGCAGTCTGGCCCAGATTCCGGCCTGCCTTTTGGGAGCGGTCCTGGGAAGAAGAATGGATAAAAAGCTGTGGACGAATATCTGCATCGGCTGCTTTTTAACCGGAAGTCTTCTGGTCATACCATTAAGCGGAAACATATATCTGGTGCTGGCATGTAGGTTTGTGGCGGGATTCGGCACCGGGATTCTGACTCTGCTTGCCACGGCGGTTCTGCCGGACTTTTTTGAGGGGAAAAGCCTGTCGGCCATGATAGGGCTGATCCCCGCCGGCGGCGGTCTCTGGGGCTTTCTGTTTTCCAGTCTGGAGGCCAATCTTTGCGGGGCCTTTGGATGGAAGCGGGCTTATCTGATTCACCTGTACGCGGTTGTTCCGTTGATTCTATTTGCGTTTCTAGTTCCCTCGAAGCCTTTAACTGCCCGACCGGAGGGAAACCGGGAGTCAGGGGAGCCAAAAGGGTCGGAGGAGTCGGGAAAGTCAAAGAGGTCAGGGGAGCCGGGAGAGTCAAAGAGGTTAGGGAAGCCGGGAAAGTCAAAGAGGTCAGAAAAGTCAGGGATTGCCCCTGTTATTTTCGCATACAGCTTTCTGGGAGCGGTTCTCTACATGGGGGTTCAGGTCATGTGGTCCAACACCTCGCTCTGGATGCGTGAAAGTATTGGAGGGACGGCGGCCCAGATTGGCCTTATAAGCGGACTTTTCAGTCTTTGCAGCTGCGGAATCCGGCTGGTTTACGGCCCCATTTACAGCTTGCTTGGGAAAAAGACCATTCATCTGAGCGCGGCGTTTCTGGCGCTGGGGCTGTTTCTGGCATCGGGGGCCCAATCCTTTGGAATGGCGGCCGTGTCAGGCTCCCTGGTGGGGGCAGCCATGGGGCTTGCCGCTCCGATTTGCCTGAATCTGGGGATTGAGGCCTCTCCGGAAAATCAGGTATCCGCCCAGGCTATTATTACCGTCGGTTTCTCCCTTGGCCAGTTCATTTCCACGTACTGGATGGGCTTTGCGAGAAGACTCAGTGACGGCACATTCCCTGGTATTTTCCGCATCAGTGCCTGGTTTACGCTGGGATTGCTGGTGGTTTTAATTGTGGGGCACTTTGTGATTCCCATACTCACACCTCATCCTCGCTTTCATACGGCTCATGGGGAAACCGGAGACGATTTTTAAAAGACTTTTAATCGTGTTCACAGGCAGCCTGTGAACGTAACAGAAGGGGCCGTCGCAAAATGAATTTTTCATACAAGATACAGGAACCTGTTTGAAAACACTGTACCTTGATGAACTTTTTCATTTTGCGACGGCTCTTTTTTGGTTTCAGAACGATACTGGCCCATGGTGCGAACCGTAATATGTATCCTCTTTTGCCTTGTTACATAGTATTTTTTCGCTTTATTTTGCAGGAAAAATCGGGTATAATGTGAATGATGCAGGCAGTTAGGAGGAATTATTATGCTCCATGAAAATAATCGTACTGAATTTAAGGTTGGAGTAAATGAAAAACTGGAAAAGGAAGTCGTCGCTTTTCTGAATAACCGGGAAGGCGGCATTCTCTATATCGGTATAGATGATGATGGAAAGCCAGTCGGCGTACCGGAATTGGACGAAACGCAGCTAAAGATTGCGGACCGCATCAAAAACAATATATTACCGTCCACTTTGGGGTTGTTTGATATTGTTACAGATGTGGTCGATGGAATTTCCGTGATTAAAATCCTGATTTCCAGCGGACTTGAAAAACCATATTATATTAAAAAGCAGGGGATGTCACCAAATGGATGCTTTATCCGGATGGGAACATCTTCTCAGCCTATGACGACATCTATGATTGATGATTTGTATAGCAAGCGGATTCATACCACCCTGCGGAATATTCCTTCTCCACGGCAGGATTTGACTTTTGCCCAGCTGAAAATCTATTATCAGGAACGGGGGTTGGAGTTAAATGACCGCTTCGCACATTCGCTGGAGTTACTGACGCCGGATGGAAAGTATAATTATGTGGCGTATTTGCTGGCTGATGAAAATGGTGTATCTGTCAAAGTGGCGAAATATGCCGGTATAGACAAAGTTAATCTGATTGAAAATGAGGAATATGGGTATTGCTCTCTGATTAAGGCTACGCATCAGGTTCTCGATAAATTGAAAATTGAAAATTCCACAATGGCAAAAGTTACCAGCACAAAGAGAATTGAAAAAAATCTGATTGAACCGATTCCTATGAGGGAAGCCGTTATTAATACTATCGTCCATTCGGACTTTTCAAAGGAAATACCGCCAGTTTTTGAGATTTTCAGCGACCGAATGGTATTTACATCTTATGGCGGCTTGATTCCAGGACAAAGTGAGCAGGATTTTTTCAGTTGCAGCAGTATGCCACGTAATCGTGAATTGATGCGTGTGTTTAAAGATGTTGGATTGGTTGAGCAGCTCGGTTCTGGAATGAGCCGCATTTTGAAGATGTATGATAAGAGCATCTTTTATATTTCAGAACATTTTATCAAGGTTGAATTTCCATTTTCGGTGTCGACAGATGTGCGGAATATCGCCAGTGGCGGTAAAGATGGCGATAAAAATGGCGATATAACGAGGAGTAAGGCTGAGCAAAACAGAGTTCTGGAGCTTCTTCGGGAAAATCCTGCTATTACAGCTGTTTTCTTAGCAGAAAAAACTGGTTTTAGTACAAGAAAGATTAGCCGTATCATAAAAGAATTGCGTGTGAATGGTTTAATTGTAAGGGTTGGCTCTGCAAGAAAAGGATACTGGGAAATGAAGCAATAATAGAATACAACTATTTGTCAAATATAAATATTCCCGGACAAAATCTGTCAAGGAGAAATAACGGAATGTACAAGAAAAGATGGTTTCAGATTCTGCTGATATTTGCGGCTCTTTTTCTAATCGATGCGGCCGGAACGGCGCTGGTTCTGCGGATGTATCCCCAGGCAGTTATCGAAACGGACGCATTGTTTGGGGAAATGAATGAAAATTTAAAAGAATTTGAAATAGACGATGAGGGAATGTTGACGGCGGTATCGGACGATCCCTGGATTTCTTACGCCTTTGGAACGCCCTGGAATGTGCGGCATATTGAGGTTTTCGTTTCCCATGTGGAAGGGCCGGAGACCGAGGCGCAGTTTTACCTCCTTCCTTCTCTGGGATACCGGGCGGCGCGGCTTTCCTCCGGGAACGTTTCGGCTGCCTTCAGCCGGGCTCAGGGACGAAAAGGCGTGACTGGTATCCGGTTTGACCTGGCGGCGGCTGAAGGAACCTCTCTTTCAGTGGAACGGGTGGTTATTAATGGGCGGAAAGCAGTGGCGCTGGAATGCCAGAGGATGATGGCGGCGGCCGTGGGCCTGGCCCTTTTGCTTATGGCGGAGGCGTTCGGGTGGTACCGGCTGTTTTCAGACCGGAAATCGAGACGGTACGGAACCGTCTCTGTGGCTTTGGGGGCATTGGTGCAGACGGCGCTTAAAGCATCCCTTTTATGGGCGTTAAGAGGATACCTGATTGATAACGATGGAAGCGGCCATCAGTTTCTGCTCTGCTGGATGATGGTTCTGGGAGTGGAGGTTTTCTGCATTCTGGCTTTGCATCTGGGCGCCGGAGCCCACCGGAAAAATATCTGGTGGTGTCATATTCTTCTGGTTCCCTTCGCCTTTGTGCAGTTTGCGGCGGCAGAATTTCTGGGAATGACGACCTTTGATTTCCAGACGCCGGCATATCTGGCTCTCAATCTGCTTGAATGTGCACTGGTGGCGGCGGTGCTTCTTGTTCTTATCCGGCAGGGAGCGGCGGCGTTTTCTCTCACTGCGCTCATCTGTATGGCTCTTTTCATTGGCAACCACTATTATGGAATGCTCCGGGGCAACCCGATTCAGTATTTTGACCTGGCCCAGGCGGGGACTGCGGCCAAGGTTATCGGGAATTATACCCTGGCTTTGGATGTGCAGGTGGCGGCGGCAGTTCTGGAGACGGCGATTCTTACCGTTTCGGCCTTTACGGCGTTTGGAGGAAAGAGCTGCGGATGGAAGCCCCGGACCGTGGCCGTGAATCTGGCTGCGGTGGCGGCAGTTGGCGCCCTTGTGTATGTGTGGATTCCCACGGTCGGGAATTTTTCCAATCTCCAGATTATCAGCCGGGAAAAAGGATATCTCCTTTCCTTTACATCTTTTATAAAAATGGGACGGATTAAACGCCCGGAGGGCTATACGGCCCAGGCGGCCGGTGAGGCGCTGGCTCCCTTTGGGTCTGCGGAGGCGGGGAGAGGGAATACCCCGAATATCATTGTGATTATGGATGAGGCCTTTGCGGATCTGCCAGGCCTTTATGGGTTTGAAACGGACGTGGATGTCATTCCGAACATTCACAGCATGACGGAGAACACCATCCACGGACGTGTTCTGGCATCCGTATACGGCGGCGGGACGGCAAACACGGAATATGAATTCCTGACGGGCAACAGCCTGTACTTTTTTCCCATAGGAAGCAGTCCTTATGTGCAGTATACGGGAAGCCGTCAGCAGTCTCTGGCCTGGAAGCTTGGTGAGATGGGATACAGCCATATGGGGTATCATCCCTATCTGGCCATCAGTTACCGCCGAACCGCGGCATATCCGTTTTTGGGTCTGGATCCCTTTTACTCCATTGATGATGAGCTGCCTTATGAGGACTGCCTGCGGTCTTATGTCAGCGACCGCTCGGATTTTAAAAATGTCATTCATCTCTATGAGGAGCGGGAGCCTGGCCAGCCGTTTTTCATTTTTAATGTGACCATGCAGAATCACGGGGGATACTCTTCGGAAGAGCCGGACGTGGAAGTTACAGTAAAGCCGGAAGATGAAACACTTCAGAAAGCATCGCTTCTGGAGTACCTTGCATTGATTCATGAAACCGATGCGGCCTTTGGGGAACTGGTGGATTATTTTTCCAGGGTGGAGGAAGACACGATTATTCTCATGTTCGGCGATCACCAGCCCAGCATGGAGGCGGATATCGCGGATACCATGGAACGGTATCTGAAGGAAAAAAATGGAACCGTGGATTTAAATGGCATGGCGGATTCGCAGGGACGGTATTACTCTACGTTCGTCATGTGGGCCAATTTTGATATAGAAGAGAAAACAGATGTGGTAACTTCACCGAATTATCTCCGGCCCATGCTTTTGGAACAGGCGGGCGTGAAGCTGAATGCCTATGAGGCATTTTTACTGGAGCTGTCCCGGGAGTACCCGGCCATGAATGCCTACGGATTTCTGGACCACAAGGGAGAGTGGCATTCCAGGGAAGAATCCGCAGAGGGTATGCTGGGACAGTACCAGTATCTGATTTATAACAATGTTTTTGACAAAAAGAATTTGACAGCCGGGTATGAATAACCAGTACCGCCTTGCGGAAATAACAGTGAAGGAACCGCCGCAAGGCAGTACCAACTATATCACGCGGAAGGTTTTCCACTTCCCGTTCCGGTAGTGGAGATAGGCGCCAAAGGCGTTGATGGACCAGTGGGTGGCCATGGCCATCCACATTCCCACGATTTCAAACCCCATCCAGACTGCAAACACATAGGAAAAGAATACGCGGCCGAAGACTAATCCCACGATGGACACGTACATGGGGAACCGGACATCTCTGGCGGCTCTGAGGGCGGCCGGGAAGGGGCCGGACGGCCATCCCATGACGATGGTTAAAAGTGCATGGAAGAAGACCAGTATGTACACATAGCGGGTTGCCTCATCGGAAAGGCGGTAGGCTTTCATGATAAGCGGCATGGATGCCATCAGACAGGTGCAGAGAATGGCGGAAAAGACGGCGGCAATCCGCAGCATTTTCCGCAGGTAATAGTCTGCCTGGTCATAGTCATTGGCCCCCACGCATCGGCCGATGACCACGGGGATTGCGAGGGTTGCTGCCGAATTTATGATGGTGTTGATGTTATCAATGCTGCATGCCACACCGTTGGCGGCAATCTGGGCCGTGCCGAAGGTGGCAATAATGCTTGTCATAGTCACGCGGCAGATTTGGAACAGCCCGCTTTCCACGCCGTTTGGAATTGCGATGCTGAGTATTTTCTTAAGGAGTTTACCGTCAAAGGAAAAAATATCCTTAAGGCGTACAGAGATTCTGCGGCGCGTGTCCGTAAGGAGAGTAAAGAGAACGACGGCGGCCACAATTCTGGAAATTACGGAAGCCAGAGCCACGCCTACCACATCAGCGTGGAGAATAAAAATTCCGATAGCATTTCCCACGATGTTAATTCCGTTCATTAAAACGGAGACAATCATGGTGATTTTTGAATTTCCCATGGAGCGGAACAGAGCGGCAGCAGCATTATAGACGGCAATAAAGGGAAGCGAAAACACCGTGATTACAAGATAAGTCAGGGCGGCGTTCATGACGCCCTCCTCCACCTGCCCGTAAAGAAGCCGAAGAAGAGAACGGTTCCCCACGAGAATTGCGGCCATCAGGATGGTTCCGAAGACGGCCGACGCCGAGATTAGCTGGCTGGAAGCTCGCCTTACCAGGGTTTCGTCTCCATGGCCCAAAAGCTGCGATACCACCACAGCCCCTCCCGTGGCCAGTGCGCCGAACAGATAGATAAAAACCCCGTTTAACATGTCAACAAGAGATACGCCGGATACGGCCAGTTCCCCTGCGTGGGAAACCATGGCTGTGTCCACCATGCCTACCATCATATTTAAAATCTGTTCAAAGATCAGCGGGACCAGAAGAACTTTTAACTGCTGGTTGGTAAACATCAGTTTTGAATGGTCCACGTGCTGCTTTTTCGGTTCAATTATTTTTGCCCAGAATCCCATGATACACATCATTCCTTCCTATATAAATATGGATGTGCTTTGGCACATTCTCGCGCCGGACGCTGAAATGTATTGTACCAGAGATGGGAGATTTTTGCAATTTGTATAGGAAGGTGTTTATGTATCCCCGATGATGAAATGTCATGTAAAAAGAAATAAGGCGCTGGGATATAAAACGGATTGCTGTTTAACGGCAACGGGTAGCTCATATCAGTTTTGCTGGCGATGAGAACATATTTTTGCATGACGCCGCATAGGATGGTAAAAACGATTTCAGGGGTAGACCCATGAAAGAATATATTGAAGAGCGGGCCATCCAGATAGCCAATTACATTATTGATGAAAATGCGACAGTGAGACAGACGGCGAAGCGGTTTGGGATCAGCAAAAGTACCGTACATAAAGATGTCACAGACAGGCTGATCCATATTAATCCGGGACTTGCGGCTCAGGCGCGAGTGGTACTGGACGTGAATAAAGCAGAGCGCCATATCCGTGGAGGACTGGCGACCAAGGAAAAGTATGAGCACAGGCTGCAGGCCTGCAGCCGGGAAGACGGGAGATAGCAAACGAGTTCATAACATGGAGTGGAGAAAAGGTGGCCGCCGTCAGCCATCTTTTTTCTTTGTACTTTTTGACGAACACGACATTTTCTTCTAAAATGTCACTTCAAACAGTAGACATTTTTTGGGGAAAGGTGTAAAATATGGTAAGCTAGTTCTATTTTAGCTTCGTGTTTTTTAAAAAAAAGTAATGCTTTGAGATTTAAGAAATTTAGGTGGAGGAAGTATGGGAATTAAACGCAGAGTGATTGTTGGAATAGCAGTACTTGTGGCAGTGATATTGGCAGGTACTATCACTGGTGGGTATTTGCTTACGGGAAACAGCAGGAAGAATTTCCCGACGGACGGTTATGTGCTGGAAGTTGTGGATGAGGAAGACAGCCAGAGTCCGGCAGAATTGACCTTTGCCACAGGAACGAAGTATATGGGAAAGTTCCCTTCTTCTTTTACATTTCGTGACATAGAAGGCGACAAACATATAGTTGGCGCAGATAACTATATTCATTATGCGGACGGCTCCCTCAGCGCTTTTTCTGATGGCATGGCTGTAAATATGGATGAAGTCGGACAGGGATATCTGGATTTTTACCGGGTTGGGGCCGGAATGGTTATGGCCAGCGCCAATGAAGGATGGCAGATCGACAACAACAACAATACTATGGATTTCAAGGAAATTCTCTGGCAGTTGTCGGAGGAAAAAGTTCTTGCGGCTTCCGACAAGATGATTCTGGAACTGACAGGGCGTGAACCGGAGACCGTATCCGGCTATCTGGAGGTAAAGTGGTTAGACAAGGATATTGTACAGGTCGCCAACAATGATCTGGTATACCAGACCGTGGCGGCAGGCGGCAGGATTACATATGCGAGCGGAGCAGTGCTGGACCTTCAGGAAGAGAATGTAAAAGGTTCGGACGGTACGGTGCGCTTTACTTTAAAAGAACTGGCGGCTGATATGGATAACGGAGGAATTGCGATTCAGTCAAACAGCGGAGAAAACTGGCAGCCTCCGGAATTCAATATTCAGGTTCAGGACGGTAAAGATGGCGAAGCGGGAGAAACCGGAGAAGCAGGCGAGACCGGAGCCGTCGGAGAGACCGGAGAAGCAGGCGAAGAAGGCGAAGAAGGAGAAGAGGGAGAAGCTGGAGAGGAAGGAGAAGAGGGAGAAGAAGGCGAAGAGGGAGAAGAAGGCGAAGAGGGAGAAGAAGGCGAAGAAGGTGAACAAGGAGAAGAAGGCGAACAAGGAGGAGACGGAGAATCCGGTAAGGACGGAGAAAAGGGCCAGTCCGGCTCTACAGGATCCGGCGGCGGCAGTGCGGGAAGCGGCTCCGGAAGCGGAACCACCAATACGGCTGCAAGCCTTGGTACCATACGTGTAGCAGATATGGACTATGACTGCTCTTCCCTTGAGGTTACATTTTCCATCCTGGATGATGACGGAACCCTGCTTAAGGATACTGGTGTTGTGGAAGTACGTGACGCGAAAACAAATAAGCTTGTGAAGTCTGAGAGTAATGTGGATTTTACAGGCGGAACGTTTCCAACGCTTACGTTTGATGATGTTCTCACGGCGGACAGGGAATATGTCCTGATTGTAAAGAATGATTATCGGCTGGAAGTGGCCGGGGGCACCAACAGCGGGACAAAGACCTTTATAAAGAGAAGTTTCTTCACGTCCTCCGAGGGTGTGACCCTGGATGTGGAAAGCCTGGATCCCGGTAAGATATTTCTGACCATGAATCAGCAGGATTACTCCAATTCAAAATATTTCAAGCTTCGTATAAAGAGCGAAGATGTTTTTGTGGATTTCCCGGAAGGGGAAGGCGACGCCGCATCGATCAGTGAATATGCGGGCCAGGACGGCTCCATCGAGGTGAATCTGGCGGAGCTCCTTACAGATAAATATCAGAATGATGAGAAATACAGGGATAGAGTCTGGACCACCGATATTCCCTATACCGTGGAGCTGTATACCTCTTTCGCGGAAGAACCCACAGTCTGGGAACTGACCGAGAGCGGGGAATTTCGCGGACTTGGAAGCGGACAGGTTACCAAAAGCGTGCATAATCTTCAAGGAAAGACTCTCAAAAAGAAGCCTGTAATAGGAAAGGTAAACGCATCCCTGTCCAACGAGGGATATTATGACCTTTTCCTGGATGTGCTGGAGGATAAGGACAAGAGCATTAAGAACTATGTGTTCACGGTAAAGCAGGAAGACGGAACGGTTATTAAAGTGCTGGAATCCACCAAAAATCAGGTAAACTGGTATTTCGGCGGGGCACTTCCTGCCGGAAATTATAATATCAGCGCCTCCGTTACCTATTTTGATAACCAAAAGGATAATGTAATCAGTACACTGGATACTTCGATTTCCTCTGCGTCGGCGGGGTCCATTGCGGTTGCCTTTGAACCTTATACGCTGGACAAGACCAGCGGCGTATTAAAAGATTCCCTCGGAAATGTTGTGGCCACAGGTGTGGAGGATGGAGAGCAGTCTGTGAATGCCACCAGAATCTGGGGGGATGTGAAGGTACTCTTAAACGGTGTGATCGTGGACACGAACGAGACGGTCAGCATTAAAGTTACCAGCAGCGACGACAGTACCTATAACAGAAGCTGGTCCATCACTGTACCGCCGAGGGAAAAGGCGGAAAACTGTCTGTATGTTCCGGTGAAGTGCCTTGGGCTTAAAGCGGACACGGTCTACTCCATTAGTCTTTATGGAACGGTGAAGACAAGAATCGGGGAAACCATGGTTTCCAGTGTGGAGCTTTTAGGGACGGCGTCCGTGAGAACTGCAGGACTGTTTGGAGAGGATGTCCCTAAGAATACATCCATTGCCGCCTTCACAATCACATCTCTGGTTGCGGAGGGGTCGGATGCTGTTGCAGGCATCGGTTTGTATAAAGGAATCACGGACTATCAGGGTATTAACTCCACAGATCCGGACAGTGATTATTATTTTGAACGTTCCATTGCAAGGGCGATCGAATTCGGCGTATACACAGAGGGCACTAACAAGATCGGGACGGTCATTAAGGATTTATACCCGGAAGATTTTTCACTGAGCGCGGGCGAGGTATTCCAGGATCCCAGCGGAAAGTCAACAGCAGAGGGCCAGTTTTTTCATGGCCCTCTTGTAACTGCCGGGGGGTGGAGCGATGCTGTGATTCTCACAAAAGCGGATTTCATGAAGGGCGGAATCGACATTGAAGAGCGGCAGGGATTTATTACACTTCGCGCGGAGGCTCTCTATGACTATGCTTATGATCTGAAAAGCAATGTGAGCGAATACGGGAACTGCTTTTTAAATCCCGGCGCGGTAAACTATAACCGTATGCCTTTGAGGACGTTGAATGTTTCCGTCGGCGGTATTGTTACGGATACATTGAATGAGAAATCCATCAATCTGGGAGAAAAACCGCCGTATCTGTTTAGCCCGGCGGACACGGCGATAACGGTGACGGAGCTGAAAAATGATATCAGTCTTAATGAAACCGGCGAAATTGACGGAACTTTATCTGCAAATGCCACCGTAGGCCTTAAGGTGCAGTCCAATTATCCTAATGATAATAATGACACCGTATCGGTTACTTATTATGCCATGACCATGGACTCCTATCAGGCTTTTTTTGATAATAAATATACTGAACGGGATATTGTTGAAGCCTATAAAAACGGAAGCGCTTCTGATCTGATAAAGTTTGAGATTACAGTAAATATGGCCGATTATTCAGCAAAAAAGGGAGTTCCTCCGCTGTATGTGGTTTTTACAGAAAAGGATGACCTGCTGAACAAGTGCCGGACATGGGATAACGCTACAAATGCGTATACATACCACCCGGACGCGTCTTTGAAAAGCATGGCGATTTTCTATACGGATCTCCTGCCGCGCGGCGACTGCTATGTGTTTGCTTTCACACTGAAGAGCATGTACCATGTGGTGACAGAAACGGGAGTGAACCCGGAGCCGTGGACCTTCCCTTATGATATTAATACATATGTGAGTACCCAGGTGTACGGTGGCGGCGAAGGACTTCAAAGGAGTGAGGGAACCCCCGTCTATAAAGAAGTTCCGCAGGTAGCTGCTTACCTTGATCATACAGAATTTGCTGCAGATTCTGCAGATCCCGACTCAAAGGATAAGGCCATATGGAAGTATGTTGTATATGACCCGGATGATTCTATGAAAGCAGCCGAAGATGCCGGAAAACCTGCGGTATATGCCGGTTCTCCCAATGAAATTCTAAAGCAGATCGGCCAGGATTATCTCAATGCTTCGCTGCCGGGAAGCCTTTTAACAAGCGGGAAAGGCAGCGACACGACATACAAAAATGCAGCTTATACAGCCCGTGATGATTTGAAAAAGATCGTTGAGACCCAATTTAAGCTGACAGGGATCCGGGACGACAAGCTGCATGAGTTCACTGTAACGGTGGAGACAAATAACACCAATCAGTTTGAAAGCGGTAACAATTACAATATTTATATTGGCTCAAAGGGATTTGACGGGACACGTACAACAGGAAATAAAATTTATCTGGATCAGAGAAAGTCGGCCGCGGGAACGGGAGCGGTTGACAGTGAGGAGCATTTTGCGGTTCCCACGGCAGTGCATCGTTTCGATTCTCTTTGGGGGAACGAGATGAAGGACCTGAAGGTACAGGTCAGTGTGCCGGAAGGCGCGGATACGATTTACCTCAATGTGGACAATGGAGTCAACAATATCCTGAAAAATCATCTGGTAGGGTTTTATTACTGGATGTATGACGAGCTGGATTATTTAAAACAGTATGGATTCCAGCCTTACAACGCAACAGGAACCAGCACCAATATCGCTTTTGGCGATATGGTGGCAGGAAGCAAAATCAGGGTAAGACTGGAGGCTATTTACGATACCGGGCGCGCCGGAATCAATCTGAATGCGCTACACACCAGCATTCCGGACGTGACGGTTAATGACGATGGTGCAATCCAGGTGCCTGGAACAAAAGAGGATTTTTATGCCATTCAGGTGCTTAACAGCAACACATATGCGTCGTCGGAGCAGATAAATGAAACTCTCAATCTGAATGCGGCCAGTGCAGGAGGATCTCTGTATCAGATTGCAGATGTGTCGAACGATCCGGATCACAGCATTTACAAAAACTACATTAAAGTATATAAAGCCAGCCGGTATCCGACCCGGTACAGGCCGGCGGTCATGGAGTACATGTACGGTACTCAGGGCGCATATACACAGGATGATAAAATGCCGGTATTTAAGGAACTGAAGCAGACGGGAATTGTGCTGGCGGCGGCTGATGGCAGCATTACAATTAATGCAACCGGAACCGAGGCTGAGATGACGGTTCCCATGACCCGTCCGCATGTGGACAGGAGAAATGCCGTCCAGCAGGGATTTCATACGGCGGATGTTACAGTCAGATTTTCAAAAAACAGCATAGAGACGCTTTTGGATCCAAATGGCGATTATGGGGATAAGATCTATCTGGAGCTTTATAAACGGGTAGACGGAAATTTTGAACTTCAGGATAATACGGCTAACCGGTACTTTGATATCCTGCATAACGGAGAAGCGGGATATTCAAACCTTGTAGAAAGCGATAAAAAGACTGCATATCTAAAGCCCCAAAAGGCAGGAACCGAAGTGACAGAGACGGACCAGACCTTTAAAATTGCAGTAAGAAACATGGAACCGGGAGAGACCTATCAGCTCAGGATGTACTGCAAAAAGGGTGCAGAGAAAGTCTATGTTATTGATAACAGTGATTCTGTCACTATTAAGGGAGAGACTTATGGGCAGAACATGGCCATGGCCTCCTATCTGAATGTGGGAAAAACGGATTCTCCGGATTCCAAGGCTTTCACCGCCGCCTACACGCAGGATAACTATGAGAGCCAGAATCTTGATGTGACTTACAGCCTGAACAGGGTTTTGGATTACAGACTGGAATACAAAGTCCTTACTGAGGAAAATAATCAGCAGGTGGCCAATATGACACCAGCGGATATGATGAGATATCTGGGATATCCCAACGAAGAGGGGGCTGAGTATTGGTATTATGATGAAAGATCGTCAAGTGCGGACAAATGGACTGTTTATAAATATAAACAGTATTTCAGAACGAATACAGATGGCGATAAAGAGTATTTTCAGATCAGAAACAACATCGGTGAGGACAATCCGGAAAGGTTTACCTTTACGGGAACTTATATGGATGTTCTGCCGGAAGGAAGGTATAAGCTTCAGATACAGGCGCTGGATTTGAGCGGCGGCAGTCAACTGGAGTATCGTCAGGAGGGAATGACTGTCACAGATTCTTTAGGAACTCCTGCGGTATCCTTCAGCGTTCCGGCCCGGAAAGCGCCGGAGACCACTCTTATCAAAGGAAGTATTCAGAATACAGGCCAGGGTATGAAGCTGCCGATTTCCATAAGCGTTCAGGACAATGGATACCGAATGGGTATCATAGAAAACGGCAATAAAATTATGGGAAGCTACCGGGTGAAGATTTATAAGTATCAGAGCGGTTCGTGGCGGGAACTGACCATTGGAACTGATACAGACGTTCCAATAGGTTTGGATGGTCCCCATTATGAGAAAGACAAATATTACACCATTTATCTGCATGTGGGCAGCAACGACAGCTTTAGAGTTCAAATATCCGGTATAGATACGAAAAGTGTGGATCCGGGTAAAGAGATCATCCTGTACGAGACAGACTTTACTGTGGGTGATACTACGCGGCCGCAGATGAACAATATGGATCAGAGCTATGATTCATCGAAAAAGCTTTTTACCATCAGCGTTCAGAATGGCAATAACCTGGATATGATCAACAGAATATCCTTAACGCTTACCAATGTAAGCCATATGCCTCCCACAGCTGCGAATGAATCTTTTGATATGACATTCTCAGCTGCGGATGGAAATGGATGGCAGGAAATGACCTTTGACCTGGGACGGGCCATTGATGAGCTGGAAGGAAAGGGCCTCCGGGTGGGCGAGCTTCTGTCTCTGACCGTCCAGTACCAGAACGGTGAACAATATCTGACGCAGAGCACATACAGCTTCAGATACAGATAGGCCAAAGGGGGAAAGGAGAGAACATGAGAAAATTAAATGGGATTGCCAGACGTTCCATCGGCGCATTTGGTTTTGTGACACTTCTGTCCACGGGCCTTGTGGCAGGGAGTGCTGTCAAAGTGATCGCTTCCCAGGAAGAGCAGTACCCGATGCAGAACGGAAATTTTATTTTTGACAATACATATACCAACCTGGAAGTGGTCCATGACGGAGCTGTAAAGCGGAGCTGGAACAGTGAGTATACGCTGGAAAGCGGCGGCAGGACGTATGCGTTGGGGGAGAAAACTGTTGGCTACTCCCCCGCCTCCAACCAGGTGGAGGTGTTTGGAGGCGGATATCTTCTCAGTGAGGATGGGACTGTCAATACCTTAAAACGTCATTACCAGACAGACAATCTGAATCAAACCAGCTTTATTAAGCTGGATGATGACAAGTTCGTTATATGCGGAGACAGCATTATTTCGGACGACGGAAACCTGAATACGGAAAAGTACGTGTACATTGTCATGGACAGGGCAGGAAATGCCAGAATCATGAACCATTTAGTCAATGTAAAGGTGCTGGGCGAAGCAAGTATCAGCACCGGAAACCTGAAGCTGGATCTGGGAGAGCAGACCCTTGATTTCGCGGGAAATTATCTGGAGTTGGATTGGGTAAAAAACTATATCGGTGAAGGCGGAGAGGTCTATGATCTGTTTATCCGGGGCGGTGACGGAGGCCGCGGAGGAAGCGGCGGAATCGGAGGCATCGGCGGAACTGGAGGGACCGGAGGTATCGGCGGTTATGGCGGTTACGGCGGTGCGGGAGGCCGCGGAGGAAGCGGCGGAACTGGAGGAAGCGGCGGAACCGGAGGAAGCGGCGGAATCGGAGGTATCGGTGGAACCGGAGGAAGCGGCGGAATCGGAGGCGCTGGCGGAACCGGAGGAGTTGGCGGGACCGGTGGAATCGGAGGAACTGGCGGAGACGGCGGCAAAGGCGGTCCCGGAGGAATGGGAGGTTCCGGCGGGATGGGGTCCGGCGGCAGCGGCATTACAGATGAAATGATGGCGTTGATGACGGATATGTATATCCGCAGAGCCGACACAAGCCGAAATTCCATTACCTGCCAGTTTAACATTTATGACCCATTTAATTACATCGGCAGCGCCCGCTTTCTGCTCTGGAAAACCTCAGAGGATATTACGGATATTAATGAGGTGATCGATGCAGATGGAATGATTTCCCTTGCCGCGTCGGCAGCGGATACAGAACTTACCTTCCACGATCTGGAACCTAACGAAGATTACACCATTGTGCTTGGTTTTGTCAATGAAGACGGTGTGTTTGAGGAAAGGGATCGGATTACGGCAAGTACTAGGGAATATACATCCACGGTGGAAATTATGACGGTTCGTGAAGGTTCCTATGATTATGTGCTGCATCTGGATCCGGAAATGGATGATATAAAAACCGTAACCATGTCCTTCAACGGAACGTCAGAAAACTGGGTTAATGATCTGGAATTTGAGGTAATGATGAGCGAACGGGGCTTTGTGGGAACTTACGATTTTGAAGACGGTTCCATGTCCACTCTTGATAAGCTCCAGATTGATGTAAAGGTTGAATTTGAGGGAAGCAGCATTCCGGTCACCGTGGCCAGAACCACAGTGGAAAATCCGTTCTTTTCGGAAAGGACCGGAGCAAATGGAATATCCGCGGCCAGCCTTGACGAGCTTATGGAGGAAGTGAGTACACTTCGGAAGCAGATCGCGGTTCTCAGTGAAGAGATGGGCCTGGAGGAAGAAGTGGCGGAGCAGGACACCCGTGACAAGACGGAAGCGAAGAGGCCGGACAAAACGGAAAACAAGACATCAAGCAAGACGGAAAATAAGGCGCCGGATAAGAATGACCAGTCCGGAAGTCAGCCTGCCGAAGTGACGAAACCGTCAGAGGGCAGTGAGGGCGGTATTGTCATTAAGACGCCCGAAGAAAGCAAATCCGGTACGGAATCCGATACGAAGACAGAGCCGTCGGGAGAAAATTTGTCTGATATGACCGCCAGACCATCCGAAAAGCCGGAGGACGCAGGTGAAACGGCTTTCAAAGGGGGCGGGACGGACACGGGCATGAAGACAGAAAGTACGGGCCGGGAGGAAACAAAGACACAGATTACAGAGCCGGAGGAAACAAAGGCACAGACTGCAGAACCAGAGGAAAAGGTACAGATTACAGAACCGGAAGGGACAAAAGCGCAGGCTACAGAGCCGGAAAAGACAAAGGTACAGATTGTAATGCCGGAGGAGGCAAAGACGAAGGCAGAGAACCAGGGGACGGCCAAAACAGAACCGGAGTCCGGAGAAGCGAAGTCCATGGAGGCGGAAACCGGGAAAGCAGAGTCTGGAGAAGCAGATGTGAACGCAGCTTCACGGACAGCGGAATAAGCCGTCAGAACAGAATAAGCCGCCGGGACGGAATAAGAAAGCAGAGAACTGCAAATAAGAGGAGGATAAAAGTATGGAGTATATTTTGTCTGCAACGATGAGTGCAGTGGGAATGATGCTGGGACTGGCATTCCTTGGGATTGGCATTGGTCTTGGCATTATGGGGGCCAGAGTGGCGGAGGCCATCGGACGGAACCCGGAAACAAAGAGCGATGTGGTGCAGGGCGTTATGATTGTGGCAATCGTTCTGGCTGTGTTACTGCTTCTTTTGTTTGCATTTGTATTTCTTCTGCTGTTTTTTAATCCGCTGACTGTATAGTCCCGGAGGAAGTATATATGGTAATTATACTGGGAATTGTGTTTGCCGTCATGGTGGTAATGAACGGCGCACTGTTTTATGTGCTGTATTCTGCCGCGACTGTGACGAAAAAGCAGGTATCGTCCTGCTTCGTTAAGGAGCTGGAGGACTATAATGGCTATTTAAAGGAAAAAAAGCTGGAAAGCCAGGAGCTGGAAAATAAGAAAGAGGCGCTAAACCGGGAGATTACATCCCTTGAGGGCGTCGTTCTCTCGTTAAAGACGTCCCCGTTCTATGCGCCCAGGCCGGTTTCCCGTGAGCTTTTTATACCGACGGCCCGCTATATTGACAATGAGTTTTTCGATAATCATAAGCGGGTAAACGATATGATGCGGAATGTGGATCAGGATAAAATCATAGCGGATATTCGCAGCCGCCATGCTTATACCGGAAGCAGAGAGGATTATGACACGGCCTGCAGGCTTTTGGAGTTTCTGGAAATGGAAACTTCCTATGAGCTGTGCACGATTCCTCCGGAGGAACAGCTGAAAACGCTGTCAGAGGCCTTAAAGGACAGGGAGCTGGAGTTTTTGGGGCGGTTTTTGGAGACCCTCGGGGAGGATGAGGATTTCGATGTGCTCAATTTCCGGACGTTTGTCCGGGAAATCCGAACGCTTCAGGACCCGAAGATGTACATTCGTACCGGGGATCCGAACCGGGGAGCCGGCAATACGGATGAAGATTTAATTTATCAGTATGACGCCAACATTTCAGAGGGCTTAAAGATTATTTATCAGAATCAGTCCTATGATTTCAGCATCTATCGCTTAAGGAGTAAGAAATGAGTACATACATTGAAAATCTGGTTAACGCAAAATTAAAGAATATGAAAAGCCTGTCCAACACTTACGAAATCGGCCATGTGAGAAAAGTAAAGGACTACATTCTGGAGGTTTCCGGTCTGGAGTCCGTGGGATTTTATGAGAGAGTGACTGTGTCGGACCATTCCGTAGGATATGTGACCGGAATCGGAAAGAATTATGTAACCGTCGCCATCTTACAGCAGAATGGAAACATCTATGTGGGCGACGAGGTGGTTTCCACCGGATATGATTTCTGCGCGATGTACAGCTCGCTCTGTATGGGACATATGATTAACATTTTCGGTGAGGATTTGATTCTGGGCGAGAAGTTTGAACAGCTGAGTCCCATTCCGATTGAAACCGATCCCATTCCGATTATGGAGAGAGGTACGGTAAACCGCCCTCTCTATACGGGAATTGCAGGAATTGACTTAATTTATCCGATTGGCTTCGGGCAGAGGCAGCTTATCATCGGCGACAAGAAAACCGGAAAAACACAGATTGCCCTGGACACCATCATGAACCAGAAAAACAGGAATGTGATCTGTATTTATGTGGCAGTGGACAAACCAAAGAAGCTGGTGAAGGAGCTTTACAATGATCTTATGAGAAAGGGCGCCATGGAATATACGCTGATTCTGGCCACGTTCCATGACGACGCGCCGCCGGTTTCTTTCTTCACTCCCTATGCGGCGCTTTCCATTGCAGAGCTTTACATGAGGCAGGGAAGAGACGTTCTGGTTATCATTGACGATTTAAAGACTCATGCGGACTGTCACCGTGAAATCAGCCTGCTGGCCGGAAAGGTTCCCGGACGCGATGCGTATCCGCCGGATATTTTCTATACGCATTCGCGTCTTTTGGAGAAGGGATGCCAGCACAAGGACGGCGGCTCCATCACAATCCTTCCGATTGTGGAGACGAAGGGCGGAAATATCACGGACTATATTTCAACCAATATTATTTCCATCACAGACGGCCAGCTTGTGCTGTCCAAAAAGAACTTCGAGGCGGGCCAGAAGCCGGCCATCAACTATGGACTGTCCGTTTCACGTCTGGGCGGCGCCGTACAGGACCCGCAGATGAAGAAGTTAGGAGCAAAGGTGCGCCGGGAATTTTTAAGCTATCTGGAAAGTAAAGAGGTATATCAGCTTGCCAATATGGAGGAGATGAGCGCGGAAATGCGTGCCAGATTTGCGGAAGGAAAGAAGCTAGAGGACCGGCTGATGCAGTATAAATATTCCCCGAGATCCAGAGAAGAAATTCTGGACATGTTTTCTGAGGTAATGGGTGAGAGCGTATGAGTTTAAAAAATGTGGTAAAGGTCATGAATTTCCATTCCCTGCTCCGTGTGGACCGTTCCAGAAAAACGGCAAAAAAGTATTCGCAGATGGAGCAGATGGTACTGGAAATGCTGGACAATATCCTCAATAACCGGAACGTTATTCTGGATGTAAAGGCCCTGCGGATGGACCCGTCCATGCCGGAGCTGCAGATCCTTTTGGGAAGCGATCTGGGCTTCTGCGGAAATTTGAATAATCTGGTCCGCAGATGCGGCCAGGAGTCAGAGACAGACAGCCGGACCGTAATCATCGGCCGGAAATTAAACAGCCTGCGGGATGGAGACACCCTGATTTACCAGACCAGGGAGGAGTTTACGCAAAACCATGAGGAGCTTCTGTCCCTTTTGTCCAAGGGGCTGAGAAATAAGGAATTTTCATCTGTCCGCCTGATTTATAACCATTACCACAATTCTTCTGAGGTGGAATTTGTAAGTAAGGTGATTTTCCCCATGCCGAAAGGAATCCTGGGAAATGAGGAGTATACGGAAGACTTTGTGTGCGAAGGTGATATGCAGGATCTGCTTTTGGATTTGACGGAGTTATATTTACAGTATGAGGTGGAGATCGCTGCCCAGGTGAGCCTGGCGGCCGAAAATATTACCAGACAGAATATCACGACGGAGTCCCTCAAGAAGATTGACGAGAGAGAGGAAGAGGAATTGCAGCGTGCCAGGAGAGAGCTTAAGGATAAGGAGTTCGCCAAGGTCCTGGATAACTTTACGAAACTAAAAGCTTATTAGGAGGCAGGAACAGATGGAAAAGCTTGTAGGAAAAGTCATTTCCGTATCGGAATTAAATGTGCGGGTCCTGGTGGAAGAGGGAAAAATCCGTATTCAGAATATTTTGTATGCAGAGGTACGCGGAAAACGAGTATGCTTTGAGGTTGCTGAGGAGGACGGAAACGTGGTATCCGCCATCCCCCTTCAGAGCGCTGTGGGACTGAAAAAGGGGACTCCGGTATACCGTCTGGAGGATAATCTTTCCATGCAGTATAATGACGAACTGCTTGGAAAGGTATTTGACGCCTATGGCGAGCTGATTGACGATAACACGATTGAAGAGCAGCACAGACGGAGTATCTATGACCGGACGATTTCCATGGAAGAGATTAATGTCAACGGCGGAAACCTCTGGACCGGAATCAAGGTGCTGGACTTTTTCGCGCCCATGCAGAAGGGATTTAAGATGGGGCTTCTTGGCGGAGCCGGCGTCGGCAAGACCGTTCTGATTAAAGAGCTGATTAATAACGTTTATAAAGATCTGCAGTCCAACTCCGTGTTTGTCGGCGTCGGCGAGCGTTCCCGAGAAGGAAAAGAGCTTTATGATGAGATGAAGGAAGCCGGGCTTCTGGATAAAATCGGCATTGTATTCGGACAGATGGGGGAGAACTCCTCCGCCCGTTCCAAGGCGATTTTCAGCGGACTGACAGCAGCCGAGTATCTGCGGGATGAAAAGGGACAGGACGTCCTGCTTTTCGTGGACAATATCTACCGTTATGTACAGGCCATTTCCGAGATTAACGCGGAGCTTTCGCGTGTCCCGATTGAAAACGGCTATCCGGCAAACATCGGGTCGGCCATCAGCCAGGTAGAGGAGCGCATCAATTCCACAGGAAACGGCTCCATTACTTCCTTCCAGGCCATTTATATCCCGGCGGATGACCTGACGGACGCCGCCGTACAGACCATCCAGTCCCATCTTGACGGGCAGATCGTCCTGGACCGTAAAGTAGCAGAGAAGGGCCTGTATCCAGCGGTGGACGTATTCAATACCACGAGTAAGCTGATTGACATTGAAAAGGTAGGCGAGAAGCACTACCGCCTGGTGGAGGCGACCTTAAAATATTATTCGAGATACCGTGATTTGGAGGAAATCATTGCCGTACTCGGCATTGAAGAGCTCTCGGAAGAGGATACAAGAGTCTTCTACCGCACCAGAAAGCTGAGGAACTATTTTACCCAGCCCATGTTTGTGGCGGAGCAGTTTACGGGAATCCCGGGGCAGTTTGTTAAAATTGACGATGTTCTTCATGATGTGGAGAATATCCTGAACGGAACGTATGACGATGTGGACGAGTCCAGATTCGCCTATATCGGAAAGATTGACTTTTAAAACGGAAAAGCCGGACGGATGGGGGTGAAAGAGATGGCAGAGGGAAAGAGAAGCAGAAGGAATCCGGCAGCTGTTGCCATAGAGAAGGAGCGTCTGCGGACGGGAAAAATCCTGGTCCGCATCTGCGGAAAAGATCATGGACTGGAAGAGTATGAGAAGGTGTGCTTCGTTCGCGTTACCAGCAAACGGTATAATCTGCTCATTATGGCAGACTACCTCCCCATCATCGGTGAGCTGGAGGGGGACGTATTTTTCCGGACAGCAGAAAAAGAGTATCAGAGAGAGAATCTGAAGGGATATTTCATGCATAAAAATAATGAATTTTCCCTGATGTTGAAGAGCGAGGGAGCAGATGAGTAATTATATCTTATACCCAATCATGGAGCTTAAGGGGTTTATCATTTTTTCCGTGATCTTTCTGTTCTTTGGCACCGCCATGGTCCTGTTCTTCATGGGACGGGCAAAGGCGGGAATGGAAGCATTCCGGTGGCAGGCACTTTTTCTGGGGCGGACCAGACGGGAAATTATCTGGATGTGTCTGGGAATCTCCCAGATTGCCCTTGTGGTTTCCACTGTATGCTTTTTTGTTCCCATGGGAATTGTGCAGATTACGGCGCTGGCCCTTTTATGTGTGGGAAAGGGGATTCTGGGATTTTCTCTGGGCGGTCTTTTGGGGGAGTTTATCTTTGGCGGCCTGACCGGAACGGCCCTCATGGCGGGAAATCTCCTGATGGATTACATGAAGGAGACAGGCGTGGACGTGTATATCCTGTTAATCTGGGCCATGCTGTCCCTGTTTGTGATACAGTATGGTGTTTACTTTTTTATCAAAGGTTTGGAAAGGATGTTGCAGCAGCATGAAAGAGCAAAGAAGAGGCAGGAGCAGAGGAAGAAGCGCAAAGCGGAAAAATAGAAAACCATGGCTGATTTCTCTGGCGGCCGTGCTGGTAATTGTAAGCGCCGTGGCGGCTTTAAGAGGCCGTGATACGCTGACAATTAAGGAACCGGCTTATCTTTGCATTAACGGAACGAGGACGGAATTAGAAGCCGGAGCCACATTGTATCATAAGGGAGACAGCACCACAATCCGTTTTGCCGGAAAGAAGTTTGATCTTGAGACTGCTCCGGTCATCACTGCGGATGAGAGTTCCATTTTTATGCAGAGGAGCTGCTCTTTAAACCGGGTGGACGACGACTGCATTTACCGTCTGGACTACTTTACTCAGATCAGCCGGGATGAGGAAGGGATTCTTATCAAAAGGCGCAATAAGGAGAGCAGGGACATTTCCGGCTTTCTTTATGATAACAGCGATACGTATGTGTTTTTAGAGCCGGTGACTTTAAGCTATAACGAAGAGGTCATAGAACTGGAGCCCATGACGATTGTTCAGGTTTCCTATATGGACAGAATCCAGATTTTCGGCCCCGGCGTGGAGCCCGTGTTTGAAACCGTAACATCAGAAGCCGTAACGGCGGAATTTTCCAACAAGAAGAGAGTGAATCTGGCAACAGACCGCTGTTATGCGGTGAACGGTGCCTGGAGGCTTTTGTTTATGCCCCTTGAGGCGTTGCCGGAGATGAAATAGGGAGGACAAAATGAAAGGTTTAAAAGGAATTATAAAGGTTGCATCCTTTGCGGCAGTCGTGCTGTGCTCTCTGTTTATTGTTCAGTGGTACCAGTTAAAGTGCATGGCGCATCTGCAGGAAGCAGTGTATGTGATAGACAGCCCGGAAGTGGCCAAAAACCTGATTAAGGGAGAGGAGCCAGAATCGCGCTCCTATGCCTTAAAGAGGGTGGAGGCTGACGAGCCTGTTTACAAGAGGGGATTTGACCTCTATGTGGGGCAGGGAAAGGATAAAATTGTAAAAGATTTCCCGTTCTTTGCCAATGACGGAAACGCCGTCATGATTATGGCGGACGGACCGGTGCTTTTAGACACACAGTTCCAGGAGGCGAAACCCTTCCAGGGAATGTATGTCAGCGACGGTCTTACCTTTAACTATGACAAAACCCAGGCCGATGAAGACGACTTCCTTTTCCTGAAGCTGGATAACGGCCTGTTTATGAATACCCAGAGCATCCTGTTTGAGTATCCGGGCGGCAGCAGCCGTGTCCGTATGAACAGTATTTTTTATCTGGGGCTGGATGGCGCGCGCTATTACGCAATGCAGGGGGGAGATTCCCTCCAGTATGCGGCGTTACCGACAACGAAACTTACCAAAGTTACCATCGGCGGGGAAACTTACAGCTATGAGCAGCTCCTGGAGCTTCTTGGCGTTACCAGAAAGTCAAGACAGACCGCGCCGAAGGGTCAGGAGGAAACGGAAGCGGTGACTCTGGCGGAAGTGGACCGGGAGCGGGAGGAAGCATCCGGAGAAGGCCTGGTGGACACCGGAGAGGAAGAAACGGCAGGAGAAAACGGAGCAGACACTACTTCTGCTGCACAAAACGGCCAGGATGCCGTGCGGACTGCCAGAGAAAATGGCGGACAAAATGCCGGAGAAAGAACAGGGACTGGAAGAGAAGGCGGCAGCGACAGCTTTGGCCGGAGGGATTCTGGTGACGGCTATGGAAGCGGCGACTTTGGCTGGAGCAATTCCGATGAAGATTTCGGCGGCGGCTTTGGCTGGGGAGATTCCGATGATGGTTTCGGGGGCGGAGACTTTGGCTGGGGAGATTCCGATGATGGTTCCGGCGATGGAGGCTCCGGCTGGGGCGATTCTGGTGACAAAGGCTCTGGAAACGGAGGCTCGGGGAGCGGAAGCAGTGGTTCTGGAAGCGGCGGTTCCGGGAGTGGAAGCAACGGAAGCAGCGGCTCGGGAAGCGGAAGTTCGGGAAGTGGTGGCTCGGGAAGCGGAAGCACCGGAAACGGAGGCTCGGGGAGTGGAAGCAACGGAAGCAGCGGCTCGGGAAGCGGAAGTTCGGGAAATGGCGGTTCAGGAAGCGGAAGTACCGGAAACGGAGGCTCAGGCAGTGGGAGCACCGGGGACGGAAGCACTGGGAGCGGAAATACCGGAAGTGGTGGCTCCGGAACGGGCGGCTCCGAGGGTAGCACGGAAAGCGGCGGAGCAGCAGAACCTAGTGAGACGGAATCCGGCGATTATGCGGAACCTACAGAGGGAGAATCCGAATCGGGAAGCGGCGGAACGGGAACTGGAAGCGGAGGCGTCCAGGTGCCCTTTAAGTACCCGTCGGCTTTTTTGGGTACTTTTAAAACAGACGTATATAATGTAACTACCAGACTGGAAATCGAAGACCCGGCCTTTGTGGCGAAGCGTGTCGTTATTGAGCTTTACTGGCAGCCGGAGAATGATGACGGCTCTCCGAAGCCGGATTCTGATAAGCAGAGTGATTACCAGCTGATGTACAGAAAGACATTTCGCGGGGACGGAGATGTTGTGATTGATAATCTGCCGCCCAACACGATGATGTATGCCAGAGGCCTTTTGTATTACACGAAGGACGGAAAGACAGAGCATCTGGTTTTTTACGAAGGGTTTGAAAACCGTTTTAAAACTCTGAGCCTGGATTATGTGGATGATCTTTATGTGGAATTCAAGTCGTCAGCGGCGGATATGACATATCTTCCCAACCAGATGCAGCTTTTTGAGATGGCCGTCAGCGGTCCCAATGCCAATGTGGTAAATAAAATCAGCAAGATCCGGCTTAACCTTGTGGCCACAAGCGGCAGCAGCAAGGGGAATACATATACCCTCCAGATGGGGCTTGCCGATGCAAAGAGGAATTACTTCTATAAAAAGAATGAGGCCGAGCGTCCTGTGTGGGTATCGGATACCAAGCAGATCTACCTGCCCTCTGATACGGAATATGCATATACCATTGACCTTCTGGATCCTTTTGGAAACAAATTCACCAGAGTGGTGGAAGGGTACATGGATAATACGGTAAACCAGGAGGAAAACAGAAGCTTAAACTGCTGTGAGAAGCTGGAAAATTACTATACGCCGACAGGCGCTACCAGAACGGCCAGGGTAGTTCCAAAGGTCGCCTTAAATCAGAAAGGGTGGACCGACGGGAAGAAGAGCATTGACCGTGTGGCTTATGAGCTGGCCTTTACCGACCCCAATAAGGCCATTGCAGGATATGAAGATACCTATTATCTGGAAGTGCTCCGGGAGGGCGACCCGACAAAAGCACCAATTGAGTTTACGGATAAGGACGGCAATAAGGTAAAGCGTCTTGCCATTGAGAAAGATAATCTTCAGGGTGAAGTGTCCAGATATGAGATACAGGGACTTACTGCCGGCCATATTTACCAGGTTAACATTTACGGTGATTATAATTTAAACGACAATCAGCCAACGTATGTTAACCGGCTCATTGGAAGCCAGCGTTTCTCCACCATCAGCATGGGAAGCTATGGGCGGGTATCCTATAATCTGGTAAACAGCCATGTGAAGACAAACGTATGGCCTAACGGAGACTGGAAGGATGAGCTGTCGCCATATGAGAGCGCCACGGCCCAGAAACTCAGCATGTCCATAGATTATACACAGACCAGCTGGGAGCTGGTGGACCTCTATATGGACCATGTGGATTTTGATGTACTGGATACGAAAACGAAAAAGTATCTCCTTAAGGGAACGTTAAACAGGAAGACCATGGAGTCCGAGAAGCTTGAGATTGTGGGAACGGACAGCGGAGAGAGACAGCAGTTCCCGGTGGATAAGAATGTTTTCTTTAAGGATTCCGCATCTTCCATGAAGGACGGCTATCTGCCGGAGGTCTATGTGGAGGCCGAGGATTTTACGGGCCAAAAGACTATGTGGGAGGTATTTGCAACCCCGGCAAATAAGGCAAAGCTGGTATTCTACTGGGAAGACGGAACGTTGGAATCCAACAACGGATACCAGTTCAATACGGCGACCTATGCGGCCCAGGGCGGTGAGATCCATGACATTACGGGACGAAGCGCCTACTATAAGAGGCTCACGTTCTCGACCCTTAAAAAGATGCCTTATGTGGATTATGACGATGTGATTCTGGTATCGGATTATATTAAGCTTTACCATCTGAGTTTCCATGACGAGGACCATGCCATCACAGGCGGCAACATTTCCGCCGCCCTGGTGGGAGTGGAAACGACCGGACTGACGCTGGATTATGAGGCCAGGCCGGGCGGCTATGTGGATGAGCTGATCTACAAAAACCTGACCGAGGGAAAGAACTATCAAATTTCCATTTCCGGTGATGTGATCCGCAGAGATACGGCGGGTGAATTTGTGATGCGGTCAGAAGCACTGATGGAACCGTATGTTTTCCGGGCGGGCGACGGACTGTCCGGGCGGCTGATCTTTGAAAGTATTAATTATCCGCTGCAGAATAAGAGCGGAGACGAGGATGCCGTTGAGCTAAAAAGCGAGTACAGCCTTTATAACGCCAGCGGCTTTGCTACCGGCCTTATGGGTACGGACGGAACGCTCGTCGATAAGGATATTCCATCACTGAGCAACTGGATGACCAGCCCGATGATCCAGGTAAATCCGGGAGACGTTTATTACATTACGGGTCAGAGAAGCAACCCAAAAGATGCCTCCTATGCCTGCTTTTACGGAACGGACGGCAAGATTGCCAATGTCAATACGCATGACTGGAAAAAAACGGGGAACCTTCCCAGTGCTCCGGCACATACGGTTAACCGGTTTACGATTAACGGGGACGCCACGGCGATTGTCATTCCGGAAGGGGTTTCCCATATGCGGTTTGCCATGGCGGGCCATACGAACAGCATTCCCACTTACGCCACAGCCAGCTGTTTTTATCTGACAAAGGCTGAGGCGGAAAGTAAAATGGGGAGTCTGGATCAGACATATGCGGTAAGATCGGGAGAACGGTATGCCATCGCCCAGGGGTACGGAAACTATACGGTGGAATTCCGGGACGGCTCTAATAATCTGATTGAGAGCCTGAATTGGGGAGAGCGCATAGGACTGAGCTTTGATGTTCCGGCGAACGCGGTGTCCATGACCTTTAAAGGAAGCATCAGCAGCCAGCGTACCGCGCTGAAGGAGGCGGTCCTCTATAAGCTGGAGGTTGATAAGCTGGACTGGCTGGAATCCAAAGATCTTTCCAGATTCGCAAACTCTGTTACCCTTACGGTATCGGATCCTATGAACAACCTGATCCTGAGAGATGAAAACAGGGTCTATCTGGATGTGAGGGAAAATGGAGTCCTCCTGGAGGGCGATGCGAACCCGATTCCGAAGGAGGTCCGGGATCAGCTGTATCTGAAACGGACGGAGTCAGGGGAAATGACGGTTACGGAGAATCTGACGACGCTGGTTTCCTTTGTGGGAGAGGCCAACAGGGCCTTTGAATTGCGGTTGTATGTTAAATACCGGGGCGAGGAGATCACGCTGGATGAAATTAACTTTAAGACCAACCGGGTTATGGAGGTCATTCACGACCGCACGGAGTTAGCAAAGCTGATGCGGTACCCCAGCGGGGATTTTCTTGTGGTCAATGATATCTATCTGAGAGATAATGAAAGGTATTATTTTTCGGAGACAGTGCCCTTTGAGGGAACTCTGGATTTCCAGGGGTATACTCTGTATGCAAAGCATACGATAGGCACATATGGGCTCCATACCATCGGAAGCAGCGGTACGGTGAAGAATCTGGTATTGGATTATGTGCTGGATGCTCTTGAGAATAAGCGGCCCATTACATATGCCTACGGTCTGGCATACATGAACCGGGGAACCATCCAGAATGTGGTGGTGAATTTTAACCTGGGTCAGGGAACCTACCGGAAAGAGCGCTGCCCTGGCCTGGTATATTCAAACAGGGGCGTTATTGAAAACTTTAATCTGAATTTTTCCTCCAATTCCACCAATTATGTGGGGAACTACTTTGGCGGCCTGGTGATGTCGAATGATGGCGAAATCCGAAACGGTTATGTGTACTGTCCGGGCTCCATCAATGTGACCACCGGCGTGTATGGCGGTTCCAAAGCCATTGGAAACGAAAATACGGGACTGGTGGTATCCCACGGTTCCGGCACCCTGGAAAACGTATATGTGGTTGGAAACCTGGCGGTAGAGCGTTACGGCGAAACGGGGACCATGTCAACCAACGGAATCCTGTGCGGAGGAAAGGGAAGCATCCGGAACTGCTTTGTGGTGGGCGAACTGATGCGGACTGTCTGGAACAGCGACCATGTGAAGGAGGTGGAGCCGTATCTGGAGTATGGCCCTGCCGTTGGCGGAGCTGTTTCCGCCAGTTCCACTGACATTGAAAACAACTACTTTTTCAGTTCCTATCCGTCAACCTACACGTTTAAATATAACATGAAAGGACGGCAGGAGCGGGCCACGGATACCATGCTGCTTCGGGATCCCTCCTTCTACGAAAGAACGGTAAACCACGCGGATGCCTTCTGGATGGAGGATGTGGGAGACGGATTCTTCCCGCGGGTTCAGATGCCCGATGAGATGATGAAGCAGCAGTACCGGGTTCCCTTATCTTCTGTGGGCGTGGATAACAGTATTAAATTCCTGTCCGCGGTCATTGACCAGCAGTATGAACGGGGAGATATCATGGAGGACGGAGCAGAAGCGCCGGAGGATTTTGCACTTGCAACGCTGACCTTCACAAATCCCCTGGAGAGGACCATAAACAGCATCCGGGTTGACGGCCTTTATGTGGAGCCCCAGTCTGGAACCGCATTTGAACAGTATATGGACAACGGATTCTACCGGGTGAAGGTGAAGCTGCGTCCCAACAATATTTACAGCGACAGCTATGCCATGACGCAGTTTAGTTACGATACGTATACGTCGGACGTTGCCGGACGTGAGATTGTTGTGGCTTTCTCAAAGGAAGTGAATCAGGAGAACTGGTGCATCGCGTTTGATAATCCCAACAGCCAGTACCGTCTGACCAGCGATATTGATTATGCAGAATTTTTACCCACAGAGAAGAAGAAGGCTGCCGAGGCCATGAATTTCTCTTCCACGTTTAAGGGAAGCCTGGACGGCCGCGGACACAGTCTTAAGAACTTTGAATTTACCCAGTATCCCTATCTGATTCCCAGAATGGAAGGCGGGAGCATAAAGGATCTGGTTGTGGATGGAATGAAAATTGACAATTCGGCGGCGAATTCCAGCTATGCCGGACTGGTCGGACAGACTTCCGGAAACACGAGATTTAAGGATATCGTCATTAAAAATTCCGAGATCCGGGGAATCTACCAGATGGCAGGCGGACTTGCGGGAAGAGCCGCAAGGGCTGTTATGGAGAACTGTGTCGTGGCCGGACTGGTCATGGAAAGCGATACGGACGGACGAAACATGCGGGTCGGAGGTCTGGCCGGGGATCTGTCCTATACGAGAATCCAGAACTGCCTGGCAAGGAAACTGGAGATCAATATCAAAGACGGGCAGACGGCGGAAGGAATCGGAGGTCTTGGGGGGTATGTGCCATATGGCAATACGATCCGAAGCTGTTATGCACAGGGCTCAATCGATTCAGGATTTTCCAGGACCGGAGGGCTCGGGGGCTACTTAAACGGAACGATTTTAGGGTGCTGGTCCAAGGTGAACATAAGCGCCACGGCTCCTTATGTGGGCGGCGCCGCAGGTATTATGGATACGTCCGCTACTCTCAACCAGATCCTTACCATTGGAGAAGTGTTCACCACGGCTTCGGACGGATACGGGCGGATCAACGGAGGCTTTCTTGGAAACAGCCGTACTTTGATGCGCTGCTATGCGGCGGCCAACCAGAAGATTAATTCCGAGATTCTTGCGGATGTCATGGACGCTCAGGGCCTTTTGACGGACGAGGAGCTTAAGTTAGAACGGTATTACTGGAATACGGCGAATATCGGAGAAGCTTTTGATTACAGTCAGGTGGAAAACGGTTATCTTCCTTATCTCTATAATATAGAAGGAACCGGGCTGCTTCCGGAACAGGATTACGAAAACGGAATCAGCATTTCCACAGGCGGAATCGAGTTTACGGCAAAGGGAATTGCGGAAGGAACGGAGGACAGGACTCCGGGGAAAGAAACGTTCCAGTATCAGCTGTCCGTAGAACTGAGGCTTACGTATGAGGATTTGAAGGATCTGGCTTCCTATAATAAGAATTACAGCCGGTACTTCGGAGAACATTACGAGAGGCTTTCTATTGAAAATATGCAGTTTGCAAAGGAAAACGGACGGATCAAGGCGCCGGTGGTCACATTTTCAAACGGAACCTGTATTTTGACCTTCCAGGGGATTACTGCCGAGAAGTATCTGGACAGTTACCGGGTGGTTCTGAATACGGAAGACGGAAAAGTCGGAATGAAGCTGGATTTCTTTGAAAGAAAGAACGGAAGTATCCAGGCGGAACCGACGCCCCTTTACTACCACATTTACCGTGCACAGCAGAATCATGGGCTGGGAACGGGGGATGTGGATGTCAACAGCTGGCAGGGCGCCATGGCCATTGCCGGAGATCGGTATGAGAATTTCCTGATCATGAAGAATCTGGATTTCACAGGAATTGATTCTTCCGAGCTGAGAACAGGACTTAAAATTAACCGTCTGGAAGGAAATTTAAACCATGTGGACTATTCCGGCTTGAATGAGGCGCAGCGCAGAGAATATCTTCTTAAGACACCTGGAGAGGACGATGCCTACGCGGCTATTGCCAATGTAACGTTCAAAGAAGAGAAGATTTCCAACGTAAGCTGGATTTATGAGCTGCGAAGCGAAATGCGGTATCTGAAATTCCAGAATATTTCCTGGACCAATGGGCCGTCGGGAAGTTATATTGGAATCATCCGACAGCAGACAGGGGCTGTTTCCTATGTGGATGTGGTCGATTTAAAGATCGACTACGGCGATGCCACAAGCTATATTGGATTTGTCACCAATATGGATAATTCGATGGAATATGTGCGGGGCCGTGATATTGTAATAAGCTCCAGCAAAACAACCAATATCAGGCGTACCGCCTCTTATATCGGCGGAATTGCCGCCATGTCCAAGGGCGCCATGGAACACATCAGCGCCGCAGGTACGGAAAAGAATGGCGCATGGACCTATTCCATTGTGGGCAATACGAACCCTGACGGAAACTATGGCAGCCATACGGGAGGTATTGTCGGATATGCCTATGAGCCGGGACTGAAATTTGGTTATGCAGAAAAAATACAGGTGAAGGGAAACACTTACGTAGGATCCGTTGGCGGGTATATAAACGCGTATGCATCTCAGTATCTGCACTACACAGCGGCGAATTATCAGGAAATTCAGGTGGAAGGAGAGGATAAAGTCTATTTAAACAGCGCCGTTGGGTGCGATGTGGAAGGAAGAGTGTATGTCGGCGGCGTTATGGGATACTCCTATACCCGATACGGTTATTCAAAGGAAAATACGGTCCACGCCACAGTTCAGTGTGCCGGCGGCTACTGCGGAAACGGTGGAGGAGATGGTATGACGGTGATCGGCTGTGATATTACGGCGGATGGCATGTATGCCGGCGGTGTCTCTACCCTTACGGGCCATGGATGCTCCAGTTCCGTTGTGACCGGGTGCAATATCCGGGCCGGCTCCTATGCCGGGGGCCTTGCAGGAAGACATACGGCTAGTACAGGTAGTGTTATTATCCGGGATTGCGCCATTTACGCGGAAGAGTATGCCGGAGGCGTCTTTGGCATGAAGGATGCGGAAACAGGAGATCATTACCTCTATAATGCCATTGTAACGAACTGTAAAATCGGAAGAACCACAAAGGAGTATCCGGAGACAGAAAAGAATCCGGATAATCCGGACCGCTATACGCCTCAATGGAAAACGGGCAATGGAAGAGGTACGAGATTTGCCGGAGGCCTGGTTGGTGAATCCCATGGTGCGCGTTACTATAACAGCGTCGTAGACGATTCTGTGGAGGTGAAGGCATCCCAGTACGGCGGCGGCGGTTTCGGCAGGTTTGGCGGTGGGGAATCCCATGATCTGCATATCGGAGCTACGGTTAAGGTGGATGGAAACTATGCCGGAGGCTTAGCAGGGGAACTCATTGGATACGACCAGTCTTTAAAGGGTGCTAATTTGCTTCGGTATCCTGTAACAAAGCTGCAGAGGATGATCCTCAGCGGAAGTGTGGAAGGAAACGCAGCCGTTGGCGGCCTGACCGGATACTTCACACCAGGGGAAAGACCGGTGGATCCTGAGGATGGTTCTCAGATAGCGGATGAAACCAGCGGATATCGGGAGATGCTGCATAAGGATTATTTCGAGAGAATTATCCTGGCCCAGACATCCGTAACGTCGTCCACGGGTTCCATGGGAATCCTGGCCCAGAATGATAAGGCCGTACAGACATCGGGAGATGGCGGAATCGCTTATCTTCGGGTTTATGAGAATCTCATGTACGGGACTGAGGCCGGGGCTCAGCCAATACGCAGTCAGCCTGGAGCATTAGGCGCTTTTCCGACATGGACGTATGAGGATTCTGGTACCTCGGAAAGCCAGTACAGGGAGGCATACCTGGTTACAACGGAAAATCTGAAGGAGCTTGATTTCTATTATGGCACCAAGGCCAAGGGAGGTCTGTATATCAAGGAAAACGCAACCAGCTACTGGGACGCCAAAAAAGGTACTTTGATTAATACGGCCTATTACAGGAATTTCTTTTACTCAGAGGATGTGACGGACAAGGGAGTGTTCCCGTATGTCAGCAATTCGGGCACAGCTGCCCTTGCGGGCGCATGGCTTGGGGAGGAATCTCCGGTACAGGATGGTATTCCGATTCCGGACGGAACCTCAGGAGCTTCTCTTTTAAGCCTCGGCAACTTAAGCGATTCTCTGGATCAGGTATCCATTTATGCATCCGGAGCCGGAACCATCAACCTGGAATTCCCGGCGGATGTGGCAGATCTGGGCGCGGATGTGATCGAGACCAGGGAGCTTGCCAAAGAGGAACCGGAAATTCTTGAGGGAATCCTTCTTCCGAAGGTTCAGTTTGAGATTCTCGGGTCAGACGGAATGCTGATGGAACAGACGGAAATTGCCAGACAGACGTATACGATTCCTTATGACTTTACTTCTACCTTGACAATCCGGGTGACTCTTGGAGAGAACAGCAGAAGCTTTGCCGTGACCGGAGACGCTGTAAGACATACCGTAATGACATGGAAAGACCATTGCTACTATATCAGAAAGGATGGTATTTACTGCGATAATGGTGCTTACTCCGGCGATGGCAGCATGGCCAATGTTCAGAAGGTACTGAGCGGTTCCTTCATACACCTGTATCAGGGCGAGGCCCTGGACGGTGACGGGGCTGTTTACCGGGTAACAAGCGGCGCTCAGACAGATACCCTGGAGCCGGAAACGCTCTTTAAGACAAGTGAGGAAACCGTGCCCGCGTATCGGACCGATTACAGCGGGGAGGAGGTTCTTTCTTACCGTACCTACAGTATGGCGGATCATGGAGAAACCCGCTCCGATTACCGTCTGTTTGCCAAAAACGGAAAGCTGTTTGGTATGGATCCCGAGTTAGACCAGCCATATGGACAGGGATTCCAGAGCTTCCTGGCGGATTATTACAGTACATCCCAGGGAAGCGCGGAGTACTTGAGCATTGTGACGGAGAACCGGGTTCTGGAGGACAGAAAGACGGCAATCCGCTGGCCGAAGGATGAGAATCAGAAAGACATTCTGGATAACTTCCAGATTCTGGAGATTGGAGATAACCTGTATGCCGATGAGCCGTATGTGATTATCCGGTACTGTGACAACACGACAGCGGCCTTTAACTACCTGACCGGAACGCTGCTCTTTAAGGACGATTCGGAGAAGGAGGCCTTGGGATTTGTCGACTATGCATCCCTCTGGGCATCCGGAAAGAAAGTGGCGTTAAAGACCATGAACGCGTACAACAGCGCGGCCGGACTCGTCGACAGCCTGGTAAAGAACCCGATTGACGATAACCAGGTGATTGGATTTATCAAGAAGACCGACGCACCAGAGAATCCGGCGGATTCCAACGGCAATAAGCTGGATGTGGCCATCGACGGTGATAACAAGGCCGGCGGAAGTAATTCCACCGGAGGAAGCGGCACAACCGGAGGCTCCGGCGGAAGTGATCAGAGCACGGAAAAAGACGGGGCTCTGACAGAAAACGGCGCCAAGGGACCGGAAAGCGGAGCAGATGGAAGCAGCCAGGACGGCGCATCCGGAAAGCCCTTCGACGGGAACGAAGGTGAGGCCGATGAAGGCGGCGGAAAGGCGGACGCGGATAATACCGGAACTGGAAGCGGGCAGGGCTCAGACACAGAAAAGGCCGGGACCGGAAGCGGGCAAGGTTCAGAGGCGGAAAAGACCGGGAATGAAAAAGACCGGGACGAGAATGCGGATGGGACAGAAACCGACCGGAATGGAACAGGCCAAAACGACGGAGCCGGAAACGGTCAGGATGCGGATGCAGAGAAGACCGAAAACGGCGAAAAACAGGGTAGCGGTCAAAAGAGTTCGGACGGTGTAACCGATGAAAATACAGGCGCTGAAGACGAGGCAGAAAGTGGAGAGACCGGAGACAGTCAGGACGCGGACGGAACTGGAAGCTATGAAGACGACCGGGATGCGGATGAAGCCGGAGCGGCCGGGCAGCCTGAGAACAGCCGGGATGGGACCGGAAGCGGAGCAGCCAGAGACGGAGCCAAAGCGAAATCCGAAAACCGGCCGGCCGGGGATGATCAGACTGCGGATGGAACCGGAGCATTCGGGCGGCCTGAAAATGGCCGGAATGAAACCGGAAACCAGACGGCTGGGGATGGTCAGACTGCGGATGGAGCTAAGGCAAAAGCCGGTAATGGGGCGACCGAAAATGGCCAAGCTGCGGATGGAACCAAGGCGGAAGCAGGAAGCGCAACGACCGAAGATGGCAAGAACGTGGACGGAACTGAGGCTGGCTCTGGAAATGGAGGGATCAGAAACGACCGGAACACGGACAGCCGGAATCAGGCAGCCGAAAGCGGCGCTGACCGGAATAACCGGACAGACGTAAGCGATCGGGCTGACAGGGCGGAAGGAACCGGAGACGGCGGAAGCCATAAAGGAGGAACCGCCCATGTGGATGGCTCGGCTTTGATCAGCAATCTGGAAGGCGAAGATGTGGGAGCTTCTAAGGTGAATACAGCCGGAGGCGCAGACGGGGAAGGAGCCGCCAGCGGCGGAATCAAAGCCGCGGATTCCGCAAAGAACAGCGGCAGTGCGGCCGGAAGCTCTGGAACCGGAGGGCCGGATGAGGCGAAAGCAGTACTTCCGTCCCTGACATCAGACCGTGCGTATGTGACCATGCTGACAGCCGATGCCGGAGGTTATGAGGTATTCCGCGCAGAAGACCTGCTGACCACGAGCGGAGAAAGTCTGCTCAGTGAGAACAGGAAGATGGAAATTATGGAGGAGAACGGTATCCGCCAGAATGCCATCAACCTGGAAGCTATGAAGGTATCTGCCGAGACCAACCGGACCGGACTGGCTCTTGTGGGCGCGGCTGCGGCCTGTATGGTGATTCTTCTTGGAGTTCTGTATGACAAGAAGAAGCGGATGAGCAGACAGGAATAGAAAAATCGTAACGGTTCAGCAAGTCTGAATATTTACGAAAAACATGAAAGAAAAGCCCTGTGGATGTTCTGATTTGAATATCCATGGGGCTTTTGCCCACGACCACTGCGTTTTCTTACGGTCGGTGCGGGGAACGCGCGGACCTATCTGACCTGTTACATTAAAATAATTTATGAGGAAAATTTTTGTTTAAAATGGATTGTTATAAAGACCGCGATGGGATAGAATAAGAATAGTCGGCTGATATATATTGACAACCAATTTTAGTCGTCTTTTGCAGGGAGCATTGCAGAGAGGCGTGAGTAGAAATAACTTTTAGTTGGTAATGAGCCCGATTGAGAAGAGATAGCTGCCTGATAAGTGGTATGTCCATGCAGGCAGCTTTTTCTTTGATATAAATATTTACAAACTAAAAGTTAAGAAAAATATAGTTGAACTTTTGGTAAAGTTGTGATAAGATGAGAGTGGTTCAAAGATAGTGAGGGAAATATAGGGATTTAATGTTTAAAGAGGAACAGTATGGAATATATAGCACATATTAATGATGAAACGAAAAAAATACAGACAGTAAAAGAACATAGTGAAAATACAGCAAGACTCTGTCAGGAATATGCAGTCCCCGCTTTAAAAGATGTGGTATACGCAGCAGGACTGCTCCATGATTTGGGGAAATTTCAGGATTCTTTTCAGAAAAGGATTTGCGGTGAGGCAGTGAAAGTGGAACATTCCACATGTGGAGCGGCTGCCGTAAGAAAATTGTATCCGGGACCGGCAGGTGTTATGATGGGATATTGCATTGCCGGCCATCACTCTGGAATTCCTGATGGCGGCTATAAGAACGACACAGGTGATAAGACAACTCTTTATGGGAGGATGAGCAGGGGGTTTGAGGATTATAGCGCATATCAGAAGGAGCTGCAAATCCCGGAGGTGAATGAGAAAGCTTTCGCTGAATTTTTGATGAGGGACTGCGGCGGCGCGAAGGACAGGCTGTTTGATAAATTTTCATTTTTTACGAGATATTGTTTTTCCTGTCTGATAGATGCGGATTCCACAGATACGGCTGACTTTTGTGGAAACAGTGTTGAGGCGGAACTTTTTGCGGATTTTGAAAGGTGCCTGGAAAAGGTAAACAGGAAGCTTGATTCTTTTATCTGTACAACGGATTTGCAGAGGATGCGTGCTTCTTTGCAAAGGCAGGTGTTCGAAAAGAGCGCTGTCGAATCAGAAATTTACTTGATGAATATGCCAACAGGAAGCGGAAAGACTTTATGCAGTCTTAAGTTTGCACTGGAACGGGCATTAAGGAAGCAGAAAAAAAGGATTATCTATGTGATTCCGTATAACAGCATCATTGATCAAACGGCCGAAGTGTTTGAAAAACTATTAGGAGAGGATGCGGATATTTTAAGACATCAGTCCACGTTTTCTTATGAGGATCAGGAAGATTATAATGAAAATTACCGGCTGGCGGCCAAGTCGGCGATGGAAAACTGGGATGCGCCATTGATTATCACGACGGCGGTTCAGTTTTTTGAATCATTGTATTCCAACAGGAGAGGGAAGCTCAGGAAGCTGCATAATATGGCAGACTGTGTCCTCATATTTGATGAAGCACATCTTATGCCCCAGAATTATCTGAAACCATGTCTGGAAGGGATCTCTTATATTGCAAGGTATTTAAACAGCGAGGCAGTGTTTTTGACAGCGACCATGCCGGATTTTAAGAACCTGATTGAAGAATGTGTTTTTCCTGACAGCAGGATTGTAAATCTGATTGATGATACTTCCATGTTTCCGGTATTTCAAAAGTGCAGATACTGTTATCTGGGGAAAATGAGCCTGGAACAGATTGTTCAGAGAGCGAAGGAGTTTCCATCAAGTCTGATTGTAGTGAATAAAAGAAGAACGGCGAGAGAACTGTTTAAAACTTTTAATGGCAGATGCTATCACCTTTCCACGTACATGACAGCATTTGACAGGAAACGTGTGATTGATGAGATAAAGCGTGAGCTTTACCAGATGGAACAAGAATATCCTGACCTGCAGGATGTGCCGGAGGAAAGAAGGATTGTTGTGGTTTCCACGTCTCTGATTGAGGCTGGCGTGGATCTGGATTTCTTTTCTGTTTTCCGGGAACGTTCCGGGCTGGACAGTATTTTACAGGCCGGAGGCAGGTGTAACCGGGAAGGGAAGAGAAAATGCGCGGAAGTTTTTGTTTTCGACCAGGGAGATAGTACTGGAAAGAAGTGGGAAGATGAGAGGGCCAATATTACGAAGGGACTTCTTGCAAAATATGAAGATATTTCCTGTCAGGAGTGTATACAGGAGTATTATAAACGGTTGTTTTTTATGAAAAGGGATGAGATTTTAAGTGGTTCTATCGGCTCGAGGTGCAGTGCCATTGATTCCATTCCTTTTAAGGAGTATGGGGATTCCTTTGAAATCGTGGATTCCAAAACGGTTTCTGTGGTTGCAGTGAGGGATGAGAAGAGCCAGGATTTGATGGAACAGGTCAGATATACAGGAACAGGAATGGCAAGAAAACTTCAGAAATATGCGTTTTCAGTATATCAAAATGAATTTGATGAGCTGTTTTGCCAGCATGTGCTGGAGGATTATGGAAGCGGAATCTGGTTTCTTACGAATCCTGACTATTATGATGAAAGGCTGGGAGTTTTGTTTGATGCGAAGGATTATTTTATGGAATAGGAGGGATGAATAATGGCGTATGGGTTTCGGGTAATGATTGACGGGGATTATGCCTGTTTTACCAGACCTGAACTGAAAGTGGAGCGGGTAAGCTATGACGTTCCAACCCCAGGAGCGTTGGAAGGCCTGTTAAAAAGTGTTTACTGGAAGCCGGCGATTCGCTATGTGATTGATAAGATCATCGTGTTCAATCCGATTGACTTTGTCAATATCCGCAGAAATGAAGTGAAGGATAAGATCCTTTTCAGTGCGATGAGGAATCAGATGAAAGGGAAGGGGGCTGACCCCTGCATTTATACGTCTGAAAGCAGAAGCCAGAGGGCGGCGATGGTGTTAAAGAATGTGAAATACGGGGTGGAATTTCATTTTGAATTAACAGGAATTAAAAACGAAGAGGAGGGGGAGGATGAGAAAAAGCATTTTAACATCATAATGAGAAGGCTGGAAAAAGGGCAATTTTTCCGGGTTCCATGCCTGGGCTGCGGCGAATTTCCTGTCCGGAGCATCCGGCTGGTAGAGGAGTTTGACAAAAATTTAATCAGCAGCTCTGTTTTGGCATCCGGCGATGTGGATTTGGGGTTTATGAGCTACCGGGTGCAGTTTGAGGACGGTGGAAGACCGTTGAACGGGGATTGGGAAAATCCAAAATTTTCTGACCGGGCCTTAACGGTTTACTATCATCCGCACATGGTAAATGGCGTAATTGATGTGGAAAAGTACAGGGAGGGATTGCGATGCTGATAAAAGCCCTGTGTGATTATTATGACGTTCTTTCCGGAGACGGTAAGGTTCTTCCAGAGGGATATTCCAAGGTAAAAATTCATTATCTGATTTGCCTGACACCGGAAGGAAAGATAGATGAGGTTATTCCATGGCAGAAAGAGGAGCTGATTTTGTCCAAAAACGGAAAAGCAAAGGTAAAGCTGGTGCCGAAGATGGAAGTCATGCCTCAGCGGACAGAAAAACCGGGAATTGATGCCAATATGATTGAACATAGGCCGTTGTACATATTTGGACTGAATTATGATGGCGGAGTGTTCCAGACAGAAGACAAAACCCATAAGGCAAAAAAATCTCATGAGGCATTTGTACAAGCCAACAGGAATTTTTTGGAGGGAATCGATTCTCCGGTGGTTCATGCATATCAGGCATTTCTTGAAAACTGGGTTCCGGAAGACGAAAAGGAAAATCCATGGCTTTTGGAGCTTGGAAAAAATTACGGAAATTCAGGATTTGCCTTTTGCCTGACCGGAGAACCGGACCGGCTGCTTCATGAGGATACGATGGTGAAAGAAAAATGGGAAGCGATGAGGGATTCTGGCGGAGAAGAGGAGATTCTGAAAGCACAGTGTTCCGTTTGCGGCGAAATGGCCCCCATTGCCAGGATTCACAACAAGATTAAAGGCGTATCCGGCGGCCTGGCAACAGGAAGTGTTTTGATAGGATTTAACAATCCTTCCGAAAACTCGTATGGAAATGAACAGTCTTACAATAGCAATATCTCAGAGAAGGTGATGAAGCAATATTCTGAGACGTTAAATTATCTGCTGGGAGAAAAATCTCATAAGCAGCTGTTAGATGATGTGACGGTTGTTTTCTGGGCCATGAATAATGGAGGAAAAGAAGAGTCTCTTATGTCAGCGCTGTTCTTTGGAGAGTCGGAATTTATGTCAGCAGAACAAACAGAAGGAATGTTAAAGAGTCTGTTAAAGGACGCGGCAGAAGGCTCTATTGTTCAAAAGAGGATTGCGGCTTTGGATGGTATCGATCCTGAAGTTGATTTTTATATGCTGGGTTTAAAACCAAATTCTTCCAGACTTGCCATTAAATTCTTTTATCGGAAGAAGTATGGGGAGATTCTCTGGAATATTGTAAAGCATCAGAAGGATATGCAGGTTTCAGAGGATTCCAGACCGGTACCTTTCTGGAGAATCAGAAGGAGCCTGCTGTCACCGAAGAACCAGAACGATAAAGTCAATCCGATGCTGTTAGCAAAGGTATTTGAGTCTGTGATGTATGGGACCGCGTATCCGGTTTCTCTTCTAGAACATGTGGTCCGGCGGGTGAAAACAGATTCGGATATGAAAATTGACGATGTCAGAGCGGGTGTGATAAAAGCCTGTATCAATAGGAATTTGAGAATTGCCGGGAAAGAGGAGGAAATTAAGATGGCATTGGATAAAGAAAATTGCAGCCCTGCATATTTATGCGGAAGGCTGTTTGCTGTACTGGAAAAGCTTCAGCAGGAGGCATCGGGAAATTCACTGAACCGGACAATCAAGGATGCATATTTTGCGTCCGCCGCATCAAGGCCGGTATTGGTGTTCCCGAAGCTGCTGCGTTTGGCGCAGAATCACCTGAATAAGGCAAAGAACCCCGTTTATTATAATATTTTAATTGGTGAAATCATGGACAAGATACAGGGGGAATTCCCGGGAACACTTTTGCTGGCAGACCAGGGAAAGTTTATTATCGGGTATTACCAGCAATATCAAAATTTCTTTGTAAAAAATCCAGAAAAGGAAGCAGAGACGGAGAAAGAAAAAGGACAGGGGAAAGAGTGAGGGGTTATGGATGATACTTTGAGTATTTTCCCATTATGCGGGCGCACTGCATGATGGACAGATGGAAGAGACGGAAGAAGAATGGAGGCAGATATAGCAGATTTGCATATTTGCCTGTGCTTGCTGTGTTAGAATGTGAGAATGTTTAAATGAAGGTAGTGTCAAGTAATCTATGAAAAACTTGGGTCCAAAAAACAGGCCCAACCGAA
>CAJUIP010000001.1:49813-190333 GCA_910586315.1 uncultured Lachnospiraceae bacterium | reverse complement strand
GGCAGACAATCAGTGCAATGGGTGTATGGAACGTGATACAGTCACTGGGAGAAAAGGTGTGTGAAGAAGAGGCACAACTGGTGGAAGAGCATAAAAAGGGTCACATACAGGGAAAAAGGGAAGTTCCGGTGCTGTTCGAAGAGGCGGACGGGGTTTACGTGAGGCTGCAGGGAAAGGACAGAAAAAGCAGCCGTCAGGACAAGGCAGAGATAAAAGTAGGGATAGCCTATGATGGCTGGAAGAAGACCGGGAAAGAGAGGTACATCCTTTCCGACAAGGTAGTGGTGGCGGGTTTTGCCAGGGCGAAAGAATTTCATGAATACCGGGAGGCAGCGATAGCCGAAACATATAACCTAGACGAAGTATGCGAACGGATACTGAATGCAGACGGGGCATCGTGGATTAAAAAGGTAAAAGATAAAAGCACGTGTTTCCAGCTGGATCCATTCCATCGCAACAAAGCGGTCCGGGAGAGAGTCCACAATCTGAAAGCGGTGAAAGACATCATGGAGCTGCTGGAGGGAGAAAAGATTGAAGAATTGTTTGAATACCTTGAACTATATCGAAACAGTCTGATTGAAGACGTGGAGATTGAAGACGTGGAGGAACTGATTCGGTATTACAGGAACAATAAGGAGGGACTGCTGCCCTACCAGTCGCAGGGCCTCACACTGCCGGAGCATCCGGAGGGACTGGAATACCGGAACATGGGGACGATGGAGAACCATGTATGGAGCGTAATAGCAAGGCGGATGAAGCACAACCATACAATCTGGAGCAGGCGTGGAGGGAACCATCTGGCGAAGATTCTAGCGAAGAAGTGCAGTGGAAAACTGTATGAGGTCACGGAGAAGCGGAAACACCCCGCATTTGAAGAGGAAAAGGTAGAGGAAATCTATGGCAAGATATTGATGTCGTCAAAAACGCCAAAGAGGGATGGGAAGGGATATGCGTATCCGGTGCTGGGTCATATGGTGGGATTGGAAGGAAAGATACAGGGGGACAGAAAGAAACTGCTAGCAATGGCCGGGTACTAGGATGTGAAGTCAGGCTTGAGATACAGCCTGTGTGCGGCATCAAAAATCTGTATGAAAAAGAGTTGCCAATGATTGCTTGACAGTAACATTTCCTGCTTATCTCAGCTTGAAATCTTGATTATATCGGGGAAGTATAGTATAATTATACGCAAAGTTTCAAATAGAAACTATGTCCAGGAGATGTTATGATGAGTGAACAGAAATCTATTATAGAACCGCCCGTCTGTCCTGTGGAAACAACTTTGACTTTAATCGGTGATAAATGGAAAGTGTTGATTTTGCGTGACCTGCTTACAGGCACAAAGAGATTTGGTGAACTGAAAAAATCTGTCGGCAACGTATCGCAAAAGGTACTAACTGCACAACTTCGTGCGATGGAAGAAAGCGGCCTGTTAACCCGAACAGTATACGCTGAAGTTCCGCCAAGAGTAGAATATACCTTGACGGAATTGGGGCAGAGCCTACACCCGGTTCTTGACGCTATGCGGAATTGGGGAGAGGGGTACAAGGCTTCCTTTCATTAAAAAACGAAGCTGCATGATTACTGCAAGCGTATTCTTCAGGTCATGTTTCATACTGCAGACTCCCGATTGCCCCCTCCTTGTTTCTTCTATAATTACTATGAGTGACTACATAAATTTTAACCCATTTTTTCAGGTCGGTTTAAGCATTTCTTGTCTACAAATAAGGGCGTGATTTATGAACGGACAGTACCATGTAACTATTCGGCCAAAGATTATACATTTGCTGCCAAATCTGTTGGAATACATAAAAATGGTTTTGCAGATGCACAGATGACAAAAATAGTAAGCGCTGTTTACTTCGAGATTAATTAGACATGGCATTGTTAAAAATCTCAGCCAGATATTCTTGTTTCCCATACTCGAAGCCGATTCTTCCTTCATAAGTAATGGAATCGCAGGAGTCATTGGCGACAAACATCTGAAGAGTTTCTCCGTCTTCACGGGTAAGGTTTAAAATCCCCACATAGGGACAGGCAGACAGGCTTTCGTGTCTGTCCACATCCTGCTTTAAAAGCAGGGATAAACGGGCCAGCTTTTCCGGGTCCAGAACGGTCTGAGACTGTACGCAGAAGGTGAGGGTTCCGTCTTCCAAAGCGGTAAGATTGGGAAAATCCAGGGTGGCGCTGATGAGTGGAATATCAAACCACGTATCGGTAAAGCTGCCGTAATCCATGCCTGTAACTTCCTTTATTTTATCGATAATAAAGGAGAAGACAGGCTGATTGTATTCCAGCCTGAACAGGCTCCCTTCCGTGCCGGCTTCGTTATGGGATATGATGTAGCCGGCGCTGTCTTTGCTTCCTAAAAGCTCATAGGTGCTGCCTTCAACAGAAAAGCTGGCTCCGGTAGTGCGGATGGAGGAATCCACGGTTCTCATATAATCAAGGAGCTGGCCATGGCTTTCAAAGCCGGCGTTTATGTCAGACGGGGCCTGGGGGGTGTGGAGCAGCTGTTTTAAAGTGTCTGTGTCCTTCTGGCTGAGTGCAATATAGCAGGGATATGGCTCGGAACAGAATTTTACCGTGTCCTGGTCCTGATAGAGAAAGCGGATGCTGGAATCATTATCTTCCCTGTAGAAGGAAAGCCCCGGATGCTGACTTAGAAAATCCAGCTGCCGCCTTCCGTTGTGGTCAAGAGCATAGAAAAAGGCAGTGTCCTTAACTGAATCAGAGGGGTAAAAGCAAAACATATCAAGAGCCTGGGCCGTATTTCCCTTCTGGAAAATATTTATGGAGAGATTTGGAATCTGATACAGTGGGACAGGTTCTGTGGCTTCATTATAATATTCGATTTGGCAGACCTGTTCAGACGGAGTGCTGCCGCCGGCGGAACCGACAGATAAACTGGAAAAGTCATCATATACTGGTGCATCTGTGCGCCGCAAGGCCAGATAGTATTCTCTTCCCTTGCCGTCGGTCCGCCCGGCCACCTCATAATGGCCGCTCAGCTGACGGGCCAGGGTGTCTGTCTGACTGCTTTCCATGGGTTTGAAGGAGGAGTCCTGCAGATAGCTTTCCACTAAGATAATGTAATCTTCGCTGTCCCTTAACAGCTCCTGACTTACCATGTCAGGGTTTGGAAACGCAAGGAGCGCCTCTTCGGAATCCTCTTTTTCTGTGTCGGATTCAGATACGGACGAGGCTGGGGGGATGTACTCTGCGGACGAGGCAGACTCTGCCCCTAGGGTATGTTCAGAGGAGGAGCGGCAGCCTTGGACAGACAAAAAGCATGCGAGTGCAGTTATAGTTAAAATGTATTTTTTGTGATTTTTCATATAGGAAATTCCTTTCTGTTCTGCATGATGCCTGGTTGGGACAGGCTGAAAATGTGTCTGTGAATCTGGTTGTTATGTATCGTTTATACTATCACAATTTTCTGATACTCTATATGTCCTTTCCCTTAATATTCCTTAAGGTTTTATTTCTGGGTGGAATATAAAAGAGAGGATTGACCGTACATGAGTGCTCCATCCGGCACATAATTTTTCCTTTGCGCTTTTGAAAAAGAATCCTAATTGAAACAAACCAATATTTAAGATAACCAGAAACAGGTGTGACCCATATGGATCACACCTGTTTCTGTGTAGAGTTATCTGCTTCCGAACAGTCCCTTTTCTCAATCCTTTTAGCAGGTAGCCCCGCCCTTTAAGTGTTTCTGCGCGGCAATGTTTTCCTCTTTTCTTGCCAGCAGGTCATCGGAAAGGAGCTGCGCCTGTACATTCTCAAATCCGATTCTTGCTACGGTATCGGCGAAGCGCTCTCCTGTGATTCCCTGTTCACGGAATAAGAGGATTGCCTTTTCGATAATGGAAAGAACCTCTTCCTTGTCGGTGAATACCTTATCTAAGTAAACGCCGTGGGCCACCTTCTTGCCCCAGCGTCCGCCTATGTAAATGCGGTAGCCGTTTGTATACTCCTCAAATGCGCCGAAAGGACATTTTCCGATACACCGTCCGCAGTGGTTGCAGGCATTCTCGTCCACGCGGATCTTCCCATCCGTCACATTGGCCACTTTAATCGGGCAGGCATTCTCCACCTGGCAGACCTTACAGCCATGGCACTTTTCAAAATTAATCATTGGAACCCTCTGGCCGATTACGCCCAGATCGTTCAAATCCGGCTTCACGCAGTTGTTGGGACATCCGCCCACGGCAATTTTAAATTTGTGGGGCAGCTTAACCCCCGCGTATCCGTGGTAGAAACGTTCATGGATCTCCTCGGAAAGGCCGAAGGTATCAATAAGGCCATACTGGCAGGTCGTTCCTTTACAGGATACCACCGGACGTACCTTGGAGCCGGTTCCGCCTGTTTCCAGTCCGGCCTCCATTAAGAACTCGCGGAGCGGCTCAATGTTATCGAAGGGAACCCCCTGAATTTCCATGGTAAGACGGGAAGTCATAGTCACCTCGCCGCTGCCGAATCTCTCGGCTGCCTCGGCAATGGTCTTCGCCTCTTCTGCGGTTACCTTACCGTTTCTTGTGATGACACGACCATTGAATTTATCAGGAGTTCTCTTGTCTTTTAAGAAGCCAAGGGCCTTTACTCTTGTTTCCTCCTCTTTGGAAACCTGTGCTCCGGTATTTTCCACCTTCACGTCATTGAAAGTGGCGCCGCCCTCCAGCACAAGGGTATTGGTGTATCCGAAATGCCTTAAGCGGTTCTGTAAGAAGTAGCCTCTCTTCCCCTTTGCACAGACAAGCAGCAGTTTTTCGTCTTTGCCGATTCCCTCCAGTTCTCCGTTTACCTGGGTCAGGTCGATGTACTGCGCTCCACGGACGGTTGGCTGAGGAGCCGTATCCAGAATACGGTAGTCTTTGGCCTTTCCCGCGGCATACTCGGCGGGAGTCATGGTCTCGATCACGCCGTTTATCTTATTGAGCAGAACACAGACGGACTGCACAAGCGGATGGATTGCTGTGGAGAACGGCGGTGCGTAAGCGAAATCCGCATTCTCAAAATCTTCCAGAACAGCTCCCATATTGATACCCATAACCGCAATATCCACCATCTTGTCTACGGCTCCGGAGCCCAATACCTGGATTCCGAGAAGCTTATGCGTATTTCTGTCCGCAATGACCTTTGTAATAAAGGAAGAAGCGTCAGGATAATAATGAGCCTTGTCATCCATGATGGAAAGCGCTGTCACCACTTCATATCCTGCAGCCTTTGCCTGCTCCTCCGTAAGTCCTGTGCGCCCACAGTTCATTCCCGGAAGTTTTACAACACCTGTTCCCAGAACACCTGGATAGGTTTTCTCTTTTCCGGCGAGAACCTGCGCCAAGGTCCGTCCTTCCATATTGGCGGAAGAACCCATGGGAGACCACTGGGGCGCTCCTGTCATCCGGTTCACTACCTGAACACAGTCTCCAGCGGCGTATACATCCGGAAGGTTTGTTTTCATGGAGGAATCCACCAGAATGGTTCCCTTATTCATTTCAATTCCGCTTCCTTCCAAAAACGCCGTATTGGGGCGGATTCCTGCTGCCATGATTACCAGGCCGCAGTTTAAGGTTCCGGCAGTGGTCTTCACTCCCGTCACCTGGTCCGCTCCGGTAATTTCCTCAGCCTTTGTTCCTGTAATCACGCGAATTCCCTGCTTTAACAGATGCTTTTTCACGTATGCCGCCAGCTCCGGATCCAGGATATTTGGAAGGACCTGGGACGCAAAATCAATTACGGTAACAGTAACGCCTTTTTGCTTTAGGTTCTCGGCAACCTCTAAGCCGATGAACCCGGCGCCCACCACAACGGCCTTTTTTATTCCGTTGGCATCCACATAAGCACGGACAGACACAGCGTCCTCCGGGGTCCTCATGGTAAATACGCCCGGAAGCTCCATTCCCTTCACCGGAGGAACCGCCGGAGACGCCCCTGTGGAAATCACCAGCTTATCATATGTAAGAGTCTCCTCCGCGCCTGTAGCCACGTCCTTTACCTTCACCGACTTTTCTTCTGCGTTCACCGCCACAGCTTCTTTTCCCGTCATAACATTCACGCCCGTGAGAGCGGCAAATTTCGCCGGAGTGTTGACGATTAACTGGCTTTCCTCTTCAATGGCCCCGCCCACATAGTACGGAAGGCCGCATCCTGCATAGGAAATATCTCTGCTTTTTGTTATTACAGTCACTTCTACACTTCTGTCTTCCCTTTTTAACTTGGCCGCGGTCTTGGTTCCGGCAGCCACGCCGCCGATGATAAGTACTTTCATTTTGTCCTCATTCCTTTCCCTTCGCATTCACAACTATTTTTTATTTACCATTATATCATGTCTTCGACATGCTATGCTCCGCTGGTTGCACACGATTCGCTTTCGGTAGTTGTCCTCCCTTCGGGCGGACGCGAATCGGCGCAGATATAATGTCCGCTCCGTAGCCATGATGCCTCCGGCGGATTTTAGTGCCTGGATTTCTGCGGCGGACGCAGAAACCAGATGCACAAATATAATGCCTGACGACATTATATCATAATATGCACAAAAAATATACCGGGATTTCTTATTTTTTGTTATATTTATCTTAATAACGTTGCCTTTCACGGGATGTGGAAAGCATAATTGATACTTGTCTGCTCCATACCCGTGGTGTCGAGAGTTCAAATCTCCCTTCCGCTACTGAAAGGGTATTCATTGGAAAATGAGTGCTCTTTTTTTGTGCGTTGTGCGTGACTTTTGGGGCAGTCCAGAACGATTTTAAGGGGGTATGGGGTTTGGGGGGATGAGATTTATGGTATTGCCTTTTATATTATGATAACATAAAGGAAATCTTCAAAAGGCCAAAGCCGGTCAAGCCAAAACCAAAAAAATATAGAACCTTCTCATACAGTAATGCCTGCATGAAAGAATTGTAACTTTCAACTATACAGATTGAATCAAATCGTTCATTTCTTTAATGTATAATCCGACATTTTGTGGCGAATGAGCATCTGATGCCGTCAGAATTGGCACATTACACTTTACCATACACTCCAACATATCTACATTCATTCCTAACTGCTTATCTCCATAATGAATCGCCAACCCGCTGCTTTCCTCAATATACATATTATTTGTACAAAGCGCTTGTGCAAGCTGTAAATAAATATGTTTAAAATCCTTTTGCGGGTATGCCCCGTAACATTGTAATGACTGTGGATGTGCCAGTCCTGAAAATAAGCGGCTGTTAATTAATGACAACATAAGTGCATAATACTTTTCGTACAATATATCCATATCATAATCATTCTTGTTCCACCGCTGCTTCAGATGACTGAATGCCCATCCATCAATAAAATGGATGGAGCCTGCTAAGAAATCAAAAGAATACATCTGTTTTATTTGGGCAATGTCAATTTCATGCTCAGGAGAATAGCATACCTCCAGGCCAAATTTTAATCGTATTGGGAAATGTATCTGTTTTAATTTTTCTATGTAATCTATATAATCCTTTAAAGGGCGTGCCCGTTCCCATTTTTTCTGATACCAATTCTTCTGATATTCATTATATACAGACATTTCATTATACAAATTACGGCATTCTTTGAATATATGAGTATGTTCTAAAAAGTAAATTTCGTCTATATTTCTTTTTACTGCATACTCAACAAACTGTTCTACCCATTCTACCGAATAATCCCCTTTTTCCAGATGAACATGCCCGTCAATCATGCAGAATTTCCTCCTTCCACGCCCTAATCCGTGAAAATAACTCTTCCATATTAATTTTTGAGAAATCTGTTGTGTCTATTTTAATTTGTCCGCCATCAACGCAAAAAGCATCAAATCCTCTTTGTTCTATTCCGCGAACAAAGTTTTCATAAGAAATCACTTTTGCTTTTAAAGTTTTCAGGCTATCCCCTACCTTTTCCGGATAACAGTCATTCACAACGTGCCCTCTGTGCCTGTCAGGACTGCTTTCCCGTTCCAAAAAACGCTGGTAAATCACATTATAATCACCTGTTAAAGTAATGGTCAATGCAGAATATTCATATTTTTTTATCAGACTTTTTATCCCGTATTCTGACGAATATTCAAAATTATTCTCTAAGATAAAAGGGTGTCCCGCTTTCATAAGCTGACCTGCGGCATAATACATAATTTCCATACTGGCAATTCCAAGATTTACTTTTTCGGCTCTTGACTGAAAACCAACATTGTCAAACAGCAATTCTTTGATGGTATCTTTTGAAATAACAGGAAGCTTCATCCTCTCTGATATGGCCTCTGCCATAGTGCTTTTTCCTGCTGCCGGAATACCGGTCACCAATATACAATACATTTTTATACTCCTTTCCAATTAACGGTTTCTATATCCACTCTAAGTTCCCTTACCTGCAGCAGGAAATCCTCAGATACATGATCATCCGTAATCAGTAAATCATAATCTTTTAGCTGGCATACAGAATGAATGGAATTTTTTCCTATCTTTTTAGAGGGATATAACCCAATATTCATTCCGCTGTTCTTCATAACAGCTTGTCCAAATTCCACACCGGCAGGATCATGAATGGAAGCTCCAAAATCCAAAGATAATGCCGTGTGCGATAAAAATGCCTTATCCATTCGGATATTTTTTACCATTTGAATGGTATAAAAATCATGGCAGTGACCACGATGGGACATTACACCGCCCAATAATATAACAGACAGATTCATTTTTTTCCGCAATACCTCTGCAATGGTAACGGAATTTGTTAATACTGTAATACTTATATCTTCCGGCAGATTTTCAGCCATATAATATCCGACCAGAGATGTGGTAATATAAATGACATCCTTGTTTTGGATATATTCAATTGCTTTTTTGGCAACTGCCAGAGAATCCGTCCGGACTTCTTTTATATCGACTGGGTTATATGTCGGTGCGGGATAAATTTCTTTTGGATTAACTGCGATGGCGCCGCCATGTGTTCTCTGTAGCAATCCTTTCCCTTCCAATATCCTTAAGTCCCGCCTTGCACAATCCGCCGAAATTTGATAGCATTCCTGAATTTCTGACACCAGGATTCGTCCTGTTTGGTTTATTCTGCGAATAATATCTTTCTGCCGTTCCTCCATAAACATGATAAATACCTCTGCTTCGTGTTTTTAATTATTTATAATCGTTTTAACTTATTTATATTTTATTATACTTGTTTACTTCTAAATATGCAAGTTTTTTATTAACGGAGATTATGTCGGCAACGACAGCCCGAACAACCACGTCATCAAGTCCCTGTGAACGTAACTGCATATGTCCATTTGAGATTGCCTGCAGCAATGGGGCATATGTTTTGGCCCCATTATGATACTGGCTTCCGGTCAGTCAGCAGGGTGATTGACCAGAGAGTAAACCGTAACCTTTTCTTCTCACTTTCTTAACACTCTTTTCCTTGCAAATCCCCTCCGCTCCCTTTATAATGATACTATTACGATTCGTGGGGGAGCATCCTCTTGTCTGCTTAAGGCGGACAAAAAGCATCAGGCATCCTCCCGATGCCAATAACCGGACGAAAATCCATACAATCGAGCCTGACGTCTATTTTCGTCCGGTTTTCCATGCCCCGCGAACTGTAACATGGTAATACGTGTTTCATGAAAGGAAGTTGATAGCGATTTGGGAATCAGAAAAAAACTAAAAGAGAAATGGCAGGAGGCGCTCCAGGCAGTGCTTCCCATTATCTGCATTGTACTGATGCTTTGCTTTACCATTGCGCCAATCTCTTCCAGTATTCTTCTGTGCTTTCTTATGGGAGCCGTGATGATTCTGGTGGGGATGATGTTTTTTACACTGGGAGCGGAAATGTCCATGACTCCCATGGGCGAGCGGGTCGGCTCCTGTCTTACAAAAAGCAAAAATCTGGCGATGATCATTTTCATTGCCTTTTTGCTGGGGTTCATTGTCACCATTTCCGAGCCGGATTTGCAGGTTCTGGCAGGTCAGGTTCCGGCAGTCCCCAATATGATCCTGATTTTATCTGTGGCCTTTGGCGTGGGAGTGTTTCTGGTCCTCGCTCTTTTGCGTATGCTGTTTTCCATTCCCCTTCCTCCCCTGCTGGTTATATTTTATCTGCTGGCATTTGCTCTGGCAATTTTTGTTCCCAAAGACTTCTTAAGCATTGCCTTTGACTCCGGCGGCGTCACCACCGGCCCCATGACGGTCCCTTTTATTATGGCTCTCGGCGTCGGTATTTCCGCGATCCGAAGCGACCGCCACGCGGCTGACGACAGTTTTGGTCTGGTGGCGTTATGCTCTGTGGGTCCGATTCTAGCCGTGATGATCCTGGGAATGATCTATAACCCTCAAGATGCCGTATATACGGCCCCCGCGGCTTTTGAAGTGGAAAACTCCAGACAGCTCTGGATGCTTTTTTCCCTGGAGATTCCTACGTACATGAAAGAAATCTCCATCTCCCTGATGCCCATATTCCTGTTCTTTATGGTATTTCAGGTTGTTATGCTGAAGCTCTCAAAACGTAAAATGATTAAGATACTGGTGGGGCTGGCCTATACATACGTGGGGCTGGTGCTGTTTTTAACCGGAGCCAATGTGGGCTTCATGCCGGCCGGAAACTATCTGGGCCAGGTACTTGCCGGACAGAGCCATCCGGAAATTTTAATTCCCATCGCCATGGTGATCGGCTACTTTATCGTAAAAGCCGAACCTGCTGTATACGTGCTCAATAAACAGGTGGAAGAAATCACCGACGGCGCCATCTCCGCCAAAGCCATGGGAACGGGGCTCTCCATCGGCGTAGCCATCTCTTTGGGACTTTCCATTGTCCGTGTCCTGACAGGAATTTCCATTCTCTGGTTCCTGATACCGGGCTATGCAGTGGCTTTATCCATTTCTTTCTTTGTACCGAAACTTTATACTGCCATTGCCTTCGACTCCGGCGGCGTGGCATCCGGTCCCATGACGGCCGCTTTTCTTTTGCCGCTGGCACAGGGGGCCTGTCTCTCGGTGGGCGGCAATATCATAACGGATGCGTTCGGCGTAGTGGCCATGGTAGCTATGACCCCTCTTATTACCATCCAGGTCATGGGGCTGGCATCCAAAATAGCCGAACAGCGCAGAAAAAAAGCTATGGGCGCGGGAAGCCCTGCCCTGTCCTTTGATCTTCTGGAGGACAATGCCATTATTGAATTATAGATTGTGAGGTTTCTATGAATGAATTATATATGATGGCCACCATCAGCGACCGGAATCAGGTCCGCAGGTTCCTGGCTTTTTATAAGGAATACGGGATTACCGTGACCTTCCTTACCTTCGGTCAGGGAACTGCCGCCTCCGAGGTCCTGGACGCTTTCGGTCTGGAAGCGGCGGAAAAGGCCATTCTTTTCGCATTTGTCACAGATGCCGAATGGAAAAATGTTAAGACAGGACTGCAAAAGCAGATAAAAATTGACATTCCCGGCAGTGGAATTGCCTTTATCGTCCCCTTAAGCAGTATTGGGGGAAAAAAGCAGCTTCAGTTCCTCACAGAGGGCCGCGAATTTAAAAAAGGAGAGGAAAGCACATTGAAGGATACAAAGTATGAACTCCTTGTAGTGATTGCAAACCAGGGATATACAGAAATGATTATGGATGCCGCCAGAGAAGCCAGCGCTTCCGGCGGCACCGTAATCCACGCCAAGGGAACCGGAGCCGAGAAGGCAGAAAAGTTCCTTGGCGTCTCGATTGCCACAGAAAAAGAGATGATTTTCATGGTCACGAGAAAAGAAAATAAAAATGCTATCATGAAGGCCATCATGGAAAAGGCCGGAATCGAAAGCAAGGCCCGTTCCATCGTTTTCTCCCTCCCGGTTACGGAAACCGCCGGCATGCGGCTGATTGAAGATTTATAGCCTCTTTATCTCTGCTCCAGATTCCAGATATTCCGGTCCCGGCTGAAAATCAGGCATACCAGAATCCCCGGTATGGCGATGACAAAAAACAAGAGAGCAGCGCCCGAGCCCTTCCCCTCCCCGAAAAGGAAGAGGAACAGACTTTGAGGCCTCTGGGCCGCCATGAAGGGCTCAAACACATAATCCACCAGCCATCCGCCCAGAAAATATCCCACGGGAATGGTAAAAAACTGAAGCGTATTACGGGCGGAATATACGCGTCCCTGCATCATCACAGGAATATGATTCCTCATCAGAACATCCATGTTGGCCTGCATGATGGGAATGGCGATCCATCCCAAGGCTGCGCCCAGACACCAGACCGGAACCGTCCGCCCAAAAGCCAGAAGAAAATTTTCTGTGCTCATGGACAAAAACAGGGCGCTAAAAAATACCCGGACCCGGCTTTTGGGCGCCGGGCACAGAGAGGCGGCCACACTCCCGCAAAGCGTGGCAATTCCCACTGTCCCATTGACGAGCCCCAGGGCGAGCTTTCCCCCATGGGCCCGTGATAGCAGCATGGGAGGAAGGGCCGCTTCATAGGTAGACGCAATCAGATTAATGCATGCCATACAAAGTATCATATCCAGAATGCCGCGGTTTTCCTTCAGATACTTTAGCACTTCTCCAACGGACTGTAAAATGGTCTCTGCTTTCTTTGTTTTTTCGGAGGCTTCCGGAATCTCAATGATAAATAAAAGAGACAGAAACGCTGTGAAAAATGTAAATAAGTCAAAGAGGATCACCGCATGGAGCCCCACCAGGGAATACATGGCGGCCGCAAGGACCGGAGTTAAAATATTCACCAGGGAATTGGAAAAAGAACGCATCCCGCTGGCCAGCTGGTAATATTTTTTTGGAGTCACCATGGTAATGGTCACGTCAGACGCCGGCTGCTGAATGGTATTCATAAGTCCATTTAAGGCATTCAGGCCATAGAGATGCCAGATTTCTAACCGCCCGGTGATGAGAAGGAACCATACGCCCACGGTACAGGCCGCCGCAAAGCTGTCGCAAACCAGCATAACCGTCCTTTTTCTCCAGCGGTCGCTGATGGCGCCGGCAAAAATACTCATCACCACATAGGGCGCATAGCTGCACACGGAAAGAAGGGCCGTGGTCAACGCCGAACCGCACTCCTCATATGTCCAGAGAATCAGTGCAAAATTTGTCATGGAACTTCCCAGGGAGGAAAAAGCCTGAGTCAGCCATAAAATTCCGAAATTCCGGATTTCTTTGATAAAATTATAAAATACTTTCATTTTGACTTTGCTCCTTTTTTCTTTCTTTCATAAAAGTGCAAAGTCCTTCAGGACGAAATATCCTGGTTCTCCATGTAGGTTCGTCCCTATAAGACCCTGCATGGAGCGCCTGCAATCATTAACATCCGCTGTTCCTCCTTTTTCTTGCTTTTCTTCTAGAGCGTGTCTGAAAATTAAAAAATGCACAAAATCTGGCGAGAAGTAGTACAAAAATGCTCGTAAAACCCGGGTGAGCATGTGTTTTAAAGCGATATAACGGGCCGACTATAGCACTATTTTTGTCAGTTTTCGGCATATTGACAAGAAACTGATAATTTTCAGACACACTCTAGTGTACTGACACACTTACCTTCAGTCAAATGACGCAGAATGAATTTTCAGTCTGCAAGGCGGAGGAGGGAGGCGATGCGGTGGCATCGTTGACCGACAACAACGCAGCAGATGGAAATTCAGACAAGTCATTTGGCGAAATGTAAATGTGTCAGTACACTAATACCAGAGCGTATTTGAAAATTCACTTCCATCATCTGTACGGCACAGTTTGTGGGAAAGCAATTTTCAAACACGCTCTAGTATAACACAGCCGCCGGGACTTTTCCAGTGGCTTACTGTAACAGTTCCGCCCTGTATCTTCGCACGGCAAAACTGTTACAGATTCTTTTCAAAAAACTCCTTCATTTCCCGGCAGGCCCTGTCCTCGTCGGCGCCTTCCACCTGAATGATTATCGTATCGCCGCACTTGATGCCAAGCCCCATGACAGCCATCAGCTTTGTGGCCTCCGCATCTTTTTCGCCTTTCTTGATCCAAATACGGCTCTCATACTGATGAGCTTCCTTCACTAAAAGCGCCGCCGGTCTTCCATGGACTCCCACCTGATCCTTTATTACATACTGAAATGTTTTCACAGCTTGCCCTCCTTTTATTTTGTCATGTGCATTTAGTATGATTCCGTTGTCTTTAGAGTATCCATGGAATGAAAAAACAGGGCCGGAAATCCGGCAGGTTTATTCCACCAGCTTCTCCAATTCCTTTACATATTCTGTTCCGTCTGAGGTCTTATGATTTGCCTTGGATGCATAAAGTCCAACGGCTGTCTGAGATTTTTTAATGGACTGCATGGTTCCTGCTCCGGCCACGCAGCCGCCAGGGCAGGCCATGCCCTCCAAAAGATATCCGTTGTACTTTCCGGCGCTTGCAAGAGCCAGAAGCTTCCGGCATTCTTTCAGTCCTTCGGCATTGGCCACATTGATTTCCTTATCGGGATACCGTTCCTTAATTACATTGACAACAGATTTTGCCACACCTCCGGCCACGGCAAAGTTTCTGCCGTCTTCCGACGCATCATTGACGCCTTCCGGATCCTCTTCCATATTTTCAATATCCACATGCCTGGCATCAAAAATTCCTGCCATCTCCTCGAAAGTCAGGACGAAATCCACATCGCTGCGGATATCGCTCCGCATGGCCTCCAGCTTTTTCGCCGCGCAGGGGCCGATAAACACTACCTTGGCCTTTTCGTGCTGCTTTTTAATCAGTCTGGCGGTAAGGGTCATGGGAGTCAGGGCCATGGAAATACAGTTTGCATAATCCGGAAACAGCTTCTTTGCCATCATGGACCAGGCAGGACAGCAGGAAGTAGCCATAAACGGAAGCTTTTCCGGCACCTCCGTTACAAAATCCTCCGCTTCCTGGACCGCGCAGAGATCGGCGCCGATCGCCACTTCAAAAACATCGGCAAAGCCCAGCGCTTTCATAGCTGCCCTCAGCTTTCCCGGGGTCACTTTAGGGCCGAACTGTCCCACAAACGCGGGAGCCACAGCCGCATAAACTCTCTCTCCGGTCTGAATGGCGCGAATCACCTGGAAAATCTGGGATTTATCAGCAATGGCTCCAAAGGGGCAGTTCACCAGACACTGACCGCAGGATACGCATTTATCATAATCAATATCCGCCTTCCCGTTCTCGTCTGAATGGATGGCATCCATGCCGCAGGCAGCCGCGCAGGGACGCTCCTGGACGATGATGGCATGATAGGAGCACACATTGGCGCACTGGCCGCACTGGATACACTTATCCGGATCAATTTTAGATTTTCCGTTGGTTCTCTCCAGCGTAACCGCGTCTTTGGGGCATACCTCCACGCAGGGGTGCGCCAGGCATCCCTGACATCCGTCCGTCACGAAAACGCGTTTCGGAGCGCAGGCATTGCATGAAAATTTAATAACGTTAATTAACGGCGGCGTATAATAGGTTTCCGGCCGGTCAGCCGCCTCAATGCCATCAGAAACCGGCGCCTGATTTGCGGCGCCCCGGTAGGGAAGTCCCATGGCCAGACGCAGCCTCTCACTCACGATGGCCCTCTCCAAAAATACGTCGTTCCGGAAATTCCCCACCTCGCCCGGAATAATCTTATAAGGCAGCTCCTCTATTCGTTTATCCACCGGCCATTCCGTATGGTACGCCATCCTGGCCACCTCCCGGAAAATCCGGTGCCTGATCTCCTGAATTCTTGTCTCCACACCTCTCATATGACTGCTCCTTCCTAAATCTAATCATGATAAAATCCAGTAAACGCACAGACCTGCTGAACAGTTGCCGGATTGCATTCTTTTATTGTTAAAAATATAACATATCTATGGAACGTCTGCAAGTTTTAATTTCCATACAATCAAGATTGCCGTTCACCCGCCATATTTTATTTGCAATTCCTTGCCGCCAGAGTTACAATACAAGTAGAATACACTTGAAAGGAGAATTTCCCATGAGCTTTAAAGAAATTCCGCTGACTGACCTCCAGTTTAATCCCTTCACCAAAATCGGTTCCGAGTGGATGTTAATTACCGCCGGAAATGAGAAAAAATTTAATACCATGACCGCAAGCTGGGGCGGTATGGGCGTCCTCTGGGGGAAAAATGTAGTTACCACTTACATTCGCCCGCAGCGTTATACGAAAGAATTTGTCGACGCCAACGATACCTTCACACTCTCTTTTTATGGTCCCCAATATAAAGAGGCCTTAAACATCTGCGGAACCGTATCGGGGCGCGACTGCGACAAGGCCGCCAAGGCAGGCCTTACCCCCTGTTTTGTGGACGGTACCGCTGCTTTCAACGAAGCAGAGCTGATTTTCGTGTGCAAAAAACTTTATGAGGACCATATGCCGCCTGAAAATTTCATTGCGAAAGAAAATGACGCCAAATGGTATCCCAATAAAGATTACCACACCATGTACATTTCTGAAATAGTGAAAGTTCTGGCAAAAGAGGACTAAAACGGCTCTTTGCCAACATACAGGCACAGCCGCGCTCCCGGAAGTCTTCCCCCGGTGCGCGGCCTTTTTCGTTTTTCTATATCCGGCCCTTTCTCATATAAAAATTTCAAGCGGGTTTGACGTAAAAGATTTCTGCCCATAAAAATCTTTCTTGCTTCCTTAACTAAATAACTTCCTGATCCAAGAGAAAATCAATCAAATTTATATTTAAAATACCGTTATCATCGTACCAGCGTTTGCCAATATCTTTCCTTACTACAATTTTAGGGAAAGAATCACCCGTAAGAGTAAAGGGTCTAAGCTCTGCCTCTGCCTTTTCTTCCGTAGGCATGGCATATGCAGACTGTATATACGTTCGTTTGCCTCCTGAATTTACCACAAAATCAATTTCTCTCGGAATGCGGACCGAACTGCCGTTATCATTCACAGCCCTTGCATAAACAACGCCAACGTCAACGGAAAATTGCCGGATCCTCAGCTCATTATAGATAATATTCTCCATTATATGCGTCATTTCCTGCTGCCGGAAACCCATTCGTGCATTTCTAAGTCCTATATCTTCACTGTAATATTTGTTTGGAGAGTCAAAATATGATTTCCCTTTTACATCGTATCGTTTACTTTCAGAAAAAAGAAAGGCATCTTCCAAATGTCCGATATATGACCGAATCGTATTTGCCGACACACCGCCTCCTTGTTTCATCTTTAAGGTATTTGCAATTTTTGCCGGATTTGTTAATGAACCAACGGACGAACAAAGGAAATCCAAAATTTGTTCCAGTACATCTTGTCTTTCGATTCTCTTTCGTTCAACAATGTCCTTAATATATACCTCTGAAAAAAGCGATTTAAGATAGTTCATCTTAGCCGTATCATTCGGTCTTGATAAGATAAGCGGCATACCACCGTAAAACGCGTATTCATCAAACGCTTCATTTTTATCTCCGCCAACAGCGGAATAATACTCAGCAAAGCTAAGCGGATGCACTCGTATTTCATCGCTTCGCCCTCTAAACTCAGTAAGGATATCACTCGAAAGCATTTTGGAATTGCTCCCGGTCACATATACATCTAAATTCGGTAAACTTCTCAAATCATTCAGTGCATCATAAAAAGTTATCTTCTTACCATCTGGATTATACGGGTTAACTACCTCATCAGACATTTGTATCTCATCAACGAAAATATAATATTCCCCTCTGTTTTTTTCCACTTTTTCTCTTACATACGATGAAAGAAGCAGCGGATTCCGATATTTAATATCTTTCGCAAGGTCAAGTTCAATCGTAATGATCTGCTCGTCTTTTACGCCGTTCTGAAGTAAGTAATCTCTGTATATATTTTTAAGAAGATATGATTTTCCACATCTTCTGATGCCTGTAATAACTTTCACTAAACCGTCAAAACGATATGAAATCAACTGCTGCAGATAAACATCACGCTTAATTTCCATAAAAGCCGCTCCTTCTTATTAAAAATTTCCGCCTATAAAGGCTTTATTATTCAATATAATATACGTTTTCTTCTACTATTTCAAGCTCTCATTGAAAATTTCCGCCCATAAAGATTTTATTGTTCAATATTATATCCTCCTTCTTTTCCTATTTCAAGTTCTCATGGAAACATTGTTTTCATACTCTTTATCACAGAAAAAGGGGCTGTCTCACAAATCAGTAATTCTACAATATATATCCAATATCTAAAAGTATTGGCACTATATATTGCAGGAATCTGCTGTTTTGCGGCAGCCCCTTTTTCTATTATCTGCACCGTTCCACAAATTCCTCAAATAACGGCGTCATATCCGGCCCATGATAGGGATTGGGCACCTGCTGGTCGCCGCGTGCACGCTCCGGATGCCACTGATATCCAAACAATGGCAGAGATTCATGTTCAAAGGACTCCACAATGCCTTTATCCGAACGGGAAGTGACAAGAATCCCTTCGCCCAGGCGGTCCAATGTATTGCGGTGATAGCTGTTCACCTCAAACCGTTCCCCGAACAGGCGGTAAACCTGAGAGGACGGTACTGCGTTTACCATATGGCAGCAGCCGTTGACATGCTCTTCGTCCACATCCTTGGGGAAATTCAAAATCAGGCTTCCGCCCATGGCAACATTGATTAAATGAAACCCATGGCAAATCCCCATAACCGGCTTCTCCCGTTTGCGAAATTCCTCAAACAATGGGAACTCCATCTCATCTCTGGGGATATTGGTCGCACCCGGAATGAGCCATTGTTCCTTAAAGACGCCGCCGTAACGGCTCGGGTGGATTCCGCCGCCACCCGGAAGCAGCAGGCCGTCACAGACGTCCGCATACTCCGACGCCAGATCAGTCTCCGCGCACATCACGGGCATCCCTCCGGCCGCATAAACGGCTCTCGCATAATTCTTATATAGTTCAAACTTAGGACGCCTCTCATAATCTGCATCAAAAACATGATCGCTGGGCGCAATTAAAATTAACGGTCTTTTCATACTCATGAAAGTATTAACTCTCCTTTTCTTTTTTCATGTCTTCCACCCGGTGACATGCCACAAAATGTCCGGGAAGGACTTCCTGCAGAACCGGCTCCTCTTTAAAGCACTGTTCGCATGCACAGGTACACCGGTTCGCAAACCGGCATCCCGGTTTCGGATTGATGGGGGAAGATAATTCTCCCTGGAGCAGTTCGCGGTTTTTCGCGGCGCCGATCTCCGGCACAGGAATCGCGGACAGCAGCGCTTTCGTATAGGGGTGCAGATGGTTGCGAAACAGTTCTTTCGCCTGACATTTCTCGACCATTTTCCCCAGATACATCACCATAATATCATCAGAAATATGCTTGACCACCGACAAATCATGCGTAATGAACATATACGCAAGGCCATTCTGTTCCTGTAAATCCTGCATCAGGTTGAGAATCTGCGCCTGGATGGAAACGTCCAGCGCCGATACTGGTTCATCGCATACAATAAACTTCGGATTGAGCGCCAGCGCGCGTGCAACCCCGATTCGCTGCCGTCTTCCTCCGTCCAGCTCATACGGATAAGAATTTGCCAGGCGGCGGGCAAGGCCTACCGTGTCCATCAGTTCCTCCACCCGTTTCTGACGCTCCTGTTTTGATGCACAGACATGGTAAATTTCTAACGGCTCCATAATAATCTCGCTGACGGACAGACGGGGATCCAGAGAGGAAAACGGATCCTGAAAAATCATCTGCATCTCCCCGCGCAGACGCCGCATCTCTTTTTTATCGGCATTCTCCACATGCGCCCCTTCAAAAATAATCTCACCGGAGGTCGCCGGAAGCAGATTGAGGATCGTTCTTCCCAGCGTGGACTTTCCGCATCCGGACTCTCCCACTACCCCTAATGTCTTCCCATGTTCCAGGGAAAAGCTGATATCATCGACCGCATGGAGCTGCCCCTTCGCTGTTTTAAAATACTTTTTCAGGTGATTTACCTGAAGCATCGCATTCTCAGTCGCCATACTATAATTCCTCCCGATTTAAGTGGACTTCGCGCCAGTACGGGCATTTCACAAAATGCCCCTCCGAGATTTCCGTTACCTGCGGGTCATGGGAAGCGCATTCCTCCTTCGCATACGGGCATCTTGGGCAGAAAGAGCACCCTTGCGGCAAATTGCGGGGATCCGGCATCAGGCCTTTGATCGGTTTCAGGCGCCTCGTATCCTGCTTCAGACTGGGAATCGACTCAAATAAGCCCTTCGTATAGGGATGGGCCGTATGAAGGAAGATATCCTCCAGCGAACCGGATTCCACAATTTCACCGGCATACATGATCGCCACTTTATCGCAAGTTTCCGCCACAACGCCAAGGTCGTGGGTGATAAGAATCATGGATGTGCCCAGGTTCTTCTTTAAGTCATTCATCATCTTCAGAACCTGTGCCTGAATCGTCACGTCCAGAGCAGTCGTCGGCTCATCTGCGATTAGGAGCCTGGGATTGCAGGCCAGGGCAATCGCAATGACTACGCGCTGCTTCATTCCGCCTGAAAACTGGTGCGGATATTCTCCCAGACGCTCTGAAGGAATCCCAACCATCTCCAGCATCTCTGCCGCTTTTACGTACGCATCTGCCCGGGAAATCTCTTCATGAAGACGGATTACTTCCGCAATCTGGTCCCCAACCGTAAGGACCGGGTTTAAGGCTGTCATAGGATCCTGGAAGATCATGGAGATCTTACTTCCCCGGATATCGCGCATCTCAATCTGGCTTTTCCCCGCAAGATCTTCCCCCTCATACAAAATCTGTCCGGATACGATCTTTCCAGGGGGATCCGGTACCAGATTCATAATTCCTAACACCGTTGTTGTCTTTCCGGCTCCGGTTTCGCCAACTAATCCTACGGTCTCGCCGGCTCCCACCGATAATGTCAGTCCATTGACGGCCTTCACAACGCCGTCATCCGTAAAATAATGGATCGTCAGATCCTTCAATTCCAGCAGATTCATCCTGTCTTCCCCCCTAACGTTTCAGCCGTGGATCCAGCGCGTCACGCAGCCCGTCTCCAATCAGATTCAGAGCCAGTACCGTCAGCATAATGGCGATTCCCGGATACACCACCATATGCGGGAAGTCACGGATATACTGGCGGCCGCCGGAGAGTAACGCTCCCCATTCCGGATTCGGCGGCTGGATTCCCAGACCAATAAAGCTTAAAGACGCTGCCGTCGTAATTGCCTGCGCGACTCCCAGTGAAGCCTGGACAATGACCGGAGCCAGGGAATTGGGGATAATGTGCTTTAGAATAATCCGTGCATTTCCGGCTCCGACTGCACGGGCCGCCTCGATATATTCCTTGGATTTCTCTGAAATCACGGATGACCGGAATACCCGGGCGTACGTCGGAATCGAGCTGATACCTACCGCGATCATCGTATTGACGATGCCGGAACCCAACGCCGCACAGATGGAAATCGAAAGGATAATACTGGGGATTGCCATTAAAATATCAATAAAGCGCATAATAATAGTCTCTGCGGTTCCCCCATAATAGGCTGCGAGGATTCCCAGGGAACCGCCGCAGAGCACGCCGATTCCAACGGAGATGATTCCGATGGTCAACGATACTCTTCCGCCGTACAAAATCCTCGAAAAGATATCGCGCCCCAGCTCATCCGTACCTGCCAGATGGCTGAGAGAAGGCGTCTGGCGGGCGGCCTCATAATTTTGCTCATCGAATCCGTATGGGGCAATCACCGGTGAGAATGCGGCAAGCAGAATCATGATGATCAAAAGAACCGCGCCCGCCACTGCCAGTTTATTTTTCATAAAGGCATGGAATTTCTCTGCTCCCATGCTCTTTTTCTTCGTTGAAAGAACCTGTTCGCTCACTCCTGTCCGCCTCCTTTTTCCGTTCCTTTCGTCTTCACAAGTTTCTTTGCCTTCACCCGGCCGCCATACTGGGATTTGATGCGCGGATCCAAATAGGCGTATATAACGTCAACAGCCAGATTCACCAGGGTAAACACACAGGCAATAATCAGTACGCCTCCCTGCACCATGGGATAATTTCTGGAGTTGATGGAATCCACCATCAGTTTGCCAAGGCCGGGAATCGAAAAGACCGTTTCCGTTACAACGGCTCCTCCCAGACCTGCGCCAAACTGTAAGCCCAGCACGGTGATAACCGGGATCAGCGCATTTTTTAACGCGTGTTTATAAATAACTACTTTCTCCGTCTGCCCCTTCGCGCGGGCCGTGCGGATATAATCCTGACGGATGACCTCCAGCATGGAAGATCTGGTCTGCCTTGTAATGATTGCAGAAGACCTGTATCCGACTGCCACAGCAGGCATAATCCAATGCAGCGGCGTACTGAAACCAGAAGAAGGAAGAATCGCAAGATTCACGGAAAAGAAAACAATTAACAGCATTCCCAGCCAGAACACCGGCATGGAAACGCCCAAAAGGGCAAACACCGTTGCAAAGCGGTCCAGGAAACTGTATTGGTGGGTGGCGGAGATAATTCCAAGTAAAATTCCTGTACAGCCTGCGATCAGCGTGCTGAGGCACGCCAATGTAAAGGTAGTCGGAAAGCGGTTCATGATCTCATGGATAACCGGCGCTTTTGTGGTATAGGAAGCCCCCAGATCTCCGTGGCAGGCATTCCATATATAGCGGACAAACCTGGTGATTGCCGGGTCATTCAATCCCATCTGCTCTCTGAGCTGCTCCACGGCTTCTTCCGACGCATCGGCGCCGGCGAGCTGTCTGGCGGGATCGCCAGGGGTAATCTCCAGCATGACAAACACTACCAGACTCACACCAATCAGTACCGGAAGAAGCAGGATCAGGCGCTTTAAAATATACTTATACATCGTTCATGCCTCCTGACTTTGTGGAAAAAAGTTATTCAAAATAAACACTTGTGAAATCCGGCACATAGCCCGGGTCAGTCTTTAAGCCCTGCACGGCTGCATTCAGGCCGTAAATCGCATTGGTGTTTACGATAGGAATCGTATAACATCCGTCATGCAGCATATCCTGAACCTGGCCATAGAGTGTAATTCTCTTTTCGACATCAAATTCCGCTGCCGCCTCGCTGATTAAGTTAAAGAGGGCCGGATCGTTATGCGTTGTACAGGAAGTCCCTTTGTAAACAAAAAGTCCATGGTCGGGGTCGCCTGCCGCCGCGTTGGTCGAAGAGACTACGAACGGGATCTCTCCGGTGCCTTCATTGAGTTTGCTGGTCAGGGTCGCATTATCCATGATATTCATTTCAAAGTTCAGTCCCAGCACCTTTTTCCACTGGCTCATGAACGCCTGGATGGCATTTGTTTCCAGAGAATCTCCATTACAGTAAATCGTATACGTCTTAGAAGTGTCAAAACCGTTCGCTACCGCCTCGGCCAGATACTGTTTTGCCGCCTCTTCATCATAATCATTGCTGCATACGTCCTTCCAGCCAAGCAATACCGGAGAATAATAGCTCTGTGCAAACTCACCACCGTTCCCCCAGACAGTCTCTACGATGGTCTTCATATCAATGGCCGCCCGTAATGCCTTACGAATATTTACATCTGCAAAAATATCGTTATTGACAATGTCAAAGCGAAGATATGTTGTGCTGTAAGACGGTCCGATCTGCGTCGTCACGCCGTCGGTGGTCTCCAGGCGGGCCGCGTCATTTCCGGCTACATGAAGGGAAACATCAACCGAGCCGGACTCGATCTCAATCGCACGGGCAGAGGTATCTGTGACAAAGCGGTTAATGATCTTATTGCATGCCACATTTTTATCCTTGTTCCAGTAATCCTCATTTTTTACCATGGTAATGTTGTCGCCGGATGTCCAGGAATCAAATTTGTAAGCGCCGGTGCCAACCGGGTTCCGTCCGAACGCCTCATCGCCAACCTCCTCAATATAGGCCTTCGGCACGATAGAGCCGCGGGAAGACGACAGATACGTGAGGAACGGGGCAAACGGTTCATACGTTACAATATCCACCGTATAGTCGTCCACTGCCTGACAGGCCTCGCCGTTAAAATATCCGAAGAAGGAAGAGCTGAAACTGGACTTTTCTGCTCTCGCAATGGTATACACGACATCCTCCGCCGTCATTTCCGAACCGTCATGGAATTTCACGCCCTCCTGCAGATAAAACCGGTATGTCAGCGGATCGATCTGCTCCCACTCTTTTGCCAGCGACGGTGAAAATGTCCCGTCACCGTTATTGATCACCAGACGGTCAAAGTTCTGAAACTGGATACAGAAAGCAGTCAACGACGAGCTTCCGGTCGGATCCATATTGGCCGGCTCATTCCGAAACGCCACGGTCAGCGTATCTTTTTTCGTATCTTCGCTCTTTCCGCAGCCGGCCAATGCGCCTGCTGCCAAAGCCAGAGAAAGAATAACTGCAAGTTTCCGAGCATTTTTTTCATACTGATCTCTCCTTTTATATCTTGATTTATTTTTATTCCCGCATTCTTTTCTTCATAAAAGGCGGAAATTGCATCCTTTATAGTACGAAACACGAACAGTAACTAACTGTTTGTAACCATTCGCTGGGCAGGGAAAAACTGATTTTATCCGCTTTTCCACATCGGGCGAACGCCCGATGCTTCGTGCTTAATATCGCACTGCGGCGGACAAGAAGATGCCCCCTCTTGTGGACAGTAACAATTGTTACACTGGGGCAGCGCTTTCGCTGCCGTACGCTTGTATTTTATTTTTAAATATGCTATGGTTTACATGAATCAGCGAACCGGATTCCTGCCGGAATCCTGATAAAAATTTTTCCGGAGGTTTTATGAACAACGTCAGACTTCATCAGGCATTACTAATATTCACAGCTATAAGCTGGCTTATATTTCTCGCGCTTCTCGTTCTTACTTACTGGAAGCCATCTTATATCTGGGGGATGTTTGCCGCATTGCTGACCGCCTGTATCTTCACCGTTATGCTTTCCAGATTCCGCTCTAAGGATGAGTAAGCCGCTTTTCTTATCTCTTTCCCTTGATTTCTAATCCCCTTTCCCGTTTCTGTTATTTCATACTTTCGGCAAAAAAGGGCATGTATCCAGCCATGTCCTCTTTTCTTGTGCACACGGGACCGAAAGGTATGTGCCGCATTTGCAGCCTGCTCTGGTGCGTACAGAGGAAAAACTACTGTTCACAGGCACCCTGTAAATGTAACTGCATAAGCCCATTTAAGACTACCTGCGGCAATGAGGCATATCCTTTGGACTCATTATGACACTGGTTCCCAGTCAATAAACAGAGTGATTGAGCGGAGAGTGGAAAATAACGGAAAAGTTACTATTCATAGAAAAGCTTCCACCGCTTGTATGTATATTAAAATATTTACTTTATGGCGTTATTAGTATATAATTATATATACATTATTTGTCACTATTTGTCAATATATTTCTAACTATATTAAGAACTGTTTTCTTTTTTTATCATTATTGGAATATCGACGAACTTATGATATAATTAGAAAAAATTTACAGAAAGAATTCAACGAAAGAGTGAGGGACTTTATGAAACAAACCCAGCCTGCCTATACAACTCCCATAAATACCATCCAGAAGGTCTATCCGCTGTTAAGTGAAACACAGAAAAAAATCGCAGATCTGGTTTTAGCACAGGCAGAAACGATCTGCTTTTTACGCCTGGAAGATTTCAGTAAACTTGCCGGCGTCACCACCGTGACGGTCATCCGGTTTGCAAAAAAGCTGGGATACGAAAACTTTGGAGCTTTTAAAAAGGACCTGCAAAACTATATACAGACCATGGTCATTCCCATGCGTATTGTCAAATCCGAACTAAATGATCTGCGGGAGACGCCAACTGACGACATCATCTGCCGCGCCATCCAGAATGAGCTGGAGCTGATGCAAAAAACCTATGATTCTATCTCATTTGAAACGCTGTTTGAAACTGCCATGAGCATAAAAAAGGCCCGCAAAATCTTTATTGTGGGAACCGGGCTCAACGGATCCGTCGCAGAGATTCTGCTGACCCGTCTGAAATTTTTATGCCTTGACGCGCAGATTATTTGTCCGGACAACCTCACACTTCTCCCCTATACACTTGTAAACGCCGGAGAGGACGATGCTTTCATTCTCTTCTCCTTCCCCAACTACAAGGAGTTTACCATCAATATGGCGCAGTGCGCGCAGGCTCTTGGCTGTCATACCATTTGCATTACAGATAAGCTGACGGCGCCCATTGCCTCCTATGCCGAGCAGCTTCTTTTATGTCAGACCTCCAGTCTGATTTATTATAATTCCATGACTGCGCCAACCTCGCTCGTGACGATTCTGTCTGGAATTCTGGCGGTTCTGATTCAAAAAGACGTCAAAACCCAGGAACGCCTGGATTATATTGCCTCGTTTTTTCAATAGTGAATAAAAGGCTGTTCCCGTCCATGCACGAATATGCCCGATGCAGCGGGGTACGCTGTCCTGCGGAGTCCTGCCAGATATATGATATCCCAGGTTTGTTACCTGCCAAAGAAAAGGGGCTGTTACAAAATGTTTTTCCATTTTGCAACAGTCCCTTTTCTCCATGCCCGCCTCGTAATAAACCGGTACGATACGCCTTATCAATCAGACCATGCTCCTTAAAATATAAGAGAAAACGCGCCCCGTTGTCAGTGGTTTTAACCTCAAGACCAATTCTGTCATCCTTTCCATTCACGACCACAAAATCAAGCTCATAATCTCCACAAATAGAAAAACAGGGCTTATCACCTCTTACCGGCCTTTTTCCACTGTTTTCCAGTCCCTTTGCACATCCCCAGCTCAATCTCATTTTTACAAAATCCGGGCATTCTAATCATTTCCCTCCTGTCAGCTTATTAGTTCCACCCTAATAATTGATTCCTGATTTTTTTCATTTCTTCAATTGAATAGTGTTGTTCATTCCATAAAGCACGCCCTAATATTCTATCTGAGTAAAAATGAAACATTTCAAATGAAGCATCATCAAATGCAGATGATTTTGCGAAATAGCTCTTGGTATCATCCATATTGTGCTTTTTACATACGAGCTCATGGGCCAGAGTATACAAAAATGTTCCTCTAACCTGCAGCTGACTAAATTTCTTTTGTATTGTTTCTTGTACTTTTTCGGTCCTCTCTTTCATATTTTGATACTGATAATACAGCGATTGCCAATAAAGTTTGTTCTGAATCAGCAGTGCCTGAAATCCAATCGATAGCATTATCGACTCTATTGTAATCGTTGTTTTTTCTAAGCTGCTCATGTTAGATCCAAAAACTTTTTCAATGATATCGATTATTTCAAGAACGGCTACAAAATCACAATACAATTCTTCAACATTTGTTTTGTCACCAGCCTTCAATGCCATAAGCATATCTCTAATATTTTGACCAGATTCTGAAGCATCAAATGAGGTCACGCTTTTTAACATATCTTGAAAACCCAGAAAACCATTCTCATTTCCCTGCAAATCATTATATCTGATATGGCCTATTTCATGCAAAATGGTAAACATATTTGAAAAGATCTCTGTTTCATTCAAAGGTGTATCTTTTCCAAACAAATGGAGAAGGGAATCGTATTTTCCCAAAACAGCTCCACTATCTACATATTCCTGCACAAAGCTCAAGGCCAAACCCGGAATTTCTTCTTGTAAGCTTGCTTGTGATATCATTATAATACTTTTCATTATATGCTTTAGATACTCACTATCGATGTCGACCTCAAGTCTCTTCACCGCGCATAAATAAGCCGAAGAATAGTGTGCAAACAGATTCTCAAAATGATGATCTATGATTATATACTGTTTACCATTTAGCTTTATTCTTCTTGGAAAAATGAAAGTACTATATATTTCAACAAAATTGGAGCTGTATTTTCCATCTATCTCTTGCGGAAAACCTTTAATTATTTTTCCAAACCTGTCATATTTCGGTTCATGCAGTATTGTATATCTTGTGAGATATTTATTAATATCCATCATGAGAGCGTTCCTCTCTCTGTATTTTTCTTATTGTTGCCTGGACATTATCATAAGACCCTTCAATTTTAATACCGTTATACTCAACCTTAATTCTGTCCTTTTCAAACAGTCCATCAATGATTGACTTTGCTGCCTTTGTGTTTGCTAAAGCAATTACCGCAGAGACAACAAATACAATAACAGCTCCCCCGGCAAAGCTTTCTTCCTCCACGATCTCATACTCTTCAAAAGCTTCTTTTATCAGGTTAACAGCCTCCTGATCATATTTATCAACCATAAAATATACTTCGTTTTCAATCGTATCCATAGTAACCTCCGTCTTAAGTTTCTTAAATATTTTCAAATTATAATGCCTTTTTAAGTCCATTCCCGCAACCCTGCGGGGCGGGCACTGCCATTTCTTTTTAGTATAGCACAGGATTGCATTATATGGAATAATTATTTAGCTAAATATAAACATGTTATTGCATTAGTGGGTGCTTTGCCACTATAGAAAAAAGAAGAGACTGTCAGGAAATAGATAGCCCTGAAATTTATCCGTTAAAAAGAAAAAAGGTGGCTAACGACAACCATCTTTTCCCCATTCCATATTATAATGGAACTGCACTTAAACAAGATTATTATTACTGCGATTTTACTGAAATCCAGAATATCTGCTAATTATATTGCTGAGCTTCAAAAAATGAATCCCTATATAGTCTTAAATAAATACAAGTTACATTCAATTATCGGCAGATGGCCTGCTTCTTCATATAATTCACACACCATCACATCAGCGTTCAGCGAGATCATACTGCATGTGGAAAATGATGACCTTGGCACATACAATTATTACACCGCGAAGAATAGGGTGTCGCAAAATCATCAGAATTAGATGATTAAGCGATACCCTCGCTCTATATATGAAAAAATCCGGAAAGAATTTTTTTATCTTAGAGCTCCTCCTGGATTTTGGGCGTACTTTAATAATATCTCTGTTTTCCTGGCTTTTTATGTGGTTCCTTTTACTGGGAAAAGTAACTTCCGGTACGTTCCTTTTGGATTTTTATATGCAGTTTATTGATGTTATAGCCCATGCACAACAAAAGAATCTTCAGTTTTACCTTCGCTTATCCTCTCAGAAAAAATCTTTGAAATTCGTAATCATTTTTCAGAACTTCAAATGCCCCTTCCCCTTGAATGGACCGGTTCATACGATATAGGATTCCTGTTTTACCCTGGATATTTTTGTAGAATTCCTGCCGTTTCTCCAGAAAACTCTTCGAAACATATAACCTCTTATTTCCTTTTTCCTTGCTACATTTTTCTTTATAAGGGCAGCCTCTTCAGGCCTCACATGCGTATACGGTCACCTCCAATTCATAGCTGTTCTTACTTCTCTGCTTTTGAATCAATACAGGGGACAGTATTTTTCCGGCATATCAGGCGTATGTGCAATGTCATCAAGATAATGGTTTCTATGACAAAGAAAAAAGCCCACCTGCCATATACAAAACAAATAGGTAGACTTTTTTCATGTTTTTTGGATTTAGCATTATGGGTTATGAATATTTCCCAATTCGCTTTCATATTTCCAATGTCTGTAAATGCAACAATAATGAATATTTATCTGTCCGTACTTTCAGAACAGTTTGCGAATTAACTTTATAAATTGAAATTAGCATTTTATAATTTTTCTATTTCTTTCAATACCTTTTGGATATCCTTATAAATTAATAGTTGCATACTGTCATCATAAATACAGACATTAGCTTTACGAAGTGCAGAAAAAATATCATTTCTCAATTCTGGTTTATCCTTTGCAATAATCGGCAACAGTTTAATACATTATCTTGCTGTAATGGGTTTAATATCTGTTATGTGCTTTAAATAGTTATCAATGATTTCATCAATTTTATCCCATTTTGCACTATAGACAATCAGTGTAAGCCCTCTTGTACGAACATAAGAATTATCACTATCAAGCATATTGCTTAATCTATCCATATAAGGATAAACATATTCTGTTTCGATGCTTTCTTTTTGCAATTCTTGTAATGCTTTGTATGCAACATTATTATCTTTATCGAATAATAATTCAAAAATTTCTGCTGTATTAAGTGGCATAATACCCCTTACAAATTTGAATTTGATAGTATGATTATATCCACCATTCAGGTGTTAAATCTCCGAGGGTTGCTATCCTCTTATTTTCATAATCCATCATTATCTCAATTTTTCTGTATTCTTCTGGCATTAACTGTGCCATAAACTCTCGACACGCTCCACATGGGGGAACGGTTTTACTATCTCTATCAATAGCAACAACTCGCTTAATAGCATCTTCTCCATTAGTAATCATGTTAAAAATAGCATTACGTTCAGCACATATACCTAATGTACATGCTGTATCTACACAAATTCCAACATATATTTTGCCCGATGCTGATTGTACTTCTGCGGAAACTCTACCCGCCTCAATAATTTTAGAAACGTCTCGTGGTTTTAATACCTGTTTTGCTGCATCATATAATTCTCTCCATTTATTATCCATAGTTTTTATCTCCCTTACAACTTGCAATTTACATATAACTATACCATACCGCAACCGTTGGCTGCAATCAAAATAAAAAAAATCATCCTATTCGTAGATGCACTGTGCTATAATGCACATATACGGTATCTGTGTACCAATCCATCGGGAACTAAATTCCCCTGCAAGCATTCATACGAAAGGATGATCCTATGAACATTATTTTAGAACAATACAAAGATAAAATCAAGGATATTTTTTCTTTTTTGACAGGATGAAAAATGAAATTTTAAATTCCACCGCTCCCTTTTATGTGGTGGAATTCACTCTCGCATAGCTGATATTTACTCTTTCATACAAAAGTGCTATTCTTATCTCTCCTTCTTTATCTTATCATTAATCCATACCCACTGCTTTTTCAGCCCGTCCCCATCAAACGCCATATAGTTTTGCATCACACCCTTTTTCATACCATTCATAGACAGATGCTCTCATTTCAATCACTGAATATCCTGTTTAAAAAGCCCAAATATGCAGTTTCACTGTGCAAGAATATTCAGTATGATAGAAGAATGTGCTGACTTTACCTGCACATTGACTCTGTAAACAAACGGTAAAGGCTGTACCCGCATTTGTCGTATATTGGGAATCAGAATAAATGAGTGTGCCGATATAAAATTACTCCTGAAAAGATATGAAATTATTCCATGTTGGGAAGTAAGTGATGTAATAGGCATAGATGATTTTGCCTTTAAGAAGCAGCATATTTATGATACCATGCTCAATTTGTAGAAAAATACGGAAGCCCTTTTACAGGTAACGTAAAGACTGCCAGCAGGCGAACCTACCGGCAGAAAGGACTTATACTTTTTTACTGTCTACTTGACGGGGAACAGTTCAACTATACAGTATTGCTTTACTTTCTCAATAGCATACTTAAGTAAAAAACTTAAATTAGCCCCTTTTCATTACTTAAGCAGTTCTTCCGGCACTTCAGGCTGATATCCAGCTCCCCAAGAGAAAAATCCAGCTCCTGACATCGCTACTTTTTCAATAAACCATGTAATAAATGTAAGTATTGTATCCAAATCATATCCCCCCTTTCTTAGCTATTTTTATCATAATTGCAACCAAATAGGTTGTAATGATTGCTATGAATGCAAAACGATAATGCCAAATCATTAGAAAAATAGCAAATATAATTTCTAACATAATTATATAATGTGCATATCTTCTATTCACATCATATCGATTTGTTTTTTCCCTGTACTTCTCTGGTATTATCGGTGCATTGTCCCATATGTATTTACATGCTACTATAAACCCTGTCATCAAAAAAATTTCCAAAGATACAGACTTTACTTCCCATAAACAATTCGAAATAACAATACACATTATGGCAATAAAATTCGTCAAAATAAAACACCTGCTATAGGATTTAGCATGATATCCTCCGGCCGTAATTCTAATGGGAATAAAATACAGCAAAAAAATACATGCATGACTAACATAACTGTACAATATGCTCAATAGAAGCACAAAACTCAAAGTACTTATCGTAGAAAACAATAATTCAAATCCATACTCATACAAACCAATTTGAGTATCATCTATTTTCCCATGCCTTAATAATATTTCTGTACTCTTTTTTGATAATAATAACATAAATCTTCCTCGCTAAGCTTTTTACTATTATAGCTCCAAACTGGTACTCTGGAGAGTCATGTCCTTGAATATTGTACTAAATGTCCTTGAAATTAAATAAGAAAAAAGCGTCTGAAATTTTCCCAAAGCTTTGAAGCAAAATTTCTATTTGCTCTGGTGAACATCGTTTTAATTTCTTTGCACTCTCCATAATCCCTGACATTTTTAAATCCGATTCACATCCTGACTGCAAAAGCAAAATTACAGAAGAAGCCATCGCGCAAGAATATTCATGCATTAACCAGGTGTATCTGCAAATTGTATAGCAGAACTTCAGAAAATAAATTCACCAATTGCTCTAAACAAAAAGCGACTACATTCTATTATCGGACAGTAGTCGGCTTCTCCGTATTATTCTCACATAATTATCGAAGTAATTATATTCTCAATGATGTCTTTAATAATAAATTTTGTCGTCTAATTAAAAAATGATATAGCGATTGTAAACTCTTCATCTCCATAATTTACGTCAACTGCACCACCATATTTTTCAACAATTGATTGTACACTTATAAGACCAATACCATGTACTTCATGATCTTTTTTTCTAGACATCAAAACATTACTTTCTGCATTATTTGGGGGGATGCAGCTATTTGCAATCTTAATAAAAGATATATCCCCTATCTGCCGAATAACTACTTGGATCCATTTTTCATTTTCTTTTACTTCTTGACATGCTTCAATTGCATTATCGAGAATGTTAGACATAATAGCTACTATTTCTACTTCTGTCAACCTTAACCGAATTGGCTCAGCCATGATATTAACATTACTTCCCTGCTCTCTTGCCAAATATACTTTATGGGAGAGTATTAGATCTAAGATATCAATACCTGTGTATGTCGATATTTCCACCTCGTGACTAAAGCTATGCATTTTTTTTATATACTCTTCTACCTTTTTGTACTCTTCCTGTTCCAAATAACTTTTTATTACCAAATATTGATTCTTTAAATCATGATAAAATATACGCTTATGATTATAGTTACTCATTAATGATTTATAGTCTTCCGCTAATAGCTTATTTTTTTTCTTTTCAATGGAATTATTTTCTTTCTGTTCGATGGCTATTGAGTGTTGCGCCGCAGAATATATTCCTGCCGCATTCAAAAGTAATAAAAATAACCATAATAGGAAAATATCTATATCTGCATTAGATAATGTTCGCATCACCATGTAAAACAAAATAATACTTTCACTAAGATAAAATAGAACAATCGCATAACGTTTAAGACTAAATTTGAAATACAGTTTTGCAATAAAAAGACTCCCTAAAATCAGTACACTTTTTGAAATTATCAAAAACAGTACTCTCTGGCTGGATAAATTAGATGTGGCATATATTGCAAAATCAGGTCTATTCAATAAAATTCCCAAAAAAGAGAGAATAAGAAAATCATATAAATAAATCAGCACCATATAAAAGCCCATCATTGGAAGTACATAAAAATATTTTATCCTATAAACAAAACTTGTCCCACATGATAACAATATTATTCCTAATATTGAAGTTAATACAGAAAAAATTGCATATTGATTAAGAATCGCTACTACTAATGTTAGAAAAACAGCAAATAAGACATTTTTTTTGAGACTAATTTTCTTATTCTCCAAAGCTTTTGCTGGAAACCAGATCCCTAGGAATGTTTCTGTAAATGAAGCAGCAACTTCCCATAAATAAATCATAAAATTCTCCCTAAATATCTGTTTATACTTTTTTCCAATTTCTTGATGTGTCAAGTTCAATGCGGTCTTTCTCTTCCAGCATCTGGAATATCCAGCGCGAATGTCCTTCTGAGACAGGACCGCAGGCCATCTGAATAATACGCGCTTCGGCACGCCCGTCCACTTTTTGCAGTACAGCACTGGAATTGGCGTTGATGTTTCTGGCAGTGCTTCAAAACTGTTTTACAAGTTTTCTTGTTGCGGATTGTTTTTCGAACTGTCGCCCACTCCTCGTCACTGAGTTTAATGATATATTTCTTAGGTCTTGCCATAATTGCCACCGTCGTTTCTTTTTAGTATAGCACAGGATGGCATTATATGGAATAATTATTTGACTAAATATAGGATTGTGAATATATGCATAACGGCGCCTGTAGCGTCTTTACCTTTGTGGAGCCATTGGGCGGTGTGAGGCATGTAAGCGTTCGGGAACACCAAACTGCCGTTGACTGGGCAGAGAAAATCCATTATACTCCAAAGCATGGTAACTGGCTGAACATTACCGAAATAGAGCTTAATGTCATGACGCGGCAGTGCCTGTCCCGCAGGATTGAGAGAATAGAATTGCTGCGGAAGGAACTGGCCGCATGAGAGGGTGACCGCAATGCATATACAGCCTGCATCCAACAGCAGTTTACAAATGATAAGCCAGAACCAAACTAAAATCGCTCTACCCCAAGTTTGGTCCCATAGATAAAGATATTTTAACTAAATATAAATAAGTTATTTCATTGGTATAATGTCCTTGAACTTATACCAAAAAGTCTTCGAATTTAGGTTAGAAAAAAAGCATCCAAAATATGTTCAAAACCCTGAAGGAGCATTTCTCTTTGCTCTGGTGTACAGCGATCCAATTTTTTGACTATTTCCGTAATTCCAGACAAATCTAAATCCTCTGCACATCCTGACAGCAAAAATGATACAGGAGTATTTAATACCTCTGCTATTCTTATTATTGTAAATACAGACACCATAGTCTGTCCAGATTCAAGACGTGCAATAGAACTAGGAGAAACCATGACTTTTTCTGCCAGTTTCCGTTGTGTCATTGATTTATTTTCTCTTATTACTCTTACCCTGCGACCAATTTCAGCATCACCCTTAAAAGTTATCTTTTTTTCCATATATATTACTCCTGTTATATTTCTATTTTGTAGTTTACCAATTCAAGAAATAATTGTATAATGTGTATTATGCAATAAATAATTGTGTATTACGCATTTTAAAGGAGTATAAAATATGGATTCTTTAGAAATTCAAACTAAAAAAGTATTATTAGCCGGATTATACAGCAAAAATCCATCTAATCCCTCTATCAGCAAACTTATCAAAGATCTCCTATTCCTGTCTAAGTCCTCGCAGTCTAATACCTACATATCTGAGGCTGCACAGTACATTATAGCGCATCTTAAACTGGGGTTCGGATATCTGGAGCACAAAGAACTTTTTGATTATGTTTTACTGAAATCCGGAACACCTGCTGATTATATTGCTGAACTTCAAAAAATGAATTCCTGTATAGTCTTAAATAAAGACAGGTTACGTTCAATTATCGGCAGATGGCCTGCTTCTTCATATAATTCACACACCATCACATCAGCGATCAATGAGATCATACTGCATGTAGAAAATGATGACTTGGGCACATACAATTATTACACCGCAAAAAAAGACGGTACCTATACCGCCCTTTATACTCTCACTATTACTGCTGACTGTACAATTTTCAATGATGTTTTCAACAATAAGTTTTATCGTTTAATGAAAAAATGAAAGGGTAAGTTTAAATACCCCACCTCCATGATTGATGTCCATTTCTCCACTATATTTTTTGATAGTTGATTTTACACTGTTTAAACCAATACCATGCAAGCTTTGCTCTTTCTTTTTCGATAAAAATGCATTATCCTTTATTTGTGGTTCTTCCAAATAAGTGTTTAAAATTTTAATAAACGAGACATCTTTTATCTGTCTGATGATTATTTCAATCCACTTACTCTCTTCAACCTTTTGACATGCTTCTATTGCATTATCAAGAATATTTGCAATAAGAGCCACTATTTCTTGTTCTGTCAATGGAAGCAAAATTTCCTCGGCTGTAACACTGACATCTATTCCATGTCGTCTTGCAACACTGATTTTATGTGATAATATCAAATCCAGAATTTCATTTCCTGTATATGCGACTATTTCTTCATGCTTAAAATTCTGTATACTCTCCATATATTTCTCTGCTTTTCCATATTCTTTTTGTTTCAAATAACTTTTGATTACCAAGTACTGATTTTTTAAATCGTGATAAAATGTCCGATTATAATTATAACTGTTCGATAATGATTTATAGTCTTCTGTAAGCATTCTATTTCTCTCTTTTTCTATCTGACTCCCCTTTTTCTCATCCGCAGCAATCGAACGCTGAACAGCTGAATATATTCCTAATATGTTCAAAAGAAACAAAGCCAGCCACAATAAAATGACATCAAAATTTGTGTTAGATAATGTTCTCCTTATCATGTAATACAAAGCTATTAATTCTCCAATATAAAATAAAACAGCATTGTATTGCTTGATACCATATTTAAAATATGTTTTAGCCAATACACTGATAGTTAGAAAAGTAAAGATTTTTGTGACAATCAAAAATATTGCTCGATGCCACGATAAATTTGAAGCGGCATAAGCCGGAAACTCTGGCATGTGCAACACAACTCCCATAATAGAAAGACACAGAAAATCACATACATATGTCATCATCATGTAAAATCCTACCATTGGCAGTATTTCAATATATTTAATCCGATAAATACAGCATGCGCCTGCAGATATCAGAGCAATTCCCACAATTGATACTAAAACAGAAAAAATCGCATATTGATTAAAAATCCCCACTATTATTGTTAAAACTATTGTAGACACAATACTTTTTTTCCATTCAATTCTCTCATTCTTAAGTGCTTTTGCCGGGAACCAAAGGCCAAAAAATGTTTCTGCGAATGAAGCTGCAATCTCCAAAAGCTGAATCATAAAATTCTCCCCCAATATATATTCATACGCTTCTTCAACTCTTCAATATGCTTAACACTGGAAGTTATTTCAAACCCAGTATCCATTTTGACACTTCCTCCCGCAACACCCCTAACGTAAAAAAGATTTAATATAATCCCTCTGTCCAGCTGAAAAAAATCTTCATCCTCAGATAGTCTTTTATAAACTTCTTCCAATGTCGTTCTTTCATTAACACTATTCCCATTCTTCAGCACAAATTTAACATTCTTCTGCTCCTTACAAATATATACCACCTCTCTATGAAGAAATTTTAAATATCTCCTTTGGTTCCGGACGACATAGTATTTATTATTGTTAACCTGTTCCAATGCTTTAAAGAGGCTTCCTAAAACTATTGGCAATTCTCTATCCATAGTTTCTTTTACAACATACCTGAAAATACCTCTGCCACAAGCGTAAACAGCATAACTGGAGTATGCTGTCAAGAGAACTATGTATGCTAAATCGGAGCGTTCTCTAATCATATTAGCAAGCTCTATTCCTGAATAGTCTTGCATTTCAATATCCAAAATATAAGCATCAAATATATAGTTCCTTTCAATTGCCTCCGCAAGAAGATCACTGTCATTAAACACAATTAACTCGACCTGAATTTCTTTTTGTCTGCAATATTCTGCAACCTTCTTCCTGACTAATTCAAGAAATTCCCTATTATCATCACATAATGCAACTCTAAACATAATACTACCCCGTATATTTATCTCCACAGTTTTGTAATATCTTATATTGTTATAATGGAAATGTCAATAGATCTCAGGTTCTTTCCACGGTAAACAAGACTAACCCGAAAAAATAAATTCCAGTGCAAGAATAAATTCTATCTACCATTTAAAAATCATGGACTTTACAGAATTTTCAAAATATCGCCCAATACGCATATGCCTAAAAGTAAAGTAAAATTTATAAAACTATTTAGCTTTGTGTCAAGTAGTTCATATATGAGCTTAGGTATATGTAAGAATAAATTCCATCGCCGGGCGGCTAAATTTTCCTGTTTTACGAAGACGAAACCAAAATGCCAGTTTCATCTGTCAAGAGAGTACAAACTCCTAATAGAATTAAATGCCATTACAAATTAAAGAGGCAGAATTTACTTTTTCATTTTAGGAGGCGGCATCAAAGCTGACTGGCACAGAAATTACAGACAAGGGGAACAGATTCATCGTTGGAGCAGAACTCCTCCTGGGATTCCGGTACAGTTCTTTTATGATGAAGACAGCCGTTGCCATTGGATGCGGGAACCAGCCTCCTGCAAGTTTTAATTTTCTCACCAAAGGTAACACGTCTGTGAGACTACCTTAAGCCTCTTTTGTAGCTCCGCCTGAATCGTCAGTCCATCATCATAAGTGAGGTATTTCTTGCTTATAGATATCTCCAATCTGAAGGCAAAACAGAAATCATTATACTGGTGATTATTCCGGGACTCATTGAGCCACCTGTCCGGACTTTCGGAGCCATCATTCCGGTGGACGAGAGCCGCTGATTCCGGAGTTTGAGAGCCACGCTTATGCGATCTTCTTTTATACTGTAGGTACACATCTTATGATGTGAATACGTATAAAGGAGGTCACCATTATGACCAAATACCGTGAAATCCTTCGGCTTAAAAGCCTGGGATTCAGCAACCGGAAGATCGCCAGCAGCTGCGGTGTATCCCGGAACACAGTCGCTAAAGTCATCACAAGAACCTCAGAAATTGGCATCTCATGGCCATTAGACTTTGACATGACTGACAGTGTCCTTGATGGATTGATGTACCCCAAAGACAAAACGGCAACTGCCAAAAGAATGCCGGATTTTGACTACATCCGCAAAGAATTCCTGCACAATGAGGTCAACAAGAAGCTCCTCTGGGTGGAGTACTGTGAAGAATGCCGCCTTGCCGGCGATGATCTGCTCATGTATTCCCAGTTTTGCTATCACATCCAGAAGGATGAGAAAAAACATCGTGCCACCATGCACATCCCCAGGAAACCCGGGGAACAGATTGAAGTTGACTGGGCCGGAAATCCTGCCCGCATCATTGATCCTGATACCGGTGAGATCACAGACGCATGGCTTTTTGCCGGAGTTATGACATACAGCCAGTATGCGTTTGTTATGGCATTCATGAACGAACGCACAAGTAACTGGATCAATGCTCACGTACGGATGTTTGAGTTCTTTGGCGGTGTTACTCCCGTTCTGGTATCTGACAACTGCACCACAGCGGTCAACCATCAAAGAAGCAATTGGTATACCACCGAGCTCAACACCACGTACCACGAAATGGCGGAGCATTATAACTTCGCAGTAATTCCGGCAAGAGTCCGGAAACCCAAGGACAAGCCAAATGTCGAGGGATCTGTCGGAAAGATATCCACCTGGATTACCGCAGCCCTCCGCAATGAGCAGTTTTTCTCACTCTCAGAACCGAATGCTGCCATCCGCAAAAAGCTGGATGCATACAACGCAAAAAAGTTCCAGAAGAAAGAATGTAGCAGGCTCAGTCTGTTTCTTGGGGAAGAAAAGCCGTTATTGGCGCCGCTGCCTGCTACACCCTTTGAACTGGCAGAATGGAAACAGGCCACTGTCCAGTTCAACTATTACATCGCAGTAGACAGGATGCACTACTCCGTGCCTTTCCAGTATATCAGAAAAAAGGCCGATGTACGTATAACAGATTCAACGGTTGAAATATTTTATAACCATGATTGGAACGGCGACCGTTTCCGCAGATGGGGCGCTCAGATTGGCAGTAACACAAGCAAAGTTGTAGATGCCATCCTTACCTCCGGCAAGGTTGAACAGCAGTCCTATCGAAGCCGCATGGGGTTGCTGAAGCTGGCAGAGAAATACTCACAGGAACGGCTGGAGGCCGCCTGTGAGCGGGCACTCTCTTATGCCAGCAAACCCAGCTACAAAAGTATTAAAAACATCCTGGCCAACTGGAAGGAGGATCCACCTCCCGTATCCGATACAGGCAGAAGAATACGCGCGGCATCACAAGGGGTGCCAGATATTACGGAGGTAAAACATCATGACCAATCAAAACACAATTGATAAATTAATTGAAATGCGCCTTACCACCATGGCCGATTCCTTCCGCATCCAGCTTGACGACCCGGCCATGAAGGATGTTCCTTTTGAAGACCACTTTGGTATACTTGTCGATGTCGAGTATGCCAGTCGAAAGAACAACCGTCTCAAAAGGCTGAGCCATCGGGCGGAGTTCGAGCAGCCAGACGCAAGCATTGCAGCAATAGACTACCGCTCTGGCAGAAAACTCAGCAAGGAGCTGATCAGCCGTCTGGCCTTCTGTGAGTACATCACGGAATACCGTAACATTTTTATTACAGGAACTACTGGCAGCGAAAAAACCTACATGGCCTGTGCGTTCGGGATAGAAGCCTGCAAGCAGTATTATACGGCCAGATATGTCCGGCTCCCTGACCTTCTCCTGGATCTTCAGGATGCCAGAGTGAACGGGACCTTTGCGTCCGTGCTCAAGAAATACACACCCCCCATTCTCCTCATTCTGGATGAATGGCTGTTGCTGAAGCTCTTGGAGGGTGAAGCCAGAAATCTCTTTGAACTCGTCCATAAACGCCGGAAGAAATCCTCCACCATCTTCTATTCCCAGTTCCGGGAAGCGGAGTGGCATGGGCAGATCTACGGCGGTGAAAGTACTCTTGCCGATGCTATTATGGATCGGATTTCTTACGATTCCTATAAGATTGACATTGAGTATGTTGATCCTGAAAAGGATATCTCCATGAGGGAGGTCTATGGCCTGGATCCTAAGCAGGCAAAGTAACTAATTGACAAGGTGGCTCCGCCAGTCCGGACAGGTGGCTCTCGCCACACCGGACTGGCGGCTCTGCCGTACCGTAATATTCAGTCATGCAAAAGAGCAAGACCTGGAATGGCTTTAACCATGCCCTAAACCAGGAAAAATACCTGAGGGTATTCCTGAAGGATGGGGAGGTTCCCATGGACAATAACGCAGCTGAGCAGTCGATCCGGGGCTTCTGTGTCGTCAAGAAAAACTGGGTTATGATCGACACGGTCGCCGGAGCGAAGGCCAGCGCAATCATCTATAGCATTGCTGAAACAGCAAAGGCCAACAGCCTAAAACCCTACGAGTATTTTCAGTACCTGCTAGAGGAGATCCCAAACCATCTTGATGATAAGGACCGGAGTTTCTGTGAAGATTTGTTGCCATGATCAGACAAGCTCCCGGCAGAGTGCAAAAAGAATCCATGATACATGGTCGTCCAACATAGGCGGCCTTCATTTTCTACCAGTACCTACTATGATGCGTTTACGACATATCATGAATTTTTAAGGCTTAACTTAATGGGAAATTTATTGGCAGAAATGTTTTCCGGGGAAAATTAGAAGAATTTCCCCGGAATCCGATGGGGTTTGGAACTAACTAAATGACATTAAAGGGACAATTGTAAGAAAAATACGCTTCAATGTTATACAAATTTTCTTTATGCTCCTTGAGCTCGACATGCCCCGCGCTGATGGCTCCTACAAGAAGGTTCAAGCCAAGTATGCCAATACCGTCCTGCTCATCATTGATGAATGGCTCCTGCTGAGGCCGATGGAGGCAGAGCAGCATGACATCCTGGAGCTTCTGCACAGAAGGCGAAAGAATTCTTCTACGATCTCTTGCTCACAGTACGACCCAAGCGGATGGTATGACCAGCTCGGCGGCGATGACAGCCCTCTTGCCGAGGCCATTCTTGACCGCATCAAACACGATGCTTATAAGATAACATCGTTCCGACTAATCCTTTTAACTACCGCTCCATGAGAGAGGTATATGGCCTGGATCCGGCATTAAGCGAATAATTATAACTCATTAATCGGCATCCCCCTCCCTGAGCTACTCTACTTTTAGAGGGCGGCTCCGCCGCATATATCACCTCCATAATACTGATTTCCTATACTCGGACCGGTAATTTTCAAAACACCGGACTAGCGCTTTCAGCGCACCAGTATATCCATTTTCAACACCGGACATCGCCAGTCCATACAAAACAAATTATCTTACTATCATTTTCCCTACAAAATAATATTTATTGTTTTTCAGGAACAATGATTCTCAATAGTACGGCGGATGATACTATTAATCTCCAAATACTCTTCTCACATATATTTGCTCAGCGTTAAAACATCTGGCTTCAATAATTACCATCATTTAGAAATATTTCTATTGTTCAGCGATTAATCAATCAAGAAAAAAATTAATTTTGTGCAATCTCTTCAAAATATCTTAGTTGGAAAACCAAAATTTATATTGTAATTATACTTGACCTATTCGATGAAACCTTTATCGAAATCTACAATATCCCGTCTATTTAAATATTGGGCCAAGTGATCAATACCAATACAAAACTGTTCTCCAGGAATTGAGAGTGTAATCCGTATCCAGAATGGCTCCTCTGACTGTCTAATTACAGAACCATTAAAATAGCATTCTGGCATAATTAACACCCCTAATTTATCGGCAATTTCTTGACAAAACTCCACTTGTCTTAATGTACTTGTACCGCATAATTTAATACAACAATTTAATCCTCCTCTACGCAAAGTTTTTTCCAAAATCCATCTTTTTAATTTAAATTCCATATATTTGTAATTACTATCAATCAATTTATAATTAGATCTAACCTCTTCTATATACGAGAGGTAGATATCGTTCATCCGTTTCAACATAGATCTTCCCGACATCAGATAAAATTCTAATCGCGTATTCTTTTTTATAAGTTTTTCATATGCAATTAAAATCATTTTTTTCTCACCTTCAGAATCATTGTATATAAACATATTTCTCAATACCATATCCAGAACTATAGACATTATAAATATTTGTGGAGCACAATAGTATGAATATTTTGCTTTCAAAATTGAGTATTCTACTGCCTCCTTGTTTCCATACATATAACCAATCCTAAGGCCAGCAATACTCCTTGTTTTAGATAAACTATTAAGAACTACCGCTCGTTCTTCCAAGTTTTCTTCAATAATTACTCTTCCTATATATTCATAAGGGGGATTATTTATCTCATCTACTTGACACTTATCAAGAATTAGCATACTATCGCCTTTATTACTTATATATTTAACTAGTGTCGCAAACTCTTCTTTTGAATACCCCTCACCAGACGGATTAAATGGCATCGTTATAAATATTATAACAGAAGCATTCTCCTGATTTAATCTTGTAATTATTTCTTCTACCGAAGGTGCAATTGAATCTTTCTTTTTAGAAACTATTATTTCATAATCTAATCCATATCTCTTCATCGTTTGAAAAAACAAGAAATAATTATATCCTATAAAAAAAAATTTATAATTCCTACATTTTATACTTAAAAATTCTATCAGATGTATAATGGCGGTTGAGGCTCCTGTCGTTACACATAAATTGTTAGCAAACCTACTTTTGTCAATGTACGCAGGTCGAATTCCTGCATTGATTTTCTCAAACAATTTTAATGATTCAACTAATAATTCAAGTCCTGCTCCCTCCGCATATTCTTTAATAAAGGCTTGTCTCTTTATCTCCTCCATACATATTTGTATAAAAAATGAAGGCACTGGTAATTTATTTACCCCTGATGATAAGTCAATTGTAACCTTTGAACAATTGAATAGTGGAATATTAGTTGCATTGACCTCATAATCATTTAAATAAGACATTTAATCACTCACTATAATAGATTTGTGGTTCATATTTATTATGGAATCTATTAATATAACATAATGAATATGCACCGTAATTTGCGAATTCTAGCAAATCTCCTTCTTCAATAGGATAATAAGACTTGCATATAAATAATACGTTTCTAACACCAGAATTATCTATAAATCGATATATTTTCACCTTTTCTTCAATACATCTACTCAAATTGCGAATCTCCATAGGCATGCAATATACGCCTTCAGCTCTGCCAGCATCAATAAATATATCATAACTTTTTGGACTAATTACATCCTTTCTAAGAACGCTCGTTCTTAATGTTCCTGCTGAATACACAATTGCTGCTCCTGGTTCCATTCTCAATTTAATATTATAATGACGACTCAAATATAATAGACGCTCATTTAACCCATTAAAAAATGTCATATCATCACATCGATAGCTTCCTCCAATATTAATTATCATTTTTTTTCTAAATGCACTTTTTTTAAGAATATCTTCAACCTTATCAAGGATACTAAGATGATCTGATAAATTACAATTGCTTATATGAAATATAAAACCATCATATTCTGGAAGAACACTATCTTTTAGCATTTCAAAATCAATTCCATATTCGATACATTTCCCTATATATTTAGAGACATTTAAGCGCAATAATATAGTTGATGTAGGGCAACTTTTCCTGATTTTCATTAGTTCACAAATTGAGTCTGCAACAAATACTTTGCATCCATGCATTCCTAAGTATTCGATCTCTTCCCTGCTTTTAATCGGTATACCATAACTAATCCTAGTAATATCAAATTTCATCCGCTTTAATATATCGAATTCCTTTATACTGCTAATCTCTATTCCATCCACATATGGGATCATACTATGTAGAATCGTTTTATCAGAATTTGCTTTTGTCGAATAGTAAACTTCACACTCCGGGAATAATGCTTTATATTTATAATAATTGGATTTTACAATCTGCAAATCAAATATATAATATGGTGTTTTCATAATTTTATACTTACAATGAGTAGAATTAGTGAAGTTGTAATTCATTCTTCATAGTATATCAACAACCTTCCTTCTCCACTTCCTAATTTTCTACTTCATTACTCCCTTCTATATAAATTTCACATCCTTTTTGGAAACAATAATTTGATTATTAAAAATCACATGATCTAAGCTAGTTCGCTCCAATATCTTCAGTGCCTGAATAGGAGAATTCACAATTGGTTCTCCACAATTAAGTGATGTGTTAATTACTGCACCTACGCCGATTTCATTTTTAATATGCAATAATTGATTATAGTAATTTTTATTAATTTCTTTAGTTACAATATTAGGTCTTGTTTTTCCATCTACATGAACGACTTCTTCTATTCCCTCATGCATAACAGGTTGTGTAATAGTCATGTATTCATTAACTAAATTTTTGCCAAAGTACACTTCCTTGTCGCTCTCTAAAATACTCGGACCAAACGGCCTTCCCGCCTCTCTGAATTTAATTTTCGAATTCATCAAAGCCTTCATGCCTTTAATATTGGGAGCTGCTATAATGCTTCTATTTCCTAGCGCACGAGGTCCAAACTCCATACGTCCTTGAAATAAACCAACAACTTCTCCTTTTGCAATGAGTTTCGCCAAAAGCTCGGAACATGATTCAAATCTCAAATAATTTACGCTCATTCTATTCAATAAATTAGCAATTTCATTGCTAGATAAAGATGGGCCTAAAAACGGAGTAAATCTATTAATGCTAAACTCCTTTTCAATCAATAAAAAGGCTGCCCCCATTGCTGCACCTGCATCATTTGATGCCGGTTGAATAAATATATTATCAAATAAACCTAATCTGGAAAGCTCACCATTCGCTATACAATTTAAAAACGTTCCGCCTGCCAAACATAAATTCAAACCTCCAAACTTCCGTTTTGCATCTTTTACAAGGTCAATCATAACTTCGATGGTTACTGCTTGTACAGACGCAGCCAAATCTACATATGGAGACGGAAATTCTTCGAAACTCTTACCATTCGCATTTCTATTGGGGGCGACCCCACAAATATGGGTAAATTTATTCATCCATTGAAATATTACAAACTCCTCATCATCAAGTTCATTGCGACAATTTGATTCTAGTCTTCTACTAATACTATTTACATCATATTTAATTCCCTCTAACGCAAAATGACTTAATATTTGAGATTTGTAGATTGGCTTTCCATACCCAGACAGCCCCATCATTTTTCCGGCGTGCTGACCGCCTAACCCACAAAATTCAGATGCCGCTTGGAAAAAATATCCTAATGATGCACCTACAGAAATACGAGATAATAATGTCATATTTCTATTTCTTGCTCTCCAAATACTTCCAGATTCTTGTTCCCCCTGACCATCTAAGACAATCACTAATGCATCATCGTATCCAGATGGATAATAGGCACTAGCTGCATGACATTGATGATGATTAAAAAATCGAGTTCTCTCCACATCAGATTTATTCATAAATCCAGTATCGTATATCACATTTGTATCAAACATTCGCATCTTATTTTCATATACTTGAGGCCAATTCCAGCTATATGCAATTCCATCCAAGTCACCAATACAAAAATCTCCACCTACCTGTTCTAAACACCATTGTACCGAATTTATTGGCATTTCATTAAAAGAATATCTATTTCGTGTAAATCTTTCTTCCTCTACTGCACCTACAATTTTGATATTTCCATCCTTTTCGGCAAGTAAAACAGCCGACGCATCATGACCTCGTTCAAACCAACCAGAGATTCCTAAATAATATTTCATACCCTATTCCTGGTATCAATTGCCAGATTCCTTTCGTAATAATATTTTCTCCTCACTTATTTCTCTTCATGAAATAATCCCAAACGATTTTGGGCTAAGCTCCTATACTTCATAAGCAATGATCCCAAACGATTTTTACCCTTTTTTTCACAACCATATCCCCAATAGCCGTCGTCATCTGCTGCTTCAATTAGCAATTCATCTCTTGTATCCAAAATTAACTTTTTAATATTTAAATTTTGTTCAAATTTATTTTCAATTGCTTTATACATTATCTCTTCTTTGATTTTTTCCCAATTTTCTACCATTTCATCTGCATGCATATATGCTAGATCTGCCGCCCTTTGTGGTGTCGGAGCTTCAATAATTTCCCTAATAATTTTTTCGTTCGAAAATTTATGTGCTTGGTAATAATGTTCACTAGTTTTCCAATGCACACCCTCACTATAAAAATCAAACTCTGCAAAATTAGACAAATATCCATGTGTCTCATTAGCTTTATAAAAAAATATTGGCATATGGTATTTCTCCTTCTAATAATAAACTATATTTTCAACTATTTCTCTTGATAAGCACTTTATTTTAAATGCCTCGGCAAAGGAATCTTTATGCGCTTTCATAATCCCTCTATAATGATTAAGGGATACTGCGCCTTCATGATACTTAATAATTTCAGTTTGTGAATTATATTTTTTTATCAACTCAGCCTTCTTCGCCACTTGCATTTTAATATCATTTACAAAATCAACATCTTTTATTGGCGACCATACCTCATACTCCAGTATAATCCGCGCGCGATTAATTTTTTCACTATGTTCGCAATCATATGTAGAATATGCTAAAAAAATTGCTTCTGTTACTATTTGATTAACTAATCTATGCTCATAATCTGTTTCATCTTCATGTGGAAGATAGATAATATCTGGTTGATAATCTTGAATCTCACGAATCACTTTTTTTAATACTTCTACATTATACCTTAATTCACGTTCTCTAATTCCTGCCATATAACATGTTGCACCTAACATCTTTATTACTTCAAGTGCTTCATTATCTCTCACCTCTGCATTCATATCTCCTCGAATTTCGTCAGTAAGAAAACCTGTCCCTTTGGTAAAATAAAATACTTTAATTAAATCTCCACGTTCGGAGTGTTTTACTAAACTTCCCCCACAGCCTATAACTTCATCATCCATATGCGGAGCAAATACCATTACTTTCCCCATCATTTTATCTCCTATCTATTCTAACAAAATGTGCGTTTAACATGTTATCGCATAGAATACCCTCTAAGCATCCAAATAAATTGCATCCATGTACGTATAACTCCCCAAAATCCTCTAGATGTCCATTTATCTACCATTGTCTGTAATGAAATTTTTGAAAATATATACTTTAACCCATCATAATATCCACTCTTATTGTCTACAATTCTATTCCCCCTACCATATCCAATATGTGACTTTTTATCCGTCCCATATGATATCGGTGCATGCCATATTACAGCTTGCTCACAGTATCCCACAATATATCCACATTTCCGCACGATATCATCAAACTTGTGATCACAGCCATACAGAATATCTTCGTCATATCCACCAAGTTTAAGATAGTCCTCTTTAATAAATGCTATTGCCGGTCCATAAAGCCTGGGATCTTTTTTCATAATTTCATTGACTGATTCGACCCCTAGTCTAGTTTGTTCATACCATATACCTTTCTGCTTAACAATTTTGGCAGTACCTCTTACAAAGCAAAATTTATCCAAGCTTTTTGAATAATGGTCAATGGTATCCAAATCCAATCTACAATCAGAGTCTAAAACAATTATTTTAGAATATGTTGCTTTCCTTACTGCATGGTTTAAAGCCGCAGACATTCCTAGTTTGGATGTTTCAATTATTCTCAAATCAAAGGAAGTTCCCTTTTTCTTCCAAGTCTTGCACATTTCTCTTACTTTATCGCTAGGGCAATTCAAACTGACAATAACCTCTACACTTTGCTTTATTGACTGCAATGCTGTTTCTAATAGTAAATCATCCTTTACCGGTATAATTATAGTTACTTCATAGGACATCTTCATTCTCCTATCATATGATTCATTCGCATTTTTTTGGTATTTAGATATTTTTGATTATTGGGATTAGAATTAATTTCTAATCTTTTTCTGCAAACTTTTTTAAATACCGTTTTATCAAGTCCTTTAAGTTTTAGCGGATTATTAGTTAATAAGTTAATTTGCGTGACCTCCAATATGCGGAGTATTTCAGAAGCAAATGAATAGTCGCGTAAGTCTTCTGGAAAGCCAAGTTGCAAATTTGCGTCTACTGTATCTAAACCATTATCTTGTAGTTCATATGCACGAGCCTTATTAAGCAAGCCAATCCCTCGTCCTTCTTGGCGCAAATAAACTATAACCCCTACACCAGCGTCACTAATTATCTCAAATGCCCTATTTAATTGCTCTCCACAATCACATTTTAATGAATGAAATGCATCCCCAGTTAAACACTCCGAGTGAATTCTAACAGGAATCAGACCATCTATCATTTTCACTTCACCATGCACAAGAGCTATCTGATACTCTCCAGTTAAATGGTTTTGAAATATTTTCATTGTATATAGACCAAATTTTGTTGGTAATGTTGTTGATACAACTTCGTTTATTGCACCCTCTACTTTATTTAAAATACTGTTTATATTTGATGTATATTTTATTGGAACAACTTTTTGTAACAGCTTAATTGTATTATTCTCTATAGGGAACAAAAAAAACTGTTCATCTAATTCCTGACACTTATAGTAACATGATAAATACTCGTAAATTGACACATCCATGTTTTCTAAACGAATTTTTGCAACCCAATTATCAATGCTAGACATTTTCATGTAACCGTCAATAACTGAATTCTTCTTATTATTCCTCATCAAAGAGTTTCCGTTTTCACTCCAGATCATACACTCTAATTGAATTTCATATTCTTTCCATATCACCTTCATGCACTCTTTACATTTAAGAATACTGTAAATGCTTCGCATAAGCTCTTCTGTAATATCGTCATTATACAAACAGAGAACACTTGTATTTTCTTGTTTTAATATAAACGAATTTTCTAATCTATTATTCATATAATTCCTTTCTCTACATCTCTACCGCTAGAGCATAATCTTGAATACGTTTTACAATTATATCTTTAATTGTAGGACTGGTAGGTAACACTCCTTCCCCTTGGACTTCTACAAGTTTGCATGACATTAATGGGTTAATATATTTTTTTCGAAAATCTTTTTCACATAATATACACTCTAAAGGAACTGGGAATTCAATATAATTTACCAATTTCGCAGCTAAAACAAAATCCATTAGTGCCCCAGTGCATATCGGTGTACCTAAGATATTTTCTACTGCTGTACCAAAATTACTAAACACCCGAATTAGTTTAATCTCATAATTAAAATAATTCTCATAATTAAGATGTGGCATAATCTCAGTAAGCATTATTACCTCATCTTTAGTGATTAACTCACACCATTGCTCACATTCTGGAATTGAAATAGTAGGTGAAAACAGTAAAACTTTTTTTACCCAATTAACACTTTCCGGATAGCCTTTGAATAATTGATCTACCACAAGCCCGGCAATCCCCATTCCAAAAATCAGACATTTTTCATACTTTAAATAACATCTTATAACTACACTGATTATATCATGCAAATTGTCTACCATAACCTTCAATGTTATATCGCCAATCTGTCCGTAACTATCTCCATGTCCAATATAATCAAATAAAACTACACTTGCTATATTTAATTCACTAATTCTTTTAGCAGCTTCCGTATAAAAATAATCATAATCGCTTTTTCCATGAAATAGACCATTCAAAAAAACGATACAATTTGGTGCTTGAGTGCTAAAAACAGATACCGCTATTGCAGCATTATTTTTATTTAGAAAGAATTCTTTTACCATTCTACCTCCATTAGATGCCTCAGTGTTTCATGAATTACTTTGGTATGCGATTTACTGGAGCAAAATGAATGTCCCCCTTCATCAACTTCAATTGTTTTAATTTTACACTTTTCGAAAAGAGCAAGAGTTTCTAAAATCATTTCATCATCCATAGCATAGATAACAACTGCACGCTCTCGAATTGAATCTGATATCTTACAAAATTCTATCTCAAATTTACTATTTTTTTCTTTCAAATATCCGAGTGACATTTTTAATCCTAAAAATGAAATACATGGTACTTTAGTTATAGAATCTCTTATTAGTTTCATATAACTAAGTTTTCGCCCTTTTCTCTCAACGATTATAGGACTCCAAAATACAAAATGACAAAATCTCATTTCCCTTAACTCATTTATCGCGCGCGATACCACCTGTGCTCCATCACTTAGGCTTAGAATACTAATGCTCGAAAAACGTTTATTATTAATTGACACATATTCAAATACATGTTTTAAATCCGCAACTTTTGTAGATACTGTCGTTTGAGAAAAATATCCATCACTCATACCTGTACCAAAATAATCAAACCTTAAACAATACATATTTTTCTCTTGAATACTAACAGCCATATCCAAAAGAATCCTATTCAAATCATAACGATTTCCATTCAACCCTGGACAGAATATTACGCAAGGATAGCTAATATTATTTCTCCATTGCTTGGGATAATGCAAAACACCTCTTAGCATCTCTGCATCTCTAGAGATTTCAACAAATTCACGCCTTAACATATACATCCCTCATTTTATAATTGCTGCTTATTCCATAATTTTCGAAAGAATCCATCTTCGCATTCAAATAATTCTGAAAAATCTCCTTTCTGAATAATTTCTCCATCTTTCATTGCATAAATCATATCAACATTTCTTAATGTATTTAGCCTATGTGCAATTATAATAAGAGTCTTTTGCTCCAAATATTTAAATACATTTGACATGACTTGTTCCTCAGTTAAATAATCTAATGCAGATGTTGCCTCATCTAAAATTACAATGCTAGAATTGTCAAAATATATTCTCGCCAATGCAACTCTTTGACGTTCTCCGCCCGATACCTTGATTCCCTTTTCTCCAAGGGAAATATCTAGATTTCCGCCATTCCTATCAAAAAAGTCTTTCAATCCAACTAATTCTAGCACTCTAATAATTTCATAATCCGGAACAGTTTTACTAAAAACAATATTTTCTCTCAATGAAGCATTGAATAATGGACATTCTTGTTCGATATATGTAATATTTTTATAGTATTCATGCAATTTAATCTCGCTCAATTCTATTTCGTTAATGCTAATATCACCTTCAGTATATTTGAGTAACCCCATCAATATTTTACATACCGTTGACTTACCTGCACCACTTTCTCCCACAAATGCTATTGTTGACCCACTCGGTATATCAAGGCTTATATTTTTCAATATGCATCGGTTCCTATGAGCATAACCCATATTATTAACATGGATATTAAATGGTGGTAACACGCTCGATTCTCCGCAAAATAGCATGTTATCCTCTTCTAACTTAAGTATATCCTCATATCTTTTAAATGCCACTTTATTTAATCCGTAATCTACATATGATACATTGAACTGTGCTATTGGATTATATATATTTGTTATTAAAGAGGTAATCGCTACAATAGAACCAACTGTAACATTCTCATATACTATGACGCTAAGAACAATTACTGCAATTTTAATAATAATAATGATTAAATAGAACACTGAAAAGAACGCCTCATGTATCATTCGGAGTTTTACTTCATGATTTACAATATTGCTTGAGTTAGCTTTTATCTTCTCGAGTTCATAGGAATATAAACGATTAACTCGAAAAGTAACTATCTCCATTAAACATCGTACATATCGGTTTGAAAGCATTTCTATATCATTTAAGGTCTCATTTTTAATATTGTACATTTTCCTCATAAGAATTTTAGTAACCACAAAAACGACGATATATCCAATTCCTATAATGAGCATAATTCTTATATTATAGGTACCCAAGAATAACATGCTTAACACCATTTTAGGAACTTGACCCGCTAATATCGATAAATAAAATGATACAATTATATCTCTTCCCGCTATCGCCCCATTTTCAATCACCTGTATAAGTTGCCCCGGACCATAATTCTGAATAAAACCGTATTTTGCTCTACTTATTTTATCTACAGCACTTGTCTTAAAATAATAATATAGTTTTTGCTTTAGCTTAGCATCTGGGTACTCTTCTAAATAATTGATTAAGCAATCACCTAATGAAAAAAAAGCATACAATAAAAGCGGTGGCCAAACGGTTTGTATGATATCATCAGGTTTATAAGTAGTTAGCAAACATAATGAAATTCTATCAATTAATACCTGAAAATATTTAATCGCACAAATTGAGCATAACGATATTAAAATTCCATAAACTACCTTAACTACAAATAGCTTTCCATGTTCACTGATAGCTTTCCTCATCATAAAATTCACCTATTGAAAATCAAAGTGCTTCACTACAATCAGAACACAGTTTGATTTCTTTATAATTGTTTTCTATTATTTTCTTTTGATATTCCATCATTTTAGATGATTTCCATAGTTGTTCTATTGAAGATTCTTTTACATTGCCAATAATTGCCTCTCGGTTCCAGTCTCTGCAGCATAATACCATCGATCCATCTGCCAAAATAACTGCCTGATCCAACGGACGATCACATGCCTTAACTCTAGAACATAAGTTATTTCCCCCAGACATCTCTTCAAAATCAAATATTCCCCAAGATTTCTTATACTCTATTGGCCAGGACGAATACTTCACTCCATATTGCTCATTAAAAACACGAAAATCTTTATCACTAAATCCATATGTTTGTGGCACTGCAATTCTAATCATGTTTTTGGCATCTGTTGTCAAAATATCGCGTATATTATTCAAAACAAAATCCAGGTCATAACCCATTAATTCTTTATATATCTTCAAATCCAATGTAGGAATGCTAACATAGAGAACACTTAAGCCAGCCTTATACAAATTTATTGCAAGATCTTTTGTCAATAATCTGCCATTGGTACTCAACGTAATTTCAACATTCCTTAAAATTTCTCTGGATTTTCGAATAATATTTACAATTCTTGAATCAACTAATGGTTCATTATTTGCAAATAAAGTTAATCGCTCTATCTTATGCACTTTCAGCTCGTCCAAAAGGTTTTTTATAATATCCATCGGAAGAATTTCAATACTATTATCTCCTCTATATTTCTTATATGGACAGAATTTGCATTCTCCGTTGCAAAGCGAGCATGTTTCAATAAGTACTGATTTCGGAAACTCTAAAGCCTTCATTCTTTTCATTAGTAAATCTCCTCGTATTTCTAATTTATACATATTTCTAAAACTATGGTATCATTAATTCTGCAATTTGTTTCTCTAATTCCCGAATAGCAAATATTCTATTTTCTATTCGCGTCCAATTAATTTGATATTCTCTCTGTAGATAATGAAACGATAGTCCGGTTAATATTGTCCATTGTTCTGCATATTCAAATGCAGTAAGCTCTAATTGCTCAATGTTCTTTATTATATTTAAATAGACACGTATTCGATTACAAAAAATGGGTAATGCATATAGCTTTTTACATTGTAAAAACAATTTACTAATATCTTTCACTTTACTCACAATGGAATCGTCTCGATCTAAAATTTCCATCAAAAAGTCCGACAAACATGGAGATGTAACATTATCGCATATAAATAACCATTCCTCTTCCTTTGTTTTTATTGAATCATTATCCAGACATACATACCTTTCACCTTTTAAGCTCTCATTAGCTAATAATTGAACCTCCGTATATGCCTGTAATAATATTTCACTCGATAATGTATCATGCCATTGAGGATTATCATCAAATACAATCCAATCTCCATTTAAACATTTTTTTTCAATAACAATATAATGTATTCCATGCTTCTTGCGATAATATTCTTTTGCGTAAGGCATATAATACAAATCGCACGGCAGTATAACAGGAGTGCTACTATTTATCGCTTCTACCCCATCATTCTCAAAACACGTTATGTGGTAAAAATCCAACAATTTTTGAAACGTTTCCTCTTCTTTATCATAGTTTAACTTTATTCCATTTGAATCAATATGAGCCTCTATCCCCCAACGATTTAACAAAAGAAGCGTTTGATTTATCTTTGGATTCAAAAGTAAAATTTTTTCATATTTACAATCCAACCATCTTTCTAAAGCCATTAAATATCTCCAATGTGAAATATAATATTTCTATCCACTCGTTTTATCCATTCGGCATTCTTATTAATTTCCACAAGTTGCAATGGATATCCCTCCAGCATGAATCGACCAAACAATTGAATATTGGTATCTTGATACTTTTCTATCATATATGCTATTGATGATTTGATATTTCTATTCATTTCAACTAAATTTCTACGATGTGATATATGAAAATTTGTTGCATCATTTTTTAGGAAAATGCATCCGCTTTTCCACAATCTATAGCCCAGATCAAAATGCTCTAATCCCCATTCAGAAAACATCAAATCAAATCCATTTACCATATCAAAACTCTTCTTAGATATTGACATATTCCCTGAAAAAGTGCTGACCCATGGGATTCCCGAATTAGTTTTACCATTAGTATCATATATTTCATACACACTTCTGCAATATGCCGGAATGTGCGATTTTTTCATATAATAATCCTTGTTTTCGTGTAGCTTTAAAAGTACTCTTTCAATGTCCGATACATAGACTTCTTTCACCAAACCAATTGCAACTGTAAATATATTATCTTTATGTGCATCTAAATGCTTTTGAACAAACCTCGTATCCGGAAATCTATCACTGTCACAAAAAATAATTATATCTGATTTGGCTAAAGATACACCGGCATTTCTGGCGGCTGAACGCCCCATATTTTTTTGCGAAACAATTTGCAAGTCAAACGAATATTTATCTTTAACGACATAATTACTAATGGGTATATGCGACCCATCATCTATTACAATGACATCAAAACAATAACCATCACTTAACTCTTGATTTTCCAATGCCCTTAGTGTTACATTTAACTGTTTACTTTGATTAAAAACAGGAATTATTACTGATGCACGCATAACGTTCCTCCTTCTAACGAAAATTCTCTGCAATCTTTTTTCTCGACACTTTACCCCTTTCTGTCTTTGGAATTTCCCTTACTTTAATAATTCTCTTAGGAATATATGTTGATGGGAGCACTTTTCTTAAGGTAGCTCTCATATCGTGGACTGTAACCGGAAAGTCCTCATGTAAGACTACCAATGCCATCAATTTATCTCCTATTTTTGATTCCAATTCTTTGCATACGACACAATCACGTACATACTCTAACTTCATTATCTCTTCTTCAATTAGTATAGGGGAGATGTTTATTCCATTAACAACTAAAACTTCATCCTTTCTTCCATAATGAAATAAATCCCCTTCCTCATCGAAATATGCCAAATCATTTGTATGTAAACATTCGTCAATGTGTTTTATAAATCTACCATCAATTCTATAACCAATCATTATTCCCGGACTCTTTGCAACAATTTCTCCTACTGTATTAGGAGCATTAATTTTCTTCCCAAGAGAGTCTATCAAATTAATTTCTACAGATTTGATTGCTTTTCCAATAGAGTTGGGTTTATTATAAACCAATGATGGCGGCAAATAAGTCAGTCTAGAAGAAGCTTCAGTTAATCCATATCCAATATAGATTTGCGTCTCTGGCAATTTCTTTTTTACTTCATCAATCAATTGCTTTTTCGTAGGGCCTCCTACTAAAGAGATTTTTTTAATACCTGATAGCTTTGCATAATATCTATCATTAATCATGTACTCTAGCAACGAAGGCACAAGGGTTAATACAGACACATGCTCCTTCACAATTTGCCCCACAATGCTCGGCAAATTAAATGCTTCCGTATTTATGACTAACACACCTCCTGAAATAATTGAAAGCAAGAAATCTGTTGTTATCGAAGAAATGTGTCCCAAATATTTTAATGCATAAAAAACATCTCTTTCTTTAGTCTGCAAATAATCTTTAATTGCATATGTAGTCGACAAAAGCGCTTCTCCTGTCAAGTATACCCACTTTGATTTATTTGTGGTTCCTGAAGTCGCTAATACCAACCATGCATTTTGAAATTCATATGGAGCACTTCTTCCATTGCTTATTTTGTAAAAATAGATACCATTTTTTACATATTGTAATTTGCCATTTCTATTTTCTAAGATATGATCCGATAAAATCCATTGGGCATCATGTTCTTCTATTTGTGATAAATGTGACGCAATTGTACAAGTTACATCCATTTTCCAAAGTGTCAATAAAAGAGTCACATACATCCATGAATTTTTTTCAAATAAGAGTACTACATTCATTTTAGACTCTATCCCAATATTCTGCAGTTCTTGAATCATATTAGAAATAGCCTCTAACTCTTCCAAGTAAGAAAGCCGATAGTTCTTACTATCAGTTATAAATATCTTGCTTCCATAATCGGTAAAACAACTCCAGAATTCTTCCTTAACATTACAACTCTTCATAATTTTCATAAATAAAGTTAATCAGCCTTTCCATGCAATACAAGGTTTTTAAGTCCAATTTTTCATCAAATGTTATGTCTAATATTTCTTCAATTTCTAGCATAAACTCCATTAGTTGAATTGAATCCACACCAACTTCCGCCAAATCCTTATTTAATGGAATAGTGTGAATATCAATTTCAGGATCGACTACTAGCCAAGCTTCTTTTATCTTTTTTTCAATTTCATATTTATCCATATTTTCCCCTATACGATTATTTAAGAAATAAATAACCATACTTTCCTTTCTTTTTATACTATTTCATAATAAATTCAGATGTAGTAGACTTTTAGTTATTAATCTTTATAACATTGACCTGATGTATTATAAAAGCTTTAACAGACTAAGGCCAAAGCATTAAAGAGACATATTCGACCTCCTTCATTTAACTTCTTATGTAGATCATGTTCCACTAATTTATAGTGGTTCTTAACCTCCCCCCCCCAAAGACTAGCATGTATTTCTAACGGAAACTTTGTTACCTGATATCAGTAATTCCATGTACTTGACTCATTCGGTTATACCAATTTTCTACCAATTCAAGCAAACTACTGATTTTTACATGGTGTAGTTTATCCTTGTCTCATACAGCCTATTTCTATGTGAACATATTGGGGGGATCCAAACATCACGTTCAATCCGTTCACTATGTACTAATGAATACTGCTCAAAACATTTATACTGAGTAAAAGCGTTTTAAAGGCTCCTCCCATTATAACGCACATAATCATAGTAAAATTCTATTTTACTAAACTTTTTCACAACTACTCATATTGGGTTTCCTTCAAACGAAATTTAGTTTATAGATATAATCTCTATCAAATCACGTAAACTTTCTATTTGGTCAGAAAATAAAACTTCATCTTCTATTTCTATGCCAAATGCTTCTTCCAATTCAACTATTAAATTTAAATACATTAAAGAATCCATTTTCTCATCAAATATAATGTCGTCTAAAGTTAAATAGGTATTATTAAGCACTCGTATTGCTATATTTAAAACTATTTCTTCCGTTCCATTCATAATTATTTTCTCCGCTTCATCAATGATTATTGTTGTCTAGGTTCTAGCTAGCATTGATTAAATTACAAGATATCCACAACATCTTTCATAAACATCCAATCTAACTCTTTTAATTTAGCATAATAGTTACATAAATCTATCACTTCTTTTTCCTTCACTTCTCTTTTTAAACTTATCTTTACATACCTCCTATAGATTTTTTCAAAACTAAGTATAAGTGCATCTAATTTTAACTGTAACATCTTTTCATTATCTTGACTAATATTGCCCACGTTTTCCATTTCTTTAATGACTAACCTCAAGATTCTTTTATGCGATAACAATACATAAGGTTTTCTAATATCGAATTCTCTTTCCTTTATATCCAAAATTAGTTGATCATAAAAGTCTAATCCATAGTAAAATCTATATCCTGATGCAATATACGAATTTTCAATATCATTTTGGCTGTTCTTACATTCAATATAATCACATATTTGCCTCCTAACCCGGCTATAATCACTATCATACAATTCGTGGGCCACATATTTAAAAAGAATTATTTTGTCCATATTGTATTTAACCATATGTGGATAATCAAAATATATTGCAGAACGATAGTATACATTGTCTTTAAAGCTATTAAGATATGCATTCTCAAACTCTTCAAATGGGCATAAGATTCGTTTATATTTTCCCCGATAAAAATCCGATAAATATATAATAGAATTATCCTGATCAATACCATAAACAAATACTTCATGCATAAAATCAAAATTAATATCCTCTGCAGCTGAAATATATTTTTTGTTAATATACATTTGAATATAATAATTATTCTTTAAGCAAAATTGAATAAATTGAAAAATATCGCCAAATATATTTCTTTCAAAACTCTTATCCATTAAATTCACATCTAAATAAGGACAATGTTGATATATTGTTATATCATTTCCAGTCCTCATTAAATCCAGAAAACTTCCAAATGAGTTTTTTTCATCCCGTCTATAGACAATCTGTATAAAGTTGTTTAGTATCCATTTTTTGGGCAAATCATAACAATTCAATACAGAAAACATATTTGCCATATCTGGATAGCAATCTATTATAGGAGTTGTTATAGGTAATATTTTATTCATAATACTCTCCATTCAACATCTGCGATGATGAAAGCAAATAATGCTATTATCAACTTGTTTTTACTAACCTCGTACACTTGATTTTTTCGGACTGCCAGGAAATTTATGAACCCGACAAACCTCAGTTCCTGTCTTTCTTACAACAGCACATTGATCTCGATGAAATTGTTCCCGCTTCCTTCTGGAAGCATTTCTATAAATCAACGGGCAAAACCCGTAAATACCCTTTGAATGCCTTTTTATGGACACTCATCATCCAGTGGATTTTTTCCATCCCTACGGATTCCCTACCTCTTGTCTTTCTCCGCTATTCGCGTCATCTTCGCGAATTCTGCGGCTTTGACAAGGTTCCCGATATGACTATGCCCCTTATAAAGCTGCTTACAACTCCATGCCTTCCCATGAAACCGGAAAGTATAGGCAGACTCAGAAGCGGTGTTGCCCGCTATAAGTTCATCTGCCCGCAGGTCTTTTTCAGGTACCCTGCGTGGAACTGCCGAATGAGAGGCAACCTATAAAATCCGGACTACTGTGGAGCACTCCATCAATCATTTCAAAGACAGCTTTGGGTTTGCTGGGCACAAAATCCAAAATGAAAAGACACTTCATGCCGACCTGCTCTTAGTGGGTATCACACAGCTGGTCGGGGTGATTCTTGCCGATAAAATAAATCGGCATCAATGCATCCGAAGTTTAAAACCATTAATCGCCTGATGCAAATTTCTACATAGGACTTACCACTCTCAAAAGAGATTTCTACTTTCCCCGGTATCAGTGCGCCCTTTTTTCCATCTGCTTATCTTTCAACACAGGATTTTCTGCATTCCCATCCGTTTTCTTCGGTACACTGCTTGGATAAACCAGTTTCTGCTCCTTCTGACTGCATAATGACAGACCTGTTTCGCAATCATCTATTGATTTTATCTATTTTTATATGATTTTTGTAAAAGGTAAAATACAAATGTGCATTTATACATTTAAATATTGACTTTTACATTTTTAAGAACTATATGCAACAAACTCATCAATCAACAGCTTTTCAGCGAAGTTTTAATAATATTGTACCAAAAATCGTATATCCATTTTTCAATGTCCCTAAAATATAATTTAAATGTCCTTCAATAGTAAGGGGCTATCGAGAAATAGACAGCCCTATACAGGGGGGGGGCCGCAAAATCATCAAATCAGATGATCGAGTGATACTCTCGCTCTATGTATAGAAAAATCCAGAAGGATTCCTTTTGTTCTCGGGCTCCTTTCGGATTTTTGGCGTACTTTGCAAATGGCGACCTCTGACGGCCAGTTTTGCGGAGCAGAACGGCCATAGTGCGGAGCTTAACGGCCGGCTTGCGTAGTAAGCGACCAGTTTTTACTTACATTGAAAATGACCCTCCTTCATAATGTGAGCATACCGATTTTTCGGTAAATACATTTATGAGGAGGGTAATGTATGCTCAACTATAAAGACATCATTATCAAGCACTATGTATTGCACATGTTTGGCAGGCAGATCGCATCTGCGCCTAGCGTGAGCAAATCAGGAGCTTCCTGTATAATTCAAATATAGGGAATCTCAAGAAAGAAGGTTGAGAAAAGAATACCTCAGTGTAAAATAAGATTACCGACTTTGGACGGTTAGTAAAAAATCTTATTAAACAGAGAGGTATCTGAAATGAATTATAACATACAGCAGACTACGTCCGCAACCTAACAAAAAAACAAAACCACTCTTTCTTAATAATGTAGTATAATAACTACTGAAAATAGTGAGTGACTACTAGCTCCAAGGCGTTCCCACCAGTTTAAATGGGAAGGAGTGGTTTTGATATGGATATTTTAAAACAATTCGAGGGAAAAATCAATGGCATTTTGGAAACTTTTGACCGGACCTAAAATGAAATTTTAAATTCCACTCTTCTTCCATACAGTGGAATTTACCTGATTTGCCTGTCAAGGGCCTGCCGTAAGGGGCTTTGCCCCCTTGACAAATGAATCTGGTATTTTGATATCATCGAGGATAAACAGAAAACTCTGTCCGCTAAGCAGTGGAATTTACCTCTACATACAACTGTTTGACATATATAAAGTACTTGACACAAAATAAAGTATTTTTCCAAAATTCTTTTCCATACGTGGTAACACTGAGTGAGGTTACGCCCGAAATTCCTTTAAAAAACATAAGTTCTAAAGCATATGTGGAATTTACTTCTGCACTGGAATTTACTTTTTCAATTCAGCAACAGAAAACTTTTTAGGGAGTTGGCATAATTATAGCAGATATCAAGACTTTTTACTCTAAAAAAATGTGGAAACACTGAAAAATTTAAACCCATGTGGAATTTAACTCTGCACTGGAATTTAAAATTTCAAGTCAGCTGCAATATCGTCTCATTTTCGTTTCATTCTCCCAAATATAAAAAACTTAAGTTTCTTATTTTGCTAAAGCCGCCCGATCAGCAAACCATTTCTGGACTGTTTCCAGACTGACTTCAACCACTTCTGCTATCTTATCAGCTGACATGCCCCTGTTACGAAGCTCATAGGCAATCTCTTTTACCATCTTCATCTCGCCGACAGCCACACCTTCGGCAATACCCCGAACCCTGCCACGTTCTTCACCAAGTTTCACACCCTCTTTGTAAATCTGCTCCATTTCACAACACATAATATCAACTCCTGAGTCTCTTTTAATTCATACACATGCTTCGCCAAGATTTCACTGAAAATATCTGACACAGAAACCAGAATCCGAGTATAAAAAAAGCCACTGTGGATATGAAACTAACGCTCTGTTCTTATCCACAGTGGGATCATGGTTTTACAATTTATTTTGCTAAACTGACATTCCCGAACAACCATTCCTGGACAATTTTCAGGCTGACTTTAACAATATCAGCAATATCCGTTGCAGTCATACCTCTCTCCGCCAAAGTAAGTGCAGTCTCACGCTTTGCTTTCATCTCACCAATCTCAATGCCTTCTGCCTTTCCAATCTTTGCGCCTTCTTTGTAAATCTGATCCATCTCACGGCACATAATCTCAACTCCTCGTATAATAAGTTTGTAAGCAAGAAAAACAGCTTACAGACTTATTCTTTTTTTGATTAGACAGAAGGATAATTCTAAACATTCTTTCCGAAGATTCTTCTTCAATCATGCTGGTTCATCCATTCTCTGTCTATTGGTTAATAAGTTACTTTATAGTCATGGCCCCAGATGTTACAATAAGGTTCATAAGAACTGTAGCTATGGTCACTGCTCCGCAACTCCAGCAAAGTTTATGCTATTGCCAAGAAAGCCTGCAGCCCTAATGCTATGCCAGGACTTATTATACAAATGCTGCATTCCGGCATCTAGTGTAGCAACCTATTTATATTTAGCCTAATATATAATGCCAATAATATATACTGTAAATAGATTTATACAAATATATATTTAGCTAAATATAAACGAGTCAATACACTAGCCACCAGCAGGGTATTTCTTTCCGGATAGTGCTGATAATGCGAGGTTTAGGGCGGCATAGTGATCTGGGACAAGCCATGATTACATTCTTGATTCCTGCTATGAAAGGTGGTGATGATCCGTAAAAGAACCTATTGATTACCTCTCAACGCTTTTTGTTGGGATTGACATTGCATCCCGTATCCATGTCATTTCTGCACTGGACTTCCATCAGGACTTCTTCATCAAAATGAAACAGGCTCCCAATTCCCAGGAAGGAGCAGAACTTCTGGAAAGCATGATTGTTGATGTCCTCAAGGCAAACCATCCGTTCAAATATGTCGTGATCGGCATGGAATCCACAGGCTTTTATGGCGTCCATCTGGCGAACTTCCTGTCTGCCAATGAGCTGTTGGCCCCATTCTCTGTCCGTGTTTACTGTCTCAATCCAAAGGAAGTCAGGAACTATAAGAAGTCTTTTAACGACATCGGAAAGAATGATGACATTGATTCCTTTGTCATCGCTGATTTTGCCCGTGTAGGCCGCATCAGCATCAAGCCCTGGCGCGGTTCCCAGTACCTCGCCCTCCAGCGGCTGACCAGACACCGCATGCACATCACCGAATGTATTGCCAGGGAGAAGACTTACATGTTGAACAACATTTTCCTGAAATTCAGTGAGTATGCACTGCTCCGCAATGGGGAGCACCCTTTTTCAAACAAATATGGGGCCACAGCAGAAGCTATACTTACGGAGTACACAACCAATGATGACATTGTGACATCTTCCATTGAAGACCTCGTTGCATTCATCAACTCCAAAAGCCGGGGCCGTATTGCCGACCCGGAAGAGACTGCAAAAATAGTACAGGCTGCGGCACGCAATTCATACAGGCTTGACAAGTGCCTCTATGACCCCCTTACGATCTCATTTCCCCGTCTTTCCAACAGCCTGATTCCCCCTCCTTTGGTGAGCGGCAGTCCCCATAAGTCCCTGGCTGGCTCCATCTTCGCACAACATATTTGGCCAATATATGTCATCAGATTCCTGCCAGAATCTATTTTGAGTGGATGTTGATCGCAGCATTTCTGCCCTGGCGCACCCCTCGCATGCTCAGAACCAGCTTGTGTTTAATAGGACAAAAACAATATTCTGTTGTCAAGGTGCGACGGCTATGAAAGCCTTTCATTAAATAAATAGGATTCCCTGGGACTTTTTTAGAAAAATGAAAGGACTCATGACATTAAAAAAACGCCTCATGTGTTTCCACACAAAGCGTTTTCACTCCGTTCTCAACAATAGTTTCACCTAATTTTCTTCCCTACTGCCATTCTTCAACAGTAATACATCTTAATTCTTTAAACTGCCTTAGCTGCTTATCATTTGTAAGAAACAAGTCGCACCCTAATGCACAGGCGGCAGCCAGCTGCAAAGCATCCATAGCCTTAAAATCTTTATACTCGGCTCGTATTTTTGCTGCTTTCTTCGCAATCTTCTGTTCTATTGAACAGGTTGGAATACCACAATCCGAAATAAACTCGAAAAAAGCCTGTTCCTTTTCTATATTATTTGTACGGTACGGATATACCAGATATTCTTCACAAGTAATCACAGAAGTAATCATCTGTTTATCCGCCCTTAAAATTTCCTCAAAAATACTTTTCATTTTCTGTCCGAAGTTCCTGTCATCATCCAGGAAGTATATAATCGGAGCCGTATCCAAAAATACTTTTCTATACCCTGTCATTTTCTCTTAACTCCTTAATATATTCCTGCGCGTCTGATTGAAACATCTTCTCACCTCTGCCCATATACCGGCTTAAATCAATCTCTTTTCCTGCCTTTGGCATATCAAGAATCGTGATAATAACTTCTTGACCTACTGCCATTTTTACATCCTCATCTATCACAATCTGGCTTCCGTTGTAATATCCCTTTACTGCAGTCAGCATAAAGCACCTCCTATCTCTCAGGATTATTCACTTTTTTCTAAATTATACCCGATTGGCAGCCTGCTTTCAATACTTTTATAATCCCATATCAAACAATGAAAAATGAAATTTTAAATTCCACTGTCCCCTTATATGGTGGAATTCACTCTTGCATAGTTGATATTTACTCTTTCATACAAAAGTGCTATTCTTATCTCTCCTTCTGACAGCAGTAGAAGGAGGAGCAGTATGAGTAAATATATATTCCTGGTAATCAAAAGCATCTTACTCTTGAAGACCGTATTTATATCGAAAATGAGTGGAACAAAGGTACATCCTTTAAGGACATCGCCAGATTCCTCTGCAAGGATCCTGCCACCATCTCAAAAGAGGTAAAAGCCCACCGGCTTTCTGGCTGGTATCATAAAGGTTCGTTTTATAATGCCAAAAATTTCTGTACCCATCGTTACCATTGTAAAAAGACCAATGCCTGTGGCAAACTCATTCTTTGTGGGGGTAAGTGCGCTTCCTGCCAAACCTGTAACCAGACATGCAAAGACTTTGAAAAGGAGCATTTCGGCAGACTGGATAAGGCTCCTTATGTCTGTAATGGCTGTACAAAGAAGATCCATCTTTGTACCATTGCCCATAAGTATAGTTACAATGCGCGGTTCGCAGACAGAAAATACCGGGAGAAGCTTCGGGATTCCAGAGCCGGGATCAACATGACCAGAAAGGAATTACATCTGAAAGATAAGGTCATTTCCCCTCTGATTACACAAGGACAGTCCCCTTATCATATCCTGACCAACCATCCGGAATTAGGGATGTCTGTACGTACCATGTATTCTTATTTGGATCAGGGACTGTTTCCTGCACGCAACATTGACCTGAAGCGCAAAATCCGTTTCAAACCAAGGAAATGTCACAAATCACAGACCGGACAGTTTTTTCCAATCGATTATACCGTGACTTCTGTAGCCTGGAACTTTCCTCATATGTCGAAATGGATACCGTCCATTCCTCAAGAGAGTTAAAGAAAACCCTGCTCACCTTGTTTTTTACAAAAGAGAAGCTTTTCCTTGCATTCCTTATGAATCGTTGCACAGAAGGTGCTGTACGCCTCGTATTTGACCGACTGGAAGAGCGTATGGGAACCTGTGAATTCGCCTCTGTATTCGAATATATTCTGACAGACCGTGGCTCGGAATTCGGAGATCCCACCGCACCGGAAACTGGTGTGAGTGGAAACCAGCGCTCCAGCATTTACTACTGTGACCCAATGCAGAGCGGTCAGAAAGGCGGTCTGGAACAGGCACACACGATGCTTCGGATGGTTCTCCCCAAAGGAAGCAGCTTTGAGTTTCTTACCCAATGGGATGTAAACACGATTGTGAACCATATCCATTCGCCCCCAAGGGAAATCCTTAGAGGAAGAACCCCATACAGCATGGCGCTGGAAACATTTGGTGCAGAGACTTTGAAAGCATTTCAGCTTAGGCGGATTGGACCTGCCAGGTCAATCTGACACCTAAGCTGATCCGCTTTAACCACTAATCAACTATCTCAAAAATCTGCTGTCGGACTGGAAGTAAACTTTTCACATTTTTTAGATGTGGCCGGTGGAATTCCGTCTCGCACACGGATTCTCAGTGGCCCGTTTGCCATGCCCAAAAACAGAAAACTTTTTGAGGAGTTGGCATAATTATAGCAGATATCAAGAATTATTACTCTAAAAAAATGTGGAAACACTGAAAAATTTAAACCCCTGCGGAATTTAACTCTGCACTGGAATTTAAAATTTCAAGTCAGCAAATATAAACATGTTATTGCATTAGTGGGTGTTTTGCCACTGTAAAACTATAAAAGTAAAGAAATTTATCCATTAACAAGAAAAAAGATGGCTAACACAACCATCTTTTCCCCATTCCATATTATAATGGAACTACGCTTAAACAAGACTCATACCATATGAAGAACAGAAACCACACGCCTTTCCTCTTTGCGCCATTATTTTACACCCGCTACGATTTGGATAATTGTATAATTACTATTATTGTCTGGATGAACATTCGGCGGTAAAACAGATAGCTGAGTTTCATAACCTTGCTGCCGATAAAAAGATTGATCGAATAGAGCCTGAGGAGCATGTTTAAGAATTTGCTCTAAGAATTTCCAACTATCACAAGGCTCCATTATACTTCTTAATGATTTTACTATCTGATACACCTCGTCCACTAATCTTCGAGCGTAACTATCATTAATAACCACATTATTATTATAGTAATCCAAATAATAATTTATTGTCTCATTATCTAAATTGAGACAATTCTTAGGGAATATATAAAAAATCCCATTGTAATTTCTCTTTAACAAAGAAATTGAATTTTTTTCGTTCTCGTTCCCTCAGTTCTACTCCTATTATGTACCCATCAAAGTCAAAAACTAAAGACAATATTTTATTATCATTTAACCATATCATTATTTCAAAAAAAACACCTGGCTTGTCAATATGTTCATATGTTATAACATCGCCTAAATTATCATAAATATTACATCAGTAATGTATTTCACAGTTTAATTTTTCAAACTCCTTATTACAAATCAAATGAGATGGTCACATTTCAATCTCCCCTAACTTTTAAAATTTAGTAATTTCTGTAAATCGCCGATTGATATTTCGTCAAGCAACTCATTATAAAACATCGTAGTCATAGCCTTCCTCTTTTGAGCAATTTTAAATGCTTCTTCTGTATAAAATTTTTCATATAATGGAATTAATTTAAAATAGTATTCTTTCAAAAATGACTCCGGTTCACATAGCTTTTGTCCTTTATATATCTTATTTTCTTCATCCACTACATATAGAGGTTCACCAACCTGCCCCTTGTAAATCAACGAACGAGCGATTCCCAAGGCGCCAGAAACATCTAATTTATCTGCATCAAAAAGTATTTTTGCTTCTAATGTTTTGGGTTGATTATCCGTCCGAAAGCTATGTGTTGTAATACAATCCTGTATATGTGTGCAATCTTCTTCGTTCCATCCTAACTCTTTCATAAACATATATGCCATTTTTCCCCCCTCTATGGCATGACACAATTTGGGGTTCTGAAACTCTTTCATTCGTCCAATATCATGGAGAAGGCAACTTGCAATCAAAATGTCTTGATTTACTTCATTATATCCTCTTGCTATTCGTAATGCTTGGCATAATACTCTATAAACATGTAACGAATCATGTGCCGAGTCTTTCATCATATCTAACATGTAATTTTCTAATACACGAAATGTTTTTCTATCCATTTTGTTTTCTCCAATCACGCCAACAATAGTTCCTATAAGCTTTTCTTAACCAAATCTCCACATTATCTTTTATGAACATCCCAGTTTATTCATAAACCCAAACAACCGTCCCCCTTCTATAAATATGGATCATTGTACCATTTTTTGAAATTTATTTTAGCATATTTGCATCATGAAACGTCATGGTAAAAAACATGCTATCATTACGTCCTTCTTATGCCGTCAATCGTTTAATCCTCACTTTTTTTAGTAAGATGTTGGGGTCAAAAGAGGCCACATCGGATATCACCGCCGTCCACTTAAGGAAAGGCAGACTTCACTTAGGCAAAGGCAGGCTTTTACCATAAGAAAGCGTTTCGAGCGGAGCATACTGCGGACAGGAAAACAATCAGGCCGGAGTTCCGTTGTCTTTGATCCGTAGCATGGATTCCACCTCTGAGCGTTTGCTTAACTCAAAATCCAGGCACTCGAGAAACGTTGAAATAAGGGTTTCCTCCTGTCTGGGCCCCCGGAGGTAATAGATGATCTCATCGGTCGGACCACTGTCCAGCGTGCGGATGACAAGCCCCAGCTTCCGGGCAAGGGGAACAGCGGCCACGGCCGGAACAACAGCCCAGCTGTCGGGCCAGTTGTCCCGCCAGGAAAAGAATTCCTCCAGCAGAGACATCTGGTCCAGGGCTGCGCGCGGGACCGCCGCCGGACTGAACCAGAAAGAGTGCCAAAGGTCATACTCCGGGTTCCAGGGCAGGCGCAGTTCTCTGGACGGGTCCAGCTGAGAGGGGTGAACCGTATCCGGCCAGGGCAGACCGGGTCCGGTAACCAGTACCATGGAGGAACGAAAGGCGGGCACCGTCTCCACCTGGGGATGGTACATATGGTCGGAGATCAGGGCGATATCCACCAGCCCCTGGGCAACATAGCTGTAAGCTTCCCGGGAGTGATAGTTGTGGAAGGTGAGGGCGCGGCCCGGAGCAAGAAATTCCCGGAACACCGGGGGAAGCAGATACGTGGACAGGCTCCCTACCGAGGCGACCCGCAGGGTCCGTGTCCGGCCTGGGCCGGTTACTTCCCGCGCCTCCCGCCACAACAACTGCCATTTTTCCGCCATCGGAACAAAATCCCGGCCCTGAGGGGTAAGTTCGACCTGGCGCTTCCCGCGGCCCCGCACAAACAGCATACAGTTCAAATCTTCCTCCAGAGCGTGCAGATGGCGGCTCACTGCCGGCTGGGTGATGTACAGCGACTGGGCGGCGGCGGAGACGCTCCCCAGCTTCGCTACTGCCAAAAAAACCTCTATCCCCTGTTGTGTCATAATCTCGCTCCTAAAAATATAATAGATAAGTTATATTATAGCAAGAAAAACAGCATTTTACAAGAAAACTCTCCGCTGTTATACTGAGGCAAACGGAAAGCAGGAGGTAACACGATGAGTCAGTCTCAGCTTACAAAAGGCAGTATTGCGCCCCAATTAATCACTCTGTCCGTTCCGCTGCTGGCGGGCAATATTCTCCAACAACTCTATAATACCGTGGATGCCGTGATCGTTGGCCGCTTCGTGGGAGACGCCGCCTTTGGTGCAGTGGGCGTAGCGGGTTCTGTGATGAACCTGTTTCTCTTTCTCATCAGCGGCGGCTGTGACGGCGTGGGGACGCTTCTGTCCCAGTTCTACGGGGCGGAAGACGGAAAAACCTTCCGCAGAGATTTTTACCTGTCCGGCGTGTTCGGGACAGGAGTGTCAGTTGTGCTTACCGCCCTGGGTCTGCTTGTTCTGCCGCCGCTTCTGGTGCTGCTCCAGACACCAGACTCCATAACTGGTTACGCCTCCGACTATTTGAAGATCATTTTCCTCGGCTTTCCCGCCGCTTTTGCCTACCATCTGTCCTCCGGGGTGCTTCGGGCCGTGGGAAATTCCCAGGCGGCGCTGTTTTTCCTGGCCCTGTCTATGGGGGTCAATCTCGTACTGGACCTGGCTTTTGTGGCCGGGTTTGCTATGGGGGTATCCGGGGCCGCATTGGCTACCGTTCTGGCCCAGGCGCTGGCGGCGGGGCTGTGCATGGCCTATCTCCGGTTCCGATTCCCGGCCCTCATGTTCCACCGGGCCGATATGGTCCTTGATATGCCCCTGCTAAAACGAACCGCCCGGTTCAGTTTTGTAACCGCTCTGCACATGTGCAATCTGTACATCGGAAAATTGCTGGTTCAGGGGACAGTCAACTCTTTAGGCGATGACGCTATCATCGCCTTTACCGCCGCGACCCGGGTTGAGGGATTCGCCAACTCTTTCGGCGACAGCGGCGCGGCGGCAGTGGCCATCTTTATCGGACAAAACACCGGGGCGGGAAAGACCCGCCGGGTGCGGGAAGGATTCCGCCAGGGACAGAAACTGCTGTTTGTCTTCGGCCTGTTTATGTCTGCGGTAATGATTGTGGGGGCACAGCCCTGCCTGGAGCTGGTGCTGCCCGGAGAAAATAACACTGCGCTCATTCCGGCAGCCGCCTATCTTCGGCTGGTAGCCTGCTTCTATGTGTTCAACTTTTTGGGGAGCGGTCTGGCCGGATACTTCCGGGGCTGCGGGCGGGTCAATATTCCGGTCATCGGCGCTACCGGACACATCTCCCTGCGGGCAGGCCTGTCCTTCCTGCTGGCCCCCATCATGGGCCTGCCCGCTGTTGCTCTGTCCACCGGGCTGGGGTGGATTGGGGTTGTCACTTTCTGGACAGTGCTGGTTTGGAAGGAAATGTCGGTAAAATGCGACAGATAAACTATACTTTTGGGAGATTGGAAACCATTATTTGGCTGGTTAAACCGTTTATTCATTCAAGTTTATGAGGACAATATGTCTGGCCGCATTTCATGCTCCCGCGTCTTCGCTCCGCTGCGGTCGGCGTTGAACAAACATCCACTGGACGTTTAACGCCCTAATTACTTTTTTGCAGGCCTCTTGACCCTGAGTTTCCAGATACATTTTTACAACAACAAGATAACCGCCTATTTCACAGGAAATATCATAATATTTCCTCAATTCATCATATTCGTCATGACTTCCCCCCGTCATACCTAAAAAGGCTCCAAGGTTCAACGCCTTAGAGCCAATTTCTTATCTTTTATTCTGTTGTCTGCTATCATTCTGCATAAATCTTGTTTCATTCGGTACAAAATTGGTACAACACCAATTTTCCATGTCTCTTTTTTTGGAAAAAGAGTACATCCTAATACAGCTTCGCTCCTGCCGGAATCCGGTCATCCACCATCAGCAGATTCAGTCCTTCCCGACCATCTATTTCATGCACCGCAGAGATCAGCATACCCTCGGAATCAATGCCCATCATCTTTCTCGGCGGCAGATTTACGATAGCGATACAGGTCTTGCCGATCAGTTCTTCCGGCTGGTAATACTCGTGAATTCCGCTTAAAATCACACGATCCTTACGTTCTCCGTCATCCATCGTAAACTTCAGAAGCTTCTTGGACTTGGGAACCGCCTCGCAGGCTAAGATCTTTACTGCCCGGAAATCAGACTTTGCAAAAGTATCAAAATCCACCATTTCTTCAAAAATCGGTTCGATCTTTACCTTAGAAAAGTCGAACTTTTCTGCTGCTTTTTCGCTCTCGTTCTGTACCACTGGGGCTGCTTTTTCAGTCTTTTTAGAGCCTTCTGTACCACCGATGGACTTCATCGTGGGGAACAACAGTACATCGCGGATCGCTACGGAATTTGTCAGCAGCATGCACATTCTGTCGATGCCGTATCCGATACCGCCGGTGGGCGGCATTCCGATCTCCAGGGCGTTTAAGAAGTCTTCATCCGTATGGTTAGCCTCTTCATCTCCCTGGGCCAGGCGGACTTCCTGAGCACGGAAACGCTCTCTCTGGTCGATAGGATCGTTAAGCTCAGAATACGCATTCGCCATCTCCCATCCGTTCATGAAAAACTCGAAACGCTCTGTATATTCCGGATTCTCCGGCTTTTTCTTTGTAAGCGGAGAAATCTCGATAGGATGGTCCATGATGAAGGTCGGCTGAATCAGATGCTCTTCCACGTACTCCTCGAAAAACAGACTTAAAATATCGCCCTTCTGGTGATGGGCCTCTACTTCAATATGGTGTTCCTTGGCCGCTGCCCTCGCCTCCTGAGAGCTGTGAATTTCATTAAAATCCACACCGGCATACTTTTTAACGGCGTCCACCATGGTCATGCGTTCAAAAGGCTTTCCCAAATCCATCTCAATTCCGTTATATACGATTTTTGTTGTTCCCAAAACCTCCTGAGCCACATAACGGTACAGTCTCTCGGTCAAATCCATCATGCCATGGTAATCGGTGTAAGCTTGGTAAAGCTCCATCAGCGTAAATTCCGGATTGTGTCTTGTGTCAAGACCCTCGTTGCGGAATACGCGGCCGATTTCATATACACGCTCTAAGCCGCCCACAATCAGCCTCTTCAAATAAAGCTCCAGAGAAATACGAAGCTTAAAATCCTCATCCAGCGCATTGAAATGCGTTTCAAAGGGTCTCGCAGCCGCTCCGCCCGCATTGGCAACCAGAATGGGAGTTTCAACCTCCATGAATCCCTCATTATCCAGAAATCTGCGGATTGCCGCGATAATTCTGGAACGCTTAATAAAGGTATCCTTTACCTCCTCGTTCATGATTAAGTCCACATATCTCTGACGGTAACGGGTATCTGTATTGGTCAGCCCATGATATTTCTCCGGTAAGATCTGGAGGCTCTTGGAAAGCAGGGTGATGGACTTAACATGAACAGAAATCTCACCCATTTTTGTGGTGAACACAAACCCCCTGATTCCAACGATATCGCCAATGTCCATTTTCTTGAAATCTTTATAGGAATCCTCCCCGATATCGTCCCTCGCCACATAGCACTGGATATTGCCCTTTAAATCCTGAACATTGCAGAAGGAAGCCTTTCCCATCACACGTTTGGACATCATACGCCCGGCGATGGAAACCTCCTTTCCCTCAAACTCTGCGTATTGTTCCTTCACGTCTGCACTGTGGGCGGTTACGTCATACTTTGTAATTAAAAACGGATTCTTACCGTTTTCCTGCAAATCAGCCAGCTTTTCACGGCGCACCTTAAGAAGCTGATGGATATCCTGCTCCTGGCCGTTTCCCTTTGTCTTCTGGTTTCCCTGCTCTGCCACTGTTATCTCTCCTTCTGTTATGTTAATCAATCAACTCTCTTAATGTCCAGAACCTTGTACTGCAGCACTCCGGCCTGCGTTTCCACATCAACCATATCTCCGATTTTTTTGCCGATCAGGGCATGACCAACCGGAGATTCGTTGGAAATTTTATTCTGAAGGCTGTTGGCCTCGGTGGAACCCACAAGCTTAAACTCGATCTCCTCATCGAACTCCACATCAAAAACCTTAACTACACAGCCGATGCTGATTTTGTCCAGGTTTACTTCATCCTCAACAACCACTTCCGCGTTCTTTAAGAGCTTCTCCAGCTCTTCAATTCTGGCTTCGATGTCTCTCTGCTCATCTTTCGCCGCGTCATACTCAGCATTCTCGGATAAATCCCCCTGCTCTCTGGCTTCTTTGATTTTCTGGGCGATTTCTCTTCTGCGGTTTACTTTTAAATCCTGAAGCTCATCTTCATACTTTTTCAGACCTGCGTAAGTCAAAATATGTTTCTTATCTGCCATGACATCTTACCTTCCTTTAAATTCAGGGCATAATACCCCTTTATAACTACATTCAACGTATTATAGCGTAAACCCCTGCTGTTGTCAAGAACAGAACTAGTGTACTGGAGTCTGCAAGGCGGAAGAAGGAGGCGATGCGGTGGCATCGTTGACTGACGGTGCTGTGTGCTGGTCGTACACGTTTAGCACGGACCGAAGCGGAGCGTAGACCAACGCAGCAGATGCAAATTCAGGCAAGCCATTTGGCGAAATGTAATCGAGCCAGTACACCAGCCGAGAACCTATGATTTCCCGGCCTGATATTTTATTGAACAGCTTTCTTCTTCCAACGCCCTGCCTTATAGGAAATTGCGGTCGCAATGGCACCCAGGGTCCAGGAGAGCAGCAGCGAAATAAAGATACACTCGCTGCGTCCATTGGGAAGTTCAGGTGTCCTGGTGAGCCAGGAAATCCCGTAAGCCACTGGAACACGGACCACCACTGTTGTAAATATGGAAATCCACATGGGCGTCATGGTATCTCCGGCCCCGCGCATAACACCGGAAAGACTCTGGGTCACGGCCATGGCTATGTATCCGACTGCCAGAATCCGCATCATATGGACGCTTAAATCTACTAACTCGGTGGTGGAGGTAAAAATTCCCATAAGATATTTTCCAAAAATTAGAATTAAAACGGTAATGGATGCCGACACTCCCATTGCCATAAGGGTCCCCTGTCTGGCCCCCTGCTCCACCCGCTCATATTGTCTGGCGCCCACATTCTGGCCGGCATACGTAGTCATGGTGGTTCCAAAAGAAAAATTCGGCATCATGGCAAAGCCATCCACACGCATAATAATCACGTTGGCGGCAATGACCATCTCCCCAAAGCTGTTCGTTAAGGACTGCACCACAATCATAGCCATGGAGAAAATAGCCTGGGTCAGTCCCGACGGCAGACCCAAACGGATGATGGTCAGGGCATGTTCCCGGTTTAATTTCAGATGATGAGGCTTCATTTCAAATATTTCAGGCATCCGCATTAACTTAGCCATACATAAAAGCGCCGATATGCCCTGAGCAATGGCCGTAGCCAGTGCCACCCCGAACACTCCCATTTTAAGTCCCGCAACAAACCAGACATCCAGGACAATGTTGACAACTGTTGCAATTAAAAGATACACCAGAGCCGAAACCGAGTCTCCCAGTCCGCGAAGCACGCCGCTTAAAATATTATAGTAAGCCACGCCTGCGATTCCGTAAAATAACACGGTCAGATAAGAGGTACACCAGTCGATGATGCTGTCCGGAGTATTTAGAAGCTCCAGAAGCGGCCGGACAAACAGCGAACCGGTGATCATAATAATCACAGAGGCGATGGCAGTCAGCGTAATGCAGCAGCCGATAGTATTGGAAAGCCTCTCTTTGTCTCTGGCTCCGAAATACTGGGATACCATAACGCTTGTTCCAACGGAAATTCCAATAAACAATACCAGAAGCAGATTAAAAATAGGGCTGGCGCTCCCTACGGCTGCCAGCGCATTGTCACCCACAAATTTTCCCACTACGATACTGTCCACTGTATTGTAGAGCTGCTGTGCAATGTTTCCGATGATCATGGGAATCGTAAACAACGCAATATTTTTCCAGGGCGTTCCGGCAGTCATGTCCACGGGCCCGAAGAATTTTTTCAGTGAATTCATACGGTATCTTTCTCCCTTCTTTCTTCTTTTCTCTTTCCATTCTAGCATGGTTTCTTTTAAAACACAACCCGGCCGCCCCTTTACAAAAGGGCAGCCGGGCTGCTTTCGTTACCATTCACACCATGGCAAATTCCCTCACTGATTCGCCATGAGTCAATACTGTTTCAGGGCATAACCCGCCTTCACACCATTATCATTTCATGCTGAAATCCGGTTTTACGGCACAGCCGATCCCAAGGGCTCCCTGCCCTGTATGGCATGACACCCCCAAGGTTAACGGGTCACACATAACGGTCATACCCGGAAAAGCCGCCTCAATTTCCCCAACCCAGTTTTCTGTCTCCTGGTCGGATGCGCTGGAGGCCGCCAGAAGATGGACGGCGCCAGCCTCTTTTGCTTCTTTAAATCTCGTCTCCAGTTCTTTTTCCATAGCCTCGATCATAGTCCTTCTGGCTTTTAAAAAACCATGACATTTTTTATAGGAATCCAGCTTTCCTGTTTCCAGCTTTAGAACCGGTTTAATGTTAAAAACAGCTCCCAGAGCGGCAGCAGCAGGCGTAATCCGTCCTCCGCGCTTTAAATTTTCCAGGGTCTGAACGCCTATATAAATCATCATCCGCTCCTTTGCTTTCTCCAGTATTTCCTTGATTTCCTCCGCGGAGTATCCCTTTTGTATCAGCTCCTGCGTATCTAAAATCATCTGATGAAGAGGAGTCGCCACCTGTCCATGATCCACCACCAGAATCCGGCCTGCGTACTTTTCATCTTCTGCCAATGCCGCTGCTGTTTCAAAAGAGCCGCTCAGACCGCTGCTAATCGGCATATAAAGGATCTTTTCATATTCTCTAAGACCTTTATCCCAGATTTCCATAACAGCAGCCGGGGACGGCTGAGACGTGGTAATCTGCGCTCCGGCATCCATTTTCTCAAAAAAGAGCTTTCTTGATAAGGTAAGCCCCTCATAAAAACATTCTCCATCAATATAAAACGGCATCGGAAGCACGAAAATTCCTCTATTTGCCGCCTCCGCCTGACTGATGCTGCTGTGACTGTCCGTAATAATTCCAATTGACTTCATTTTCTTTTGATTCCCCTGTATTTGACAACTGTTGGTTCATTGTGTTACATTTATACTGTATGTACAACTGTAACATCAGACCATGATGCCGTCAATAGACAGCTTTTCGGACTGAACAGAATTTCTGTTTTTTGTAACGCCTGCGAAAGGAGAATCATACATGCAGAAAGTGCAAAAAGAAACGGAGCTTAAAAAACGGGACATCCTCCGGATGTCCAACAAAGAATCCAACCGCCTCACCAGAGAATGCCTCCAGACCGCCTTAATCTATCTGATGGGCCAAAAACCCTTTGATAAAATCTCTATCTCTGAAATTGTGCGGCGCTCCGGCGTTTCACGCACTGCTTTCTACCGGAATTACAATTCTAAGGAGGAAGTTTTAAATGAAACCTGCAACGTATTCCTGGACGAGCTGGCCGCCTCCTTTACCTCTCCCATATTTCAGGAGAATCCCTATGCCTGGTATTATGAATTTTTCCGCTCCATTAAAGAGCACTCCAGCCAGTTCTCCCTGCTGCTCCAGGCCCACATGCTGAATACCCCTGTGTTCAGCACCTATTCCATCTCCAGGAAGCTGGACCACTCCATAGAAAGTGAAGAGCATTACCGTTTTCTGGCCTGGGAGGGCGCTCTGTCCACCATCGTGGTCCACTGGTCTCAGGATGGAATGACAGAATCCATTGAATTCATGGCCGGCTTCTGCGCCAGGGCCTTGAATTACCGGCAGCCTGACATATTTGAATAATCCGTCCTGTTTTTATATTTTAATCTGCTTTTTTATTGGGTTGAGGCAGACTCCACCTCTGATTCTACAGCAATGGGGCATATGCTTTGGCCCCAGTATGAAACTGTTTCCCTCTGCTTCGGTCTGCTTTAGAACAGTGCGTTTTCTGATTGAGTAAATGTATGCGATGTGGTAAAATATAATAAAAGGAGCAGATAAAAATGGACAATATAAGGATAACAAATACACCATATGATGATGTGTTCCGCACGCTGCTGAATGATTGCAGCTCCCTCATCATCCCTGTAATAAACGAGATATTCGGGGAGCATTATTCAGGACAGGAAAAAATCGTCTTCTCCCCAAATGAACACTTTCTGAATCAGCAGGGCGGGAATGAAGAGGAACGAATTACGGATACCTGTTTCAGGATAGAAGGAAAAGAACCAAAAAAATACCATTTGGAATGTCAGAGCAATACTGATAACAGTATGCTGGTTCGCTTTTTTGAGTATGACACCCAAATCGCCTTGGATGGAGGACAACTCAATGGAAACATCCTTACTGTGACACTGCCGCACTCTGCTGTACTGTTCTTAAGGAGCCATGCGTCAACGCCTGATACACTGAAAATCAGGATGATAACACCAGGAGGAACCGTAGAATATGATATCCAGGTGATGAAATCCCAACAATATACGCCGGAAGAAATTTTTGAGAAAAACCTTCTGCTGTTGATTCCTTTCTATATCTTTTCTCACGAAACACGGTTTGATGAATATGAAAAGAACAAAATGAAACTAAGGGCATTGCAGGAAGAATACGGGCAGATCAAAGATAAACTGGAAAAATTGTCAAATCAGGGAGCAATCAGCGAATACACAAGATGTACCATTATTGACATGTCGAATAAAGTATTGGAGCATATCGCTGTAAAATACAATTCTGTTAAGGAAGGAGTGAAAGCAGTCATGGGAGGAAAAATTCTGGAATATGAAGCTAAGGCAATAAAAAAAGAAGGTATTAAGGAAGGTATTAAGGAAGGTATCGAAGAAGGTATTGAAGAAGGTATCAAGGGTACTGTTGCCATATTAAAAAATTTAGGTATCCCGGCACAAACAATTCTGGTAAAGATTCAGGAGCAATACAAACTCAGTCCTGAGGCATCCAAAAAATATCTGTAAAAACTTTCCGGATTGTCTCTTCCTGTTTTCAATCATACCATCCCACCAATAATGATAATTGTATGATAATTCCCCCAAACACCTGTATAGGATCGTTTCGCCGGTCACAAAAATATCAAAAAGGATATCAAAGGATTATTTTTCCCTTGATATCCCTGTTTTCGTACATTTTCTAATTATCCAACTTTTCGTGAATTCTTATTACTTATAATTCACGATCTTTCCAAAGTCAGCCTTTAAGGAAGCGCCTCCCACAAGGCCGCCGTCAATGTCGCCCTGCGCGAACAGCTCCGCCGCATTTCCCGCATTCACGGAGCCGCCGTACTGAATGCGGATGGCCTCTTTTGTCGCCTCATCATAAATTTCTCCGATACATGCGCGGATGGCTGCACATACTTCCTCTGCCTGCTCCGTGGTTGCTGTCTTTCCGGTTCCGATGGCCCAGATCGGCTCGTAAGCGATTACGGCTTTCTTTGCCTGGTCTGCAGTCACGTTCTGGAAAGCAATCTTAACCTGCTTTCTGATCCAGTCAATCGTGATTCCCTGTTCTCTCTGGGTCAGGGTTTCGCCGCAGCAGATAATGGGGGTAAGACCGTGCTCAAAGGCCTTTAATACCTTCTTATTTACCGTCTCATCTGTCTCAGCAAAATACTCTCTCCTCTCAGAATGGCCGAGAATCACATATTTTACGCCTGCGTCTGTCAGCATATTCGGGGCAATCTCACCGGTATACGCGCCTTTTTCTTCAAAATACATATTCTCGGCGCCGACCTCGATGTTGGTTCCCTTACATGCCTCCACAACCGGAATAATGTCGATGGCCGGAACGCAGAAGACAACATCTGCCTCATCGGTTGCCACTAACGGTTTTAATGTCTCAACCAGAGCAATCGCCTCTGTGGGAGTCATGTTCATTTTCCAGTTGCCCGCAATGATCTTTCTTCTTGCCATTTTACTCATCCTCCAAAATATGATACTAACCTCAGCCGTCGCCTCCGGCTCGGCTTCGCTAAGTTGCTTTCGGGTTTGTTCCCTCCACTAAATTCGCATCCCCCTCTCGGGGCCTGCTCATTAAGGGTCGGGAACGGCCTCGCACTAACCTCAGCCGTCGCCTCCGGCTCGGCTTCGCTAAGTTGCTTTCGGCCTATTTATCGTCGGCTGCGATTACGCCGGGGAGTTCTTTGCCCTCAAGGAATTCGAGGGATGCGCCGCCGCCTGTGGAAATATGGCTCATCTTGTCACCGAAGCCAAGCTGATTTACAGCTGCCGCGGAATCGCCGCCGCCGATGATCGTTGTAGCTTCCGTCTCCGCAAGCGCCTTCGCAACTGCAATGGTGCCTGCCGCCAGAGTCGGATTCTCAAATACGCCCATGGGGCCGTTCCACACTACGGTTTTTGCATTCTTCACAGCATCCGCATATAATTTGCAGGTTTCCGGTCCGATGTCCACACCCTCTTTGTCAGCCGGGATGGCATCTACGGATACGTGCTCTACTTCAACCGGGGCGTCAATGGGGTTCGGGAATGCCGCAACCACAGTGGTGTCCACCGGAAGCAGCAGCTTCTTTCCGAGCTTTTCCGCCTTCTCCATCATTTCTTTACAGTAATCAATCTTGGAATCGTCAACCAGGGAGTTTCCGATTTCCTTCCCCTGCGCCTTTAAAAAGGTATAGGCCATACCGCCGCCGATGATCAGGGTATCGCACTTCTCAAGGAGATTGGAGATTACGTTTAACTTATCTGCAACCTTTGCGCCGCCAAGGATGGCTACGAACGGTCTTACGGGAGTCTCAACGGCATTGCCGAGGAATTCGATTTCTTTCTGCATTAAGTAACCAACCACATTGGAACCGCCCTTTGCCGTGATAAACTTTGTCACACCCTCAACGGAGGCATGCGCTCTGTGGGAGGAACCAAAGGCATCGCATACATAATCGTCAGCCAGGTCAGCCAGTTCCTTACTGAACTCCTCGCCGTTCTTTGTCTCCTCTTTTCCGCGGAAGCGGGTATTCTGAAGAAGCACCACATCCCCCTCGTTCATGGCCTCCACAGCCTTTACTGCCGCTTCGCCTGTTACATTGTAATCGGATATGAAGGTAACTTCTTTCCCTAACTTCTCAGAAAGTCTCTTTGCAACCGGAGCCAGGGATTCCCCCTCGTTTGGACCGTTCTTTACTTTTCCGAGGTGAGAACAGAGAATCACCTTTCCGCCGTCACCAATTAATTTTTTAATCGTAGGAAGAGCCGCCACAATACGCGTCTCGTCTGTGATTTCACCATTTTTAAGCGGTACGTTGAAATCGCAGCGAACCAGAACTCTTTTTCCCTTTACATTGATATCATCAACTGTTTTCTTATTTAAAGACATTTCATTTCCCTCCTTGATAGAAACATGCGCCGTCTGTGCACCCATGGTGCGCCCATGAAACACGGGCGCTTTGGCGTATATTGGCATCGGGCGCCAGAACACTGCAAAAAGGTCCGGTCCTCATCAGACCGGACCCTTAATGAGCCTAATTATACTCTCTGCGATGCATTAAGCGTTCAGTAATTTACCAAAGTGCTTGATGGTACGTACCATCTGGCTTGTGTAGGAATTCTCGTTATCATACCAGGAAACAACCTGAACCTCGGCGGTATTCTCATCAATCGGGAGAACCATTGTCTGAGTCGCATCAAACAGGGAACCGAACTTCATGCCGATAATATCGCTGGAAACGATCTCGTCGGTATTGTAGCCGAAGGACTCATTGGAAGCGGCCTTCATGGCTTCGTTGACGGCTTCCTTGGTGGGCTGTCCCTTAACCACTGCCGTTAAGATCGTCGTGGAGCCTGTCGGTGTGGGAACACGCTGTGCGGAGCCGATTAACTTGCCGTTTAATTCCGGAATAACAAGGCCAATCGCCTTCGCGGCGCCTGTGCTGTTGGGAACAATATTCACGGCTGCAGCGCGGCTTCTTCTCTTATCGCCCTTTCTCTGCGGTCCGTCCAGAGTCATCTGATCGCCTGTATAAGCGTGGATGGTGCACATAATACCGGACTGGATCGGGAACGCATCATTCAATGCCTTTGCCATCGGAGCCAGGCAGTTGGTGGTACAGGAAGCGGCGGAGATGATATGATCTTCTTTGCTGAGAGTCTCATGGTTTACATTGTAAACGATAGTCGGAAGGTCGTTTCCGGCCGGAGCAGAGATAATAACGTGCTTGGCACCCGCGTCAATATGTGCCTGTGCCTTTGTTTTGGAGGTATAGAAGCCTGTGCACTCCAGTACAACATCAACGCCAATCTCTCCCCACGGAAGCTCCGCTGCGTTAGCCTTTGCATAAATCTTGATTTCTTTTCCGTCAACGGTGATGGAATCCTCACCGAAAGATACCTTATCTGCCAGTGCGTATCTGCCCTGAGTGGAGTCATACTTTAATAAGTGAGCAAGCATTTCCGGAGAAGTCAGATCGTTGATCGCTACGATCTCAAATCCTTCTGCGCCAAACATCTGCCGGAAAGCCAGACGGCCAATACGGCCAAAACCATTAATTGCAACTTTAACTGCCATTTTTCATTCCTCCTAAAAATGAGATTGTTGGAAATATGATTGTTAAATATTATACAACTTGCATTCATTGTACCTAATTTTTCCAGAAATAGCAAGTCCTTTTTACAAAATGACACTTTAATTTTCTTGCCATACCCGCTTTTTTTCTTTATACTGGTGATAAATTCAAAAACCTGCATTTTTGTTTCCGGGAGGCGTGCGAAATGATTGAGAAATTCAGAAAACTTTCTTTGGAGAACCAGCTTTTTATCAGCTTCCTTTCCATTTCGGTCTGTATGCTGCTTCTCTCTTTAAGTATAACCCTGTCTTTTAATCTTACCCGCCAGAAAAAAGAAATTGACAAAAACCTGATGGGAATTTCTTCCTATATTGCTTCCATGGACCATGTGGTGGACATGCTCACCATCGGCTATCCCACCGAGGAGGCCAGGCTGGAGCTGGATTCTGTTCATGAACATTTTTCTGACTTAAACCTGATTGTTATTTATGATACCCACGGTCTGCGTTTTTATCACACCAACCGGCAGGAGACTGGAGAAACTCTGGTCGGCGGGGAGGAAACGGCCATTCTTTCCGGCAGCAGGCCATATATCACCACCGGATTCGGAACCCATGGTCCCCAGCGCCGCGCCTTCCACGCCATCACCGCAGAAGACGGCACCATCATCGGCTTCGTGATGGCTTCCGTCTTCACCACCTATATATCCGAACAGGCAAAGGCTCTGCTGCCGACCTATCTTGTCGTCGCTTTTATAACATTTTTAGCCAGCATTCTTCTGTCACACGGTATTGTGCGGATTCTCTGCTCCTCCCTCATGGGGCACCATCCCCAAGAGCTTCTGGAGCTTTATTTAAGACAGGATACGGTTCTGAATGCCATGACGGAGGGCATTATCGCTTCAGACAGAAACGGAACCGTGATCTTTGCCAACCAGACTGTCCGTTCCTTCCTGGAATCTGGCACGCCTGCGGTGGGAAGTTCCATTAAAAAACTGTTTCCCGACACGGCCTTTGAAAGCATTTTGGCTGCCGGGACACCGGTTCCTGCAAGAAACGTCCAGCTCATGAACCATTCCTTAATCTGCAGTGAACTTCCTATCGGAACTTCACCAGACATTCAGGGGGTCCTTACTCTTTTCAACGACCGCTCTGAAGTGGAGGCCTTATCCGATGAGCTTTCCGGGGCCCGCTCCATGCTGGATACGCTGCGGGCCTTTAACCATGAATTTTTAAATAAGCTCCATGTGATCTTAGGTTACCTTCAGACCGGTCATACCGAACAGGCGATCGCCTTTATTACCAACAGCAGCCTTGTGTCCAGCCAGGCCATCCGCCAGACAGCCGACTGTCTGCGTGTCTCCCGGATCTGCGCTCTTGTCATCGGAAAAATGATGCATGCGGCAGAGCTCGGCATCCGCCTTTTTGTGACTCCGGACAGCCGGTGTACAAACAAGGACCTGCTTTTGCCCATGGAACCCTACATCACCATCGTTGGAAATCTCCTGGAAAATGCCATCGAAGAGCTTGCCGCCTGCTCGAAGGACATAAAAGAAATCACCCTGGGCATTTACATGAACGATGCCTGTACCATCATCACCTGCGAGGATACCGGACGTGGAATCCGTCCGGACCTTCTCCCTCATATCTTTGATTTGGGGATTTCCTCCAAAGGAGAAAACCGCGGAACGGGACTGTATCTGATTCACCAGATTACAGCGCTTCAGGGCGGAGAAATTACCATTGACACAGAAGAAGGCGAAGGAACCTGCATAACATTTACTTACATGAGAAAGGAGCCCGGCTGATGTACCACGTTATTATCATCGAAGACGACCCCATGGTGGCGGCCATCAACAAACAGTATGTGGAGGTAACAGCCTCCTTCCAGGTGGACCGCACCTTTAAATCCGGCAGCGAAGCCCTGGAATATTTAAAGAAAAATTCCTGCGACCTCATTATTCTGGACTATTATACTCCGTTAATGAACGGAGATACGTTCATCGATAAGCTCCATTCCATGGGGAAAACGCCATCCGTCATCATGGTTACCTCCGCCAGCGACACAGACATCGTCCGCTCTCTCTTCGGACGTGGCGTTCTGGATTATCTGGTGAAGCCCTTTGAATACGTCCGTTTTAAAGCGGCCCTAGACCGTTTTCATGAAAAGAGGCGCTATCTGGAAAAGGCCCGGGACAATTTAAACCAGACAGCCATTGACCATCTTTTTTCCCGTCAGGAAGGGACGTCGGACTCCTCTTCCCAGCTTTCCAAAGGCTTAAGTGAAACCACGCTTCATATGATTCGGAACTTTCTCACGGACCACCCTGACAGCTTTTTCACCAGCGAACAGATTGCGGAACAGATCCATCTGTCGCGCATCACCATCCGCCGCTATATGAATTATATGGTGGACACCGGAGAAATCATAAGTACTATTGACTATAAAACCGGCGGCCGTCCGTCTATCCGGTACGGCTTTGGAAAACATTAGCAGCATCAGCTATAAATTACTAAACTTACTAAATTCTGTTACATACTTACTTAAATTGACTTTACTTTTCATTTCTTTTACACTTGTTTCATTAGGAAAGACCTTATTACGTTAATATATAAAAGCGAGAGAAAAGAAGGTCTTTCCCACGAAACAAAAAGCACTTCGTGCTTCGTATCGCACTGTGGCGGAAAGGCATGGGGATGCCAAAAACGAAATTGGAAGGGAGTTATTTTATGGAAAGTATTATCAGTTATTTCGGCACGTTTAAACCTGCCGCAGACGGGGCCATCGCCTCATTCAAATTTGAATATCTGTGTACCCTGGGCTTTGCCGCCATTGTAATTTTCCTCGGACGCGCTCTTGTTTCAAAGTCCGCCGCATTGAGAAAATATGCAATCCCGGCTCCCGTAGTTTCCGGCATTATCTTCTCGATTTTAATTTCTGCCATCAAAGGTTTCGGAATCGTGTCTATCTCTTTTGATGCCACCATAATGAAAGATCTTTGCCAGAATCTGTTCTTCCTTTGCGTTGGTTTCGGATTCAGCGCAAAAATGTTAAAGAAAGCCGGCGGAAAGCTCTGTATCATGATTGCTTTCGCTGCCTGCCTGCTGATTACCTGCCAGAATATTCTTGGTATCGCCCTCAGTAAGGTCATCGGCCTGAATCCTCTTTTGGCCCTGCAATGCTCCTCTGCAGCCATGTCCGGCGGAGTCGGAACCGCATCTGCCTTCGGCCCGATTTTTGAGGAGTGGGGCGCCGCGGACGCAACTACCATAGGCGTCGCTGCCGGCACCCTTGGAAACATCATGGGTTCCTTAATCGGAGGACCTGTTGCCGCTTTCCTAATCATGCGCCACGGCTTAAAGTCTGACCCCAATGATAAGCCGGAAGCAGTCGCAACAGGAAAAGCGCCGGAACTTAACAACACCAAAATGATCATGATGTTTGCCCTGACTCTGCTCCTTGCCGCTCTCGGTATGCCGATTTACTGTCTCCTTGACAATATCCCGATGATTGAAATGCCGAAATTCATCGGCTGCCTGTTCGCCGGAGCCATTGCAAGAAACGTAATGGAAGCATGTAACATTAAATTCTACGTGCCGGAAGTTGACGCCATTGAACACATGTTCCTGGAGCTTTATCTTGCTCTGGTTCTTATGACCACAGACTTTACAAAGCTTGCTCCGGTTGCCGGCCAGATGAGCGTTATCCTGGTTGCACAGGGTATCTTCATTGCACTGTTCGGAATCTTCGTATCCTTCAACCTGTTCGGTCGTGACTATGGCGCCGCCGTTATGACAGCCGGAAACATCGGCTGGGGCTGCGGATCAGGTTCCAACGCCGTTGCAAATGAAAAGGCCATCATGGACCAGTATGGATGGCATAACATCGCATGGGTTCTGTATCCGTCTTTCGCGGTTATCATTGATGATATTTACAACCCCATTTTCCTCTCTGTAATAGGAAGCCTCTTTAGAGCCTGAAGCTTTAAAATTTCCCCCATTACGAATGACCGGCAGTTTCCCCGCTGCCGGTCAGTTTTATGTAACGTTACAATTCACATCAGGTGAACACCCGATGCTTCTTGTCCGCTAAAAGCGGGCAAGAAGATGCCCCCTCCCGTGAATAGTAACTATGTAACCGTTAGGAGCTGTTCACAGGTGAATTTTTTCTTGAATCCACTCCCTCTTTTGTGGTATAGTTAAATGTATCATTAAAATTTTTATTGGACAGATGGGACCCGGACTTATGAAAAAAATTCTTCTCTATCTCTTAGTGTTATATATGGCAGCCTCTCTCTGCGGCTGCGCCTCTGCATCGTTCTCTTCTCCGGAGGAGTCCATGGAGATTCTTACCATCGGTACCGCTGATATTGGCGGCACCATGTATCCGGTGGGGAAGGCTCTGGCCCGGATCATCAATCAGGGAAATTCCCGCATCACCGTAAATTTAAGCGCCTCCAACGGCTCCTTTACCAATGCCCTGGCCCTGGAAAACGGTGAAATCGACCTTGGCCTTATAAGCAGCGACATTGCTTTTTCGGCTGTCAACGGTCAGGATGCATTCGCCCAGAAGCCCCTGGGAAATCTCCGTATCGTCGCCGCCGTCTATCCCAGCCTCTCCAACTGGATGGCCCCTTCCGCCCTGGATATCCGCTATGTTCACGACCTCATGGGAAAACGGATCGGCATCGGCCCTCAGGATTCGGCCACAGCGCTCACCGCCAGAATCGTTCTCAATACCATGGGAATCGGCAGCGGGAATTCCACTCTGGAAAACTGCAGTCTGGAAGCCGGAGCTTCCAAGGTAAGCGATGGTTCCCTGGATGCCGTCCATGGTTTCACAGGAATCCCCATCAACAGCCTTAGCGATCTGTCCTCCCGTTTTCCCTGTACTGTGCTTCAGTATACTCCCGAAGAACTGGATTCCATTGTGAAAGAAAATCCTTTTTATTATAAAGATGTGATTCCTGCCGGAACCTATGAGGGACAGGAAAAAGACGTAGACACCTTTGGCATCAAATGCCTCCTCTGTGTTCATGCCTCTATGGACGAGGAGCTGGTTTATGAGCTCACCTCCATCCTGTATAACAGCACGGAACAGCTTAAAGAGCAGCATCCCGCCCTCTCCTCCATGTCTAAGGAGGGCTTCATGTATGATGAGCTTCCCATTGCCCTTCATCCCGGCGCCGAACGATTTTATAAAGAAAAGGGGTTGTTACATGTGTCCGCACCCTAAATTTCATCCTTTACATATCCGGCAACATTATACGCATGATCGGAAATACGCTCCAGATTGCTTAAAATATCCAGGAACACCACGCCGGCTGACGGATTGCAGGTCTGCTGGGAAAGGCGCTCGATATGCTTGTCCCGCATCTCCTCCTCCAAATTATCCACTTCGTCCTCCAGCTTGCTGACCTTGCGGATGTCTTCCATATTATTCTCCTGACGGGCTGACACCGCATGGCTGACGGCTCCCACAGCAGCTTTAGAAATCTGCTGCAAATCCTCAATTCCTGTTTCGGAAAACTTCAGTCCATGTTCCTCCATATACTGGGCAGCCTCCACCAGATTTTCCGCATGATCCCCAATTCGTTCTAAATCGCTGATACTGTAAAACAGGTTGCTGACCAGCCGCTTCTGTCTTTCATTTAAGGACAGGTTATTGACCTGAATCAGATATTCCGTCAGCTTCTTATTCATAACATCAATGGAGTTTTCATTCTTCATTACCTGCTCAACCCGTTCGATTCCGCCATTGATCAAAACATCCAGTGCAAGCTTCAGGTTCTTCTCAGCCATCTTTCCCATATGTACCACTTCCATCACACCAATTTCGAGGGCCAGAGGTGGGGACTGGAAAATACGCCTGTCAAGCTGAGGCTGCGTTCTCTTTTCTTCCACTGTCTTTTCCGGCGCTTCCTCCCCGCTTTCCTTCACAAGCAGACCAGAAAATGCCACAAGCTGTTTTGCAAAGGGAAACAGCAGAATGGTGTTGGTCAGGTTAAAGAATGTATGAAACACGGAAATCCGCAGCGGGTCAATATTACTGTGTGCAAATGCCGGATTTATGATGGAAATCATATACATACCCACGCCGAAGATCAGGGCTCCAGCCACATTGAAGGTAAGATGGATCACCGATGCCCGCTTGGCGTTCCGGCTTGCTCCGGTACTGGAAAGCAAAGCTGTGAGGCAGGAACCGATGTTCTGTCCAAGGGTAATATAAATGGCGGCGTTGGTGGTTACCACTCCGCTTATGGCCAAAGTCTGCAAAATACCCACAGAGGCAGTCGAGCTCTGAATCAGAGCGGTAACCAGAGCGCCTACGATGATTCCGAGAATGGGGTTGCTGCCCAATATGGCGAAGGCCTTCGCAAAAATCGGAGAATCCGTATATGGCTCCACTGCCCCGGACATAAAGGTAAGGCCCACGAACAAAAAACCTACGCCGATACAGATTTCGCCGGCCAGACTGTCCTTTTTCTTTTTGGAAAACATAAGACAGGCGGCGCCGATTCCCACAAACAGGGGGGCAAAAAAGGAAGGCTGAAGTACCCTCATGGCATCGCCGAGCTGATTTAAAGATACCATCCATGCGGTGATTGTGGTACCGATGTTAGCGCCCATGATCACACCTACAGCCTGAGTCAAATCCAGAATTCCGGCATTTACAAAGCCCACCACCATTACGGTCGTAGCGCCGCTGCTGTGCAGGATCGCTGTAATCAGCGCTCCCAGGGCAATGGCCAGAATACGATTATTCGTTACCATTCTGAGGAAATTATTCATGCGGCTTCCGGCAGACTTCTGCATTCCGTCGCCCATGATATTCATTCCATATAAGAACATCCCCAGTCCTCCCAGAAACGTGAAGATGCTCGATATCTTATCGATTGTCATAACTTTTACAATCCCCCGTATTATTTTACTCAAAATCCACTTTCCTATCATAACATACCGTCTGTCGCTTTTTCAATTATAATTAAAATGTTTGTAAGAATTAGGTAAATTTCGTGAAAAGAAATGGAGAATTTTGGTAACTGTTCCGTAGTACATCGTCCGGAGCCGGTTTTAAATGGATTTTTGTTGCTTTTTCAGGGACGCCATACTATACTTTGGGGGAAGGGGGAGGATTTTATGCTTTCAGATTTTCATGTCCACACAGAATTTTCCGGAGATTCCACCACTCCGGCCAGAGAACAGATTGAGGCTGCCCTGCAGCTGGGGATGAAAGAAATCTGCATTACAGACCATCACGACTATGGTTCCGAAGCCATGACCCATATTAACTTTATTCTTGACCTGCCAGCTTATCTTTCCGGCATCCATGAACTGGCAAAAGAATATAAAGATCGTATTCTGGTCCTCACGGGAATCGAATTGGGACTCATGATGCGGGAAAAAGAATATCTGGAAGATATGGTTCCCCGGCTTCCCGTGGACTATATCATCGGCTCCAGTCATTTCATTGACGGCTATGATATCTATGACAGGCGGTATTACGAGGGGCGTTCGGAATTTGCCTCCTTCCGCCGCTTTTTTGAATCCACCTTAAACCGGGTAAAAAGCTTAAACTGCTTTGACTGCCTGGGCCATCTGGATTGCATTATCCGCTATGGCCCGGAAAAAAATAAAAATTACCGTCCCGCCGACTACAGGGACCTCGTGGATGAAATTCTTAAAACCCTGATTCAGAAAGGAAAAGGTCTGGAATGCAATACTGCCGGATTCAAATACGGACTTGGACATCCCCATCCCTATGAAGAAATTCTGGCCCGCTACCGCGAGCTCGGCGGAGAGCTGATTACCGTCGGATCCGATGGTCACAGACCGAAAGAAGTGGGAGGCGCCTTTTTACAGGCGGAAGAGATTTTAAAAAAATGCGGCTTCCGTTACTATACTGTGTATCATAAGCGGAAGCCGGTGTTTTATAAAATTTAGAGTTTCAAGCCGCCTGGGTACAAAACTGACACAAAACTCTGCATTTTCTTTCCTGAATCTAAGCGGACAGGAAAATGCAGAGTTTTATTGTTGCTTATTTTACAGTCTTCATGGCAGCTTTTACATCTTCGTGGAACTGCTCCCAGGCATCTTCATGATCTACGAAATATTTCGGACAGATTTTTCCTGTCACATCATAGTGACGGATTACGTCCTCCGGCTTCAGCTTAAACTGTACGCAGAGATAACTGCAAAGATCCACCAGGGACTGGTATGTACTGTCATAAAATTTTCCGGTTTCGTCCGGATGGCAGCATTCGATAGAAATGGTATCGCTGTTTCTGTTGTTGGAGGCGTAAGCCACTTCATTTAGAGGGACGCACTGGACCACCTCTCCTTCCAGACCAATAACAAAATGGCTGCTGACAGAGGTTTCGTCCTGGTCCTTTAAGGACTCAAAATAATTTCTGTTTTCCCTGGCTGTGCTGCACGGGTTGGCCACATAGTGAACCACAATTCCATTGACTTTTTCCAAGGGGAGCTGAGGTCTTGAATGCGGGTTCGGTGTCAGAAGATTTACATTGACAAAATCCGGAACCTCCACATCAGCCGGATGAATTACCTCTTCCTTCGTAATCAGCTTCACACATACAATCACCGCAGCTATTATGATAAGCGTCACGACTCCGAAAAGCCCATGCTTCAGCATGTTCCGGACTCTCTCCTGTTCCCTTCTCTGGATTCGTCTCAGCTCTCTTCTTAACTTTCGTTCCTCGTCTTCCCTTTCCATTGGGCTCAAGTCCTTTCCGATATTGCATCATTCTGTTAGTATTGTAGTATACACGAAATCCAATGTCAATAACTGTAAAACTTGCGATTTTATGACATTTTTATGTCGGCGGCTGTTCCGTCTTGCGAACATTCCGGGTAAAAACATAAAGCCAATGCCGCGTACTTTTTGTCTGCGGTATATGGGCAAGAAGATGTAAGGCTGAACGGTTACTTTTTACGCGCCACTCTCTCTGTCCCTGTAATGACAAAACCTTTATTTTTATATAATTTCATGGCCCCGCGGTTCCAGTCCGCCACATGAAGCCTGATGGGGTGTATTCCTTCCTTTTGCATTCTATGAATGGCAAATTCCAAAAATTTCCTTCCCCATCCCTGCCTTTGAAATTCTTTCGCCACAATCAGATCGTCAATTTCATTTTCATAGACAGCCACAGAGCCCACAAGAGCGCCATTCTTCTCACAAATAAAAATATGATCCTTTCGTTTCAAAAGCTCCTCCCTTTTGGCACAGCACTCCACCGGAACCAGCCCAAGCGCCGTCCGCATTCTGGAAAAGCACTGATTGTAAACCCGCTTATATTCCTCATAGTCTTCGTCCGTATAATGTCTCATAAAGAAATCCGATTCCACAGGGCCTCCCTGGTATTCCATGGTATGGGCCGTGATTTCTCCGCTTTTTTTTGCGCGGACCATAAGCATCATTGGGCGGCGAAGCTCATCTTTCATTTCCGGCAGGTCCGCCATTTCCTTTGGCGGTACCGCCTCCTCCACCGCCTCAATGGAAAATCCGGCCCGAAGAAGCCCAGTGAAAATCTGCGTCAGCGTATGATGCTCTTTTGTGACCGTATGTCCCAGAAAACTGGTCTTTCTCTCCCCGGGATAAAAATACCGGTCTACCGGCCAGTATTTTGCAATGCCGTTTTCATCGCGTACCCATTCCTGATTCACACTCCCTGTAAACACCGGATGTTCCATATTAAAAACAAACACGCCCTGCGGCTTTAAGGTACGGTACACATTTTCAAAAACCTGCTCTAGATCTTTTATGTAATGAAGCACCAGATTGGAAATCACCAGATCATAGACCTCTCTGGGATATTCATACTCTTCAAGGCCACATACCTCATAACGGATCCTTTCATGCTTATTCCGCTTCCTGGCTTCTTCAATCATGGCCGCGCTCTGGTCAATTCCCAGAATTTTCTCAGCGTTTCGGGAAGCCGCGTACATGCAGTGCCAGCCATATCCGCATCCCAGGTCCAAAACCGCTTTCTTTTCCACATCCGGAAACAGTTCTTTTAACTGATGCCACTCTCCTGCCCCGGAAAGTCCCTCCCGGCTGCGGGACATTTTCCCATATGCCTCAAAAAATTCCCTGTTGTCATAAATATTTTCCATCGGCTCTCCTCTCTGCGTCCCTTTCCGGTCTCTGTCTCACGAAATACTGTAAACGATGGCCGTCGTTGGTCATCTTTCTCCTTTTTATGGATAAACTTCAGGGGCAGGCGTAATCCGCATGGACCGCACCTGCCCCTGTGTAAGACCTTCAGTTTCCCGACAGCCCTCTTATCGTCTGTCCTCACCTCATTTTTTTGGTAGAAACCATCCAGTCATAAATTCCATAACTCGGGACTCCCGTATTACTCTTCATCTGTTCGGTGGCCTTCCTGTGGTCCGTTCCTTCCAGCACTTCCACCCAGGCCTGACCGCCTGCCGCCGTAATATCGTCAGCCACGGTTTTGGCCAGATTTCTGGCTGAAGCCTCGTCTTCAACAAAGAACCAGGCAGGAGTGGTTTTTACCTGTTCTCCCCAGCCCTTCTCCCATTTTGCCATGGGACTTTTCTCATGGAAAGGAACAATTCCTACATAACAGGAAAAAACCTCCGGATGAGCAGCAACTATGCGGATACCGGAATCCGCCCCCATGCTTCCTCCTATCATGCTCACCCGATCCCGGTCAATGTTGTATGTGGTAATCACCGACTCGACCAGTTCCATGACGGATTCCTGGATCCCCATCCACATTCCCTTGCTTCCGTGATCCAGCTCCGGCGGCAGGAGAGGAGCAAGGACAAATGCACTGCTTCCTTCCATTCGAAACTCCCTGAGATCCTTTTCCAGATCAGCCAGCTTGTCCCCCATGTTATGGCCATGGAGATATACGATCAAAGCCATATGATCCCCAGGGTTCTCAGGGGAATATAAAACATACTTAAGCTGTTCCAGCTGGCTTGTCTTCATATAGTTTCGGGTAACGCGGGATGCCGTCGTCTGCCCTGTAGCGGACTGTGAATCCTGGACAGGCTGGGTTTGAACCACCCCATCTGCCACCCAGGCCCCCTGTTCGTTGACTGTGTAACCGTCAGGGGTAGTGGTTCCTGATAACATCGTGCCGTCATCCTGAATATAGTAGCACTCGCTGACACTGTCACCGTCCGTATCCATCCACTGCCAGCCCGCGGCATAAACAGGAGTAACTGCCATTGCCGTCACAAGTCCCGCGGACACCAGAAGACGTTTCCATTGTCTCATATCGTTTTTCCTCCTTCGATGCGTTTTCCGCATCCCTAAATTATGTTTTTACGCAGGCACGAAACCCATGACCTTTTCATATCTGTGTCCTGTCACAGATTGGCGGCCTCCTGCCGCCCACGAATCCTGTCAACGGAGACGGAGGGATTCGAACCCTCGTGCCGGGGATTAGCCGACAAACGCATTTCGAGTGCGCCGCGTTACGACCGCTTCGCTACGTCTCCAAAGGCAGCTGCCTTTTTATCAAGGCAACTACTTTCTATTATACATATTTTTTCTGATTTGTGTAGTAGGAAAAAAAAATTTTTTAATTCCCTTCCGCAAAATACGCGTCTATGGCGGCCGAAATTCCCGACACAATCTTATTCTGGTAACTGTCGTCCTGCATCCAGCGGTCCTCGTCGGGATTGCTTAAAAACCCCATCTCCACCACCGCCACAGGAATCTCGCTCCAGTTAATTGCTCCGGAATTATCCACCTCCTGAACCCCGCGGTTTTTGGTTCCTGTCTGGCTGCAGATATTGTCCACGATTTTCTTGGAAAGCCCATAGCTCCTGTCATGAAGATCGGCGTTATATGGATTCTGGGAGGTCATACACATACAGAGAGCGCCGTACACACCGGAATTGTCCATGGAATTGGCATGGAGCCTGATTAAAATATCAGCCCCGCTTTCATTTGCCAGAACAGACCTTTCCGCATTGCTCAAATTCACATCATGACTGGTACGTATCATAACCACTTTGTATCCCCGGTCCTTTAACTCTTCCTCCAGCTTTTTGGACACGGTAAGCGTCAGTTCATATTCCTTAACCCCAGTGGCGGCTCCCACTGACCCCTCAGGCATTTTCGCCTTCATGGTGGAAGAGGATGGGCCGATAGGTTCCTTCTCTGCATTGGCTTTGGCCTGATGTCCCGCATCAATGGCCACGGTATGGCCGCTCCAAAAGCTTTCCGGCTCTGCTTGCGGATTTTTTTCCATCTGGGAATCCGAAACCGTTCCCTCAGCTCCCGCTTCCGGCATATCTCCTTCTGTCTGTGCAAGAACCTCTGCTCCCGCTTCCAGAGCGTCCGGCTCCTCTTCCTTCACTGCTACCATATCAGAAGCCACATAGGCTGTCTTTCCGTCATAGAGCACCTGGCTCCAGGTTTCATTATAACCTGTCCGCCGGAGAGTATCCCCTGTTTTTAGCTGGACGTAAATCCTTGCATTCTGGCTGGCGCTCTCTCTGACATTTAAGATGTCCGCCGTGACAACGACTGTTTCATCCACCGGCTCATAAACTTCCTCCGCCTCCGTATGAGGCCCGTTTTCATCTTCTGTCCCGGCGGCTTCTCTTTCAGAAGCAGACTCTGCTCCTCCCATGGAAATCATAGTCATATCGACCGTATTTTCCTCATTTTGCGTGCGGCCGGTCTCGCTTAAATCCACAGCCTGGTATCTGGAATCGCTGCAGCCAGAAAGAGCTGACGCCAGGCATGCCAAGCATATGATACTTAACAGCAGACGGAGGAGCTTCCGTCCTCTTTTTACTTCTCTCACAGGATGGTCCCTCCTCCGAATACATGATCTTCTTCATAAAATACAACAGCCTGTCCGGGCGTAATGGCCCTCTGAGGCGTCTCAAACAGACATTCCACGGTCCCGTCCGGAAGCTCTCTGATTACACAGGGAGCGCCCCTGTGGCTGTAACGGATTTTCGCCGTGACCCTCCGGCTTTCTTTGTGAAGCCCGTCCACAGCCATCCAGTTTACATGGGAACAGCACAGACGGTCAGAAAACACGTCATCGCCGCTCCCGATGACCACCTCATTGGTCTCCGGACGGATTTCCGTCACAAATACAGGCCGTCCCATGGACAGATTCAGTCCCTTTCTCTGTCCAACCGTATAATGGGTAATTCCCTTATGACATCCTAAAACATTTCCATCCATGTCCACAAAGTTACCAGCCCCCGGAACATTGTCAGCGCTCTTTTCGATGAAAGACGCATAATCATTGTCCGGGATGAAGCAGATTTCCATACTGTCCTTTTTCTTTGCCACCGCCAGCCCGTTTCTCTCCGCAATCCGCCGGATCTCCTCCTTTGTATAATCCCCCACAGGCATCAGAGTCCTTTTAAGCTGTTCCTGGGTCAGGTTGTAAAGGGCATACGTCTGGTCCTTGGCCGCTGTAACAGAATTTCTTACGGTAAAACGTCCGTTTGGAAGTTCCATCACCCTGGCATAGTGACCTGTGGCAATGTAATCGGCGCCGATTTCCATACTGCGGGTTAACAGCGCTTCCCATTTCACATAGCGGTTGCAGGCAATACAGGGATTGGGAGTCCGTCCATGAAGATATTCTGCCACAAAATAGTCCATCACGGATTCCTTAAATTCCCTGCGGAAATTCATCACATAATAGGGGATTCCCAGAGTCCAGGCAACCCGTCTGGCATCGTCCACGGCGCTTAAACCGCAGCATCCGCCGTTTTCTGAGGCTTCATCCGGGTTTTCCTCCTGCCAGATCTGCATGGTAACGCCGATTACCTCATATCCCTGCTCTTTTAAAAGGCAGGCGGCGACGGAGGAATCAACGCCGCCGGACATACCTACCACTACCTTTTTTTTCATTGTTTAGTATTCCTCATCCTCGTCATGCTCGCTGATATCGGACTTGGGTTTTTCCAAACCCTCGATCTTGATTCCGTGCTTCTCTGCGTAGTCCCACAGGGCGGCGTGAATTGCCTCCTCCGCAAGCAAAGAACAGTGAACCTTCACAGGCGGGAGTCCGTCCAGGGCCTCCATAACGGCCTTGTTGGTCACCTTCATGGCTTCTTCAATGGTCTTTCCCTTTACCATTTCCGTCGCCATACTGCTTGTCGCAACGGCGGCTCCGCAGCCGAAAGTCTTGAATTTACAGTCCTTAATCATGTGGCTCTCATCGTCGATATCCAGATAAATTCTCATGATGTCGCCGCACTTTGCATTGCCTACGGTGCCCACGCCGCTGGCTTCCTCTATTTCACCCACATTTCTCGGGTTCTGAAAATGGTCCATTACTTTTTCTGAATACATATATGATTCTCCTTTTCATCGTTTTGTCAGTGAAATTCTCTTTTCTCTCTGCTTTTTACGAAGTCCTCATAAAGCGGGGACATGGAGCGGAGGCGTTCCACAATCTTTTTAATGCTCTCCACGGTATCGTCGATGTCTTCTTTGGCAGTCTCATGACTTAAGGTCAGGCGCAGAGAACCATGAGCAATCTCATGAGGCAGTCCGATGGCAAGAAGCACATGGGACGGGTCCAGAGAACCGGAAGTGCAGGCCGAACCGGAGGACCCGCAGATTCCCTCCATATCCAGCATAATTAACAGGGATTCTCCCTCGATGAACTGGAATGCAAAGTTGGCATTGTTAGACAGTCTCTTTGTGGGATGTCCGTTCAGTCTGGTATAGGGTACTTCGGACATCACCCGTTTCACCAGATAATCACGAAGTTCCGTTTCCTTTTTCTTATTCTCTTCCAGGTTTGCCATGGCAATCTCAACGGCTTTTCCCATTCCCACGATTCCCGGCACATTCTCGGTTCCGGCGCGGCGTTTTCTCTCCTGAGCGCCTCCGTGAATGAAGGAGCGCAGCTTCAACCCCTTTCTAATATAAAGAAATCCCACGCCTTTGGGTCCGTTGAATTTGTGGGCACTGGCGCTGAGCATATCGATATGATATTCATCCACATTTATAGGTTCATGGCAGAATGCCTGAACGGCATCCGTATGAAACAAAATTCCATGTTCCTTTGCAATCTCGCCAATCTCCTTAATGGGTTCGATGGTTCCGATCTCGTTATTTGCAAACATCACAGAAATTAAAATCGTATCCGGCCGGATTGCCGCTTTTAAGGTCTTAAGGTTCACCAGCCCATTTTCGTCCACAGGAAGGTATGTTACTTCGAATCCATTTTTCTCCAGATACTGACCGGTATGAAGAACTGCATGGTGCTCAATCTGTGTCGTAATAATATGCTTTCCTTTGGAGCCATAAGCCTCAGCGGCCGCTTTTAACGCCCAGTTATCGGACTCAGTTCCGCCGTTGGTGAAATAAATTTCATTTTCCTTCGCTCCCAGAGCGTCTGCGATTACTTCTCTGGTATGGGCCATTGCCTTTTTGCACGGTGTAGAAAATTCATACACTGAAGATGGATTTCCGTAAAATTCCGTAAAGTACGGCAGCATCGCTTCCACAACTTCCGGACGTACCTTTGTTGTGGCCGCATTGTCAAGATAAATTACCTTTTTCATAAATCCGCCTTTCCGTAAATACAGGTTAAAAGCCTCATCTACTATATATTATGTCTTCTTTCTGAAGACTATCCTACATTATATATGATATGGTCCGCAGATTTCAACTGGTATTCTTATATTTAAGAAAAATATAAGAACAGTTGTTGCTGTTCAATCCCCGGCCAATCACTCTGTTTATTGACCGGAAGCCAGTATATCGTTCGGCAAATAACTAAACCAGGTACGCAAAATATTTTTTCAAGTATGCAGATCAAAAAACGCAGGCGTAGTGGGACTACGCTGAGGCTTTTGACCTGTGCAATCGGGAAAGCCGTCAATTTTAAATGGGCATATACAGTTACACTGTTTGATAACATATCAGGAATCCTTCTCACATACATTATAATAATTTTCCCGCAGGCTGGAGTTTCCATGACTGACTTTTTCAGAAAACATACATTGATTGCCGGAACCCTGCTCCTTACGGCCACCGGCTTTGCCTCCAGAATTCTTGGATTTTTTTACAGAATCTTTTTATCCCGCACCATCGGCGCCGAAGGACTGGGGATTTATCAGATGATTTTTCCCGTTTACGGCGTCTGCTTCTCTCTGTGCGCCGGTTCCATTCAGACAGCCATCTCCCGTTTCACCGCAGCCGATGAAAGAAGGGCGAGAAAAACCCTCCTTACAGGATTTTCCATTTCTTTTGCCCTGTCCTTAGGATTAGCCGCCCTGATTATCCGGTTTTCAGATTTTCTGGCTGTGCATATTCTTATGGAGCCCCGCTGCGCCCCGCTTCTTCCGGCTCTGGCTCTGGCCTTCCCATGCACCTCCGTCCATGCATGCATCTGCGGCTATTACTATGGAAAGGAAAAAGTACAGGTCCCGGCCCTGGCGCAGTTAGCTGAACAATGCGTACGAATTTTCACAGTTTTTATCATCACAGATATCTGCAGGGAACAGGGACGCCCTGTGACCGTATTTGTGGCTGTGGCCGGACTTGTGGCCGGTGAAGCCGGTTCTGCCCTGTTTACCCTCGTTTCCTACCTGTTATTTTCCCAAAATCCAGAAACGGGAGAAAATCCCTATGCAGACAGAGCCCCATATACGGGCAAAATTCCACATACGAACAAACTCCCGTATACGGACAAAAAAATCCAACGCGGTGTAAACTCCTTTTTTGAAACGGCCATCCCCCTGATGGCCCTGGCTGCTCCTTTAATGGCCAACCGCCTGGTCGTAAATCTTCTGCAAAGCCTGGAAGCCATTCTGATTCCGAACCGCTTAAACTCATTTGGCTTATCCAAAGCCCAGGCCCTCAGCGTTTACGGAATCCTCACGGGAATGTCAATGCCCTTTATCATGTTTCCCTCTGCCATTGTAAACTCCCTGGCCGTAGTCCTTCTCCCCACAGTGGCCAGACATCAGTCGGCAGGGAACGATACCGAAATTTCCAGAAACATTTCCATGTCTTTCCGGTACAGCCTGTACATGGGAATTCTCTGCATCGGTATCTTTACAGTTTTCGGAGACAATCTGGGAGTGGAAGTCTTTAAAAATCAGGACGCCGGGACCTTTATCTCCATACTGGCCTGGCTCTGCCCCTTTTTATATCTGGCCACCACTATGGGAAGTATCTTAAATGGCCTTGGAAAAACCACCTGCACGTTTCTTCATAACCTGACGTCCCTGCTTTTGCGGCTTCTCTTTGTTGCATTCGGTATTCCTCTGTTCGGTATCCGGGCCTATCTTTTGGGAATGCTGTGCAGTGAACTGTGTCTGGCCCTCCTCCACTTATACCGCCTGCGGCGCTTTGTGGATTTTTCTGCCAATGTGTGGGAAGTCCTGGTAAAGCCTGTGTTCTGCCTGGCCGTGGCCATGGGAATTTTTTCACTTTTTCCCGAGAACCTCCCCGGTTTTGCCCAGGTTCCCCCTTTTTTCCTCACCGCCGTCCGAATTCTGATTGTCTGTGCCGCCTATGTTTTAATGCTGCTTCTGTTTCACAAAAAACAGACGGACCGGGTATCCCGGTCCATCTGACTTCCATGGGAGGCCTAAGTGATTCTATGCCAACAATACACAAAGACGCCATCTCCTTCGGCCTGGGTCACCATCCCGTCAACGCTCCACGCGGCCTCTTTATTATCCGTGTCCTTAATTTCTCTCTTTCCGCCTGTAAAGCGAAACCGCTGCACCTCCGGAAATAAGTAAGGAAGCGAATGTTCCTGCAAGATTATTTGTAATCGGATTCAGGAAAATAATCACCGGAATAATCAGGACTGAGGTAATCAAGCAAAGCTTCAGTAATTTCCTTACAAATCCCACAAGCAGAATTGCGTAAATTGCTGGAGCCGTGTTCGCAAACAAAGCAATTATCCTTCCGCCGGTATCCGCTCCAGCAAAAACACCACCGGACGCACGCCGTCGTCGCAGCACAAAAGCAGTTCATCCTGGCTTTTACTCCATCCGTTCCAATAAAAATCCCCGCCCTGCAGCGCAGCATACACCTTAATTTTAATCACATCCCACGCACCCGGGCAAAACGAATGCTCATACGGGAAACGGCCATAATTTTTCTGCGTAACCAGAAACTCCTGTCCCTCTTCAAAGCGTGAGCATTTGCCTGTTTCCGGCCTTGCTAAGAAACGGTCTGCCAGGTCCTGATAATATTCCCGCTTCATTACCGTAATTTTTACATTATATTTCATAGAATCCTCCTCTGTCTTTTCTTCACACTGCTCTGAACCGGGAATTATTCAATCCCCGTCACCGAATAACCGCCCAGTTTCACAATCGTTTCTATCAACAGCTCATCTTCCGGTGTAAATGTAGCGTGCAATCGCATCCCAGGCCTCCGCGCAATGGGGAATCTTCGGCCCGCCCGCGACGGTATCTGGAACCATGCTGGTTTTCGTCAGCGTGTTCAGTCCCATATGCCAAAAAATTCCCTGGCCGCCGTCGCTTTCAAAGATAAAAGTATCTCCCACATGATAGCAGGGACATTCGCCGGAGTTCGGGTTGGCACAATATTGCTGCTGCAGCTCCGGAAATAACTTCTTGTCGATTACAGTCAGCCTCACTTTGTGTTTCATGATACTTCCTCCACATCCATTACTTTTTCAATTCCTTTACAAACACCGCGCCCGCCTGTGCAAGCGCAGGCAGCATATATGCCCGGTTAAACCGGATTACCGGCAGACGGTCCGCCACGGACATTTTCATATGGCTCAATGTCTGCTCCAGATTGTGCAGACACTCGATAGCACCTAAGCCGGTTCCCCCCGCGCAGGCCACAATCAGGCATTTCTTTCCGACAAGAAAATGGTTATGCGCGGTTTCGCACCGCCGCAGCCTGTCTAAAAAGGATTTTAAATTTTCTGCCAGGTCATGCCAGTAAACCGGAGTGACAAACAAAATGCCGTCGGCATCCTTCATCTTCTCATAAATCATGGCGAAGTCATCCTCTATCACACAAGCGCCTTTTGCCTTGCAGTCTCCCCAGCCGTCCTTACAGGCAAGGCAGTGCTTTATGGACTGTTTGTTCAGATGGAGCATTTCCGGGGATATCCCCGCTGTCTCCATCCCTTTTTGAAGCTCTTTTGCTGCCGCCGCAGTCAAACCGTCTGCATTGGGGCTTGCCCATATCAGCAATACGTTCATAACAGCTCCTTTCCCATCCGGTACGCTTTTTCCGGATACTCAGTCTTTTCGATTGCTTCCCTGTAATAGCATCCATAAGCCAGCAGCGTGCCGGCATCCTGCCATTTTAAATATCGTAACATTTCCCGGTAGGTTCCCACCGCGCCGTCCATAATCGACCGCCTCCTGTCCGCCGCCGTCACAATCAGCATGGCCTTCTTATCCGCGCCCCGCAGTTCGCTGTCAATCCCGTGGAACCGGTCAATCGCCATCTTGATTTGGGACGACAGGCCATGATAATATAACGGAGAAACAAACACCACCATATCTGCCTCCTTCAGTTTGGGATAAAGCTCGGTCATACAATCCTTAAATACGCAGGGTTTCTTCCCGGTTTCACAGGCGTCGCAGCCGATGCAGGGGTGAACACACGCAAACGCCGCATCAAACCGGTAAATTTCATGTCCGCTCTCCTTTGCTCCCCGGATAAATTCGTCCGCCAGCAAAGCCGAGGTTCCCTTCTTGTGCGGACTCCCTGTCAGTACAACAAGTTTCATCTGATCTGCCTCCTTTTAAAGATTGTTTTTATTGAAAAAACGGTATCAAAATGCTACAATTTAGAATCATCCCCTTCCATCACGAGGTACTATTATGCTAATGCCACGGTACTATTACGCTGACGATTTCCGCCCGTTCTACGGATACTTCCTGTCGCAGCCCCATAAAAAACGGACCTTCCACAAGGGAGAATACCTGTGGTCTCCGGGCCAGCCCTACGAAAAGATCCACTACATCATCTCAGGCGCCTCCATCCACTATGCCGACCATGAAAGCGGCCGCCGCAAAATCATCAGCTTTCACGGCGCAGGCACGGTTTATCCCGGCTATCGGCCAGACGACTTTAAAATCGAGCTCTCACTTGTCACGGTCGCACTTTCCGAGATGAAGGTTCTGGAATTTACGGTGCCGCAATTTCAGAACATGTTTCAGACCAATACCGCCTTAAGCGAGCAGGTTGTAAAATGGTATTCCATGTACATCAACCGCTTTCTCTTTGAATCGGTCCACCAGGAATACAATCCGTCCATCATCAAAATATGTAATCTTCTTTATCTTCTGACGGTAAACCAGCCCTCCAACTCCGGCCTTGCTATCGATATGACCCAGGATCAGCTTGCAGAGCTTCTGGGCTTAAGCCGGGTCCAGATTACGCGGGAGCTTGCGAAGCTTCGCAGAGAGGGCCTAATCTCCACCCACCGCGGCAGAATCATCGTCACTGATCTCCCTTCGCTGGCGAAATGCTGCACCTCGGAAACCTTGTAGCCCTTATCGATACTTTTTCGCTTTTATTATGCCTGAACAGGACAGCATCTGTCTGCTTCATTTGTTACCGACAAGGAACAAAAAATCTCCTGACGCATGGAAAACAAATAGTTTCGTTTCCCATGAAGCACAATTGCCCCTATATCCATTGACAGCCTGCGCTCATTGGTATTCGATTGGGAACAAAACAAACGGATAAAAAAATAGGGATAAAATCAGAAAAACCTTGTAAATTATTGCATTTACATCAGTTTTTCTAACTTTATCCTTATTATATCTTCTTCTCCTTCTATCCCCATCTCCATTTTGATGTCAACAATAAAACTGGATTTCATCTTCCACAAAGAATCTTGACCAGAAGAATACTTTATACCCACTGACAGTAAACAAACTAGGCAATCTGAATCCCTCCGTTCTCCGCATACTGGTAAATCAAATGTGCATTACTATGAAGCAGCTGCTCAAAGAAATGAATCTCAGCATCCGAATATCCGCTTATTGTCAGCCAATGATATTCCGGCAATTCACATCTTGCCGAATCAAAGCCCTCCTCTGTTGGCCTTTCAAAATTTACAACCACCCGCTTCTTTCCATCATCCTCAATAATCTGTGAATGTACAATTTCTGTTTCATCTGCCAACGTCATATATGGATACATCATCGCGCCTCACCTCCTCGCCTTCTACTCCTATTATATACAAAATCATTTACAAAAGAAAGGTCATTCCGGCGTTCACATTTCTTTCTTCCTTCTTAATTGTTATTGTTCATGGGAAGGGGCATCTTCTTATTCGTCAAACTCCACTGTCACATAATACCCCCGCTCATTTTCCACAATGGCCTTTACCACTCCCTGGCGGCTTTTTAACCGCTCATTAAACTTAAAAAGCCCTGACATGGCAACCGCCGGTTCAATCATATAGTTTACGTTTACAGGGGTCACCGACTCGCTGACTTCCACCGTCTGGCCCTCTTTCACCAGCCCCGGCCGCTCCATTTTAAAAACGATTTCCCGCATTTTTGCTCTCTCCTCCCGTTTTGCCAAAAATCTCTGCTCCCGGCTCTACACTGTCAGTTTTATGCTGTCAGCTTTATGCTATCTGCTTCATGCTGTCAGCTCCATCACCCACCGGCATTCCTCCAGATAAAAAATCAGCCGCACCGGCATCTCCTTTCCTTTCAGAAAAATCCGGCATCCATACTCCACCGCGGGGATCCCGCAGTAATATTTTTTCTCCGTCCAGTCCACCTGGATTTTCTTCACCATCACAATCTCCCCGTTTTCATCAGGGAATTTTAAGGCCAGGGGCATGGTCTCCCCCCGGCTCGTGAACCAGCATTCACAGGCTACATCCATCTGGCGGCCTCGCCCCTTACTTTTCACTTCAAATCCAGTCTGGAATACCCGGCTCTCCCTTCCTCCGACTCCAAATGCCATCTGTCATCCGCTCCTTATAAAAATTCCTCCTCTATTGAATTTTTTCCTTTGTATAATCCACGGTATGCTTCTCCCTGGAAATCCCACCGGACATATGGTCCAGAGGGGATTTTAAGAAGGAGGCCCGCATGACGGCATCCTTTCCATGGCGGTTCCGTATGGCATCCAGGGCCGCGTCCAGCTTTTCCAGCTTCTCATAGTCCGTCTGATCAAAAATATTTAACTGCCTCGCCTGTCCTTCCTTTAGCCGCCCTGTATGAATTCCCAGATGCCTGATGGGACTTCCGTCCCAGAGTTCATCAAACAAGCTGCAGGCGGCTCCATAAATCTCATCGGTAATATCGCTTGGAACCGCAAGGACAGTCTGATGGGACACCGTATGAAGCTCATTATTTTTAATTGACACGGAGACAAGCTCCGCCTTTTTTCCATGTTTCCGCAGCCTGGCCGCCACAGTCTCCGCCAGAGACAGTAAAACCAGCCTGGCTGTTTCCCGGTCTGTCACGTCAAAGGCGATTGTGGTACTGTTTCCATACCCCTTATTTTCCGCAGGCTCTGTCTCCACCAGAGACACATCCTGCCCGTTGGCAAACTCCCAGATTATCTCTCCGTGCTTTTTCAGATGGGCCGTTAAAATCTTCACATCCGTATTGGCCAGCTGGCCAATGGTAAGAATTCCCAGCTTTTCAAGCTTCTTCTCCGTAGCCCTCCCCACGAAAAACAACTCCCGCACAGGCATCGGCCACATTTTTTCCGGGATTTCCTCCGGAAACAGAGTATGAACCTTATCCGGTTTCTCAAAATCTGAAGCCATTTTCGCCAGCAGCTTATTGGAAGACACGCCGATATTCACCGTAAAGCCTAAGGTATCCCGTATCCTGTCCTTTAAGACCTCCGCCGCCGTTTCGGGGACTCCGAAAAGCGGCTCCGTTCCTGTCATATCCAGAAATGCCTCGTCAATGCTGAACGGCTCCACTCCGGGGGAATATTCCCTTAAAATCTTCATAAGAGCAGCCGAGGCCCGCTCATAGAGCCCATAATGAGGAGAGACCAGCATAAGCTCCGGGCATTTTCTCTTTGCCTCCACAATACTCTCTCCCGTTCGGACCCCGTATTTTTTTGCAGGCAGAGACTTGGCAAGAATAATTCCCCGCCGTTTTTCCATATCGCCTCCCACGGCTGAGGGAATTGTCCGCAAATCCAGAGTTCCTCCCAAATGCGTAAGCCGGTATACCGCTTCCCAGGAGAGAAAGGCACTGTTCACATCCACATGAAAAATAACTCGTTTCATGGCTTTATTATATACGAACATACGTTCTTTGTAAAGTGTAAAATACTGGATGGAGGCGCTGCCCGAAAAATAAACAGGGCTGGCGCAAAAATCAGTAATCTCCTGCTTTGCGACAACCCATAGTTTTAATGCCCCTCGTATATAATTGCGGATTCCATATCGTATTTTTCCAGCTTTTTCCGTCCCTCAAGGCCTGCCAGCTCCATGACAAAACAGATTTTTACCACCTGGCCGCCCAGCTCCTCCACCAGGCCCGCAATGGCTTCCACGGTTCCTCCGGTGGCAATCAGATCGTCAATAATGACCACCTTCTGGCCTGGTTTAATGGAATCCTTATGAATCTCGATGGAACTTGTTCCATATTCCAGCGCATATTCCCTGGATACGGTTTCTCTCGGCAGTTTCCCCGGTTTTCTCGCAAGAACAAAGGCTTTATGCAACGCATAGGCCACCGGAGTCCCAAAAATAAAACCGCGGGATTCTGCTCCCACCACCACGTCAAAATCCACATCCTTCAACATGGAAAGCAGGGTTTCGATGGCCAGGTTCAGTCCGTCTGCATCCTGTAAAATCGAAGTCACGTCTCTGAAAATAATTCCCGGGCTTGGAAAATCGGGAATGCTTACCACATACTCTTCCAGTTTTTTCATATTGTTTCCGTCCTTTCCGAAGGTGTCGTTTGAGGGCTTTCTACCGCCCCTGTCCCTTCGACATCTTCTTTATCATATCACACTTGATTTTCTGTGACAATAGTCATATTCCCGGGCGTGTCCGCATACACTTGTTACAGTTCGCAGGGCAGGGAAAACCGGGCGAAAATAGACGTCCGGCTTGCTTGTAAGGAAATTTTCGCTCGGTTTCTCCTATCAGGAGGACGCCCGATGTTTCTTGCCCGTCCTAAGGCGGGCAAGAAGATATCCCCCCCCATGAACAGGATTGGCCGCAAAAACGCTGCCCCCAAAACAAGACTCCAACCATGTAAACCCACAGGAGAGTGTATGCCATGACGCAACCGCATATTTCAAAATCAACTGTCATTATTTTTGCACAGCTTTTTATTCTGTTTTTCCTAACCTTGTCCCTCTGTTTAAAGAGCAGGCAGGCAGCCGCGGAAAGTTTTCTTTTTTCCGAACAGGATCCGGAATCCGCGCCTTCCAAAGAAGAGACAAAAAAAGACTATATCCACTGGGTGGATTTCACAATTCCCGCCAGCGTGATGGAAAAGGCCTTCCGCCTGGACATCAACACCTGCCAGGAATCCGTCCATCTGAACTGGATTGAGCTTTTATCTTTTCTGGGGGCCAGATACGGCGGGGATTTTTCCCGGTTTAAAGAGGCTGACTTAAATGCCCTGGCGGAGAAATTAAAAAATGGCGAGACCATGGAAGCACTCACCAAAGATATGAAATATTATTCCTATTATCATGAGGCCTACACTGCCGTTCTGGGCGGCATGGTAGGGTACTTTGAGCAGGAAATTGAGGCACCGCTTCCGGAAACTTCCCCGGAAGTCCCTGGCGCGCCGCAGAGTCAGGATGCCCTGCCGGAATCCTCCGCACCTGCCTCCCAGTCCAAAACCTGGGTGACAAAATACGGACTGAAAGCCTTTTCCCCCATCGCCAAAAGCTTTCCATACAACGACTATGACGATTTTGGCGTGGCCCGGTCCTATGGCTTTAAGCGCCAGCACCTGGGCCACGACATGATGGGACAGGTAGGAACGCCCATCATTGCCGTGGAAAGTGGCTATGTGGAGGCCCTTGGCTGGAACCAGTACGGAGGCTGGCGCATCGGCATCCGCAGCTTTGATAAAAAGCGGTACTACTATTACGCCCATTTAAGAAAAAACTATCCTTATCAGAGCAATCTCCAGGTGGGAAGCGTTGTCACCGCCGGTGATGTGATCGGATATCTGGGCCGCACCGGGTACAGCGCCACGGAAAATACGAACAACATTGATACTCCGCACCTGCATTTTGGTCTCCAGCTCATTTTTGACGAGTCCCAGAAGGAAGGGAACAATGAGATCTGGATTGACTGCTATGAGCTTGTAAAATTTTTACATATGAATCAGAGCCAGGTGGTGAAGGTGGAGGGAACCAAGGAATGGACCCGGGTATACCAGCAAAAAGAGCCGGCCTATTCCCCCTCCGGCGGAACTCCCTGACAAAAAAACTGCAGCCCGTGAATTTGCCGCGCCGGAGTAAGGACTAGAGCGTGTCTGAAAATTGCTTTCCGTCAGATGTGCGTCACAGTTTGTGGGAAATTTTTTCAGCACACTAGCACTCCCCCGCCTTTATCTTCCTCACTTCCTCCACCACCAGCTTCACATATTCTCCCAGAGGAAGCTCCTCACAGCCCACCACGAAATGCTGACAGCGGTTGACCGGAATCAGTACTTTCTTGGCCTCGCTCTGACCGATGGCGACCGCCATTTTCGGGGTAATCTCCCCTAGAAGGGAATCGGCAATGACGATTCCCATGGGACCTATGATGACATCGGCCGTTCTGCATCCCACAATCGTCGGGTTTTCTCCGGTAGCCCCGGCATCGGCCCCGGCCTTTAACATAGCGGCGGTGGCGATGCTGTTGGTTCCGACGGCCAGAATCTCATCCTCCGGAAATCGGGCCCTTATCTGCTCCACCACGCTTTTCCCCATCCGGCCGCCCTGGCCGTCCATCACCATAATCTTCATTGTCTGTCACTCCTCATCTGTTTTCTTCCGTATGCCTTTCGGCCGTTGCAGCCTCATACAGCCGGCGCAGCGAACACGCAGATCTGCCCAGTGTACTGGCTCGATTACTTTCAGCCAAATGACGCAGAATGAATTTTCAGTCTGCAAGGCGGAGAACACGCTCTAAATGGCTGCTTCCTCTTCCATATTTTTAATGGCCTCATATAAAAACTCATTGACCGGGAGACGGATGCCAGCCTCCCTGGCCAGACGGATCATGGTGCCGGAAAACAGTTCCACCTCCGTCTTCCGTCCCGCCATCACATCCTGGCACATGGAAGTCCTGCCCTCGGGATTCAGAGTCGCCAAAAGATCCAGCCAGTACCGGATATCGGCGTCTGTCAGCTCCACACCCTGAAAGGACGCTGTCTTTTTTACTTCCTTCATGGCCTCAATCATCATCGTGCGGGCCTCTCCCTCCGCCTGCACCAGGCCGTAGGGCGCTTTGTAGACGGCAGTCACCTGATTGACTCCGGTATTTAACATGAGCTTGCTCCACTGTTCCCGCACAATATCCTCCGGAACCTGATAGGAAAGTCCGGCGGCATCCAAAAAATCTGTAACTGCCGAAAGCCTCTCATCCCGGCGTTTGTCTTTGGTTCCCAGGGCAATATAGCCCATATTTTTATAGGAAACCACATTTCCGAGTTTTCCCACATCCATTCCCTGAACACAGGCATAGAGCACATGCTCCTCCCCGAAGGCCTCCTCCAGCATTCCTTCGCTGGACACGCCGTTTAAAACGGAAAGCAGCAGCGTCTTTTCCCCCACAAAAGGCCTCGCTGTCTCAATGGCGGAAGCCATGCCGCCAATCTTCACTGCAAATATCAAAAGATCGGCCGTCACCGCCTCTGCCGGAGAACGGTATGTGAACCGGCACGCCTCTCCGTTGCAGATAAGCTCTGTCTTTCTATATCGTTTTACCCGTTCTTCATCGGCCAGAAAAAATACGGCTTCTTTCCCCAGCCTGTCTGCCAGGTGCTTTCCGTACATGACTCCAAGAGCGCCCTGGCCGATGATTCCCACGCATTTTATTTCCATAATCTGTCTCCTTATCTTCCTCATTACATTAGAGCGCGTCTGAACATTCCTTCTGCATCATTTTACTGAAAGCGAACGGGACAAAGCCCTACCGGAACTTCCGGCCTCCGCCCCCGTGGGAACGGCCGCTTGAACTTCTGTGTACCGAAGAACGGCCTCCGGAAGAAAGGCTCCTCCCGCCGGAGGAATGGCCCCCGCCGCTTTTCTCCCGGGCGGACTGAAGGACCCTCTGGGTCACGTAGCTTCCGATTGCCACATCCGTAAGCAGGTTTCCAAGGCGGAAGGAGCTGTCCTTCCGGTAGGACAGGTTAAAATTGGCGGCCAGCCTCCCTGATTCATCATGCATTCCATAGGACCATACCACAGAAAAGACGGCGGCGCCCCCACAGACTGCCGAAACCGCCAGCGCAAAGAGAACTTCATACCACTTGATGGAATGGTAACGGCTGATTTCCCCCGTTTCTATGTCTTCCGTATACTGGTCATCTGCGATTCCATTGTCATAACAGATTTCCAGATCCTCCAGAAACACCCTGGCAGCACCGTAAAAATCACCGTCCGCCGCGTATTCGAAGGTATCGTCCAGAATGGTTTCCACCCGCCCGTCCGTCAGAAAGCGGATCATTTTTCCTTCGGTGGAAATCCAGAGCTCTCCGTTTTCCATATCAATTAAAAACAGGACGCCGTCATGGCCGCTGCCCACGCCAAGCCCCTGTTCCTCATAAAAATTATCGGCAAATTCCATGGCGGAATCCGGGTTATCTTCTGTGGTCACAATGGCTGCGTCCATGTTCATTTTTTCCCGCAAAGCCCCGAGGCTCTCTGAGAGTTTTGCGCTCTCTTCCTCGTCGAACAGGCCTGCCATATCAAATACCCTGGTTTCCCCTGCTGCGTAAACTTCCCATGCGCCGAAAGAAAGCAGAACCAAAGTAAGAACGCCGAATACCGCACCCTTTAACTGCTTCACAGGAACCAACCTCCTATCATTAAAACCGCGAATACAGGAAGAAATACCTCCAGAAACAGGACGGCAAGCTTCCCTTTATCCACCGGAAGCTTTCCCCATATTTTCCCGGTCTGTCCGTTCATGGCAAAATAGTAAACCTTGCCCTTCTGCCTGTCTTTATATGTAAGCGTCCATACGGGGAGCAGGGCATACTGCCATCTGGCATCCCGGATGTGGGTTTCACTGTTCTTCACATTGACATTCGCGTAACCGTTTATGGAAGACTTAAGCTGTTCCACCGTATAATTTTTTACTTCGAGCTCCGCATCCGCCGTAAAGCTCTGGCCGTCTATATCCCGCTTTTGTGCCTGGAAACCGGATAAATACCCCATCTGAAAGGGAAGCATTTTTTCCGTCTCAAAAGGCAGCACTCCCTCCACCAGCTCCCGGTTGGCCTTTAAAAGGGCGTTCCTTGTGAGGTTCTTGACCTCCAGACATCCGGCCCGCTCCACCTGATATTTTTTATGCTCCGTAAACTGGATGTTTCCCGTGGTCCAGGTCCGGTTTTTCTCCGCGTCCGCATTGAGCTTTCCGTCCACCTGGCAGCTGTAAAGCAGGTAGGGAAAATAGATTCCCGAAAGCTTCTCGATCTGGTCTTTGGAATAAAAGGATTTTGGAACAAATTTCTTTTTCCCGATCCAGGAAAGAAATTTTTCCGTGGCCCCCTTTTTATCTATGGAAAAGGGCAGCACGTAGTCCGGCATTAATTCTCCGGAGAGCCTCCCGGAAAGAACCACCGGATTGTGGCAGTAATAGCAAAACGTGGCTGCAGTGGTGGCATCGGTAACAATCTCCGCCCCGCAGCTCGGACAGGAGTATATGACAGCCCTTTCCGGAATCCCGGAGCTTCCCGGCTTCCCGGACTGCTCTCCGGAACCTTCCGGCCCCCTGGACTGACCCCTGGAGCTTCCGGACTCTCCAGACTGGCCCCCGGAACCTCCCGGCTCCCCGGACTGGCCTCCAGAGCTTCCGGACTCTCCAGACTGGCCCCCGGAACCTCCTCGCTCCCCGGACTGCCCCCCAAAACTTCCTGACTTTCCAGACTGTTCCCCGGACTCCTCTTCATACAGGGCCTTTTTCCTGGCCTCCTCTTCCTCCAGCCGCTTCATCTCCTCTTCCGTGAATTCCGAGAGGCAGAATTCGCACTTAAACTTCCCGGAAGGCGGGTCAAACTGTAACCCGCCTCCGCAGTTGGGGCATTTATAAGACATCAGCGCCATACTCGTTTCTCCTATTGTCTCGGTTTTCCACACTCAGAACAGAATTTTCCCGTATTTACGGTTCCGCAGGAACACGTCCAGGAAGCGGGAGCCGGCTTTGGCGCTCCGCACTCGGAGCAGAATTTTCCTGTATTTACCGTCCCGCAGGAACAGGTCCAGCTACCGGATGCCGGCTGAGATAACGTTTCCTCCCTGGCTCCTTGAGGCGCCCCGTACCGGGACCCCTGGCCTACCGCCTCATACTGGCCCTGTGCGGCCCCGTACTGACCCTGCCCGGCTCCGTACTGACCGCCCATCATCTGCATCTGCTGGGCATTAGTGGCGGAAGCGGCTCCCATGAAGCCTCCCGCGCCCTGCATCCCCATGCCGACTCCCATGAAGCCGGCCATACTGCCGTTCGCATTGGAGCCTGCGGCATTTAATCCCTCGGCGATCTGGCCCTGTACATACCCTTCGCGGATGGTCGGGTCACTTAACATGGCGCCGCGGTTTCTGATATTGATTAGCTTCTGTGACTCCTCATCATAGGAAATACTGGCGATTCCCACCGCCTGAATTTCCATGCCGCGCATCTGGTTCCACTCTTCATCCAGCACGTCGGCCATATATTTCCCAAGCTCTCTTCCCTTGGAGGCCACAAACGAAATGCGGATTCCGTCGGCGGACATCTGGTTGATGGCCGTCTGGAAGGCCTCCAGATATTCATTTAAATACTGCTCATTAATCTCTCCGATATCCACATGATCCGCATTTTTCGGAATGACCTCGGAATAAAACCTTAAAGGATCCGTAATCTTAATGGAATACGTTCCATGGGCCCGGAGGAACAGCTCCGCATTGTAAAAGCTGTCAAAGTAATTCACAGGAGTCCTGGTTCCAAATTTGATTCCCTTAATTTCCTGAAGGTTGATATAATATACCTTCTGTTCCTTAAAAGTCTGCCCGCCGTACCGGATTCTGTCAAAGGAATCCTTAAGGGCGTCTCCGAACTCCCCGTTAAATAGAGAAGGAGAAGATGAATTGCTTACGGTGTAGTATCCCTCTTCTGCCGTATAGTCTACCACCTTGCCGCCGTCTACCAGCATCATAAACTGGTTGGGATATACCCGGATTCTGGAACCGTTGGAAACCAGATTTTTCGTGCCCTTGGTGTTCTGTCCCCGTCTTGTAAGAACCCCGGCGGAAAATACCGTGGAACCCCCCATATTTTCCGGCTCAATTACCTCCAGCCACTGATCGGCTAAAGCCCCCTTTACCGCATCCACAGACGCTTTTATAATTCCCATATTGCTTATTCCTCCTTAATTATTATTGAATACTCCCGTAAACTCTCCTGCAGCCCATCTTTTTGACCGATTTTCCGGGCACAAAGACTTCCCGGGAGCGCTCTTATTCTTCACGCTTTGACCGCAGCACCGCAATTTCCCTTGCGTATCCGTCCAGCTCATTAGGTGTTTCCAGGCAGAACGGAAGATTCTTTAAAGCCGGGTGATTGATGACCCGCACCAGAGCTTCCAAACCGATATGGCCCTCGCCAATCCTCGCATGGCGGTCCTTTCTGGCCCCCAGCGGATTCTGGCTGTCATTCAGATGGACGGCTTTTAATCTGGACAGGCCGATGACCCGGTCAAATTCCGTCAGTACCCCGTCCAAATCCTTTACGATATCATATCCTCCGTCCCACACATGGCAGGTATCCAGACATACGCCCATTTTGTCGGAAAGCGTTACCCGGTCTAAGATTTCCCGGAGCTCCTCAAACCGGCTGCCCACCTCGCTGCCCTTTCCTGCCATGGTCTCCAAAAGCACCGTCGTGGACTGCTCCTTCTTTAAAATCCCGTTTAACATCGCCGAGATATACTGTATTCCCACCTCAACGCCTTGTTTCACATGGCTCCCGGGATGAAAGTTGTAAAAATTTCCCGGAGTATACTCTAACCGCCTCAGATCGTCTTCCATGGTATTCCACGCGAAGGTTCTTACCGCCTCACTGGCGGCGCAGGCATTTAATGTGTACGGCGCATGGGCCACCAGCGTTCCGAGGTTTTGCTCTTCCTTCATCTTTAAAAAACGTTCTATGTCCTCCATGGAAAGAGCCCTGGCGTTTCCTCCCCGGGGATTTCTGGTAAAAAACTGAAAGGTTGTGGCGCCGATCTTTTCTGCATCCCGGGCCATGGAAACAAAGCCTTTGGCACAGGACAGGTGACATCCGATGTAAAACATATGCTTCTCCTATTTCTTCTCATTCCTTTCGGGGTCTAAAAAATAAATGGCTCCCCGCACAAAACATACTGCCAAGACCGACTGCACCAGCAGACTCACCAAAACCCAGTGGCTGGCGATAAACCCTCCCGGGCTGCCTTCCAGAAATCTTCCGACAGAAAACCACTCCGCTCCCCCTGTCACCTGATTTCCTAAAATTTCCGCAAATGTGACCATGGGATTTATCAAAAGAAGGTACACCGCCGCCCCGGAGTTTGCCGAGGGCCTGGATTCCCCCAGCCGGAACACCATATTGTTTATCTGCATCTGAGACATATTATAAAGAAACAGATTCACCATATAAGTTCCCGCCACACTCAGGAGAAGAAGTCCGTAGGTACATACATTAGAAAAGGTGGACCGGCGCATGAGGGAGGAGGCGAAAATTCCGATCCCGCCGGAAAACACCGCCGTCACCACAAAGCATAAAAACAAAAGTCCCAGATCCATAAAGTCCATGCTTCCGTATACAAATGTAAGAAGCAGCATCGGGAAGCTGGACACAACCAAAACGAGAAGCTGGCTGAGAGCGGAAAACAGTTTTCCCATCACAATGTCGCCGGGGGTCATTTTCGTGGTAAATAAAAGCTCCAGAGTCCTCCTCTCTCTCTCCCCGCTGATACTGCCCGTAGTCAGGGCCGGCATGATAAACATGAGAAGAAGAAATTCCAGTATGGCCACAAACGCATAAAGCTGAAGAAAACTGGTGTACTGGATGCTGGCGGAAATCCGAACCTGAGCCACTGCCGAATACATATTTAAGAGAGCCGCGGCAGCCAGAATTCCATTGAACGTTAAAATGATAAACGGCATGCGGAAGCTCCTGGCCCGCACAGTCATTTCCCTTCTGTAAACAGGGTTACTCTTCACCATTTAACACCACCCTTTCCATATCATGATTCGTGATCTGCATGAAAATACTCTCCAGATCCCCCTGCTCACGGATAAAGCCGTTGACCGGAATTCCCGCAGAAACCAGACTTCTTAAAAGCTCCGCCTCCGCTTTTTTATCTCCGCAAAACCTGACTGCAATGTTTTCCTCCCGGATGGAAATTGTGGTCACACAGATATTTTCCCTCAGAAGCCGTATGGCCTCCTCCTGATTCCCGCACACCTTGATAAGCAGGGGATTGGAGTTATTGACCTTTTGCAGGATCTCCGCCATGTTGCCCGACAGCACAATTTTCCCGGCGTCGATGATTCCAATGTCCGTACACATCTGAGAAAGCTCTGAAAGAATATGGGAGCTGACAAGAATGGTCTTTCCTTCGGCACACAACTCCCTCAGCATCTCTTTAAATTCCATTCTGGTTCTGGGATCCATACCGGAGGTGGGCTCATCCAAAACTAAAAATTCCGGGTCATGAATCAGGGCCCTGGCCAGGCAAAGCCTCTGTTTCATTCCTCTGGACAGACTGTCTACGAAAAAGTCCGCTTTCTCTGAGAGCTTTACCTGCTCCAAAAGCTCCATGCACCGGTTTCTTCCCATGAGCCCTGAATACCCATAGCAGGAAGCAAAAAAAATCATGTATTCCAATACCTTTAAATTATCATACATGCCAAATTCATCCGGCACATAACCAAAGGATTCCTTCACATCCTCCCGGTATAACAGAGCATCTTTTCCGCCGATTTCTATAGAGCCCTCATCCGGCCGCAAAAGTCCTGTTATAATTTTTATGGCCGTTGTCTTTCCTGCCCCGTTAGGGCCCACAAATCCATACAATGCGCCCTCTTCAATCTCCATGTCGAGACCGTCAAGCGCCTGGAAGTTACCAAATTTCTTTTTTAAGCCATGTATTTTTAACATCAGCGTACCCTCCCTGTCACCATGAGAACAGGAAGCAGGGAGCTTACCCCCGCAGAGTCCGCTTCTTCTATGGTGTATTTCACCACCAGCGTATTCTCCGGGGAAAGGTAAGGCTCCAGCTCCGCCGCCAGAAAGTGTTTCTTCAAAAGCTCTGCTCTGTCATACGTTTTCGTATGATAATTATAAAAATATGCTTCCCCGTCAAACTGCTTTAAATAGTAGAATTTGGTACTGTTCAGAAATTCCTCCGCGACCGGAAAAAAGGAGAGCTGCTCCACCTGAATGTCTTCCCCCAGAAAGTACTCCACAACGACGGGTTCCGTTCCGTACATGGCGGTCCCGTCCGCATAAAAAGCTCCGTTGGCAGTCACATTGGGACTGTCCGTCAGACCGGAGCGGTATACCCGCCCATTCTGTCCAGATGTAAGAGAAAGGGACGCCGTATAGAGCACGCGGCTGTCCGCTTCCTGCCCCTCCCGCGAGACAGGCTCCCAAAGGCCGTTCTCCGGTCCAAATCCCACAATCCGTCCGCCGGAGACGCCGGCTCCAAAATACCGTTCCAGATAGTAAGAATAGAGGCTCTCCTTCCCCACGCTTCTTAAATATTCCCCATCGTCCCCATTCTCCGCCTTCTGGCTTCCTGAAAGCCATGAGGAAACAATATAAGGCATTCCCACCGGCCATGCAAGAAGACGTTCCTTGTCAAGTTCTCTGGTCTCTCCGGCCTCCAGGGTCCCAAGCGGGTATATCTGCCCATAAAAGACCAGCGCTGCATCCGTCAGTGGAAATGAAAAATCATTGGAAACATAACCGGATACGACGCCATCGTACCACTTAAGATCTCCGGAAAGCCCTCCCTCAAAGTTTTTCTCCAGCTGCCGCTCCAGCTTAAAGAAACGGGGCTCAAACGCTCTGGACCGCCCTGCCGACAGCGTTATTTCCTCTTCGCCATAACGGACCCCCACATCGGTGCCTTTCTTTTTATTAAATTCCAGAATCGGCGCTTCCTCATATCGGCTGCTTCTTGTAAGCGGAGTAACGGCATAATCCCCGGAAAGCTTCGCAGAAAAGGGCCTGCTGTCCGGCGTCCGGATATTCAGATAAGAAGTCTCCTCCAGAAAATCTTCTCCCACATCCATCACTGTAGCACAGGTGTAAAACTCAGAAGTAAATCTGGTCTCCGCTCCCAGAATGTAAATGACAGCAGAAGCAATCACTGCCGCCACCACCACAGAAAATCCGTAATAGCGGCTCAGTTCACGCCTTTTCAAAACCAGGTAAAGCCCAGGGCCGGCCGCCAGCAGATAGCACACAGCCGCCGCCGTGTAAAGGGGCAGATTGGGAAGCCTGTCTGCGCTTCCTGTGTTCACAAGGTTCTGGGCATTCCAGTAATCCCGGTCCGTACCATAAGAGCTGTAAAAATAAAGGTTTGAGATATTCTCCGCTCCAACAGCCTCTGTGAACATCCGCACCCCATAGGCCGGATTCCGCTCCACAAATTCCCTTAAGTCTCCCAGAGCATAGGAAAAAATTCCTATTTTCCCTTTTCCTCTGCTTTTCATGGTCAAAAGCGCCTGACCATCGCTCTCCATCACTGCGTTTCCGCCGGGAAACCACACATCCGCGCAGACCATTTCCACATTGGAGTCTCCCGGCACCTTTTCATCATACTCCGTTCCCAGTGCCACATTTTCCAGTTTTATATCAGATATTATAAGGCCGGGAATCTCCTCTACAAAGGCATCCAGGGTTTTGCCGGCCATGCCTCCGGTTCCCAGCAGAAGGATTCCGCCATCGTCCACCCATTTTAGAACGGCCTCCCTCTGGCCCGCCAAAAGCTTTCCCGTGTCGAAATGATTGACAATCAAAAGATCCAAAAGCTCCAGTCCCCTGGAATCCGTTGGAAAGGAGCTCTCATCCATGGAGAGGACCACGGAATTTACCATACCATAGTCCATACTTATCCCATCCAGATACAAAAGCTCCTCGTCCCTCTCCGACAGGACACCGACAAGAAGGCGTCCCTTGTCCCTGGACACATCAAAAGACATGGTTTTCTCTGCGATTTCTTTTCCGGTATGGTCCTTAAGGGTCACAAGAAGCTCCGGACTTCTCTGTCCCAGAGGAACATAGATTTCCAGCTTTTTTGTCTCCGCGGTATTCACAGAAACCGAATATCCATATTCGAATACTTCTTCACTGCTGTCCATCCCGTTTTCCAGGGCTTTCACTGCGACTGTTCCCGTAAAGGGCTTTGCGGACTGGCCATACAGCCGGATCGTCAGCGGAATATGCTCTCCCATTTTCCCCACGCCGTCATAAACGGAAGAGACCTCCATGGATACCGGAGGCCCGTCGTCTTCTGCCGCCGGACTGGAAATTTTTCCGAACAGAAGCCCAAAGAGCAGAAGGCATACTGCCGCGCACATTTTCTTTCCCATGTTTCTCATCCTATCGCTCTGAAATTTTCCCGGTTCACATCAAAATTCACCTGAAGCTTCACCATAAAAACCGTACCGTTTAAATCGCTGGATACGGAGATGGTTCCGCCGTGCATATCCACGATGCTCTTTGCAATGGCAAGTCCCAGTCCGGTTCCTCCGGTCGTGGAGGACCTGGACTGCTCCACACGGTAAAATTTATTGAAGATAAACGGAAGCTCATCGGCCGGAATCACATATCCGTAATTGACCACAGAAACCGTCACAATCTCCTCATCTGCATGGATTTTCACCAGGATCTTTTTTCCCTCAGCGCCATATTTGATCGCGTTATTTATGAGGTTGTCAAACAGTCTGGCAAGAAGATTTCCATCGGCCGCTATGACCAGCGCAGGCACATTGCTGGTCAGCTCATAGGCCAGGTCCTTATCTGCGAAGCTGGGGTAAAACTCCTCCAGGAGCTGTCCCAAAAGCTTTACAATATCCACCTTTCCCACATTCATGGAAATTTTTCCGTAATTCATCTTGGTAAATCCAAACAGATCTTCAATAAGTTTTTCCAGGCGCTTAGCCTTCGTATAGGCAATATCAATATACTTCTGCTGCATTTCCGGTCCGATGGGGACTCCTTTGGAAAGCAGCTCCAGATAGCCGATAATGGAAGTTAAAGGCGTCCTCAAATCATGGGCAACATTAGTAATCAGCTCATTTTTTGTCCGTTCCGACTCCCTTTCCTTATCCATCAGCTCCCGGATATCGGCCTCCATCCGGTTTAAATTGGACGCCATCATGGAAAACTCATCGTCCCCCATGACTTCCACCTGAGTATTTAAATCTCCTTCGGAAATATTCTGGATCGCCGTTGCGATCTTTCCTATGTACCGCAAAGACTTTCTCTGAAGCAGCAGGAATGTGAAAGAAAAAATCCCAATCCCCAGAATTACGTATAAAATCGTGGTGACCGTTCCCATCCCGAATACCCGCAAAAACGGGGGCAGCTCCCCCCTGGTCTTCTCCATATAGTTAACCAGCATATCCACATTGGTAATCAGAAACACTTCCACCAGGCAGGCAATCAGCGTACTGTACAGGATATTGACTGTCACCTGTCCATAGAAGCGTCTGCTTCTGTCATTTTTCAATTTTATATCCTACCCCCCAGACTGTGGTTATGATCTTATTCTGCCTGGTGTCCTCCTTCATTTTTCCGCGAAGGCGGCGGATATGTACCATAACGGTATTGTTGGCCTCATAGACTTTTTCGTTCCATACCTTTTCAAAAATCTCATCCGTGCTGAACACCCGGCCCGGATTTGATGCCAGCAAATATAAAATATCGAATTCGATGGGGGTAAGCTTGATCTCCTCGCCGTATACCACCACCTTATGGTTATCCTTGTTGACTGAAAGGCCGCGGATGTTGATTTCATTTTTTGAAGTCTGGCCTGTGTTGCTGTTGGGATTTAACTGTGTATAACGGCGAAGCTGGGATTTCACCCGGGCGGTCAGCTCAAGGGGATTAAAGGGCTTCACCACATAATCATCGGCCCCGGTCCCCAGTCCCAGAATCTTATCCAGATCTGTGGACTTGGCGCTCAGCATGATAATGGGAATGTTATTGGTTTCCCGGATTTTCCGGCACATCTCCAGCCCGTCCATCCCAGGCATCATAATATCTAAAAGCACCAGATGGATTTCTTCTTTTTCAAGAATCTCCAGTCCATCCGCCGCGTTATTTGCTTTGAAAACCTTATAACCGTCACTGACCAGGTAAATCTCCACCAGGTCGGCAATTTCTTTTTCGTCGTCTACCACAAGAATATTAATCTGATCCATGAACAACCTCCTATGTATCTCCTATGCTGTAACGTTTTCGGACCCTCACAGTCGCAAACAAAAATTCGTTGAAAGCCGTTTGCCAAACCGGTGCTTGATGCTCATGCCTTCCCGATTTTGTTACCATCATATCATATTTCAATAAATTTTTCCTTACTTTTTTCGAAAATATAGGGAGGAAAGTACTGTAAAAAGACGCCTCGCAAAAAGCCGCCCGCAAAACGGCGGGCGGCCTATGGCTTTTATCTTTCATTCTGGCTTTCCACAGGAAGGAAGACTCTTGAGATTTCCTCGCTCCCCGTCTTTTTCTGCTCCGCCTTAACGGACGCCACGGCCAGCTCACAGAGGGCTTTCTGGGAACTTACCGGAAGCTTTCCCCTCCGGTCTGGTTTTTCATAGGTTCCGTCCGGCATCAGCACATGGGCCTTCAGATTATCTTCCAGCTCCAGTTCCATGTAATGGCGGATTCTGGCCTTTGGCTCCTCTCTTAAAACCGGGAACATAATTTCCACACGGCGGTCTAAGTTTCTTGGCATCCAGTCGGCGCTGCCCATGTAGATTTCCTCACTGCCATCGTTCTCAAAGATAAAAATTCTGGCATGTTCCAAAAATTCTCCCACAATGGAACGAACCTCGATATTTTCCGAAAGTCCCGGAATCCCTGCTTTTAAACTGCAGATACCGCGGACTACCAGCTTAATTTCCACCCCGGCCGAGGACGCTTCATAAAGAGCGGCAATAATATCCTTGTCACACAGAGAATTCATCTTGGCAATGATGGAGGCATGTTTTCCGGCCCTGGCATGCCTGGTCTCCCGTTCGATGAGCTTTAAGAATTTTCCGCGGAGCCACAAAGGCGCCACGGCCAGCGTATGCCAGCTTAAAGGTTCCGAATATCCGGACAGCATATTGAACACAGCTGTGGCATCCTCGCCGATTAACGGATGACAGGTCATAATGCCGCAGTCCGTATAAAGCTTTGCGGTGGAATCGTTATAATTTCCTGTTCCCAGGTGAACATAGCGGCGGATTCCGTCCTCCTCCCGCCGTACCACCAGCGTAATCTTCGAATGGGTCTTCAGTCCCACCAGACCGTAAATCACATGGCAGCCGGCCTTTTCCAGCTTCTTTGCCCAGAGAATATTGTTTTCCTCATCAAATCTGGCTTTTAATTCCACCAGAACAGAAACCTGTTTTCCATTATCGGCAGCCTCTGCCAGGGCCGCCACAATGGGAGAATTTCCGCTGACTCTGTACAGGGTCTGCTTGATGGCCAGTACATCCGGATCCCCGGCCGCCCGGCGGACAAACTCCACCACCGGATCAAAGGTCTCGTAGGGGTGCATTAAGAGGATGTCCCCTTTTCTGATGTTGGTAAAAATATCATCCTCATTCATCAGGGCCGGAACCGGCTGCGGTGTATATTTGGGCGCCTTCAAATGTTCATAGCCGGAGAGACCGTACATTTTCATTAAAAAGGTAAGATCCAGGGCTCCGGGAATCTCATAAATATCTTCCTCGTTGACTTCCAGCTCCTTTTTTAATATTTTAAGAAGCCGTTTATCAGCCTTTTCCTCAATTTCCAGCCGGATGACCTCACCCCACTGTCTCTTTTTTAACTGCTTTTCAATTTCTTCCAGGAGATCTACCGCTTCTTCCTCATCCAGGGAGAAATCGGCGTTTCTCATAATACGGAAGGGATGAAAGGTGACGATATTATAATTAAGAAAAAGCTGCTTCATATTTCTCTCGATGATTTCCTCCAGGAGAATCACATGACGCATCTCATTTCCTTTTTCATCCACGGTGACCGGAAGTGTCACAATCCGCGCAAGCCCGCCTGGAACCTGCACCAGAGCAAATTCCAGTTCGTCATCGCCTGATTTCTTCTTAAGGAGAGCCGCAATGTTTAAGGACTGGTTCCTCACAAGCGGAAACGGCCGGGAAGAGTCCACGGCCATGGGAGTCAAAACCGGATATACCTCCTCCATAAAGTACCGGTCCACAAACTCTCCCTGGAGCGGGGTCAGTTCCTCATGGCTGGTAATCACATTCAGCCCGTTATTTTTCAAAGCCGGAAGCAGAGAGCGGTTATAAGTCATATATTGCTGCGTCACCAGCTCATGGGTCTTTTTGCTGATTCTCTCCAGCTGTTCCGACGGCGTCAGACCCGCAATATCCGGCTTGGTATATTTCGCATGGACCATATCCTTCAGGGAAGCCACACGAACCATGAAAAATTCATCCAAATTGGAGGCTGTAATACTTAAAAACTTCAGCCGGTCAAACAGCGGAGTGGTCTTATCCCTGGCCTCTCCCAAAACCCGGTAGTCGAATTCCAGCCAGCTCAGCTCCCGATTTACATAATTTTTCGGATCTGTGTACCTGGTTTCTTTTTCTGCCATAGTTACTCGCTCCTTTTCTGCCTGAGGATAGGCCGAAGTCCGAAAATTTCTTCAAAAAACGCCGCCTTCTGCCTGAAGGAAACCGTTTCCAAAGTAATGTCTCCATGATAGTCTGTAGTCACTACAAAATTTTTATCCTTCACGGACATCCGGCAGCCCCTTAATTTCTGCTTATGTCCCCGGTCCATGGAGTTTGCCAGTCTCAGAATTGCCGTAAGCTTTGCGATTACAATGGTCACATCCTTGTGGCTCGCAAAGCCGCTGGAGACGGAATCCAGCTCTGTCTCCATATGAACCTTGTTATAATCGAAATCCCGGATATTGTAGCGCACCACATTGGCGATGATCTCCCTTTCCAGGTGGGAAATGCCGATGATCTCGGTGGACATGATAATATTGTAGGCGCATTCGTTGGCGTTTCTGACGCTGATGAACTTTCCGCAGGCATGGATAATGACGGCGATCTGCAAAAGCAGACGCTCCCGCTCTCCCATTCCATGATACCGCTTCATAGTATCGAAAATCTGAAGCACAAAGACCTCCACCATCTCCGAATGGGGACTCTGGCAGCGGTACCGCCTGGCCATGTTTCTGGAAGTGCTGATAATATCGTTGTTGAAATTATGCCTGAATTTCACCAGCTTATGGTCCGACGCATATTCGGCGGCGATGCCGTCACAAAAACGGATTCCCGGAATCCACAGAGATTCCGCCCCTGTGATTTCCATGAACTTTTTATAGATTACCGCGCAGGGAAGAAGCAGGGCCGCATACTCTGCGCTGACTCCGAATTTTTCTTCCCGCTCGTTCTCACTCATCCGGAAAAGCTGGTCGTAAAAGAGATTAAACCGTTCTCTTGATACCCGCTCCAGCGGTTTTCCGTTATCCTCATGCCGGAACAGATAGAGGATATTCTCCCCGATTCCGATGATATGGTGTACGGTACGATCTGCCAGATACATTTTCTGATAATTAGAAAGCTCGTTTTCCGCCATGCCGTCGATCAGTTCTCTTGTCCGGTCCACCGTGGTATTCACATCGCTTAAGGCCCCGAGGATCCTTAAGGCTCCCAGAGGAAGATTTTCCGTGGAAATCAAAAGTTTTTCATCAAACAGAGAAATCTGCATGCTGCCAAAACCCACATCCACGATGGCTGTGCCCTGCCGGATATTTTTATCAAAATCCTCATCCAGGGCGGCAATGGCTTTGTAGTTTAAAAACCGTTGTTCGGAATTGCTGATGATCTGGATCTCAATACCGGTTCTCACACGGACCTGATCCAGAACAATCTGACTGTTTCTGGCCTCCCGCATGGCGCTTGTGCCGTAGGCCCGGTAATCCGCAGCCCTATAGCTTTTCATGATTCTGGAAAAATCTCCCAGAGCCTCACAGAGCTCCTCCACCTGTTCATAGCTGATTTTTCCGTGATGGTAGGTATCTCTTCCCAGGGCCATCACATGGCGCACATGATCCAGCTTTCTGATTTTATTTTTGCCGGAGATCTCATAGATTCCCATTTCCAGCTCAAAGGAGCCCACGTCAATGGCGGCAAATACATGGATTGCCACAATTCATTCCCCCGTTCTGTACAGCGTGCCGTCATACCAGTTAATCTAGTATATTTTAGGACCTTTTTATCAGTAGTTTCCCAGAATTTTCATGAAGGAGGCTTCCGCCTGGATTCCCGTCAGGGCATTTTTTACAGCGGCATCGCTTAAATTGCCCTCAATATCCACGAAAAAGCGGTATTCAAAAGGCTTCCCGGGAATCGGTCTGGACTCGATCATATTCATGTTCACTCCGTTGAAAATAAAATTTCCAAGGATATTATAGAGAGAACCACTCACATGGGGCACCTCAAAAATCAGACTGATTTTTGAAGCTTTCGTCTCGTATACTGGATTTTTTGCCAGAATGATGAATCTGGTGGTGTTTCCCTTTTCGTCGCTGATTCCCCGGGCCAGCTCCTTTAATCCGTACTGTTCTCCCGCCGCCCGGCTGGCCACGGCGGCCTGGGTCATATCCTTTTCCTCCATGATCTTTTTGGCGGCAACGGCGGTGTTTAAGACGCCCACCTGCTTCCAGTCTTTATTGGAATTTAAAAATTTTGAGCACTGCATCAGACCCTGAGGATGGGAGTAGATAGTTTTAATGTCAGAAAGAGAGGCCTCCCAAAGGCCAAGAAGCACATGGTCAACAGGCACATAAACCTCTCCCACTATGTAATTGCTGTATTTTGCCAGAAGGTCATAGTTGCTGATGACAAATCCGGCCGTGGAATTTTCAATGGGGAGCACGCCATAATCGGCCCGTCCCTCCTCCACCTCTTTCATGGTATCCTCAAACTCCGGCACATGATAGGCGTTCACGCCATTTCCGAAGAACATTTTTGCAGCGGCATGGCTGTACGCCCCTTCCACTCCCTGGAACACCACGCGGACATTTTCTTTCTTTAAAGACCCCACCTCCGTAAATCCAGCGGAGGAGGCCTTTTGGCAGGCCGCTAAGCATCCATACTGGAACCTCCGGCTGATCGTCATAAGCTGGGAAAAAATTTCCTGCACAGCCTGCTTATTGAATTCGCTGCCGGCTAACTCTCTTACGGCTGCGATTTTCTGCTTTTCCCTCCCGGCATCATAAATGGCTTTTCCGGTTTCCCTTTTATATTGGGCCACATCGCCGCAGACCGTCATGCGTTCCTCGAACAGCCGTACAATTTCCCTGTCGATCTGATCCAGTTTATTTCTGCATTCCATCAAGTCCAGATGTTTCATCCTGTTTTCTCCTGTCGTTTCTTCCTGCTTCTCCTGGTGTTTCATCCTGTCTCTCCTGTCGTTTTTTCCTGCTTCTTCCGGTGTTTCATCCTGTCTCTCCTGCCGTTTCTTCCTGTATTTCACGGAGCATCTCCCGGATTCTTTCTCTTGTATACGCTCCGGCACGCTTTTTCTCCTCCGGCTCCAGCTCTTTAATATAGAAGGGCTTTCCATAATACACCGTCACATGGGAAGGACGGATCATGGGAAAATGCTTTTCAAAAGCTTCCGCAGTCCCCACCATAGCCACCGGAACCACCGGACAGCCGGACTTTTCGGCAATTTTAAGGCTTCCCTCTTTAAATGGAAGAAGCTCTCTCAAATCCTCATTTTTGTTTCTTGTTCCCTCCGGGAAAATCCAGATAGACACTCCGCTTTTGACCTTCTCAATTCCCTGGAGAATCGTCTTTAATCCCTCTTTTAAGTTCTCCCTGTCCAGAAACAGGCAGTTGACATTCACCATCCATGATCGGAGAAGCGGGATCCTTAACATTTCCTTTTTGGCCACAAATCCCATAAGACCCGGCACGGTGGTATATCCCACCAGAATATCAAAATAGCTTCTGTGGTTTCCCACATAGAGGACCGCCTGGTCCTCAGGAATATTTTCCTTTCCCTTCACGGTAACCGTGATACCCGCTGTTTTTAAAATCAGCCCAAACATATACTGGACGATTTTTAAGCTCTCCACGTCCCGGGCGTGCGGATCCTTTTTCCCCAGGGAATTCTGAGCCGCCAGAAGCGGAAAACCAAATACAAGAAAGCCAATCAAAAGAACGGCCACCACCAAAAAACGAATCATTGCATTCACCTTTTTCTTTTTTAAATGAAATCCGCCCGCCTTAAACGGCCATATGTTTCGCTGAACTGCTTTTCTCATCGAAACATAAACGGCAGGTAAGGCAGGTGATACCAGTATCATCATTATATAAAAAACCCCTGGCAAATGCAACTGCTTCTGGAGCATGTCTGAAAATTCATTCCCATCATCTGCACGCTCTACTGTCTTTTCTTTCCCGTGATTTCTTCAAAAATGAGTCCGGCCCCGAACCAGAACGGCGCAAAATCCAGGCGTATCAGGCCGTCCACACTGAAAAAGCGGCCGGAATAATCCCAGGGACAGATTCCGTAAAGCTTCAAAAAAGCGCCGGACAAGTATTCTGCCAGGAAGATAAGCACCATACTGTTGGTTCCGTGACGCCAGATCTTATCCTTCCATCCGAGTCTTTCCACATCCCCGATCCACATGTCCAGCCGCCGGCAGATGGGGCCTAAAAGAGCGCCTAGACCATAAATGGGAAACATAAGAAGGGAAGTCCGGCCAATGAGCCTCATATCCCCCATGGCAATGGACTCCGCCGACGTAAAAATGATCTCCATGCACCATCCGGCCACTCCGCACTTCATAAAATTTTTCCAAAATACAAACTGCTTTTTTGTTTTTTCCATGTGTATAGTCTGGCAGAATAGAACGTGGGATATGCATGGAAAAATTCAGAGCCTATACATACTGATTTCGATCTTCCTCATACCGGTAATCCATGGATGCCAGGGTTCTGTCGATTTCTTCTTTTGAAACGGACAGTGCCTCACACAATTCGTTCATGGACGGATAAAAATCCCTGAGCTGGGTATTGATATAACTTAAAAGCATCGCCGGATCCTTTGGGAGCTGAGTCATAAAACACACCTTCTTTCCGCGAAATAAATTTTTATTGAATCTTCATTTTTTTTTTGATATACTGCTTACAGATTGGGGTATATCAACAGATGAAAGGGGATTATCATTTATGAAACACATTCTTCTTCTGGGAACCGGCGGCACCATCGCCTGCAAGCATGGGGATTCAGGACTAACGCCGCTTCTTACGGGGGACGAGCTGTTATCCTATGTGCCTGCTGCCCGCTCCTTCTGCGAAGTGGATGCGACGCAGGTTTTGAATATCGACAGCACCAACATTCATCCCAGACACTGGCAGCTTCTTTCCAAAGCGCTGGAAGAGAACTATGATAACTATGACGGATTTGTTATCTGCCATGGAACAGACACGATGGCCTATACGGCGGCCGCCATGTCCTATATGGTCCAGCATTCCAAAAAGCCCATCGTCATCACCGGCGCTCAGAAACCCATCGACCTGGATGTCACCGATGCCAGGACCAACCTTTTAGACAGCCTCCGCTTCGCCTCCTGTGAGCGGGCCCATGGCGTCAACATCGTATTTGACGGAAAGGTAATCGCGGGAACCCGGGGAAAGAAAGAGCGCACAAAAAGCTATAATGCCTTCTCCAGCATCAATTTTCCGTATCTGGCCGTGATCCAGGAAGACCATATTCTGTTTTATATCGACGATAAATGGCAGGACCGGGAACATGTCCGCTTTTACCATGATTTAAACAGCAAGGTGGCTCTTCTTAAACTGATCCCGTCTATGGACTCTACCATTCTGGATTACATGGCGGAGCATTACGATGCCGTGGTCATTGAATCCTTCGGCGTGGGCGGCCTCCCCTCCTATGAATCCGACGACTTCTATGGTTCCATTGAAAAATGGATTTCCATGGGGAAAACCGTTGTTATGACTACCCAGGTAACTCAGGAAGGCAGCAACATGTCTGTCTATGAGGTAGGACAGAAAATCAAGAATGCCTTCGGTCTCATTGAATCCTATGATATGACCCTGGAAGCCACAGTTACCAAACTCATGTGGATTTTAGGCCAGACTTCTGAGCCGGCCCGCATCAAGGAATTATTCTACCAGACCATCGGCCGCGATATTCTATGGAACAGCAACGCAAATTAGATTTGAGCGCCCCTGCTTTTATGGCAGGGGTGTTTTTCTTACTCTATCCGTAAATTCCCTCCAGGAATGATTTCGTTTCTTCCTTCTGCGGGTGCTCAAATAATTTCCCTGCTTCTCCGTATTCCACAAGACGGCCCTCGAACACAAAAGCGGCGTCGTCTGCAATCCGTTTGGCCTGGGCAATGTTGTGGGTGACAATCACGATGGTATAGGTTTCCTTAAGCCTTGCAAGCATTCCTTCAATGACTGCCGTGGACCGCACGTCCAGCGCCGAACAGGGCTCGTCCAGCAATAGAATGTCCGGCTCCACCGTCAGGGCCCTGGCGATACACAGCCGCTGCTTCTGCCCGCCGGAAAGCTTTAAGGCGCTCTTTCCGAGCTCCTCCTTCACCTCCTCATAAAGCCCGGCCATCTGAAGTTTTTCTTTCACAATTCGGTCCATCTTATTTTTATCACGTATTCCATAATATTTCAATGCATAGGACATGTTTTTATAGATGGAAAACGGGAAGGGCGATGGGGTCTGGAATACCAGTCCCACCTGCCGTCTCACCTCCTCCGTAGACATTTCTTTAATATTTTTCCCGTGAAGCAGCACCTCTCCGGTCACTTTGGCCCCCGGTTCTTCCCACAGAAGACCATTTAAAGAACGGAGCAGAGTGGTTTTCCCGCATCCCGACGGGCCCATGACCGCCATAATCCGGTTTTTGCGGATTCCCATGGAAACATCCTTTAACACTGGTTTTCCGTCATAGGAAACACTGGTATGTTTAAGCGTCATGATCTCTTCCATTTTTTCTGACTCCTTCTCGCATATATTGTGGCCAGCATGTTGCTGATTAAAATAATGGCCATCATCACGAAAGCCGTTCCGTATGCCGTATCCATGGATGTGGCGCCCTGGGCCAAAAGCAGGTATAAATGCAGAGGCAGCGCCATGGCCGGAGACAAAAGGCTTTCAGGAACTGCCGCATAGGCCACGGCTCCTGTAAAAATCATGGGCGCGGTAGCTCCCATGGCGTAGCAGCCGCCCAGGATAATCCCTGATACCAGCTCTCCCCGGCATGCGGGAAGAATAATCCGCGTAATCGTATAAAACCTGGAGCAGCCCAGAGCATAGGACGACTGGATCATGCAGGCCGGAATCTCACGGAAGGCTTTTTCCGCCCGCACTTCAATAAAGGGCAGAATCATGATGGCGAGGGCCGTTCCTGCCGATAAAATACACCGTCCCAGGTTTAAATCCCGCACCAGAAAACTGTATGCGAACAATCCCAGCACAATGGAGGGAATTCCGGAAATACACTGGATTACCAGGTGAAGAAGCCGTTCCACCTTTTTGTTTTGGCAATAAAAAACCAGATAGAGGGCCGAGGCTAACGCCGGGATTCCTCCAAGGACCACGGCTGTCCCTGTAAAAAAGAGGCTGCCTATGATAGCCGGAAAAATTCCTCCCTCTTCTCCCAGTACAAGCCCTTTGGGGGCCTCTGTAAGAAATTCCACACTGATAGTTCCGGCGCCGCGGTAAAACACGTATCCAAACAGGAACAGAATCACCCCGCAGACCAGTCCAAAGCTCACATATGCCCAGAACTTCGTGAATCCTGCCATCCATTTCATATGATTTCCCCCTATTCCTGCACCATCCGGCTGCGAACCAGATTAATGATGATATTGATAAGAAACAAAAGGATCATTAGTACCAGTCCGGCTCCGTAGAGGGCATGGTAATGAGTGCTGCCATAGACAGCCGTTCCCATTTCCAGAGCAATAACAGAAGCAATACTCTCACTCTTTCCAAGGAGCCTTGGGAATAAGTTGGAGTTTCCCATGACCATCATCACCGCCATGGTCTCCCCCATGGCACGGCCTATAGCCAGAATCATGGATAATAAGATATTTTTAAAGGAAGCCGGAAGAATGATGGTAGCCACGGCATACCATCTGGAGATTCCAAGGGCGTCGGCCGCCGCTTCGTACTTTTCCCGCTCTTTTAACATGGTTTCGCTGCAGGAAGCCACCAGAAAAGGAAGCAGCATCACAGCCAGTAAAATTCCCGCTGCCAGCACGCAGGAACCTGTATGTACTCCTGCCTTTAAGAAAATCTTTACCAGGACGGAAAGGCCGATGAATCCGTAAATGACCGAAGGAATTCCCGCCAGGAGGTCCACAAAGGGATAGAGAATTCCCCGCATCCGGTCCGTGGCCACACAGGACAAAAATACAGACGCACCTAACCCAACCCCCACAGCCAGAACCATGGCCGTAAAGGACACATAGACCGTTGCCGCAATAAAATTAAAAATTCCAAAAGAAACGCTCCCAGTGTAGGCAATGGGCATCCACCGGGTCCCCAGAAGAAATTCCCCCACGCTGACCTCAGAAAAAAGTGGCAAAGCTTCTTTTACAATAAAATAAATGACGAATCCCAGCACCAGGACCGCCAGAGCCGTTAAAATATAGATGAAAAGAGAAAATAAAAGGTTGAGTTTTCGTCTCATTAGCCGCCGCTCCATCATATGAATACGGGGCTATTGCAAAATGGAAAAGTTCAAAAACTCATTTTGCGAAAGCCCCGTCAGGTTCCGTTTTTAGTTTGCCGGTGTGAAGGCCGGGATATATCCGTTGGCCTCTGTTACATCATAACCAATCTGAGAGAAAATGTAATCTACAAACGCCTGCTCGGATTCTGTTAATTTCTCTCCTGTTACGAACATAACCGGACGCTGGATCTTATATACATCTCCTACAATGTTTTCAACTGTAGCTTCCACGCCGTCCACCTTCATGGCCTGTAAAACCTGCCCATTGGCGTTTGCCTTGTTGTATGCGCCAAAGCCTGCATAGCCAATGCCCCATTTATCATTTGCGATGTTGGTTGCAAGTTCCGTCATGGATGCGGACTGGGTAGCTGCTGCGGTTACTTCGCTGTCGCCCATAACGGATTTCTGGAATACTTCATATGCACCGCCGGATAAGTCTCTGATATATACGTTGATGGCCTCCGCAGGAAGGGATGCATCTACCTGATCCCAGGTTTCAATCTCGCCCGCAAAGATCTGACGGACCATATCCGTGGTAAGATCATCCGTTACGCCGCAGATGGGGTTCTCCGCATTTACGGAAACGGTTAAAGCATCGCGGGCCACGATAAAGGACTGATAATCAGCGCCGAGAGCTTCAATCTCGGAGTCCTTAATATCACGGGCCAGCATACCAAAATCAGCGGTTTTATCAACGGCTGCGCTTACGCCTACACCGGATCCGCCCGGTGCCACATAGATCGAGATATTATCTGCCGGGAAGGATGCGTCTACCTTGTCCCAGGTTACATATTCCTCTGTGAAAGAAGAGGCCAGGGAAGACAGGATCGGATACAGGGAAGTGGATCCGCAGAAAAGGATAGAAGCCTGGAACTTCTCTTCTGCTGCCTCAGTTGCAGCTTCTGTTGCCGCTTCCGTTGTTTCAGCTGCTGTGGTTGCGGCTGCCGTTGTCTCAGGAGCTGCCGTTGTTGCAGCCGTACCATTGCTGCCGCATGCGGTTAACAATCCCAGGGACAGAGCGGCTGCCATTACTTTTGTAAAGCTTTTTTTCATTTTCTCTCCTCCAAAATCTTTAGAAATTTAGTAACCGTTCAGCCTTGCTTTCAACGCGTTTTTTATTTGGAATCTTTGCAAAACCGAACTGTTACGAAAACCATGGTCTTTATGACCCTGCATTCCTATAGTATAATTCAATGCAGTGAAATAATCAAATTGGTTTTTTCAATAAATCTCCTGCCTTTTTTTATAAAAATCTATGAGGTATATTCTGGCGTCAGGAGCCTGTACATGGTATACTTCCTTTATTGAGAGTCAGGGACAGCTGACCGTGTATTTACAAGAAAGGATTTTATTTATGAAAATTTCAATTCCCGGGTACAGAGAGTTAAACATTTTAAATCTGATTCTTGACTATAATGGAACCATCGCCGTAGATGGGGCCATCCCCGATGACGTGAAAACCGCTCTCATCCGGCTTTCGGAGCAGTTCTCCATCTATGTGCTCACTGCCGACACCCATGGCACTGCAAAAGCCATGTGCCAGGGACTTCCCTTAAAAATCATGACCTTCCCCGGTGATTCGGCCATGGATTCCAAGCTTTCCATTGTCCGTTCCCTGGGTCCATCCTCCTGCGCCGCCATCGGAAACGGCCGCAATGACTGTCTTATGTGCAAAGAAAGCGCCCTCTCCATCGCTGTCATGGGAGAAGAAGGCGCCTGCTCTGCCCTTGTCGGCTCCGCCGATATCTGTACGCGCTCCATTCTGGACGCCTTAAGCCTTTTAGAGAAACCCGGGCGGCTTATTGCCACCCTCAGAGGGTAAAAACATACTTTCCGGCTATCCATTCTGTTCTATCCTGTGGCACATCTCATATTCAGTGCCCTTCTATGTTATTCGCAAATGGGGCCGATGTTATAAAATAAAGCAAATAGCCTTCTCCCTCCAATTTTTCCAAATAGCAGCTCCATTGATCAAAGGTATAATATTCAGACAGGCTGCGTTTTATTTCATCCTCCTGCAATTCTGTAGAAAACGTTATGACGGACAGGCAGTCCACATGATTTCCGGTTCCTGATATATTTCCCGTTTCTGAATATACGTTCAGAATCTTAATGTCCGGAATTTCATGTTCCAGATTTCTCTGCATCCCGGCCGTCTGCCGCTCTGTGGCCCGATGATTCATGTACATACCGACCATTTCATATAGGATGAAACTTACTATGCACAGGAACGGCAAAGCTAAAAGCAGAAGTCCTGTTCTTTTTAACCATTTCATCTTTCACCTCCACAGGTCTGTCCCGATTCCGCCACTCTCTGTTTTTGCCAGATCATGAAAAATTCCTTTTCATTGGTATCATCCTCTTCGTACACATAGAGCTCCGCCTTCCCAAGCGCTTCCTTTACCATCTCATAATTGCCTGTCCAATATTCTTCCGGTACAAAACTGTGCGCCCTGATGTTTGCATCGAGCCATATCTGTATAACAGAAGTCAAATCCCCGTCTTTCATTATCCGTATCATTTTTTCTCCCTCTCTATCTACCTACACTCTGGCCGCCTCCCAGTCCATTCGGAAGAGGAATGCGCCAAGAATCAGGGAACTGAGCGTCCAGGTTAACGGATATGCCCAGGAGATGGTACGGAACACCGGAAATACGGAGACAGCCGCCGTCACATAAATAATCCTTATTCCGCACCAGCAAATTAACATTGCCGCCATCGGCACAATGGATTTCCCGCAGCCCCGGAGCGCCCCCGACGTACAGTGAGAAAATGCCAGCATAAAGAAAAACAGAGTCACCGTTTTCCCGTGGATAATTCCAAACTCAATCGCCTCCGGCGCACTCACAAACAGACGCAGGGCATAGGGAACCAGAAAATAAAGAAGAACCCCAACCAGTTCCGCAAAAGCCGCTCCAAAGAAAATTCCCAGAGCCGCGCCCTTTTTCGCTCTGGCATATTTTTTCGCCCCGAGATTCTGACTGATAAAGGTAGGGAGCGCCATGGACATACTCATGATAGGAAGAAACGCAATTCCTTCCACCTTTGAAAAAGCCCCGTGACCGGAAATGGCATAGGCGCCGAAGGCGTTGATGTTGGATTGTACCACCAGATTCCCTATGCTGATCACACAGTTCTGAATCCCGGTGGGGACGCCCTGCCGGATCACCTGTTTCATCATGGAACGGTTAAGCCTTAAATACTTTACCTGGATTTTCATATCTCCCATACCGCGTCCCATCTGGAACAGACAGAGCAGCACGCTTATTCCCTGGGCGATTACGGTGGCAAAAGCTGCTCCCCCGGCGCTCCAGCGGAACACGATCACAAAAACCAGATCAAGAATCACGTTTACGATGGAGGAAAATATCAGATAATAAAGCGGATGCAGGCTGTCCCCCACTGCCCGCATGATTGCCATACACGTATTATAGAGAATCACAGTAGATACCCCTGCGAAATAAATCCGAAAATATGCCAGCGCCTCCTCCATGACGGAATCCGGCGTTTTCATCCACTGCAAAATATATGGCACCAGAAAAAGTCCCATGATGGTGGAAATCACTGCCGCAATAAGTCCCATTAAAAAATTTGTGTGAACCGCGGTTCTTACGCCTTCCTGATCCTTTGCGCCAAAATATCTGGAAATCACAACGCCGCCGCCGATAGCAATTCCATTGAACAGTCCAATCACGGCAAAAATCAGGTTTCCTGCCATACTGACTGCCGCAAACGCGTCATTGCTGGCAAAATTCCCCACGACCCAGGCGTCCGCCATATTATAAAACTGCTGCAGAAGCTGGCCTAAAAACAGCGGGATGGCAAATGCGATCAGCCCCCGCGCGATAGAACCTTCCGTTAAATTTCCCTTTTCCTTCATTCTGTAACCTCCGATTTTCTTATCCTGGTCTGCCCACGATGCTCCGTTTTCCCTCATTTTGCCTCCCCGTGTTCTGTTTCATCCCATTTTGTTTCGCCCCATCGCTTCACATGCCGCTGCCTTTGTTTTCCTTAATATATCTTACCTCAATTATATATTCTTGGCAACCGTAACAGACGCCAAAAAATTTCCTGTAACACAATGAAACAGGCCCGGAGTCACTGACAATCGTGACCCGGGCCGTTCCCACTTCAAAGCGACAAGTAAGCTTTTCATCTTTTAAATTATTTGTCTTTTTCCGTCCAACGGCTGTAAAAATTCGCCAGAACCGCTCCGGAAATATTATGCCATACAGAAAATACAGCTCCAGGCACTGTCGCCATGGCCAAATCCGGGAAGGCGGTTCCTGCCAGCGAGGTTGCCAGACCGGAGTTCTGCATTCCGATCTCGATGGAAAGAGCCTTGCTCTTTGAGACATTCAGGTGAAGTGCCCGTCCAAGTCCCAGGCCGCAGGCATATCCCAGAAGATTATGCAGAATCACCACTACGAATACGATGGCTCCGGTTGTCATGATTTTTTCCGCGTTATGGGATACCACGGATGCAACGATCAGGCAGATGGCAACCACGGAAACAGATGGCAAAACCTTAACCAGCTTCTGCGTCACTTTTCCAAACAGCTTGTTGATGATGAAGCCCAGCGCGATGGGAATAATTACCACCTTAATGATGGATACAAACATGCTCACGGGATTCACGGTAACCGTGGTTCTCAGAAGCAGATAGGTAATCGCTGGTGTTAAAAAAGGTGCCAGCAAAGTGTTCACGCTGGTCATGCCGACGGAAAGAGCGACATCTCCTTTGGAAAGGTATGTAATGACGTTGCTGGAGGTTCCGCCCGGACAGGTGCCGACAAGCACAACGCCGGCCAGAAGCGCCGGATCCAGCTGAAACACGGTTCCAAGAATCCATGCCAGAAGCGGCATGATCGTGAACTGCGCCACACATCCGATGATCACATCCTTTGGCCGCGTAAACACAAGCTTAAAGTCCTCAAGCTTTAAAGTCAGCCCCATTCCAAACATAACAATCATCAGCAGATAGTTTACCCAGGATGTCTGAATCCAGAGACAGGAACCGGGTACAAACAGTGCAAGCGCCGCAACCGCCAGTACGATCACCGCCATGTACTTTCCAAAAAAGTTACTGATTTTTTCCAATGCTTCCATATTCAATTTTACCTCCTTATTATCAGTCAGACATAGGCGGTTGCTGAAAAAGCGGCATCTTCCTTTTCGCCGCAGTGCGATTCTAAGCACGAAGTGCTTTTTATTTCATAGGAAAGACCTTCTTTTGCTTTGCTCTTACACATTAATGTAGCAAAGTCTTTCCCATGAAATAAAAAAGAGCCTGTCTCTCTTCCTTAAGAGACAAAGGCTCAAACCTCTGCGGTACCACTCTTTTTGCCGGAAAACCGGCCCCTCATCTCCGTATCTAACAATACGGAATAGGATAACGGGTATTAACCGTCCAGGCTTACTTGTCAAAATCGTTCAGCCCGAAAGCTCTGAGGGGATCTTCACGGGATACTCCGATTGCCTCGCACCACCCGGCAATTCTCTGTATCTTTGTATTCCTGCTACTTTTCCTCGTCAACACTGTGTCTTATTGAAATGTACTTTATCACGTTCCATTTCAGATGTCAATAGTGGAATTTTATTTTTTACGCCGGTGAAAAATGGAATTTTAAATTCCACTGTCCCCTTGTCCTATTCTCTGCCTTGTATGGCTTGGTATTCGCACCGTAGAGCCGCATTTTTCAAGATAGCGTTGTACGGATTGTTTTACCCAGTATTCCGCATAGGTCATAAACCGCACATTTTCAGATGTTTCATAATGTTGTACCGCTTCCCATAGTCCGAAATAGGCTTCCTGCAATAAATCCTCCATAGGTTCATAGGCAGCAAGTGGCTTTATGAAATAGTTCTATATGTTATTATACTATTTCTTCTTTCAACTCTTTCTTGTACTTGTAGTATGTTCCTTTTGATGTGTTGTGCAAATATTCCCTCAATATCTTAGCATCTGAATACTTACCGTCAAAGTCCTTTGATAAATCCTTTATCGTCTGTTTTATATGCTCTGCTTTATCTGTCTTTATATTACAACTCCCTTCTGGTCTGCCCTGCTTCTTACTTGATGTAGCTTTGCCCTCCGTTACCCTTTTAATAAGAAACTGCCTTTCATGTTCTGCCTGTTCAAATGCAAGCCGGATATTATCTTTCAAGTTTTCCTGCTCAAACTCTGCCACAAGTTCCAGTATTTCGTTTATGAGATTATCCATTTTCTTATTGCTGGATGATACTTTCTCTATATGCTTCTGTGCCCTGCGTTTGTATTCATCTGTATCTATATGCCGCTCCTTCAGAAACACAAGGGAAATACCCCTGCTCATAAGTTCCATATACAGAGAAAAGCCCTCATCCGCATTTCTTGACATTCTACTAACTTCATCAAATATTATTGTATCTCCCGGACTTACCTTATTCAGCAACGTCTTAAACTCTGCCCTGTTATCTATGTCTTTGCCGGATTGCTTTTCGGATATAATGATTGCATCCCCATTGAATCCTATAATATTGTTTATCTGCCTTTCTACTTTCTGTTGGATTGTAGAAACTCTTACATAACCGTATATCTTACACATAAGGCTTGCCCCCTCTTTCTGTAAATAGTTCAAAAATAATTATAAATAAATTTATACTAAAATTATACTTATTGTTGCTGTTATTGTCAATAGAAAATGGTATATTTTAATCAATAATATTTTTAGACTATCCAAAAAGAAAAATAGGAAAATAATACTTGTGGAGGAATCTGGGAATTGTCATAAAAGAAAGAAAATGATAGAATATCGGAGAGGAACAATCGTGTTGCAAGGTGGTAGCCTCCCAAAACTTCATGCCCGGTTTGCCGGAGTACATAAGAGGGGAGGTGGCGCAAATGACAGCTTTTGAAATCATTTCGATTTTCATAGGTATATTGGCTCTGCTAATTGCCTTTGGTAGTTTTGTTATAGCGTTGCTTGCCTTTCTCGATAAGAGGAACAAGCGAAAATAAATAAGCCTACCTTGTATCTTGACGGAACAGGTAGGCTTATCGTCTAATCATGTGAGGTCAACCACTTTGTGGGCGGTTGTTTCCTCTTTTGTATCTATAATATAGCATACTCCCCGGATAAATTCAAGAAAAAATTCCGTTAATGCAAACCCCTTTCAGCAATTCAAAACTGTTGCGGCCATGCATGATCCTTTTGACAACTTTCAGCTTGTTCACGCTTCCTTCCGCCAGTCCATTATTATAATCAAGACGAATAGAATTTTTACTACGGTAATATCTCTTTTGATTCCGTTTATAAAACTCTCCAGTTGTCTACCTCAAGAGCTTCGGTTTTCTTCTGCCCATTTATCAAGCTCGGCCTCTTTTTTGCCAAACAGTGCCCCTGCAGGGTGGTACAAAAGGCTGATCAGCCACTTCCGCAGCTTCCCGAGACATATCTTTTTTAGGAGACTGCAGATGGTGCTTTTTCCAACATCCGCAATCCCGTTTTTCAGCATCCTTATAAAATCTAGTGTACTGACTCGATTGCTTTCAGCCAGCACACTAGGTTTTTATTGTATTTCCCGCAAATCATACGGCGTCACCTGATAGACGTAAAAGTTAAGCCAGTTCGTATAGAGGGTATTGGCCATGTTCCGCCATACAAGCGGCGGCACAGAGAACGGATCGTCATGTTCATAATAGTTTTCCGGGATGGAGGGATTTAAGCCTTTGTTTAAATCTCTATGATATTCCCCGTTCAGGGTCATCCTGTCATACTCCGGGTGCCCCTGGACGAAAATCTGGCGGCCGTCCCGTCTCATTACCAGAAATACTCCAGCCTCCTCGGATTTCGCCAGGATTATAAGTTCCGGATGCTTTAAAATATCCTCTTCCCGCACCTCCGTATACCGGGAATGAGGACATTGGAAACGGTCGTCAAAGCCCCTGAGGAGCGGTACCTTCCGCTCCAGAGTCCTGTGGGTATAAATGCCGGAAAGCTTTTCCTTCCTTAAATATTTTGGAATTCCATAGTGATAATACAGTGCGGCCTGGGCGCCCCAGCAAAGATGCATGGTGGAGGTCACATGCGTTTTGCTCCACTCCATAATCTCCTTAAGTTCCTCCCAGTAATTGACTTCCTCATACTCCATGAGCTCTACAGGAGCTCCGGTGATGATCATACCGTCATAATGGCTTTTTTTCACATCTCTGAAGGTTACATAAAATTTATTTAAATGACTGGAGGAGGTATGCGTGGACTCATGGGTCGACATGGTCATGTAAGTACATTCCACCTGGAGGGGCGTATTGGATAATGCCCGTAAAAGCTGGGTCTCCGTGTCCTCCTTAAGGGGCATGAGATTTAAAATCAAAATTTCCAGAGGACGAATATCCTGGCTCTTTGCCCGGGCCTCGTCCATGATAAATACATTTTCACTTTCCAGTATGGCTCTTGCAGGCAGATCATTCTGTATCTTTATCGGCATGTTCTTCTTCTCCTATCATCTTAAGAAAATCCGTCTCCGAGAGAATAGGAATGCCCAACTCCCTGGCTTTCTTATTCTTTGAGGACTTTGATGTCACATCGTTGTTGATTAAATAGCTGGTCCTGGAAGTCACACTTCCTGTGGCCTTTCCGCCTCTGGCCTCAATGAATTCCTGAAGCTCTTTGCGGTTTTCAAACTTTTCCACGGAACCGGTAATCACGAAAATTTTCCCGGCCAGAGTCTGGGTTTCGGCCCCCACCGCCTCCTTTTCAAAGGTCAGGTCTTTTAACAGGCAGTCCAGAGCCTCATTGTTCTTCTCACTTTCAAAATATTTCACCCATGCGTCGGCCAGAACCGCTCCGATTCCATCAATGGCGCAGAGTTCTTCCGCGTCGGTTTTCCGCATATCAGAAAGCTCAAAGTTAAAATGACGGCAGATCATCCTGGCGTTGGCCAAGCCGATGCCTGCAATCCCAAGACCGTAAATCAGCCGGGGAAGTGTGGTATGGGAGGCGGTCTTTACAGCCGCCGCAAGCTTTTCATAGGACCGTTCTCCGAAGCCCTCCATGTCCACGATTGCTTCTCGGTGGCGGTCCAGATGAAAGATATCATCAAATTCATGGATAAAGCCGGCGGCGATAAACTTTTCCAGGGTCATTTCTGACAGGCCGTCAATGTTTAATGCGTCTCTGCTGACAAACAGGGCAAAGCCTTTTATTTTTTTTGCCTGACAGTCCGGGTTGGTGCAGTACAAAGCCTTCACATCGTTGATGCTTCTTATTTCCGTCACTCCCTGGCAGACCGGACAAATTTTCGGGATATCCCTAACTCCGCTCCTTGTGAGGTTGTCGGCAATCTGCGGAATAATCATATTGGCTTTATAAACGGTGATTCTGTCGCCCGCTCCCAGTTCCAGGCTTTCCATGATGCTGATGTTATGGACGCTGGCGCGGCTTACGGTGGTGCCCTCCAGCTCCACAGGCTCAAAAACGGCAACCGGATTAATAAGCCCGGTCCGGGATGCGCTCCATTCGATGTAGGACAGAGATGTCTCCTGAATTTCATCCGCCCATTTAAAGGCAATGGAGTCCCTCGGAAATTTAGCGGTTCTCCCCAGGGAAGCCCCATATGCGATATCATCGTAAATAAGCACCAGTCCATCGGAAGGGACCTCGCAATGGCTGATCTTTTCCGCAAAGCCTGCCACAGCGCTTTCAAGAGTCTGCGCTGTCACCGTTTCAAACTCCACCGTCTCAAAGCCTAAAGAAGCCAGCCAGAGAAACTGTTCTTTCCTGGAGTTGTGAAAATCCATGTCCTCCGCCTGTACCAGAGAAAACGCCATGAACCGCACGTTTCTTCCGGCTGTGATTTCGCTGTTCAGCTGCCGCACGGAACCGCTGCAAAGGTTTCTCGGGTTTTTATATCTGGCATCCACATCGTCAATGGACGCATTCAGCTTTTCAAAATCCGGATAGGTAATCACAGCTTCTCCGCGGAGTATCAAACGCCCTTTAAAAGGAATTGCCGTGGGAAGATTCACAAAGGTTTTTGCATTTCCCGTAATTACCTCTCCGATCTCTCCGTTTCCCCTTGTTACAGCCTTAAGTAACATTCCGTTTTCATAAGTCAAAACGACAGTCAGGCCATCCATCTTCCAGGACAAAAGCCCTGTCTCGCCTCCCAGCCATTCCTTTAGCTCTTCTACGCTTTTTGTTTTATTCAATGACAGCATCGGTTTATCGTGTCGTTCCTTGGGAAGCTCGCTCAAAACTTCGTATCCCACCTTTTGGGTGGGACTTCCCGCAAAAACAGTCCCGGTTTCTTTCTCCAATTTCAGAAGCTCATCGTACAGCCGGTCATACTCAAAGTTGGTCATGAGCTCCCGGCTTTCCTGGTAATAGGCTTTTGCAGCCTCTGAGAGCGTGGTCTGAAGCTCTTTCATCCGTCTTAATCTCTCATCCATTCTATCTGCTCCTTTACTTGTTTCCGTCTGGTCTCCCGGCAGCCTGGCCCCCAGCGGCTCCGGACTTCGGCCTCTGCATTTTCACGGCAGTCCGCCCTTCGGCCGCCACGGACTTTGGCCTCTGCTCTTTCACGGCAGTTCGTCCTCCGGCCGCCACGGACTTTGGCCTCTGCTCTTTCACGGCAGTTCGTCCTCCGGCCGC
>CAJUIP010000001.1:0-49713 GCA_910586315.1 uncultured Lachnospiraceae bacterium | reverse complement strand
GGCCGCCACGGACTTTGGCCTCTGCTCTTTCACGGCAGTTCGTCCTCCGGCCGCCTTTGCCTCTGCCATCGGGAGGTTTGTGGAATCCTCAAGCTGCTTCATAAGCCCCTTAAGTTCCTCCCCAGTAAGCTCCCGGTACGCGCCCCGTTCCAGGTTTTCCAGCTTAATATTCATAATCCGCACACGTTTTAGATTCATCACATGGTAATCCAGAGCACGGCACATGCGGCGAATCTGGCGGTTTAAGCCCTGCGTCAGCACAATGTGGAACGTATGGGAGCCCGTCTGCCATGCCTTACAGGGCCTGGTGAGCACAGCCAGATCCTCAATCCACACGCCCTCGCACATTTTTTTCAGAAATTCTTCCGTCACAGGCCTGTTGACTGCCACGGCATATTCTTTTTCATGGTTATTACCACCGCGGAGGATTTTATTCACAATATCTCCCTGATTTGTCATAAGGAGCAGCCCTTCCGAGTCCTTATCCAGGCGTCCCACAGGATAAATCCGCTGAGGATAATGAAGAAATTCCACAATATTTTCCGCATGGTCCTTATCAGAAGTGGTGCAGACAATCCCTTTGGGCTTGTTGACCGCCAGAAACACCGGAGGTTCCTTTCCACCTACTGCCATTCCATTGCAGACCACCTTCTGTCCCGGCTGCACCTTATGGCCCATAAAAGCCACAGCGCCATCCACCAGTACTTTTCCCTCTTTGATAAGCCTGTCCGCTTCTCTCCGGGAACAGACTCCGGCATCACTTAAATATTTATTTAAACGAATGGCTTCTTCCACAATCCTTATATCCTTTCCATGCCCCTTTGCGGGAAACTTTTGGTTTCTTTTTCTATTTTTCTGGCTGTTTTCCTGTGAGTCTGTGGCAAAACGGAAGAATTCATCAACATATAATATGATATGCTTAAGCAAAAGATGTTGGGGGCAAAAGGTTTTTTGGCCCCTGATGCCTGCGGATTGCTCCGCATTTCATGCTCCTGCGTCTTCGCTCCGCTTCGGTCGGCGTTGGGCAAACGTCCACTGGACGTTTAACGCCCTAAAAACGTTCAAAATCCGCCCTGTCGGGCTGCTTTTTCATGTTTCTCTTCCAGGTCATCCGTGAGGAAACAGGCGTCTCCAAAGGAAAAGAACCTGTATTTTTCACGGATGGCTTCCTGATATGCATGCAATACATGCTCTCTTCCCGCCAGGGCTGATACTAACATCACCAGCGTGGACTCTGGAAGATGGAAATTGGTAATCAGGCAGTCAAGAATCTTAAACTGGTAGCCGGGATAGATAAAAATTTCTGTCCAGCCGCTTCCGGCCTTTAAAATCCCGTCTTCTCCGGTAGCGGATTCCAGCGTCCGGCAGCTTGTAGTTCCCACACAGATCACCCGGCCGCCGTTTTTCTTCGTATCGTTGACTTTTTTTGCTTCCTCTTCCTCCACCATATAGAACTCCGAATGCATATGGTGCTCTTCGATCGTGTCCGCCTTAACCGGACGGAAGGTACCAAGTCCCACATGGAGCGTCACATGGGCCACAGTCACCCCCATGTCCTCGATCTCCTTTAACAGCTCCTTCGTGAAATGAAGGCCTGCGGTCGGCGCCGCGGCGGAACCGTCATGCTTTGCGTAAACAGTCTGATAACGGTTTTTATCCTTTAGCTGGTGGGTAATGTAGGGAGGAAGGGGCATCTGGCCAAGCCGGTCCAGGATTTCCTCGAAAATTCCCTCGTACGTAAACTGTACCAGGCGGTTACCCTCATCCACCACGTCCAGAACTTTTCCTCTTAAAAGCCCGTCCCCGAAGATCACCTCTGCGCCGATCTTCATTTTCTTTCCCGGTTTCACCAGAGTTTCCCAGACATTATCTGATTTTCTTTTTAAAAGCAGCACCTCAATATTGGCTCCCGTCCCGGCCTTCTGTCCCAAAAGTCTCGCCGGAATTACCCTGGTATCGTTGATGACCAGACAATCGCCCTTTCGTAAAAATTTCAGAATATCCCGGAAATGGCGGTGCCTGATCTCACCAGTTGCTTTATCTAATACCAAAAGCCTGGATGCCGTCCTGTCCTCAAGGGGATCCTGGGCAATCAGCTCCTGCGGCAGTTCAAAATTAAAATCTGTAACATTCATATGCGTCAGCTCCAAAACAGTATTGACCCATAACGAATCCGCGTGGTGATTCGTCATGGTGTGAGCAGTAACGATTCCTGCCCATTGTACCAAAATAAATTTTAAAAAGCAAGAAAGAAGCACTTGCAAGATGAAATAAAATGTTGTATTATATTAGAGATGCATCTGTAGCTCAGTGGATAGAGCAGTGGCCTCCGGAGCCGCGTGCGTAGGTTCGATTCCTATCAGATGCATTTTTTATTTCACAGAAAATGCTTTGTTACGTTAATACATAAAAGTGAAATAGAAGAATGTCTTTCCTACGAAACAAAAAGCACTTCGTGCTTAGGATCGCACTACGGCGGAAGGGAGAATGTCGCTGCAGCGATCTGCCATGGGCGGAGAATCCTGCAAGACAGAATTCTTTTTCATTTCATCACAGACAGGCTGCATATCTGTATGTAAAATCCATTTTTGCCGCAGCATTCATGCCCAGAGCGTGTCTGAAAATTCATTCCCATCATCTGCACGCCCCACTATGCGGGAAATTTGGCTCTCATTCGGTCAAAGTAGCCCACTACGCCTCCCACATTCGGCCCCAATTTCCCACAAACTATGACGCACATCTGACGGAAAGCAATTTTCAGACACGCTCTAAAGACCAACAGGCCGTCAGCCCCTTTCCGGGGCAGACGGCCTGTTGGTCTCCATTCTTTCCTCTGATTTTTCCCATGACAGCTTTCCGCTTTTTACAGCCGCTTCATACCGGCTGATTTTATAATTCAGCCGCTCCAGGGCCGCGTCAATCCGGGCCCTCTGTTTTAAAAGCTGCTCTCTCTGTTCCTGTAAAAGCGTACATCTCTCTGCGAATGTGGAATCCCCTGCCTGGGAGAGCCGGACGTATTGAATCATAGCATCCACCGTTAAGCCTGCGCTTCTCATGCACATGGCTAACTCCACCCAGACAAGGTCACTTTCCTGATAATCCCGGATTCCGCCTTCCGTCCGCGTCACCGGCGGAATCATACCGACCCGCTCATAATAGCGCAGTGTATCCTGGGAAATTTCGTATTTTTCACTTACTTCTCTGATTGTCATATTTCCTCCGGGATTCTGCCCATTTGTGGGACTGCCGCATTTTCCATTTTGAAACAGCCCCACATCCTTTTTTCTGCCTTTTAATTGGAAGCTTTCTCAAACACCTCGGCAACCTCCGAAAGCAGCTTTCTGATTTCCAGATGCTGGGGACATACATGCTCGCACTTTCCGCATTTGATACATTCCGATGCCTTTCCGCCATGCTTTGTATGTACGTTATTATAGTAGTAATCGGAATTCCAGTCCTTATACTGCTTTTTCGCGTTCATGCAGGCAAACAGGTCAGGAATGGAGATATGTTTGGGACATCCCTCCGTGCAATAGCGGCATGCGGTACACGGAATCAGATTCTGCGCCTTAAAAATCTCCTGTACCTGATTCACAGCCACAAGCTCTTTTTCTGCCAGCGGCTTAAACTCCTTCATGAAGCCGATATTTTCCTCCATCTGCTCCAAAGTGCTCATTCCGGAGAGGACCATGGCCATTCCCTCGAATCCGGCGGCAAAACGAATGGCATAGCTTGCCGGGCTGCCGCCGCTTAGACCGTCCAGAATTTCTTTTGCTTCCCCGGGAAGGTTCACAAGGCTTCCTCCCTTCACCGGCTCCATGACGATCACTGGCTTTCCGTACTTTCTGCACACTTCATAGCATCGTCTGCTCTCCACAGCGGCATCCTCATAGTCTGCGTAATTAAACTGAATCTGGACCACCTCAATCTGCGGATTTTCCTCCAGTATTTTTTCCAGGACTGATGCCCTGTCATGGAACGAGATTCCAAAATGGCGGATTTTCCCCTCTTCCTTCAGTTTAAGCCCTGCTTCGTATGCATGGCACTTCTTAAATTTTTCATAGATTTCTTCACTCTGGGCGTGCATCAGATAGAAATCAAAATATTCCACGCCGCAGGCCTCAAGCTGGCTTTCGAACAACGGCCGGATGTCCTCTTCCTTCTCAAAATAAACCCCGGTCAGCTTATTGGTCAGAATATATTCCTCTCTTTTATGCCTTTTTGTCAGACATTCCCGCAGTGCGGTCTCACTTTTTCCGCCCAGGTATCCATGGGCCGTATCAAAATAATTAAACCCGTTTTCCAGAAACCTGTCTACCATTTTACAGGTCTGTTCCAAATCCACCTGCTCCCCATCCATCGGCAGGCGCATACATCCAAAGCCGAAATTCTTTTTCATTTCCGCAAAATATTGATTCATTCGCTTTCCTCCTGTGATACAGATTCTATATATAGGATTGTAACATCTGGAGTTTGCTCGAAGTCAATACCTTTTTACCATTTTACTTCCTGCGCCGCTTTTTCCGCAGTAACAGTCCAGATAACCCTTGAGCTGCTGCTTCCCGCCGCCGTTTAAAGGCGCCTCATGAGCGATTATTTCTCCCCCATAATTTCCACAATCGTCTTCTCTGTGCCAACCATGCCGGGAGAGGCAATCCTTCCCATGTTCTTCATGGTCTCCTCCGGTGTCTTTCCGTTGATGCCGTGGACGGAATCAATATACACCCCGGCCATCGCCATGTTGACGGAATCAAAAGCCGCATCTACCGCCACGATTCCCTTCATGGTGCATCCCTGATTTCCGCCGTCGCAGATCATTCCGGTGATGCTGCTGGCCATGTTGTTGATGGTTTTTTCCATCTCATCCAGAGTCCCGTTTCGCAGGCTCACAAGGCCGCAGGCCATACCCGTTCCCGCCGCGATGGCGCATCCGCAGAAGGCGGATAACTTTCCCGAATATTCCTTAATATACATGCAGACCAGATAGCTTAAGACCGTGGCCCTTAAAAGCTGTTCTTCGGAATATCCGTTGACCTTGCAGACAGCTAAAAGAGGCATGGTGGCAATGATTCCGTGGGCGCCGGACCCCGTTATACTCATGGCAGGCTTCGAAAGCCCCAGAACTCTGGCCTCAATGGCGCCGTTGCAGAACAGGGATGCCGTTTTATGCTCATCCTCTGAAACCAGCTTTCCCCCGTTGGCGGAAAGAAGATAGGAGCCATAGGTCGTTTTTTCACTGCGGAGTCCTTCCGCCAAAAGCTCCATATTCATCTCATACGCATCCCGGATGAATAAAATTTCCTCCAATGGCACTGTCTTTGCGTATTCATAAAGCCGTTTCAAAGTGTACTGGTGAATCAGAGGATTTTCTTCCTCCGCCCCCTCTTCCTCCTCTTTCTTTTCAAAGACCACGGTTCCATTTTCTGTGATCTTTACAATATTTGTGTGGGAGCCCCGGATTGTGACAACGGCCTCTTCGTTCCGTCCCGCCACCTTTGCTTCAATGAAAATACGGCTCGTGATTTCGCTCATTTCCACCGTGATTTTTCCCGCTTCCACCATTTCTCTGGCTTTTTTCGCCTCTTCTTCGGTAATTCCGTCTAGGCACTCCAGGCCCTTTTCCGGTTTTGCGGCCACTGCTCCCAGGGCGGCGGCATGGAGATTTCCAACCTCGCTGCTGCCGGGAATTCCGCAGGTAAATGCATTTTTATACATTCCACTATTTAAGCGGAGAAATACCTCTTCTACACTGCCTTTCATATGGCCCTTTGCGGTTGCCACGGCAAAAGCTATGGCCCCCGGTTCAGTCACCCCCAGCGCCGGTCTCATGTCTTCCCTGATTAATTGTGTCAGCTGATTCATACAAAATTCCCCCTTTTCTTTATTCTGTTTTTTCCTCATTCTGTCTTTTTCCTTGCTCTGTCTTTTTCTTCACTCTGTCTTTTTCCTCATTCTGCTTTTTTCTTCACTCTGTCTTTCTCCTCATTCTGTCTTTTTCCTCATTCTGTCTTTTCCTTATTCGTCTTCGAATATTCGTTAATTGGATATCTGTTAAAAAGGAAACCGCCGGAATGTCCAATCCGAAGCGGTTTCCCTCCGTCTGTTTATTCAATAATACTGTCCGCCACATCCGTTCCGGCGCAGAGAAGCGCTACCAGAAGCGTCTGCTGACAGCCCTTAAAGGACTCTTCCTCCTTAAACTGCTCGGAAAGCATATGGGCATGGACATCATAATCACATCCCATGCCAAGGCACACGGCCGGGAGTCCGCCCTCCAGCGCGCGGTTGCAGTTGGTGGAACCGCCGTTTCCAAGCTTCGGCTCCTCACAGCCAAGGTATTCTGCAGAAGCCATCGCCGCCTCCACAATCGGAGTGTGGGGATCCTGATGTCCGGCGTTCACATCACAGATGTGCTTTACCTCATAGGTAATCGTATCCTGGCCCCAGCGGTCAGTCTCCTCCTTACAGGCCTCCTCAATGGCGGCAAAAATACGTTCACGAAGCTTTTCCAGCTCTTCCTGGGAGTTGGAGCGGAAATTAAAACGGATTAAGGCCTGGTCCACAATGGCATGAACGGCCTCAAAGCTTCCCGCCTGGAAGTTTGTCACGGCAAACGTAGTCATGGGTTCTGCCGGAACGCGGAATTCCGAGATTTTTGCGATCGCTCTTGCCGCCGCGTGAAGGGGATTCGCGATCTTTCCGAACATTCCGCAGGCATGCCCGCCGATTCCCTTGAAAATCACCTCATACGTCTGGATTCCGGTGGCCTCGTATGTAATTTCCTGGAACCCCGGTCCGTCTACGGAAATGCTGGCGTCCAGCTCAGGATGATGATCCACATAGTATTTCATACCTTTTAAAGCCCCGGTTCCCTCTTCCTGAACAGTCCCCACAAAATGGAGATCCCCTTTTGTCTCAATCCCCGCTGCGTTTAAGGCGCGGATCGTGGAGAGAACCACGGCACAGCCTCTGGTATCGTCAACGATTCCCGGGCATTTGATGAAGCCGTCCTCACGGACGATGGAAAGCTCCGTATCCAGCGGGAACACCGTATCCATATGTCCTTCCACGATCACGGTTTTGCCTCCCCCGGTTCCTTTCCTGATTCCCACACAGTTGCCGTACTCGTCAATATGGCAGTCGGTCAGTCCCTCTTCCTTAAACATTTCCAAAAGTCTCTGCGCTTTTTTCTCTTCATGGTACGTGGGCGCCGGAATCAGAGTCAGCTCGATCTGCTTTTCAATCACTGCCGCCTGGTCCTCTTCCATGAATGCCAGAGCCTTTAACACCTTTTCATTTTTTGTCAGCGCATCAAATTTCCCCCGCACCTTTTCTGAAACCTGATATTCCATTCTGTTGTACCTCCTCCAATGGTATATTATAGTATTGAGTATATCATATCCACCTTGGAAAAGGAATCTTTTCATTCTGGAGTTCTGTCCACTTCCCAATGGTAAGCAAAACATATGCCCCATGAAAGCAGGCCGCTTAAAACAGGCATATGCAGTTACGGGGCTGCTGCAAAATAAAAAACTCATTCTGCAGCATCCCCGTAATTCTATATAATATCCTCTCTGTAACGCTTTTTCACTATCTGGTAGTAAATAAAAATCAGAGCCGCCGTCACTCCCCATGCCATGGGGTAGCAGAAATATACATTCTCAATCGTATGGTTTACGCTCATGGAAACCGCCAGGTAAATCTGGCGCACCACCACCATACCAGTCAGAGACAGAATCATGGGAATTCTCGTATTCCCGTATCCCCTGAGAATACCCAGATAAATCTCGCGAACTGCCATTAAGGTATACATGGGAATAATGTAATGCATCATAGCCACACCATAGGCGATTACTTCCGGTTCCGTGTTAAACAGGGCCACGCTCCAGTCTGCAAAGCAGTACACCAGAAAACCGATAGAATTTGTGACCACAATGGATAACAAAAGACACCGTCCCTCGCCCTGTCTGGCTCTGGCATAGTTCCCGGCTCCGCTGTTCTGGCTTACAAAAGTGGTAATTGTAAGGCCGAATGCCTTGCATGGCAGCACAATGAACTTATCCAGCCTTTGGGCCACGCCCACACCTGCCGCTGCTGTGGCGCCGAAACCGTTTACGTATCTCCACACAAACAGATTAGAGAAGGAAATTAACGCCGACTGAAGTCCTGACGGCATCCCGATTGCCGCCACCTCTGCCACGATATCCCGGTTCTGAAAGGCCTCCTTCACATCCAGGCGAAATTCCCCATTGATTTTTCCAATTTTTCTATAGGCTAAAACCACTGATATAAACTGGGAAAAGATCGTCGCAAAACCAACCCCCGCAACGCCCAAGGGAATCACTACCACAAAGGCCAAATCCAGCACAATGTTAATCAAACTGGTTATCACCAGAATCCTGAAAGGCGTTCCTGAATCCCCCACAGCCCGGAGAATTCCTGCGCTGATATTATAAATAACTGTGAACATAAGGCCTGCCAGGTAAATTCGAAGGTATGTAACCGCTTCCGGGTACACTTCCGCCGGAACAGCCGCAAGACCTACTAAAACAGGAGTCAGAAGAATTCCCAGAGCAGAAAGAACCACCCCCAGCGCCACGGAAAATCCAAAAGCCACCCGCATGGACCGGTTTAACCGCTCTCCATTTCTGCTTCCAAAGGCCCTGGAAACCACCACGGAGGAGCCTACAGACATACCGTTAAAAAAGCCTACCAGAAGATTGGCCAGGGTAGCGCAGACACTGACGGCCGCCAGCGCGTTCTTCCCAACAAAATTTCCCACCACCAGCGTGTCCACGCTGTTGTATAAATTCTGAAATAATTCTCCCAGAACAATGGGAATGGAAAACATAACCAGCTCCAGAATTATATTTCCCTGTGTAAAGTCGATCTGCTTTTTCTTCACTGTTTTGTCTCCCGCGTCATACATTTTTTATACGTATTCCCGATATCATAAGAATATTTTATATGGATTCAGGTTTCCTGTCAATTGTTACTATTCACGGGAGGGGGCATCTTCTTGCCCGCTTTTAGCGGACAAGAAGCATCGGGTGTTCACAGCAGCAAATACCCGGAATTTTTTCTTGCATTTTCCCCTCTCTCCTATTATAATAAAAAGACCATTTCTTTTTACAATTCTATTATTCTATTTTCACATCTTGGAGGTATTTCTATGAACAATTCTTCTTTTTTCGGTGCACTGACATCCGCTTTATCTGCTCATCTGGAGCCCGGCACAAAAATCGTCCATGAAACCATACTAAAGAATAATGGCGTTCGCCTGGAGTCCATGCTGATACTGGACGAAAGCCTGCCGTATGCTCCCGTGATCTATCTGGCCCCCCTGTATGACCATTACAAGGCCGGAAGCTCTATGGAAGAAATCTGCCATTTTGCCCTTGCCATGATTCACCGCGAACTTCCCTTTTCCCCTGACTCTCTTATAGAACTCCAGAAACCTCAGGCCATAAAAGACCGGATTGCCTATCGTCTTGTGTCACGAACAGAAAACGGGGAACTTTTAAAGGATATTCCATGGGTTCCCTTCCTGAATATGGCCGTAATCTTCTTCCTGCAGCTGGACTCCACTGCTGACACCCAGATCACCACCCTCATCCACAAACGGCTGGCAGCCTTATGGGATTTCTCCACCAATGAGCTTTTCAGACTGGCAAAGAAAAACACACCTCTTCTGTTTCCCATATCCCTTGCTCCCCTTCGAAGCCTGATCGCTGATTCCCTGGAGGAGACAGAGCCCGAACCGGATCGTTCTGCCCTTCTTCCCCCCATTCATGTGCTCACCAACAGGCAGGGAATCTATGGGGCCTCCTGCCTGCTCTATGAAAATGTAATAAAAGACTTTGCGGAACAGATGGCTTCTGATGTTATCATTCTGCCATCCAGTATCCACGAAGTCCTTCTAATCCCGGATTCCCATGTATTTGATTATGAATCTCTCCGTCAGATGGTCCAGGCCATCAATGCCGCGGAAGTCCCCAAAGAAGACATTCTGTCTGACGAAATCTATCTCTACATCCGGTGCAGCCATTCTTTTAAAACCTGGCCGTCCCCTTCCTTAAATGATATGCCATCACCAGACGAAACAACGAATCCGTAATGAAAATCGCCATGGCAATGGCCCCTGCAATCTGAAGCGTCTCCAGCAGATAATAGGTAGCCAGTTTGGAATCATCATGAATCAGATAATAAACCCCACGGTAGATGGCCGCGCCAGGCACCGCAGGAAGCGTACCCGAAACCAGAAACACCGTCACCGGCGCTTTCTTAAGTCTGGCCAGTATATGGCTTGAAACCGCCACCACCAAAGTAGAGACAAAGGCGGCCATCATGGAGGAATTCCCGTTGTTCTGGACAATCAGATATACCCACCAGCCAACAGCTCCTGATGTCGCCGTATAGGGAATATACTTCTTGGGCGTCTCCAGAAGCATGGTGAACATGAATACGACAAAATACGCGCTTATAATCTGTATAATCATAAGACCCCTCCCTGAAGCGCCCGAAAAAACATCATGCCGGAACCAACTCCCGCCGCCACCGCCAACGCCACAACGATTGCCTCCAGCATCCTGGCAGAACCAGCGGCATAGTCCCCGTTTAAGGTATCCCGGATGGCTGTGGTGAAGGTGACTCCCGGAACCAGTGTCATGATTGCACTCATAATCATCACATCTGCACTTGCATTTTTGAGGATATATTTCTCAATTGCCATGGCACATACGGCCACCACAAAGGAGCAGAAGGCATTGTTGCAAAAATCGTTGAGGCGGATTTTCTTCACCAGAAAATCCGCCAGGGCCAGACAGATCCCCACAAGGGTACAGGCCAGAAGATCCAGAGGCTTCCCTCCAAAAATAAAGGTAAAACTGGCAGAGACTCCTATAAATCCCAGAGCCTTCATAAACGGCGTATAAAGAACTTCCTTCTCCACCTCTCTTAATTCCTGATATGCGGTCTCCACAGAAATTTCTCCTCTGCAGAAACGTCTGGAAATATCATTGACCCGGCAGACACGGTTTACATTGGTGCTCCGGGCCGGAATCCGCTTTGCCATAGTAAGAAGCTCCTGATGCGGATCATCCAGGGTAACAAAAATCCCTGTCGCCAGAACAACGGCCTCAGCGGTTTCACAGGAAGACCTTCCCAGCATATACTTCATTGTATTTTCCACGCGGTATACTTCTGCACCGCTGACCAGCATAATTTCTCCGGCCAGCACTACGGCCTCCAGAAGGACTTTCTCATCCATCAGTTTTCCTCACATTTCTAAAAAATTAAACGGCCTGCCTGGAATACGGCCACGGCGGCGGCCCATGCAAACACAAGCTGGAATACCACCATTCCCAGAGTCCATTTCCAGGAGCCTGTTTCCCGCTTAATGGTCGCGATGGTTGCGATACATGGTGTATAAAGAAGGCAGAAAATCATAAGGGCATAAGCGTTGACGCCTCCAAACCCGCTGGCTGAAAGAATTCCTGTGAGTTCCGCCATTCCTGCCGCGGAGTTAATGTTGTTAATTCCATATAATACAGAAAAACTGGAAACAACCACCTCTTTGGCAGAGATACCGGAAATTAAAGCCACAGCAATCTGCCAGCTTCCAAGGCCTGCCGGCTTCAACACAGGAACCAGGAAATGGCCGAACTTTGCCGCGAAACTCTGGGAAACATCGGAAACAAAACCGCTGGGGCCCGCATTTAATACAAACCACAGCACAATGGAGGCCAAAAAAATTGTGGTTCCCGCTTTGGTCAGGTAATCCTTTACCTTCTCCCAGACATAAATGGCAACCGTCCGCAGGTTCGGAGTCTTATATTCCGGCAGCTCAATCAGCAGGGCATTCTCATAGTCGCCCTTTGCCGAGGCTTTATGTACAATCAACGCAATGACAATGGCCGCCACGACACCCACCAGATACAGAGAATATGCGACAAAAAGCGCCGAATCCGGGAAGAACAGATCCGCAAATAAAACATAAATCGGCAGCCTTGCAGAACAGGACATAAAGGGAGTTACCAGAATGGTTTTCAAGCGGTCTTTCTGACTTTCCAGCGCCCTTGTGGCCATCACTGCCGGAACCGTGCACCCAAAGCCCAAAAGCATCGGCAAAAATGCCTTTCCGGACAGTCCCACCATGCTCATGGTTTCATTCATCACATAAGCAACTCTGGCCATATATCCGCTGTCCTCCAAAAATGCCAGAGCCAAAAACAGAATAAAAATATTGGGGAGAAAGGTCAGGATACCGCCAACACCCGCAACGATGCCATCCACCACTAAGGAAATCAGCCACTCAGAAACACCTGCGTGCTGCATACCGGACAGTATCATACCGGACAGTATTCCCAGGGCCTGTTCGAAATATCCCTTCAGGAAATCTCCCACCGTAAAGGTGAGAAAAAACACCATCGCCATAATTCCAAAAAAAACAGGAATTCCCCAAAAGGAATGGGTTAAAATCCTGTCTGCCTTATCAGTCAGGGCTGATTTTTCTTCCTTATTAAATAAGCATTCCTCAATAATCTCTTCCACATAGTCATACTTTTCATTAATAATCCGCTTTTCATAGCTTTTCGGTATGATTTCCGTCAAATCTACCGGGTGGTCCTTGATAACCTCCTTGTCAAACTCCAGCATCTTTATGGCATGCCACCGCAGATTGGTGAGCTCCGAATAGCGGGCCCTGAGCACATTCTCCGTTTTTTGGATTTTGTCCTCGATCTCATAGTCATAATGGACCACAACCCCCTGAGGCTCCTCCTCGTAATGGTGGACCACTGCATGCATCAAAACATCCAGTCCCGTGCGTTTTCTTGCGGAAACCGGAACAACCGGAATATGCCCCAGCATCTCCGGCAGGCGGTGCAGGTCAATTTCCATGCCGCGCTCCTCCACAATGTCCATCATGTTAAGCGCCAAAATAACCGGTTTTTTAAGCTCCAGAAGCTGAAGGGTCAGATACAGATTTCTTTCCAGAGAAGAGGCATCCACCACATTGATAATCACATCTACGCCGTCCTCCTCAATGCATCTTCGCGTAACCAGCTCTTCTATTGTATAGGAGGTCAGACTGTAAATGCCGGGAGTATCAATCACCCGGATACTCCTCCCCTTATAGGCCGTCTCTCCCTCGATTCGTTCCACCGTAACACCAGGCCAGTTGGCCACCTTAAGTTTTGCGCCTGTGAAAGCGTTAAACAGCGTGGTTTTCCCGCAATTGGGATTTCCGACAAAACAGACCGTAATAGGCTTATTTCCTTTCCGTTCCATCTTCTGCCACCTCCTCCACATGAATGCCGCCTGTAATTTTTCTGCCCAGTGCCAGACGTGTGCCACGCACCTTTATAATCATAGTACCGCTCTGTTTTTTATTCAATACAAAAATCTGCGTGTTTTCATTGACTCCCAGAGCTTCCAGCCGCCTTGTAATTGCCTCGTCAACAGTCACAGAGCGAACCACATATGCATTTTGGGTTTTTCCTTCATATAATTTCATAGTGTCCATCCTCTGCATTGTAATTTGAAGCCATCTGACTCCGGAAATATTGTAGTCTTATTGATAATCCTTGTCAATAGAGAGTTGATTCATCACTCTTCCAGCTCCAATAGCATCTGTTTGACCTCTTTCATCCGGTCACGCAGCCTTGCAGCTTCCTCGAAATTCAGTTCTGCAGCCGCCTGACGCATCTTCTTTGACAGTTCCTTTGCTAGCTTATCAAGCTCCTTTGCGTCCATGGACTCCGGTGCTTTTCTGAAATCATCTTCATTGGCTTCTGCTGCCTTTGAAATGGAAATCAGGTCACGGACTGCCTTTTTAATGGTCTGCGGCGTGATATTGTGCTCTTCATTGTATTTCTGCTGGATTTCCCGGCGCCTGTTGGTTTCGTCAATGGCGGCGCGCATGGAATCTGTAATGGTATCCGCATACATAATTACATGACCGTCTGCATTTCTGGCTGCCCGGCCCACAGTCTGTATCAACGAAGTTTCCGAGCGAAGGAATCCCTCCTTATCGGCATCCAAAATGGCTACCAGCGTAATCTCCGGAATATCCAGCCCCTCCCGGAGCAGGTTAATCCCCACCAGCACATCGAATACGTCCAGACGCATATCGCGGATGATTTCCGCTCTCTCCAGGGTATCAATATCCGAGTGGAGATATTTCACCCGGATTCCGGCCTCCCGGATATAATCCGTAAGATCCTCCGCCATCCGTTTGGTCAGCGTTGTAATTAACACCTTGTTATGCTTCTCCACTTCCTTATTGATTTCTCCCACCAGATCATCAATTTGTCCCTCCACCGGGCGGACGCTGATCTCCGGATCCAGAAGTCCTGTGGGACGGATAATCTGCTCTGTCCGCAAAAGCTCATGCTCTGCCTCGTAAACTGATGGAGTGGCAGACACAAACATCATCTGGTTTATATGGCTCTCAAACTCCTCAAAATTCAGCGGACGGTTATCCAGGGCCGAAGGGAGCCGGAATCCATAATCCACCAGAGTCCTCTTTCTGGAACGGTCCCCGAAATACATACCTCTGATCTGAGGCAGTGTAATATGGGACTCGTCAATGATAATCAGGAAATCCTCCGGGAAGTAATCCAGAAGCGTGCAGGGCGGTTCTCCTGGCTTTCCGAAAGTGAGGTGGCGGGAATAATTCTCAATACCGGAACAAAATCCCGTCTCCCTCATCATCTCCACATCAAAATTCGTCCGTTCGGCGATGCGCTGCGCCTCCAAAAGCTTGTCCTCACTCTTAAAGAGCGTCACCTGCTCTTTCATTTCAGCCAGAATATTCTCTGCCGCCAGCATCATCTTTTCCTTTGGAACCACATAATGAGAGGCCGGGAAAACAGCCACATGCCCAAGCTGTGCCCTCACCTCCCCTGTCAGAGGGTCAATTTCCGAGATCCGGTCCACTTCATCGCCAAAGAATTCCACACGGAACGCCTCGTTTCCCGCATACGCCGGAAAAATTTCCACAACGTCTCCCCGGACCCGGAAGGAGCCGCGCTTAAAGTCCATATCATTTCTTGTATACTGGATATCAATAAGCTTATGGATCACTTCATCCCGGTCCTTCTCCATCCCCGGCCGCAGGGAAATTACCATCTCCTTATAGTCGATGGGGCTGCCCAATCCATATATACAGGACACCGACGCCACAATAACTACGTCGTTACGCTCCGAAAGCGCAGCGGTTGCAGAGTGGCGCAGCTTGTCGATTTCATCGTTAATGGCTGAGTCCTTCTCGATGTAGGTATCTGTGGAGGGAACATAGGCCTCGGGCTGGTAGTAGTCGTAGTAGGACACAAAATACTCCACTGCATTTTCCGGGAAAAATTCCTTGAACTCACCATACAACTGGGCAGCAAGGGTTTTATTGTGCGCTATTACCAAAGTGGGTTTGTTGAGCTGCTGGATGACGTTTGCCATGGTAAATGTCTTTCCGCTTCCAGTTACCCCTAGTAAAGTCTGGAATTGATTGCCTTCCTGGAAACCTTTCACAAGGGCTTCTATTGCCTGCGGCTGGTCGCCAGTGGGCTGGTATTCGCTATGAAGTTTGAATATATTTTGTGCAGTTTGCACAAATACCACCTCCAAAATCTATAGTAAAAAAGTTCGACATTTCGCCAGAAATTCGTCGAGGCACATATTCCGTTTTCTTAAAAACGTCCCTTCGACGAATTTTGGTTACTAAACTCAATTTTCCGAACTATACGAAATCAGCAAACTACTGCGGATAAATCGAGACGTAAAACTGAGATTGATTATAACATACCGCTCCTTATTTGTCCATATCAAAACAAACGTTTGTTCGTTTTTGTTCTCTATTTATCTTCCCCAGTGTCCATATAAATACGGCTTTCGTCCAGGCTTTCTATTGTTCCTGATTTCTTTTTGGGCAAATAAGAATCCATGTCAATCATTATATCCTGCATATTAGTTTCAGAATCACCATTGCCAGATTTATTTGGCATAACCTCCTCCATATAAGAAAGCAGTTCGGGTATTTCTTCAGGAATTATATTAGCATTGTCGGCATACACGTCCATTGTGATAAGTTCTTTCGCATGACCCATCAGTTTCGATACAGCTTTCGGATTAAAATCCTTACTCAATAGCAACGTACAATAAGTACTGCGCAGATCATGCCAGCGAATATCAGGCAGTCCCGTTTGCTTCAAAAGTTCTTTGTAATGCCGCCAATGAAAATCTTTTGATCTTGGTTTGCCGCTGTAGCTGGAACAGCAAATATAGCCATCGTCCTGGAAAATAGTACGTCTACGGCTTTTGTACCGCTCATACTTCTTTCTCTCTTCCAAAATGGCTTCAAATACATAATCAGGGATAGGCAATACTCTCTTACTGGACGGCGTCTTCAGAGGCAACTCCTTCTTTGTCATACCCGCCTTCCCGCTGTTTGGGACTCTGTCCAATTCTTTTCCAAGCTGCCTTTCTACCGCCAATGTACGGTTAATGTAATCCACATCTAAATACTTTACTGCATTGATTTCCTGCCGCCGCAGGCCCATTAGTACATTAAATAGAACCTGCATATGAATCGGCGTATTTTTACTTGCCTCCAAAAGCAATAGAATCTGCTCCATATTCAAAGTTTTTGCCACGTCAATATTTCTTGTATGGTAGGGTTTCGAATCCACTGTTTTGGGTAAATCGATTCCTTCTGCCGGATTCACAGGAATCAGTTTACAGCTAACCGCATAATGAAAAGAGACATTCATTACTGTCTTGACCTGCCTCGCAATGGATTTAGAATATGCGGCACGATCTTTATACAGTCTTTGGATGTCTCCTTTATTTACCTCTGTCAATTTTTTGTTCCCGATTGCCGGAATAATGTGATGACGTACAATACTGGAATAAGAATCATAGGTATTGCTGCTCTGTGCCCTTTTTCTGATGTCATACTCAAGCCAATAGCTCAAAAACTCACTTACTTTCACACTGTCATTCACTACATATGTTCCATTGGCAAGCTCCCTCATCGTAATTTTTCTCGCATCTTCGGCTTCCTTCTTTGTTTGAAATCCGGAATACATCCTTGTATGCTTCGTGCCGTCCATAAACTTCAGGACGACACGATAAGCAAATTTGTTACGGTCATTTCTTTTAAACACGGCCTTTACATCCCAGTCAATATAATTCTGTAACTCCAGGTTAAACACTATTCTTCTCCTCCTTCCGGCACAAATGAATCATTCATAAAGCTTATAATCCGCTCTTGCTCATCCATAATTTCACAGTAATACTCAAAGGTTGTATGGATACTGCTATGGCCCAGAAGGGCGCTGACCTTCATAAGCGGAACTCCTTGTTCTGTAAGAATCGTTGCATACATATGTCGTAAACTATGTACTGTCAAATGCGGCAGCCCATTTCTGCTACATAGCTTCGATAACGCATTGTTGAAAGCTGATGCTGAATGCGGCAAGCCATTTGCGGCACAGGAAATATAGTCATTGTCTATATACTTCTTGCCAAGCTGCTCTTTTCTCAAATCATTCTGCCGTTTTCTCTCCAGCACCTCATCCATAATAACCTTCGGTACACGAAGTGTACGATAACTATTTTCTGTTTTCGGAGCCTTCTCCACAAGCTGATACTTTGTTATTTTGGAATCTCCATTTAACACAATCGGATCAGCCGTTACCTGTCTTGCAATTCTCACTGTTCTGTTTTCTACATCAAAGTCATCAAACTTTAATCCGCTGATTTCACCTTTCCGCAATCCCATGAACAAACCTAACAGGATTTCCAAATACCAGTTATTTTCCGATGCTTTTTCCAGAAAGAGCTTCATCCGTTCTTTGCTGAGTACAGTGATTTTTGGTTTCCGTCTCCTGTAGGGTTTTGTATCCGGCACAGGATTACGATTTATGTATCCCTGTGCCACTGCATCTTTCAGAGCGATATTTAAAATTTCTCTTCCCTTATTTCCAGCAGATTCACAAACTTTTGAAACTGTTTCTAACAATGCATTCAAATACTCCACATTCACATAACGCAGTTTCATTCCCTGATTCATATTGGGGATAAGTAGATCATACACTACATAAGAAGCAAGCATCCGTGTCGTATTCTCAATTCTCGCACTATAGATTTCTTCCAACCAATAAATCAGATATTCCTTTAAATCAAAATCTGTAGAAGAAGAAATATGGTAAGCCCGATATGCCTTTTTATATTCTTCTTCATATTTGTGGTAACTTGCCTCTGCTTCTTTGGCTGTTGCAAATCCGCCCTTTTTTGAATATTTAGTTGTACCATCTTTCTGTAATATTTTAATTCGATGATACCAACTGCCTGCCTCGAAAAAGGCAGTACTCTTTTTATTTGCCATCAGGCCTACCTCCTCTCTTCAATTTTTTGATGATTTTAATTTACCGATGTATTTAACCAGTTATCAAATGACTGTTTATGTACTCTAACAGACATTCCCACCTTAATTACTCGAAATGGGGGATTTTGTTCCTGTTGTTTGTATACCTGATTCAGAAAATCATAGGTTTTTGTTTTACCAAGCCCTAATGCTTTCTGGATATCGGAAGCCAAATAAACCTGTCTTTCCATAAGATTTTCCTCCTTCATCACTTTTGCTATAATTAGAATATATTCTTTTCTATGGAGCATATACCAGAGGCCATTTTACTTACACCTTACCTGATATAGCTAAATATGGAAAACTGGTTACCGTTCACGTTCCTTTTTACATTTCCTTTCCAGATTATGCAAATATTCTTTTTCTAACTGCTCCTTTTGCCACAACTCAATTTCCCGATTTCTATTACCGTATTCTGTCTGCACCCCCTTTCGTTCAAGAGCCATCGCTGCGCGTCCAAGAGGAACCGTTGGTTCCCTGTCAATACCCTGGACTTCAAGGCTTTCATGGCTGACTCTTAATTCCAAGCCTTTGTCCTTGAAAAATTTATTTTGCGCTTCCGCCCATAGTTTCCGCCATTCACGAAGGATTTCCCTTTTATTCCATTCGCGGTTTTTTCTGGCGCAGAAACCATTGGCATCTACAGGCCGGTCAGTCAGCATGATATGCGCATGAGGATTATTCTTTAAGGGGTTTTTATTCTTACCCTCATGGATAGCAATTACAGCGCACATACCCCTTGTCAAAAATGTTTTCCCAACAAAATCATGTACCAGCCCAATCAAATCATTTGTTAAAAAAATTCTTTCATTAGGCAGCGTAAGTCGAATAACTTTTCCGAGCCTTGCATCATATCTTTTTTCTGCCTGTTCGATTTCTCTTAAAAGAGTTGGAAGTTCCCGATATCTGTCTGGGGCTTCATCAGGTATCAATATTCCTGAATATAACAAGTCATCAACATAGGAATAGTAATAGGTTTTATCCCAGTACAAATCATGGACATTTTCCCTTAAAATGTAGGAAGCTGTCTTTGCAACAGAATCGCCTTGTATCCTGCTTATGGGCTTAATGTCAAATCCATATAATGCCATTATCAATCCTCCTCCCCCAGTGAAAAATCCCTCAATGTGTATATGCACCTCAAATCCATGGAACACCCTAAAGCCAGGTTCCAGGAAATGCATTATGGGGCATTTTTTTAATACTGGCTGTAAATTCCTTATGTACGGAAAGATAATATAGAATATTCTCCAACGGAGCGAACGAGTCCGCATTCTTTTTCCCTGAGCCTTCGCCTTTATATACGGAAATATCCAAATCATCTTTAAGATATTTGGCTACAAGCGCACCGGCTAAAAAATTCCAATGATTATCCTCCTCCCTCTGTTGCCGTTTCTCTTTACGCTCCCGGATTCTTCTTAAATGCTCAATCCTATCCCACTCATCCATCGCCATAGTCTCCTTTCAGTTAATTTTGATTGATTATATATGAAATTTTGCTCAAAAAGCTGTGACAAAAATAAAAATTAGCAATATTATTTGGCAAGTTTCAATATATAACCCGACCGTCAAAACTCTTATTTCCCTTGCCGGATTAATTTTCCGAATCTTCATGCCATGACCTATGCCAATAATGTACTATACCAAATTTATACATTATGGCACGAATCTCCAAAAATTATTCCGTCAATAAAAACAGCCTTTTGACAACCAATACTTCAATTTTTTGCTCCATTGATTTTTGTCACAGCTTTTTTATCCCGGAATGATATACAATGGCAAAAACATCATAATACAAGGAGGAGCAAAATGCTTAATAAAACAAATTTACAAGAACTGGCTAAACAGATTTTCTCAGATTCAAACCCCGGAGACAGCAGGGAGCATATACCGCCATATATGATGCACACCATAAAAAGAAATTCCGGTTTCTTTTTTGGCATTAAGCGTTTTCATTCACACTGGCTGCATGAGGATAACGAATACTATATTTCCAAACCTTCAGGCGAAGATGGCCATGTACTGATTGTTGGCGGCATTGGAAGTGGAAAATCATCCTGCATAGCTATTCAGACGCTGGAGTCATGGTATGGAACATTTATGACAATTGACATCAAGAGGGAATTGTTAGAAAAAGCCCGACATATGCAAAGGCCTGCTAAAGTATTCAGCTTTTCTGAAAATGGAGAAGGTAATAGCCATTATGACCCAATGTATTTACTGCGTGAAGGCGATTCAAATGATCTGGTGCAAAACGCCCGTGAAATAGCCCAAAGCATTATCCCTATACCTCCCGAAGAACGGGAAAAATTCTGGTACGAATCGGCACGGAATATTCTTATGGCAACACTCCTATACATATATGACTTAAAAGAGACAGATGAGGAAACTGGGGAAATTATAGAAGGAGATTTCAATATGGCTATGTCTCTGATACAGACCCGGACAATCGGAGAACTCCTTGCAATTCTTAACAAAAGCAAGAATAAAATTGTCCGTAATCTTATAAACCAATTTCGTGACATTGATAATCCAGAAGAAAGCGGGATGCTACAGGGAATTGGTGCTGAATTGAGCAGGCATGTTATGGTCTTCGCTACCGACAACCGTATCAAATCAGCTTTTACAAAATCTGATAACATGATAAGATGGGAAGATTTAGAAACAAACAATATTTTTATAGAAATACCGGAAGATAAATTAGGGCAATGGGATGGAGCCATAATACTTATGGTCACTCAATTAATCAGGACACTGGAACGCCGACCTGATAAAAACAGCGCTGAGGAAGAAGCAAAAAAACTTCCTCCCGTTCTGATACTGTTGGATGAATTTCCCCGACTTGGCAGGATTGATGCGATCCAAAATGCTGTCTCAACACTGCGGAGCAAAGGCATAACCATCTGCCTGGTTATACAGAGCTTATCACAGCTCGCTAACGCATATGGAGAAAATGTTTCAACGATAATATTAGATAACTGCCCATATAAGGCAATTCTGAATGTTGCTGATCCCGGAAACCAAAGACTTATCAGTGATATGATTGGAAAAGCAGAGATTAAAAAAACAACTTTCAATGAAAGTCATAGCACCAGCCATGGGACAAACTATGGTATTGGAGAAACTGGTCGTTTTTCAATAAGCGCAAACAGTAGCGCTTCAAGGACTACTGGACAGAGTTGGACAAAAATGCGGGAACCGATTATTTATCCCGAGGAACTATCCACCTTAAAAGATATCATCCTTTTACATCCTGAAGGGTTTTGCCGCATTGACAAACTTCCATATTACGAACACCATCAGCTTCATCACCATAAAAGAAATAATGTATTGAATATGTCGATTCAGACAAAAAATAGATTATAAAGCACTGAGTGGGTGGAACAATTCCACCCACTCTTTAATTCCAAAATTTTGCAGCATTGTCCTATCCCATCAAAATTCATTCTCAAGAGAAATCACCGCTTTTTGTTTTTTCCTCAATCAAATCCATGCACTTGCTTATTTTTTTTTGTAGTGACTGCATATCCTCCGCAAACCTGTCGTATGTCCCTGCGCTATGCTTCTGCTCTGCCAGAAGATCTATTATGCAATCTAAATGTGTTTTTGCAGAACTGATTTCGGAATCAAGTTCTTCAGCTGACTTCAAAAGTGTGTTCCGCTTTTTATTATATAAATTTGAGACAGAATCCCTCCTTATAGGTTGAAATGTTTTATGTGGCTCATCATTTGTCACAACAGGCCTGCATTTATCACGGACGGCTTTTCGGGTTTCCCGCGTAGTCATTTCTCCAACTGCAAGCATCTGTCCATCTATTTCATGCAGGTCGTTGATGAAAGCTTCCCTGTCCGCTTCTGGCAACTCTAATAATATCAATGCCTTCGTTATACCTAAATCCGACACCGATGTCGAATTTCCATATGCCTTTGCCAGCTGCATATAGCGTTCTGCCATTCGCTCAGAGATATCAACATTATATACAAGCCATGACAGCCACTGTCCGTGCCTGACTAATTGCTCCTTTGCTTCAATGAGCAGATATCCAATTTCAATGAAGGTCTTTACAAGGCTGCCCTTTTTTCTTATAATCTCCGTAGTAATTTCCGTAATGCTATGCTGTTTTGATACATCTTTTACCTTGAGCATAGATTGGGATATGATGATAGTGCTTTTCATGGAATCTTCCGTTTGAAAGCTTCTTTCCAATGGATTGGTCAGTTCCACACATGGTTGTTTGCCAAAGTATTCATTACGCTCATTTCCTGTATGAGACATATTATTGCAACCCCCTCAGTGATGTTTAGCCATATCATATCTTAAACTACCGCGTAAAAGCTGTGACATTTTTATCTTAATCCAATTTTTATAGGAGACTGCAATTGATGAATAATAAAAAAACGATTCAAGCTCTGACAAAATTAAAAGAAGCAAAAAATAATTTCCAAGATCCCAGTAAATTTCTTATCAGAAATGATGAGGCATACTATACTTCACTTTATAAAATTATCTTAGATATTAAAGATCAAATCTCAGCATTGAAGAATGGTTCTAATCAGAGACAAGCATTAACTCCTAATGAAAAACTAAGACTCATTTTAATAAAATCATACAAGTTTATTATTATGACAGACGATAAAGCGTATAGCTTTTTAGATAAAAACATCTGCGATGATGTGGTCGATGTCTGCCTGTTTATGGGGCTATGTGCATTCATACAAGAAACAAAGAGGATTCCAGCGTCCTCATTAACCCAATACATATATACCCATTCCCCAAGGCAGTTTAATAAAGAAGGCTTTATTGAAAACGGTTTCAACATGCGCAATCCTGACTATATAAACCTTAAATATGATAAGGAAGGCAGCGAAAAAAGAAAACCTCTTATAAAAACATCGGCAAATATGAGACAATATAAGAGCAGGCTTTTTGCGAACAGACCTTCACCTATCCCTGGTAAAGAGTGGAATTTCATATCAAAAGCATCAGAACACGAATGGCTCCAATATTTTGATTATATTGAACGCAATAACGAAGCAGAAGATGTTTTTGCAGATACATTCAAAAGAATAGGGAATTTATATAATGACTTATATAAGGTTTTATACACTGCCTCCAAAAATAAGGACTTGCTGTTTAGTGATAATTATTTAAAAAAATTAGAAAATGCAAGTAAAAAATATCAAAATAAGCTTAAAAAGATTGACTTTTGGAATTATTTTTCACTTTGCGAGAATATATTGGAACACATAAAAAACGATACTGTTTATTATGGCATTAATCTTTATAGGCTGGAAAAGGAATATAAACCATATATTATTATGCAGGAAATGAACAGGTTGATTCAGTGCCATGATGAAAAAGAATGTTTTTTCCTGCTAAATTTATCAACCTGTCTAAAAGATATTCCTTATCCCAAAATTTACGAAAAAATTGCAAATTTGAAAAATCACGAGATGATTCCATACTGTGCAACCAATTTCTCTATCTTGATAGGCGAGGTAATCAGGACTTTCATGTTGGTTCTTGATCAATTTGTTGAAGAAGATTTATTTGGAAAAGAATTTGGTCAGCTTTTTCTAAAAGCAATCAATGAAATGGCTGAAAACGTATTATATGAACCGATTGAATATAAATATAGACTAAAAAAAGCCACACATGAAATGCTGCAAACGGCATTCTCGTGTTTACTTACAGCACCAGTGCGTCACAATATTGAAATAAGCATAGAGGAATATGTTCGCTGGGAACAATCCAGGAAATCAACTTCCAAGGAATAAAAAATCGTTAGGGTAACTGCCTTTTCAGTTACCCTTATCTCTTAAACAGTTCATAATGATTTTTGCATTCAGTTTATTCTCCATCTAAAAGGTATGTATAAAAATTTTCCAGATATTTCGTATTATGCCGTTTACTTATCGTGACAGGCGACAAATTAATTTTTGCAAATGAACCCATTATTTTCTCCACATTCCGGCAGTTCATAGCCTTTTGAGCCAAGTGGAGTGACTTCTTCGTCGGAATCAGCGCTAAAAGTCGGAGCATTCTTCTTCTCATAATGCTGTCAGCGACCTCTTTGCGAATAACTTCTGCGGCCTTATCCTTTTTATAAAAATCTCCAAATGGGATAATCTGCGTGAAGGTATCCATAAAAATATTGTTGCAATCTTTCAGTATGTCTGCAATCTGCTCGGATATATCAACTGCATCCGTGTAAGTCCGGATTGTCTTTGGCTTCATTAAGCGCACTTCTGCTCGAAGAACTCCTTTTATGGGTTTCCATTTCTTCCAGTCTGTCTCCCTGCTTTTACATTGGCGCATAACTGCCATTTCTAAATCATAAAGTAAAAAGTCAATACTATTACTGTTCCCGCTCAGACAAAAGCTGGCATTATCATCAAAGCATTCATAGCTGGCCGAAGAGAAACCTTTCACTCTGCCAATCCTCTGAAAAACTTTCAGGTATGCCAAAGCATTTGTCCGGGTACCAACATCAATATCTGCAACAAGGTTCATCCCTGATAACACAAAATCATCTATCTGGTATTTGCCGTTAAAATATTCTGTAATCCGTTTCTCCAGCTTTCGAATCAGCTTGTCTGTATCAAACACATCATCCAGCAGGTATGTGTTGGCAATCAGCCGTACCTTCTTTTTGTACTGGCTGTCCCTATAGATAACGGTTATCCCTTTGGAACTTAAAGACTGATCAATGTATTCCTTCCCTTTTTCATTCATATAATCATTCCCTTTGTATGCATTGTTAAAAACTTTCTGAAAATGTTCACTGTCCAATACCATAGACAGCTCTAATATCTGATTTAGATTCATAATAATCTGCCACCTCTGCAAATATTTTTTACAAAACAGTTGTATCGGGAGGCACTTTATATCGGAATTTTTACGGAAACATAATCTACAGAACTGTTCCCGTTAACCATTGGTGGTACATCAGATTATACTTCTGAAAGTGTTTCTATAAAATCTCCAAATATATACCGTTTTCTTACCAAAGCTATTGTACTGGAAAAATGAAGGCTGAAAAGTTATCCCCCTATATGTCTGCCGGGAATGCTTCAAACTCTACGCCCATAAAATTATCTGCATCAAGAATGTACTCGCCTCTCCTCCATTTACTATCCACTATCTGTTCTGCTTGCTCTTGATTCTCGGTTTCCACATCAACAGTCATCTTCAATGTTTCAATAATCGTCACTTTGAATTTCATCACCAAATCATTTTGCTGTCCTGCAGAAATCATTTCTTTTTGAATTAAACTATTTCTCATGCTGCCTCCATATATTGATTAGACTTAACAACAATTTTTGCAATCGACGCATCAAAGATTTGTTCATCTTTCCGCAGCCTACCCAGATAACCTATGTCTGGAACACTCTGGGATTCATTCTCCCGTAACAGTTCCCCATTCATTTCTTGGCAGAACATAACGGCATCCTTGATAGAATAGGGCATATCTTCACTATAGTCTGTTCCATCTTGCTCATCGTGTCTTACTGTCCATCCTTCGTCATTTGCCATCAGGCAATAATCGTGACCCTCCTGATAGCCAAGCACAATGTCGGCTTCACGGATATCCATCCTTATCCCCTGCCTCATGGCAGCAACCAGCAGTTCCTCCGGCTGGGTAATTCTTGACATTCTGTTTCCTTCCGGCTCCATTGACGACACCGTCACCCACGGATTACGCAGCCATTCTTTGCACTGCCGCAGGCTGGCAAATTCCTCAACCCATGCATGACCAGCAGAATTGTCAATCCCAACATAAACATCGTTTTCATATACATAGAAAAGCCCCTTTGGACGGCGTGTTTCAATTACTGCCCTTGCATGGATCGGCTTTAATTTTTTAATCATAAACAGAATCCCTCCTATAAGTTTCTGTAAAGCGTAGACTTTTTAACTCCTGTCAGTTCCTCAATCTCCTTAATGGAATACAGCCCGGTATGGTAAAGCTTCACAGCTTTTTTAACCTGATCAGGATTTGCTTTCGGTCTGCCTCCCATCCTTCCTCTTGCCCTTGCGGACCGCAGCCCCTCTCTTGTACGGTCGGCAATCGTATCCCTCTCAAACTGGGCAATGGCGCTCATAAGGGTAAACAGCAGTTTTCCGGTGGAAGTGGATGTATCAACATTCTCTTTCAATGATACCAGATGCACGCCCTTCGACTGGAACAGTTCTGTCAGCTCTATCAGGTCTTTGGTACTCCGTCCAAGGCGTGACAGAGATTCCACCACGACAGTATCCCCATCCGTCACCCGGTCGAGCAGTTTCAACAGCTCGGGACGGTCTTTTTTCGTTCCTGTCATCTTCTCATTGTAAATCATTTCCACGCCGTACTTTTCCAAAGCATCAAGCTGCCTGTCCAGGTTCTGGGATTCCGTGGATACCCTTGCATATCCCAATATATAGTTTTTCATGTTCTATTCCTTCCATAAAATAATGTCCCAATAACGTATGGCAGTCGGAACATAGATTCTGGAACGGGTTCTGGAACAAAATATCCCTCAAAACCGCCTGATTTCAAAAGGTATTTTTATTCCAGAAAATCAGTTCCAATAATGGTCGTTTTAGGGACAAATTTCCATCCCTGTGATTATGCCGCTTTTCTCTGCTCCGCATGATCTCTATTCCTATAAGTGACCTGCAGCGTCTGTCCGTTGGCAACCCTGGCAACCATCACCTGGCTGGAGGGCTTCGCTTTGCCGAAGGTACAGATACTTTCCCCATTATCCACAAATATCGGATAATTCCGCCCGGAAAGCCTCTGGATCAGCATGGCGGCATCCAGTCCGGCACGCACCTGCTCCGAAAGGGACAGACATTTGTATTCCCGCCCCTCATAGGAAAAGCGGAAACAGTCCTTGATCTCCCCGGTAGTTTTCACAAGTTCCGTAAGGACAATCTCGGTACTGCCCATCTTTAACCCATCTAACATCAGCTCCACACGCTTTGCCATATACAGGATGACTTCATTTATCAGCCTTTTTGTCTGGGCAATCTCTGTCTCCGTCTCTGCAATGAGCCTTGCGTAATCATACTCCTCCATGCTATCCAGAGCTTTCATCTGTGCTTCAATCTCCTTCTTCTTTTCGCACAGCTCACTGAACCGCCCGGACTGTTCTTCTGACCACCTTCCATTTTTGATGCTGTTTTCCTGTTCACTTATTTTACTTTCAAGCTCCGAAAGCCTTTCCGAATAATCCTCCCTGTCCAGCTCCCTTGCGACATTCATCTCCTGAAGTCGCTGGTTCAGTTCTGACAGTTTATGATTTTCCTTTTCAAGCGTCTCCGCTTTCTGCCTGTCAAATGCCTCCCGTGCAGTGTTTTCATCTGCTCTGGCGGCAATCAGGGCACTTTTTACCGGGTTCCCCTTATCAACAATCGCCGACAGCTTTTTCTGCATTTCTTCCTTCACGGCTGCGGCATTTTCTTCCGTCACCACCGTACCGCATACCGGACACTGATGCCCTACTGTAATATCCACGAACGCATTTTTCTGCCTGTTGAATTCTCCACGCAGGGCATTAAGCTGCGCCTCCGCTTCAGCAATCTGTGCCGTAAAGGATGACTGGTACTGCTGTGCAGACTGCTTTGCTATGGATTTTTCCGTCTCTTTTATCTCTCTCAAAAGCTCCTGCATGGCTTTGTCCTCATTGCTGTCTGACGCTTCAGAGAGCAGGGCTGCACGTTGTCTGCGCAGTTCTTCCAGCGTCCTTTTTTCTTCCTCCGGATTCCGTCCTTCATCACGGAACATAGAAAGTTCTTCCAGTTCAGAGGAAATATCATCAACGGATGCTTTCAGTTCCTCCAGTTTCGCAGTGCGCTCCTCACGCTGGAAATCCTGAAGCTCCTTCTGCCCCCTGTAGCTGATAAGCGTGTCATTCAGCTCTTTCAGTTCACTCCTGCGGTTTTTGATGAACACCTCCGGTGAAAGCAACGGTTTATCTGCCAGGATCCCCTGTGAGGATGCGGGTAGTGCCTCCATTACGTCCTCATGCTTTACAACCGGCAGGAGCTTTTCAAGCATCCCTTTTCCACTCTCGCCAAGCACATTGATAAAATATAAGGGATTCAGGATGGAGAGGAACACATCCTTTCCCCCAAAAACCTTGTTTAAATCTGACTGCCTGACAGTAATCCCGTCATAGGCGATCACCGTGTCACGTTTCCTTGTCCTAGTCAGGTTATGGGATTTCCCTTTATCATCCACAAAATCCACGCTTACCGTCATTTCCTGCATATTCTTATTCTGCAGCCGATCCAGCCCCTTGTCGCCAAAGAAAGGCGTACCCACAAATGCAAAAGCTATTGCGTCGGCAATGCTTGATTTCCCCTGCCCGTTGGAAGCCGTAATGAAAGTCATATCCCCAAAGTCAAAGGTAACGGTATCCTCAAAGCATTTGAATCCGGTAAGGGCCAGCCTTGTAATCGTAAAACCATTCATCTTCTTCATAAATGCTGTCATTCCTTTCAAAAGGAAAGGGGGAATGTTACGCCCCCTCTCCGAATCATCGTTTATGCCGCCAGCTGGTAGGCGCTGATGAGATTGTACTCGCCGTAATTCCCATTCTTTTTCTCAATCTGCACGTTATTCAGGCAGGCGCCCGCCTTAATCGACTGGTCTGTAGCCCTGATGTAAGCTTTCACCACACCGCCTCTCCGGTCAACCATCTCCAAAAACTGGCTAGATTTCCCTGACGGCCTGATAGAACGGACTTGATAATCATAAGCCGGGGATGCCGCAGCCTGTCCTGCATTCGCTACTGTATTCGTTGCCTGCGCAGCCTGTGCCTGTCTGCTGTTTGCCGCTGGCGTTGCCTGCGTCTGTCTGGCATTTGCTGCGGATGCTGTCTGCGCCTGCCTTGCATTTGATACAGATGCTGCCTGTGTCTGTCTGGTATTCGCCGCCGGTGCCTGCCCGGAAGGATTTCCCTGCTGGGCCTGCCTTGCTCCGAATATCCGGTTCAGCATGGCATTGTATTCCCTCTCCAGCCTGACATATTCATTCTGTTTGATCAAAAAGGATTTCCCGCGGGCTTCAATCTCCACCCATATCCCTTCCATTTCATACAGATAACGCCCGATGCCCCAGACGCTTGCGGCACGCTTGAAGGAATCCGACAGTCCGCCCTTGATCGGCTCAAAATCGCTGTTCTCCGCACCGTCAAATTTTGTCACCCACTCCTTCCGTTCATCGTAAAAGATACTGATGCCGCAAATCTGGGAATTGTCATGCCACAGGGAGTATACGTTTTTCCAGTTGAACGGCCCGACTGTTTCATCCAGTCTTTTCTGGACAGCACGGGCATCCATATAAGCCACAGCCATGCCCCTCTGCTTATCCTGTGAAGTAACCTGGATCTTCCACTCAATCTCCCTGCCATTGAACGGCTCGCGCAACCGTCTGATGATTTCCTCATAATTCATGCTTTTTAATCTCCTTCCTTTGGTTAAAATTTCGTATCCGCTCAGTACCCTCGCAGATACGCCGCAATCCCATGAAAATTGGCTTCGCCAATGGGGATTGCTCTCGCAGTCTCTACGTTTTCGTACGGATAGCGCAGTAAATGCGCTATCCTGTGCTGAGTAGTTACAAAATTTCTACTGGTTAAGCTACATATTCCCCGCATACAGGGCATCTGTGCTGATCCGGCAGTATGCCATAAATATCGTCAACGTAGAATAATCCGACAAACGGATTGTATATCGCCGTGCAGCGTTTCCCTTTATACTCGGCGATAACATCGTTGCTGCCTTTCTCGTGCAGTATCACTGCCTCATCCTGTGCCTTCAGGCTGTGTATCATTGCTTTTGCTGTAAACATATCTGTATCAACCGCTCCTTCCTTCAATGAACTCATTCAAAACCCTCCCGCTTGGTAACAGCACGTCACTGTAATAAAATGCCGGTTCCTTGTCCTTTAACAGTTCCAGCAGATCCCGCATTTCCAGCCCCGGCTTATTCAGGGAATGGTTAAAGTGGTCATTATTGTTCGGCATCGCCATGATATAGTAGGGCAGGCTTGCCAGGGTATGCAGGCTTTCGCATTTTGGAAATGTATTATTCCCTGTGCAGAGATGAAAACCGCTGACATTTGACAGCGGGTAATGGTACATTTTTGTATCCGGTTTTAACCTGTCACTGTTTTCCACCACGCCAAGCCTGCAGGCACTTATGCGCCCTTCCCCCGACAGCCTAAACCCGAATACCAGATACGGCAGGGGAAAGTTTTTATACTCCGTGCCAAAATAACTGATATCCGCCCTTCCTTCCGTATAGAGCAGCACAGCGTCCCTGCTCCCATCATCGTATATGCCGACCGATACACAGTTTTTTGGAAGCAGCCCGGTACGGACAGCCCCTCGGACCATGCTCTTATCAATGCATTTTACTAGAGTATCCGGGGCAATCTGTTTGAAACTTTTAATACCCCCTGAATCCCGTTCCACCATAACCCTGCCGTCGTCGCTGATCCGGATGACCGTTTCACTCATGCCGCCATCACCTCCTCTCCCGGAAGCTTCACAATGTCTGCCTTCTTTTTCTGTAAAATATCCCTCAGCTGCATACAGGCATCCGAAAACCATTCATAGATTTCAACCAGCCCGTAGGCCAGCCACCCCAGGTCAACATAATCATCCTGATAGATAAATACGCCGATCCTGCTGTGAAACGGGCGTTTCGGTTCCGTATGAACCATGAACCTCCAGTCAAGACAGTATGAGAAATTTAAGCGCCTCCCTATTTCCTGTCTTGCCTCCTGGATGTACGGATTCTGCTCATCAGGAATTTTATGGGCTTTTCCATATTTGCCTGCCAGTACGCAGAAATCGACGATCACCGGGTCTGACAGCACATGGATTTCCATGCCATGCTTTTCATAATACTGGCCGTAACAGTTTTCAAAGATATTTTCTATCAGCCCATACATATTTTCGTAATAGACATCATAATCCACTATGTCAAAGAAGTTCGCCTCCGCCACCTCATACCTGCCCATATCATAGAGCCTTTTGGCAATGTAAAGGGTATTCAGTATTTCATCAAACCCGTCTATGACCATATCCATACCCCTATACAAATGCGGAAACGGAAGTATGTGGCGGTATATTCTGTAAAATATGCGCCAGCGAATCCGCCTTCCTTACATTTTCCTCCAAAGTCTCTGAATACAGCTCCCGTATGGAATCTATGTCGTCCGCTTCAAAACTGCCGAAATCCACTTCCGACAGACGGACATCCCTGCCTTCTGACAGCCGCCCGTAAATCCTCTCATAAAGATACCGGGTACCCCTGTTCATATCAGGCAACTTAAAAGCATCCGCCTCCTCAATCGCAGATACAAGCTGTTTTACACTCACCGTAACCATTGCTTTTCCTCCATATTTTTTAATAATCTTCCGGCATCATCACCGTTGTATGTGACCGGTCGGACTCGGTGATGATCCAGAAATGTTTTCCGCCTTTACCGGTATAGGCGGACAGAATGCGTTCTCCAGATTTCAGCGCACCGTCATTCGCGCGCCAGTCGGCCTTGCTGACCTCGCCCCAGTCACCGGACTGGTGGCGGGAAAGGCCGGCATTGATATCCGTACTCGATAAAATATCCTGTGCATGGGCTGTAATGACAACCCTGCCTAACGGCACTCTGGATTTTATCGCTGTTGATATTTTGCCCAAAACCGCATCCCTATCGTTATCACCGTCACTTTCTGTATCCACATTTCCTCCATAATCCGAAAGGGAAATAAATCCCTCCGGGGTCAGCAGGTTAAATATCATCTTGTTGGATCGTGTTTCGTGAACCGTTGTGGAAGTCAGGTCGCCCCTGCTGTTCAGATTTTCCTCGCTGCTGACACTGGTTTCTTTTATAATGCGCCCCTTGATAATATGCGGCGTATCACATTCCACAAGGCCGTTAATCAGTCCGGAACCGCCGATCAGGCCGACCTGCCCAAGATTCAGGGGCAGGAGAGGGCGCTTTTCGCCGCAGTCCAGTTTGTTCTTCTCGAACATCCTTGAAAAGCTGGTTGATTTCTTCATCTGTTCCGCCAGCTCCGCCACATTAAACTCGGCGCCCTTGAACAATTCCACTTTCTTTGCCACATCGGGAAGGGTGTAACGGTTCTCCGGCAGTTCCGTAAGTTCCGGCAACTGTTCGGGCTGGAATGCCAGGGATGCAAGCCCTGCAGCCTTCTCAGAACCATCCTGCCGTTTCCTGCGGATACCCAGGACAGCCGCCTGCTTGAATCTCTGGAACTCGCCGCCCGTAAACTTCCATACCGTCAAATCCTCAAAATTATCACACAAAATGCGGCATATGTCAGGTGTCAGTCGATAATAAGGGATAATGTAGATTAATAACCCGTCGTAAAGCAGATGGGAGAGGGAATCAACTAGAAATCTTTTCTCATTCCGGGTATTTGCCCCTCCCTCTGTCATTACTGACAGATACGGCGGATTCAGCAGCATAAGATGGAACGCTTCATTACTGATCCGGGAACGGAAATAAGAACCAAAACCGACACGATCCAGCCGTGCCAGAGACTCCTCCGCCCTGTGCCTGTCAAGCTCCACTCCGTAGGTTTTACAATTCTTCCTCTCCGCCAGCGTATGCAGCGCCATCCCGCAGCCACAACACGGGTCAAGCAGGTTTGCTGTAATCTCCTCTGGAAATTCAATGCCATGGGCCAGATACCTGATATGTTCCAGATCCGTAGGATAATAGCCCATCTTGACGCCTGCCATCAGATGACCAATGACAGCAGCGCTAGTGGTCTTTGCTTCGGTATTTCCTGCAAGGGGCAGTTTTTCGAGATAATCGGACAGAAACTCACACAGCCTTGTATAATCCGGCGTCATAAGATTAAACGCCTTTACGGACTCGCTCAATTTTACGGAATAGTCCGCCATCTGCGGCAGCTCCATCTCAAGCAAAGACAGTGCCGCATAGCGCAGGGCTGACAGAGCCCTGACCTGCTGCTGTTTCAGGTCATTGTATGCTTCACGGGCCTTTGCCCTGTTTTCCCTATATTTCTCCACCCGTCTGCGCAGTACCGGAAATTCATTGACGGCCTGCCTGATGGCACGGGCGGATTCTTCCAGTTTTACAAGGGCGTAATGCTGCCCGCCGTTTTCTTCATCATGCTGCATACCCTGCCTCCTCCTTTGACGGTTTCCGCAATGCCAGCAGTGTGTCCACTAGCTCCGCATATTTCCCGGAAGCGAACATATCTGCCGGAAGCCACTGGTTTCTCCCTCCGGTGTAATCTTTCATATGGGAAATCTGCCGGTATAAAAAGGACTGCCAGCCCATAGAGGACTGGGACAGCTGAACATACAGCCCATTCCCTTCGCTCCACATGCCCATAAGCGTAACCTCCCCGGATACGGCAATGCCGCCATAGTTATTCATCACTTTACATTCCCGAAAGCCTAAATCCTTTCCAAGGGCACGTAAGAATGCTGCCGACTTTGTATGGAACTGTTTTTTTGCGCCATTCGGCCCGCTTTCCCGCTCACCGAAAATGTATCCCAGATTTTGCGATACGAGGCCGTGTATGGTTTTCATGTTCTTTTTCTGTGATTGCATTGACATCTTTTATGCCTCCTTTCTTTTTCGATTCTCCGATCCCTTTCTTTTCTCTGACAGAACAGGCTTCAGGTTCACCGTCCTTGTGGAAAATGTGACGTTCTTTACCTCGATGCTTCCCAGGACAAGGATATTGTAGATGTACGCCACAACAGCCGCGGCCGCCATGATATTTGCCGTAATGCTCTGGGGAGCGGACACAGCTGCTTCCGCACATGACAATTCCGTGGGGAATTTATCGGTCCTGTCCAGCACATCGGGATAAACCTCCCCGACGGGCTTATAGGATGTCTTTCTCCCGCGGCGTATCCCGCATACCACCTGCCCGGTGTATTCCCCGTTGCCGCTGTCAATATAGACCAGTTCCTCCGATTTCCGGAACACCTGATGGCAGAGCTGGCGGCTCCTGTTGTTATCCACAGCGCCGATCAGGATAGGCAGCTCCTGCGGATATTTTTCGGAATCCATCCACACAGGGCGGCTCTCCGGCTTTACCAGTTCTGAAAGCATTTCCTCACTTTCAACAAATTCCGGAATATACTGCGCTTCCATGCCAAAAGCGGAGGCATAGCGTTCCGCCAGTACCTGCGCCTTATTCTTCCCAAGGTCGGCGGCTATGAAGTTCTGCCGGACAAGGTTTTTCTCCTCAACAAGATCGCCGTCAGCAATGATTACTTTCACAGGCCGGTCAAGGGCATGGAGCAGCCTGTACAAATGCGGCGCAATATGCCCTCCCGTCCCGCCTGCCCCAAGCATGACGATTTTCACAGGCCTCTCAAGAGCGAACTTCATAAGATACCCACCTTCTTCCTGAGCTTTTTCCCCAGCTTCCCACATTTGGAAGCCGCTTTATGGATCATTTTTTTATGGTGTTTTTTCACCTCCACATGCTCCTCCCACTCGTCCGGATACGGCTCCTCCATCAGTTCAAAGACTTCCGCAGGGGCGATATCCAGGAACTTTCCCCCATTGGAAATCCGTGTCCTGATTTCCGGCACCGGGCTGTCCATCCTTCCGACCACCGTGTACAGCCTGGTCGCCCTCTCGTCATGGTCGTCAATCGTAGAAAAGAATGCGTCCATCCGGTTATGGGAATGGATATCCATGTAATGGATATAGCGGTCGCACATATATTTCTCGCTGATCCGGCCCTCCACGGAAACTTCCGTCACAATCTGCTCCGGCGCATCGGCTATAAATTCCTGCTTTTCCTTATCCCAGTAGATATTGAGCAGCGCTTCGCTCTCAGAATCATTGCTGATATAATGGCGGAAGAAAGCAAATACCTGCATCGTCAGCTTCAGCGGGATACGGGGCAGGGCAGGAGTAAACCCTGCCCGGATCTCGGAAAGCATATCGCATCCGGCCGCCGTTGTGACAAACCTCCCCATCTCCGTATCCCGGATCTCATACACCCTGCCGTCACGGGACGGTACGATGGAAATCACTTTCCCTGCTTCCTCAGCCTCTTCCAGCGTAACAAATACGCCTTTATATTCTGCCGCCGTGCCTTTGCTCTGGGCGGTAACGCGTGGTTTTACCTTGCAGACCGGATTCTTGTCCTTCGCTTTCTTCAAGCTGTCAAGGAACTCCTTGGATGCTTCAATGTCCGATTTCATTTTGCCGATACTGGTTCCCTTCGGGTCGGCAACGCTTTTGGTGATCTTGCCGTACTCCACCGTCCATGACACCCGCTTGCCGTCATCCAGTTCCGGGAAATCACCAGCTTTCTCAATACGCAGTTCATCAAAGGTCATGGAAGTGTCGCTGATCGTCTCCGTTGCACCCGCATAGGCGAATACAGGCGGCTTTTCCTCCAGGTTCGGCTCTGCTTTCGCAGGTTTGGATTTCGGCGCATTTCCAGTCTCCGGAACAGGAGCCTTTGCCGCTGATTCCTTGGATTCCTTCCCTGCCTGTTTGGAGGCCGTGCTGTCCGCTTCCGGCTGCTGGGCAGAAGCACTTTCCCCAGCATCATTTTTAACAGCAGCTCCCTCCTCAAGTAATTCCTCATCCATTGCAAACGGGTCAAAATCCTCGGCTACAGGTGCGCTCCCCAGGTCAAATAAGTTGTTGTTTTCCATGTTTTCCATATTCATTTGCTCCTTTTCTTATTTTTTATAATGACAGCGCTCCGGGAGAAGTTCCCTGAGCGCTGTTTTGATATGTTTTTTGTATGCTCCCTTGCAGATCATAGAATCGGACAGATATACGGTTATGTTCCTGCTATTTAAGAATATCTCCCATATAGCAACATGCCGTTCCATTCAGGCCGCCATTGATTCCATAGCGAAATCATACAGCAGACTGTCTGTTCCCTTTACAATTCCATTCCATTCCGCCCTTCCCGGTCTGGTACTGTTTACAAAGGAAAGCAGGGCAACCGTTGGAACCGGCGCATTTGTACTGTATATGGTCATTTCCGATGTGTCGTCTGTGATATTGTAATATCCCTGATATACTGTCATATCTACATGGATGACAGTATTATCATCAAAGCCATCATTTACATCCGCAGTATCTTCCGCAGCAGCCCCCATATCTGTCTTTTCATCCGTGATTTCAAGCACAGCCCGTGGCTGGACAGGTTTCAGGATTGCCATCTTCTTAAATACGGCTCCCAAGTCCTCCACTTCATCTTTTATGCCCTGTGTCAGTTCACGGGCCAAAGCTGTTGTCATATCCGCACAGTCAGACATTGCCGCAAGCCCTTCATCCGTAAAATTACCCTCGATAATGCCTGCAACAGCCAGTTTGGATGCCATCAGCCTGACCGCACGGTTCTGCATGGTTCCCTCGTAATAAGAGAAGTAAACCTCCACCCGCGGGGCTTTCTGGTTGATGCGCCACGACCGTCTGGAGGACTGCCGCAGGGTAAACAGGTTGTAGGAAATGTTGTAGTAATAGATCGTGGTAAAATCGTTTAAATCAAGGCCGGTTTCCACAAGGCTCGGATTGGTAATCAATACCTGAATCCCGTCCCTTACCTGGTTTTCCACCCATTCCTCCCTCTTGTTCGGCGGGACGGCGACAGTCAGGATTCCCACCCTGTACCCGTTTTCCGCAAGGAGATTGGAGAGCTTCTCCTGTGTATCCGTCCTGATCCAGCTGGTGTAGATAAGGACACGCCCGCCTTCCTCAACTTTTTTCTGTACCACTTCCAGCACGGAATAATCTTTTTCATGCAGTTCCTGAAAGCTGGATGTATCTTTCGGCACAATCAGTTCATCGCCGGTGACCGGATGCAGGATCGGTTTCTGTCCATAAGGCTGGTCAGGATAGACCGTCAGCAGCCCTAAATAAGCGGACATCACTTTCTTTGAAATATCCTTCTGGGAACGCAGGATATTTTTGAATCCAGCCTCCAGACGGCGGTATTCCCGTGCCACGTCCTCATTCATCTGTAACTGTATGGGAATCTCCTCATATTCAGGCAGGTCTTTCCCCATATCATTCAAGCTTAAAAATGCCGCTGAATCCATGAGGAACCGGGAATACACCAGTGGGGACACTCCTGGAAGCTGCCGCTCCCTGAGTTTCCTTTTCGATGTGCGGCGGTTGGAATTGTAGTCCGGGGCCGCCACTTCGTAGATGCTCTCGGTCACGCCGTATTCCGAATTGAACTCGGTGGGCTTATCGTAACACTTGCCGTCCTTCAACATCAGGTCTGGGGAAATACGGTACAGCAGATGGAAGATGCCGGAGCTGTAGCCATTGATAAGCGTTGCCGTCATTCCAACTACTTTCTTTGCCGCCTGAAATAATTCCCCCATAGCATCGCCCTGACCGGAATTATTGTTGTAATTGTGTAGTTCGTCAACAATCAGCCCGTCTATTTTTCCGTGCATATGGCGCTTGATATAAGTTGACAGGGGGAACCGCCTGTATGCGCCCGTATTGGGAAAGCATCCATCCGGATCATCCGCAACCGCCTGCACCGCACCATACAATGTCGGCTTCTTCTTCAATCCTTTCAGGTACTGGGCAGCCTGCCTGCGGTGGACGAAACCGAAGTTTGAGACTTTCACCCATTCTGTCTGCTGTTCTGGGCGGAGTGCTGTCCATAACAGGGAGCCGCAATGCTCGCACTTGTGGTTCTGCTTATTTTCCCGCTTAAAGAATAACGCATCTGCCGGAACCCTGTATTTTGAACCATCGTCAGTCAGCTCCATCTCTATTGTCCGGCCGCAGTCAGGGCAGAGAAATGCCTTCCTCCGCTCATTCCATCTGACGGCGGGACGTTTCATATAGCCGTCACGGGCTTTCTCCTTTGACATAATCACGTAACAGGTTTTACTGTCCCTTTCATATGCGTCGTAGGCGTTCTGTAGTTCCGTAATGCTGTTTATAACTACGGCGAACGTATCCGGCAGGGATTCCTCTATTTCCCGTACCCACTTCTTTGTCATATGGGAAGGGCACAGGACAATATTGAAATGTTTCTCCGGCCGTCCTCCGAAAGTTTTCCTCTGCTGGTAGGAATGAAGCGCGGCCAGCCCGATCTTTGTCTTTCCCGCCCCGCATTCCGCGATGCACAGGGTAGCCTTGCCCCGCTCTAAACAGCGTTTGTGCGCCTCACATACTGCAAGCTGGGCGTCATACAGGCTGTACCCTGCATTCTTTTTAATGTTCTCATTCACTGCCAGTATCTCCGGCGACAAGGCTTCCACAGCCGGGTCAAACAGCGGCCGGAACTGGTTCTTGATGCGCTCCGCAATCATAACCCCAAATGCATCCAGATACTGTGTCACGGAACGGACAGCAGGAAATTTATCGCCGTTAGAGCCAGGTATTGCGATAGCGCCGGATTTCAGCCCGTCATTCATTACAGAGATAACATTCTCCTCACCCTTCGTTACAGAAAGCAGCCATACGTCAAACTTTTCTCGGCAGGAAATCACCTGCAGGGGTTTTAATATCTCCCTGTCCTGTAATTCTGATAACACATACTCCTTGAATTCCGATATCAGCGGGACGCCGGTTTTCTTGTCCAATTCCTCAAACAGCCGGTCCCTGTCGCCCTGCTCGCAGAACAGGTAACATTTACGGGGCATGTCCGGCTTATCTGCATTTTTGTTTTCTTCCCCTCCATTGTCGGCATTCACTTCCCCGTCACGGATTATCAGGGTAGCTTCTGCGTAAATACCGTCATGGGATAATTCCTTGCGGTACTGTTTCATACGGCTGCATAAGATAACAGGTTTACCGTCGATTTCCACCGTCACGGAACCGCCCCCATATATGGCGTCACTCATGCCCTTGACGCTCTCAGGATACCCTCCGAACCGGACTGCCGTGATAAAGGAAGCATTTCCTTCTTTCTCAATCACTACCGTATCCGCATAGGTTTCCAGGCGTGTCTCCGCCTTTAGGTCGAAATATTCCATTTTCATCAGCTTTGTCCGCATGGTTCTGATCACCTCCTCATATTTTGGAACATACAAAACAAGGCTCCCCAACATGGGACGCCCTGCCGTATGCTGTCTTTTTGGTTTGTGGCAAGCCTACAAAGCCGCCGGTTTTATCTTTCCGATGATGCCAATAAATTTGATGATGGACATGGCGGAAGCGATTAACGCCGAAGCAGCCTTTAAAATATTTTCAAATAATTTGAGTTTCCCCAATGTAGCCCTCCTTTCTGTCATCCATTCATGGTCTGATAACGCTGATGTCTCAGGCGCTATTGATAGAATATATTGCTGTATTCCCTTCATATACGGCAGAATAGCAGTGAAGGCATTGGTCGTAATATATCCTGCCTGACAGTACCATACTCAGCACGGCCCACCCTCTGCGCCATGGAATGCCCCTGCCGGGTATTTCCATTCCTTCACATAAATATCCCCAACTGAAAAAACGCCAGTCTGTATGGAACGGACTGCCGCTTTATCTTCCCAATATACACATGATCCTGCATCCCCTACAAAATCATCCAGGCACTTTTTATTATCAAGGGTAAATCCGAGTATCTCTTCATCCTGCCTTAATGACGCATATTCCTCCGGGTATATCTCCCTGATCCCGGCAAACAGTGACGGTGTAGAAAAGATGCACATAGCGCAGCTGCACCGGTTCCATCCGATACGGTAACAGGGATGGGGATTTACCTTATGACGTTTCAATACTTCCCAGACGTCTTTCTCGGAATAGTCAATCACCGCCCTCCACTGATGCACAAGCCTGTGGGAGCGTTTCTCAGCATTGGTGCGGTGTATCTCCATCTCATTGTATCTTGACCGCCCAGCAGATTCCCCACGCCGTTCGCCTGAAACAATCAGGATTTTTTTGTTTGTTCTGGTCTTTTCTAAATTGCTTGTCACACTATCCTGTACCGCCGCTTTTAAACTGCCGGAACACCAGCGCCCTTGATGTGTGCCACCCTTTACCGGAAATTTATGCCTTTTTCCTCCAATTTCTTCCATCTTGTCAATATTCCTTATAACGGAATCTGCTACTTCCCTTTTTAGCTGTGCACTGCACCACCTTCCATTTCCAATGCTGCCCTTGCCCGGAAACTTCCGACATTTCCCTCCCAGCCGTTCCAGTTCCCCCAAGGTATCCAGATTCGCTATTACAGAATCAGCAACCATGATCTTTAAATATGCGCTGCACCATCTGCGGCTCAAATCCCCGGTCTTTGCGGGAAATCTCATTCTGTATCCGTATGTTTTTAACAGGGATTCCATTTCTTCCGTTGCCTGTTCCTTCATCTTCTGGCATTTAATGTAGTTTGGGGAGAGTCTGCACTGCTTCACTTCCTGTGTATCAGGCTCAATCCATTCTATAGGCTCCGATGCCCCGATCCTGTATAATTCCCCGAAAAAGCCGTTCACACGGTAGGAGACACGCAGATCCACATTTTCCGCTTCTGCCAGCGCCCTGACATAATTCTGCGTACACCGCCAGTCCATGCGCCTTGAGGGATGCCCGCCGTCAATATCATGGTGCCAGAACTCAATCTTTGTTTTTGGCACGCCAAGCTCCAGCAGTTTATAATAGCAGGCTACGGAATCCTTACCGCCGGACAAAAGGGCTACGATCAGGTCATATTCCTCCAGCGGAAGTAATTCCGGCAGGTATGCTTTCCGGAAATGTTCGCTGTCTTTCCTGCCATCTATCCGGGGCGTGATTCTGATGCCTTTCCCATATATCGGCTTGTCTGCACAGCCTAAGATGATGGGAGTATCCTTTGTGCAGTCAATATCTTTTATGAACATCCCTTTGGCTCCTTTCGTCATTCACCTGACTGTCTTGAAAATCGGTAATTACCTCAAAATCTAGGATGCCTAAACTCTGGATAAATTTTTTTGTAGTCCGCAGGCCCTTTCCAATCTGACTGCCGCATATGTACTGACGAAGATAATAGCCACCGTTCAGTTTCACAACTTCCCATATTTTGTTACTGTTATACCTATCCTTGTAATATGTTCTTTTTGCCACCCATTCAGCCTCCGTTTCAAAACCCCAAAAAGAACAGGAGCCCGAAAGCCCCTGTCCCTCTGTGATAATATCTTAATGAAATTCATTTCCAACAGCAACAGTACACATCCCTAGATGCCATTCCTAAATGCTGCCCTTCATAAAACTAATGCACCTGTCACTGCCTTTGCTAACAACATATGCTGTTTTCGCATAGTCTCTCTACTTCTTCCGCTGTCCATCTTTCTTTGAATCTGCCGCCACACAGCGCTTCTTCGGGATGGTCTTTAAAGTATGTACGGACTTTCTTAAATACAATATTCCTCATCGCATGGACATCGGTGGAAGAATCATTGAAAGATTCCTCTAAGTCTTCCCATGTGTACTGATATGTCCAATCCTGTGCATCCCCTGTCACATACAGGGTTCTGTCTTTCTTTTCAATTCTTGGACATTTTGTCCTATTCATTTATCAATCTCCCATAATAATATCCAGTTCTGCATTTTCCCATATTCAGCAGGATTAGGAAGGATTTCAATTTCCCACCCTGGTATAAACCTCACTTCCATCTGAGAAGAAAATTGTCAGAACGTCTCCGGTTACTGTATAATCAAAAGCTGCCTTTTCATTTGTCGTATAGTTCAGAGTTGTTTCGTCCGCATACCACGTCAAGGCATTACTTCCTATCATGCCCGTTCCATCGGCATAAAACTCAAAATCTCCGCTGAGTCCTGTCGAGCCGTCATGTATCCATATGCCGCTTAAATCCGTACTGCTCGTTTTTTCCCGGTAATAATCGCCATACGCACTGGCTTCAGGAACACTTGATCTGCCCAAGCTAAGTTCATCCGTTTCCACTTCTTCGTGATTGATATATCTTTTGCCTTCCCCGATTGCGTATGTGTACTCACTATTACGCCTGGCGGTAAGAATCAGACGGCCATTGGATGCTTCCCAGGTCACACTGTCCGGTTTACGGTTGAGGCTGTTCCAGAAGCTGAAAACTTCAGATACGGTTCCGTCATCTCCCAAGGTAAGCGCCTTTCCATCATAAGATCTCCATCTTCCTATCAATGCTGAATCCAGTTCTGGCTGATTATATTCATCATCTAGTGAATTTTCCTTCCAAATCTCTGCCTTGCCGGGCAGACCGTCACTGTCCAGGCCAAGCAGGATGCTGTAGCCATCATAAAACCACCTTGCTTCCAGCAGGTCATACGTTTCCTGAGAATCCGGTTCCCGGCCAAAGATTTCCACCAGTTTATCGTAATCATGATTAAGATTCTGTCCGTTTATCTCATAATTTTCCGGACCGCCAGCAAAATAGGAAACATATCCTGCATCGTCAAAACTAGCCATAGCAACAAGGGATTCGCCATCTTTGCTTGGAATCTGGACAAAATATTCAGTGCTGTACTCATCCGGTTCGCCGAAAGCGGCAATTACGTCTTCCGCTTTCATCTCCATAATTGTATCAACCGGAATACCTTTATAGAGCAGTTTATCAGCGGTATTGTCAGCCGCTTGCTTTGCATTGGACGAATCAATTTCGCTGGCATCGGAAGTAGTAATCTTGTAGCTGTCTATTATGGCATCAAAAAACCTTTGGTTGTTACCAGAGGTTTCTCCAGCCCAGCAAAATTCCACCCTATATATATTAGAATTAGCAGAATAGAAATATACTTGAAATCCAGTATCCCCTGAAGCCGCCATTAACATTCTTGCCGGTACTTTGTCCAATTCAACCACCGATGTCTCACTAATTTCTATATCATCACCGGATGTGGTTCCAGCGTCATTTTTAAAGCTTTCCGCAAATTCTTCATCATCGCCAAACAGATACTCAACATCTTCTTGGGACGCTTCAAATTTTGATACTAAAACGTAAGTGTTGTTCTCAGGTATATCTTCATTTTCATTTGCCAAAACAACCAGAGGTATTTGTGAATCATTAAACCACTCGCCATACCGATCTGCATTAACAGGAACCCATGCGCTTGGGTAATGGAAGGATATTCCTTCTTCTTCATTCGTGTAAGTTTCAGAGAGCTTTACATTTGTAGAATCCTGCCGTGAATTTATATATTCCTTATCCCTTTCTGCCTGCTCGCCTCTCTCTTCTATATCCCCAAAATTTGCCGCAATCAGTATTACAATAAAGGCAAATACGATAGCCAATATAATGAATACTTTCTTAGATTTCTTTTTCTTCTGGACAGCCGCTGGTGTCTTGCCTATCGGCTGTACTAAGCTTGCCGGATTTGATGTTGCTGACTGCACAGAGGCATCCTTGATCAATTTCGCGCCGCATTTCTGGCAGAACTCTGCACCATCCAGTACCTTTTCACCACACTTAGGACAAAACATTTCCATTACCTCCTTCTATGCCGCTGTATTTCAAATAATATTCCATAGTCGCCTGCAGTATGGGGGTAGTTTTAACCATACAGATATACTTTGACGGCCAGGGGAATTTCATAGCTGTGCTAAAATAATATTTCATCCCATTAGAATCGGGAACTTCTCCATCAGGCTCTATCCAAATCACAACAAAGCACCTTTGCTTCTGCCCAAATCCAGTACCAACTTTAGCTGCCGAAGCTGTGATTGAATTCAGTGTATGTGCAGTCACCGCACCCTGCACCCCGGCCCCGCTATAATTTATGTGGCTCCATTCATGGAAATAGGGGGACAAGTAACTCAAATGTCCATTTAAGAACTGAATCAGCTCATCTGAATCAATTTTGCCGCTGATTTTCTTTATAGATCCTCTGGCCCGGGAACCTTTCATAAAATCTGTCAGGAGCGCTGCCGGGTATCCAAAGAAAAGCCCGATCAGCAACGCTAATAAAGGTCCGCCTGCCAGAAAACCTACAATTGCCGGAATCACAAAGCATATCCACATGAATTTTTGCGATACACGGCTATCAAGCAGTTCCCCTGCTGATTGAAATTTTGTTGTCTGTTGAACATGATTGTCTACAAATCCTTTGAAATCAGTTCCATAATCAACATTCCCTTCTGTTGGCATAGCTACCTGAACAGATGCAGCATATGATTCGTGTACCGGTTTTCCAACACTCTCTTCTTCCTGTTTGGTTCTTACTGTAGTAGCTTTTAGGTCTTGCGGTTGAATATCTTCATTCGCTACTTTTGCGCCACATTTGTGGCAAAATATTGATCCTTCTTTTATTTGCGCTCCGCATTTATGACAATACATTATTTTCATCCTCCATTTTAACTTAGGCGTTGCGCCTATAATAACTCATTCGCTTATGCAGTCCATTCTACCATAGCTCATTCGCCTATACAATACAAATATCAGAATTTTAGACGAGGAGATACAGATATGGATTATAAATTACTGGGACAAAGAATCCGTGCAGCCCGGTTAGCCGCGGGGCTGTCACAGGAACAGTTAGCTGAAATGGTTGGACTGACCAGCCAGCACATTTCCCACACAGAGGTCGCTTCAACCAAAATCAGCCTGCCGGCGCTTGTAAAGATTGCCAATGCCCTGCATACCAGCGTAGACAGGCTACTATCCGACAGCGTACATGATTCTAAGCCCCATCTGCTGGGCGACGTACAGAAGGTCTTTTCCGACTGTGACCCCGATGAGGTGTACGTTATGCTGGAAGCCGCCAATGCTGTTAAAAAGTCTATCCGGGTACGAAAGCTGAAGCGCATGGAATAAGATGAGGCTTGCGTACCTTCACGCCACATTATTCAACCTCATCTTCATTCCTTCGCTTGCGCAGCATCGTCTCAATAAATTTGACAGTATATCCGGCAGCTCTGGCAATCTTGGCACGCTCACGCCTGTCTGTTGTCTGCTTTGCCAGGTCTGCCACGAACTCCGGGCGATAGAGCCGCATGGGGCAGTCAATTTTATCGCCACGGAAGTATTTAAACAGTTTGAGCATACCATCACGTCCGATGAGCTCAAAAAGTTCCAAATAGATGTCATTCAGGGCCTCTCCTTCATTCCCATCAACCCCAAAGGCTTCGTAAACCATTTCTTCATTCAGATTGTCCAGGTCAATGTTCATCACGCTGCCACCTCCTCATACACAAACATGCCTAAACACAGTTTACCAACGCATAATGTCCGAAATCCAGTCTTTAAAAGGTTCTTTTCAGGAGCCTTTATCATCCCCTTTTGAAGAACCTTTTTCCGAACCATTAAAAGGTTCCTTGTGTCGTTTAAAAATCGAATATTCGCTTTTTAAACCAGTAGATTCCATCATCATATATTTCTCACCTCACTTTCAGCACTGCAAAAATCCCTGTGCCATAGGAGGCACAGGGATTACTTGGTTATATGGAACATAGAAAGAATATATAATTGTCTTACCTCCAAATTCGTTCTCATCACCAGGAATGAATAACTACTAAAATGACCTTCTTCTACCGTAATATTATGAATTTTTTCTGAATTATCTTTAGATATAAATAGATGACTCTTCATATTTTAAAAAAACAGAAAAAAGAGTCCCCAGTATTTTGGAAACCCCTTCTTATTATCATAATAATATTTTTAGCACTCTATTCAGGTATAAATCCTTTTCTTCCAATACTTGCCTCCCCTGAAAAATGTAAATAACTTATCTTTCCCTTCACTTCCTCATTAGGCTCTTCATTATCAAATATTATTATCTGCTTTGAAGTTTCTTCACTTGCAAGCATTGTATAAAATTTTTCTTTCGTGCCTTCTCCTACACTCTCGTCATTCTCTCCATTTTTCTTATCTTTTTCTTTGTATGTCGTCAATGGTGAATCTAAAACAACGACTCCTGGGTGGCATAAGTCACGATTTAAGCAATAATTCATTATCCCCAATAAAAAAGCCGAATTAATAATTGCTCTGGCTCCTTTTCCAAATGAAGCCTTCGCCTTATTATCTATTTCTAAATCATGGGTAGTATTATTAAACTTCACTTCTGCTTCTTTCTCAATAAAATTACATTCTCTCAATAAAACATAAATCTCATTGCACAGACCACTCAAATATGATTCTGCAACAGGCTCAATTTTATTTCCTTTATCTGTTTTTGTATTATCCATCTTATTTGTCAAATCAGATATTCTATCATTATATTTTTTTACCTTTTCATTATTCCTCAGAATAAGATTTACCTGCTCCTGAATTTCAAGTAATGCTTGAACCTCTGCAAATTTCTCTGAAATAACCGGCAATAATATAGTATTTAACTCCTGCGATATCGACTCGCTTTTTATCTCTATGTCTTTAAGAATCTGTTCCTCTTCCTCCACTTCACTTTGCATATCTGATATCGTATCATCTAACTCCGAAAGCTGAATTTCAATCTTAGTCCTTTCACTGGAAAGCGCAATAAAATAGTCATTTGAACTTTCAGCTTCTTCTACCTGCATATGGGAATGGCATATTGGACATTCAACATCCACCAATTGTTGTGTTAGATCATGTGCGTCAAAAATAAATTCTAATCTTTCTAAATCAGATAAATAATTCTTCTTTAATAAATGAAATTTATCTATATTATCATTCAATCTATAAATCTTTCTTTTGATATCATCACTTTCCATTTGAAGTTGCTCGAATTCAATTTCGTATTTTTTTACTTCTTCATTTTTACTATCAATAAATTCATTAATTTCCTTTATTTTTTTCGTAAGATACGATCCATCTTTTATTTCATTTTTAGCCTCCAAATTTGCATTTTCAATCCTCAACTCATCTATCATATGGCTTAGTTCTTCAATCTGTCCCCTAAGTTTTGCTTTTACAATTTCAGGATTGTCTTTTTTATCTATCTTTTCATAATCATTGCCAGAAATAACCGTCTGAAATGATGTCAATTCTGCCGTAGCAAAATTACTCCCTTTCGGATTCATTCTATAAATAGCCGAATGCTTTTCTGTTACCCGCAATTCCCCCATCATTATCATTGGAATAAATGATCTAAATGTAAAGCTCTGTGAAGTTCCTTTTGTTTTGTTGCCAATCACTGTTTCATATGGACAATCACACATATCCAACAGCTTTTTAGACAGACTTTTCTTCGCTTTATGTATTGCTGATAGTTTTTCAAAAGTGCTTTGTCCAATATCTTTATATTCTGAATAACAAATAAAAATTGATTTGTTATCATCTTTTGATAAATCCCGCTTTAATGTAAAAATTTCTTGTTGACATGAATCCTTTATTTCCATATATACAGTCTGATAGCCTTTAGCTTCTGGCGGACATGATGGAACCTCACTTGATCCCAAAATAAAATTTATGCACTCAAATGCAAATGACTTCCCAGTATCAGAGGCTCCTGCAATAACATTTAATCCTTCATGAAAATTAATAACAGCATTCCGTTTTCCATTTCCTGTCAATACTAATTTCTTTAATATTAATCTGCTATGCATTTCAATTCCCTTCATCTTCAAATTGTCCAACCCATTTTCCGATATTGTTTGTCACATATTTCGTTATATCATCATCTTTCATATTTCGAAAAAAACTATCTACTTCTATAACACATTTTTTATACTTCAATGAATATGTATTATCCAACAATTCTATCAGATGGTCTGCCAAATCTGTATTTTTGTATTTGAATCCAGAAGCGCTATAAACAACTGTAAGCAACCCTTTACTAATTAAATATGTTATCGCATTTTTGATTGTTTTTCTTTTTATAATAATTTCCGATGAATGATTAGGATTAGATGGATGAAGTCCTTCATACCCATCTTTTAAATCATTAAGATGTAAAGAAAAATAATCATAATATCCCAGTCTTTCTGCTGAATAAGCTTCTTTTACAATTCCAAGTAATAGTAGTATTCTGCATCCTATTTCTGAATTAGTATTATATATTCTCACTTATATCACTCCATATTAATCTGTTTTCATTTACAAGTTCATGACACATGCCCGTTTTATCTTGTACAGTGACATTTTTGATTTCATCATTACTAATGGATAATGTATTCGCTTGCTGTGTAGTACTTTTCACCCGTTGTAATTCGCTATCATATTCACGCTCGTATATATCCATTACTCCATACTCTACTTGGTCTTTCAATTCTTCATAGCTCTCTTCATCAACCAGCTCATCTCTTACAAATCTTTTTAATGATTGTGCTGAAAAATATCCTTCTCTTTGTCGCAAAAAATGTTTATAGAATTTTTGCTCATGTTTTAATTCATCCTGAGTTTTATATTGCTGATTTCCTTCCTTTGAATACACCTGCAATAGTTGTATGACGTATGGTAATCTTTTTTCATCTGGTTGCAATTTTTCTGGTGGTCTTTCATATTTCGGACGTCTTTTTAAACCTCCACCAAAATGATATTTATACCATACTGAACTGCTAAAATCCTCTATCAATGTAATAGGAGATACATCTGAAACAATTGAAAAGTCAAATTCCTCAATATATTTTTTCAATTCATCCGTTAATTTTATGCCCTCTGAAATAATTTGTCTTTTCTTTCCGCATTTATCATCCCATTCCTCAATCAATTTTGTATTTATTTCCAAAGGATTCTCTATTAAACTTCTTAAAGATTTTCCGATTCCATTACTTGCTACTATATAGTATTTTTGTGGTACATTATATTCCCCTATGAATGTATAATAACATAATTTCCCAAATTCAACCATGTAAGCCGCTGGTGAGAGCGGTTTATCATACTGCTTGCACTGATAAATATCAAATTTATTCATATCTGAATCTATGTAGGCAACCAAATCTCTCCCTGAATCCCCTGAACCTCCCATTAAAGCCACATTACTATACTTTTCTGAATTTTTTAGACAAGCATACGCCCATTCACCAACTACACGCTCAAATTCATCATCCCCCATGTCTCTAAGTCGCAATAAAGGCTCTGTTGTATCAAATATACGGGATGTATCCTTCGGTTTTTCCGGTGTCAAGATTGGTCTTGTTTTCATATTGCTCATTCACCTTTTAAATAAATATTGTAATTATTGCTAAAAAGGTCAAAAAACTTTTCTTTTTTGGCATTTAATGCTATTATACCCCAAAATGAACAAAGCCACAAGCACTCGCTCATGGCTCCGTTCATTCTCTTACTAATTCCCCCGCTTCCAAGCAGATCCCTCCTAGCCTTCTCCAAGCCCAGCCAAAACAAGAGGCCAAGTTAATGCAATCCCTTGATTTTTCTGGATTCCTTTAACTTGCCCCTATTGCAACACCAGCATCTGCGTCTAAGCATTTGCATATAATGCACTTTCTGCTTTTTCATATTC